>CABYED010000004.1 GCA_902517815.1 uncultured SAR116 cluster alpha proteobacterium
GTTGAAGAGGCTCCAACAGTTAATGTAGAAGAGGCTGTTGCGTCTGTTGAAGAGGCTCCAACAGTAAATGTAGAAGAAGCTGTTGCATCTGCAGAAGATGTTCAAAATTTAGAAGAAATAAAAGTTACTGATGAAAATATAGAAGAAAAAGATGACGGCGTTGATAAAAACCAAACTCAAAAATCTGAGCTTGAGCTTCTAGAGGAAAGAGATGAGAACAGTCTTACCGAAGAAGAAGAAGATAGAATGTATGAATTAAGAAGGTTAAGAGCACAAAAGAGAATTAATGACGAAGTTAGAGAAGAAGAACAAGCTGAGTTTAAAAAGGCCGACGAAGAAATTGCTCATTTAAAAACATTGTTAAAGCCTAAGAAGAAAAAGTTACCAAAAGGGTATGTAGAATAAGATTAGATTTATCTAACTTTTTTATTCTTCATTCTTCGCCATTCCCAAGGTGCTATAAAATTTCCAGACCACATTCCAGCTTTATTTGATTTGGCAATGACCTCGTCCTTTATATATTTTTTTGAGTATTTTCTATAAGCGAGTGCCCATCCTTTTTTTACCATTAATGAATTAATATCATTTCCATCTACATAACATATCGAAATAGATCTTTTGTACCTATCTTTTGTTTTTTTTATACATGACACTTTTCTTGTGCCAATTATTTTTTTAAGTTCTAAAGTTGCTTTAATTCCGCATGAATATGATTGTCCATTATTATCAGTGCATGTTTGTTTTGTTTCTGGCGTATCAATTCCATAAAATCTAATTTTTTCGGAGTTAAGCACAATAGTATCTCCATCAATTATTCTTATAGATGGGTCAGCATTTACATGTGTAGAAAGAGAAAATGTATTTATCAATAAAATTAAAAAATATATTTTAAACATCTAAAAAATCTTTATTTAAAAATTATTTTTGTTTTCCGGTATAATTAACTGTTATCAATACACTAATTTCTCTAAAAAGTTTCATATATTCAACTATTAGTCATATTTGTTCCTGCCAAAGAACTAATTGTTCCTGAAACTGGAATCATTGATCTTAATTGTAATGCCCAAATTCCATCTCTATTGGTAGAAATCCAAATTCCTTTTGCTGATCCATAACTTTTTTTATTTATTAACCTTCTATTAAAATATACTTCACATTGAAGTATTTTATCTGTCTCATTAATAATTTTACATTTATCTAAAGTTGAAAAACTCCAATTTTCAACTTTAATCATTCTATCAAGTTGTACTTTTAATGATTTCCAAAAATCTTCACCATTTTTATAAATTACTGGTTCATTTCCATTAGAGTGGACGTAATGGGGAAAATGTAAGTTTGTTATAATTTTATTTTTTTCTGCTGTATTAAAAGCATCAATAAATTTATAAAGACAGTTAACTCCTGGATGTTCATTTTTCATTTATGTTCCTTTAAGCCTTTGTTTAATAAATTCAGTTTAAAAAATAAAATTATTTTCTTAATGGAGTGTCTAAATTTACTTCTTGAGCTTTTTTTTGTTCTCTTAAAAAAATATAAACTCCAGCACTCATTACAATGATCACACCTATAATAGTTCTAATAGTTGGTATATCATCAAATAAAAAATATCCAAAAATTATTGACCAAATTATCAATGAATATTCAAATATAGATGTAATTGAAGTTGAATAATTACTGTAGGCTTTAAAGACACATGTAAACGCAATTGAAGATAAAATGCCCATCAAAACAATATACTGAAAAGTATAGTCAAAATTACTAAACCATTCTCTAAAAATAAATTTAATTGTTGGATCATCAAATTTATCAAATTGACCTGAGCCAAAAACAAAATACATAATAAAGCATAAAATTATGGTTATTATGTAAAAGTAAAATAATTGAGTATATGTGTCATCTTTATCGGATGTAATTTTAGTGATAGTCATCGACAAAGCATAGAAAAGTGCGCACAAAAGTGGTAATAAATTTTTAAAATCAAAATCAGATAAATTTGGATTTAAGATAATATAAACTCCTATAAACCCAAAAAAAATTGCTAGCCATCTCCTGTAACCAATAGTTTCATTTAAAAGCGTTCTAGCAAAAATTGACATAAAAAAAGGAGTTGAAAAATATAAGGCAGTTGCCACAGCCAGAGACAAATACGTTAATGATATAAAGAACATGCTAAAAGCTAAAAAATGAAGAATTACTCTTATCAATGATAAAACAGGGTAGCACGTAATAAATATTACTTTTTTTTTACAAATAAGTAGAAACATAGCAGATAATGTTGCTGCAATGAAAGTTCGTCCAAAATAAATTTCATATAATGAAACTTTTTGAAAGATAAATTTTAATATGGAATCATGAACAGAAAATGTTGCCATAGCAACTATGATATAGATTATTCCAATAGTATTGTTAGTACTCATAAAATTGTTACCATTTCAATCTTAAAAGTTTATAACTGCCAATCTATTGGTTCAATATTTTTTTGTTTAAGATAATTATTTGTTTTTGAAAAAGGTTTAGAACCAAAAAAACCATTATGAGCGGAAAATGGTGATGGGTGAGCACTTTCAAGAATTAAATGATTGTTTTTATCAATAAAATTACACTTTTCCTGAGCTTTTCTTCCCCATAAGATAAATACAATATTATTTCTTTTTTTATTAATGACTTTCAAAACTGAATCTGTAAATTTTTCCCATCCCTTACCTTGGTGTGAGCCAGGCATTCCTTTTTCAACAGTTAAACTATTGTTAAGCATCAAAACGCCCTGATGAGCCCAATTTTGCAAATCACCATTTTGTGGAGAAGTTATACGAAGGTCATCAAATAATTCTTTAAAAATATTTTGAAGAGAGGGTGGAATTTTTTTGAATTTTTCAACTGAAAAGCTTAACCCATTTGCTTGACCTTCACCGTGATAAGGATCTTGTCCAACAATGACAACTTTAACTTTACTAAGAGGGGTTAAATTAAACGCGTTGAAAATTTTATTCATAGGTGGATAGATTTTTTTACCTAACGAAATTTGTTGCTTAAGAAATGATCTAAGATCTGACATATATGGAGCAGTAAATTCCTCGTTCAATTCAATTTTCCAACTTTTATGTATTTTTGCGTTAGACAATTTGTAGTGCTATCCAATTTTTAATTTTGTTTTATCTTTAAATGTTATCTAACATGCCAATCTTCATTAAGTGGTCTAGCGCTATTAAGTTCACCATAACCAGCGCCAGTAGTTCCAGTTGGTTTTGGTCCAAAATATCTAGGATCTTTCAACTCATTATTAGGTTGAAATCGAATGTCACAAGTTAAGCGTATTTTTTTATCATTAGCATAATTTTCAAAAGTTCCATGAACAGTATACATCCCAAAAATAAGTGCGTCTCCTGGATTAAATTGAGTAGTTAAAATTTTTGTATTTCTCTCTTGAGCAAAAGTTATAGGGTTTGTGTCTATCGTCGCTTTCATATGTTTATGAATGTCTACGTCAAATCCTTTATATTTGGTTTTAATATCTGAAAATTTGTGAGACCCTTCAATTATAAATAAAGGACCTTTATCGATAGTTATATCTGTAAAAACAAGCCAACATGTGAGTACCTTTTGAGTTTTTCTTGTGAAAAAACCTGCATCACAATGCATATGAGTGAATTTTCCTCCTGATACTGCTCTTAAAAATATAAAATCAAAGCCAATTGAAGAAATGCCAAATATTCTAGAAAAAACACTTTCTAAATTATTGCTATTTGTAATTTTTCTTAATGATTCTGTATTACTTACGTCTTCCCAAAAAACTCCTCTATCTTTATTTAATTCATCTCTTCTTGATCTGCCTGACCAAATGCCTTCAGTAAATGGATCCTCAAGCTCATCTACATTTTTTAATTTTTCAAAAATATCATTTCGAGCTTTAGTAATATCATTTTTTTCAATAACGTTTTTCAAAAAGAGGTAACCATTTTCATTTAGTGATTGTCTTAATTTTTCATCAGTTTCATTTTTAAGATTAGTTTCTTTTAATTCACTTAAAAGTGAATTAGGTACTTTTACACCATTAATTAGAGCTTCCATTGAAATCAACCTTACATAAGCAACTTATCTATCTGACTCAATCTATCAACTAAATATTTCTTTGTCATTGTTATTAGTAATTTTTACCTTGAGTTTATAATTTTAATAGAGCTATCATTATAGTAAAATTATGTGAGAGAAAATCATTGATAATAAGTTCTATAAAGACAAAAATAACTTCAGTACCATTTTCTGATCCTCCTCAAACAGGTTTTTTAACACTTGAAAAAATAGATCTTTTAATTGTTCAGGTAGAAACAAAAAATGGGGTAATTGGAACTGGTCATCTTCATCCTTTAGCAGGTGGTTTAAAAACTTTAGAAATGTGCATAAAAGAAATGTTAAAACCACTTATTATAGGTGAAAGTATAGATAATATTGAATTCTTATGGAATAAAATGTGGAATGCTACTTTCATACAAGGAAGAATGGGAATAACTGTAATGGCAATGTCAGCACTAGATATTGCTTTATGGGATTGTTATGGAAGAACAAAAGAAATGCCTCTCTGGAAAATATGGGAAGGAACACAAAAAGCTTTACCAGTATATGGTTCTGGCTGTTATAGAGGTCTCGGTCATGATGGTATGATACAAAAAGCAAAAAAATATGTTGGACAGGGATTTAAGTCTATAAAAATGCAGGTTGCACATTGTTTTACTAATGACGAAGATATTGTAAATGTAAGGGATATGCGAGACGAACTGGGTAAAGATATTGGAATTATGATTGATGTTAATCAAGGTTGGACGGTAGAAGAAACAATTAAAGTATGTCCAAAAATTGAAAGTTATGAACCTGAGTGGCTTGAGGAACCAATTATGGCAGACGATTTTGATGGTTATGATAAAGTATGTAATTCAACAACAATTCCAATAGTAACCGGTGAAAATAATTTTACGCATCATGATTTATTACCGTTCATGAGAGGGGAAAAGATAACAATTCTTCAACCTGATATAATGCGAGGAGGCTATACAAATTTGATTTATAGCGCAAAATTAGCAAATAAATTTGGAATAAAAATTGCACCACACATGTTTCCAGAACTTTCAATTCATATTGTTGCTTCTATTGAAAACCCTTCATGGCTTGAGTATATGGGCTGGTATGATCATCTTTGGAAAGAGCCACTTCTTCCGAAAAATGGAACATTAACACCGACGTCACGTCCTGGCCATGGTATGGATTTTAAAACAGAAATTGGCATTTTTTGATTAAAGTAATTTTTTGATATGTTATAGAAATTGAAGATTAATAAGAATTATTTATTTGAAAGAGGTGAGAATGAAATTTAAAATTACAAAGGCTGAAGAAAACAAATTTGAATCTGGATTACGTGGTTTTTTTTCATATAAAAATTTAGGTATTGAAGAAGCAACCTCTGGTGATTTTGGAGCCAATGTTATTAAAGCAATAGAAGGTAAACATGCTAATGGGGAATGGCATTATCATAAATTGAAATTTCAGATGGTTTATATTTTAAAAGGCAGTGTAGAGTTTGAATATAAAGGTGAGGGAACATTCACTTTGAATGAGGGTGATGTAGTTTATCAACCGCCAGAGATTCATCATAGAGAAATCAAGCACTCTGACGACCTTGAATTGATAGAAATAACAAGTCCTGCTGAGTTTGAAACTATCTCTTTATCCAAAAACAATTAATTGATTGAATCAATAATGGCTGAAGAGGTTGCAGAAATTTTCTCTAAACATATTTTTTCGTCGAAATATGAAGATCTAAGTGAAAAAACAATTAAACAATTAAAAGTTTTTTTATTAGATACCGTTGGTGTTGGAATTGCCGGAAGTACAGGTTCAAAATTAAACGAACTCAAGAAAATTGCACATACATGGTCTAAGGGTAAAAATTGTACTGTCCTAGGAACATGG
This sequence comes from uncultured SAR116 cluster alpha proteobacterium, assembly GCA_902517815.1. GTDB lineage: Bacteria > Pseudomonadota > Alphaproteobacteria > Puniceispirillales > Marisalimonadaceae > Marisalimonas. The sequence goes on from CABYED010000004.1 coordinate 5,962, forward strand.
GATAGGTATTCAAGGGACGCTACAACACTTATTAATGCATATCAAATACACTGTCTTGAATTTGACTGTATTCATGAAGGAGCAGTTGTTCACCCTATGGCAGCTATTTTAAGTTCTTTACTTGCTTATTGTGAAGAACTTAATAATTTAGGGCATCGCACAAATGGGAAAGAATTTTTAATATCTCTAGCATTAGGTGTTGATATTGCTTCATTTCTAGGTATTTGTGCTCGGGGGGAATTAAAATTTTTTAGACCGGCAACAGCAAGTGGTTTTGGAGCTGTGGCAGCTTTATCAAAAATACAAAAATTTTCTATAGAAGAGATACATAATGCTTTAGGTATAATGTACTCACAAACATGCGGAAACATGCAATCCCATGTTGAGGGTGTGCCAATTCTAGGACTTCAAGTTGGTTTTAATGCAAAAGCAGCTCTAGCTTCTATGGATCTTACAAAAGCAGGTTTCCCAGGACCTAAAAGAGTTTTTAATGGAGAACACGGTTATTTTAAATTAATAGAAAATGATGACTATGAAATGACTTATCTCAAAGAGAATATTGGCAAAGTTTGGATGGTTGATCAATTAGCTCATAAACCTTTCCCAAGTGGAAGACTAACTCATGGGTTAGTCCATGCTATTAAAGATTTAAAATTAAAACATGGGTTAAATAAAGACGACATTGAGTCAATTGAATGTCTTGTTCCACCTGGTGTCTACAAATTAGTTGCAAGACCAATAATTAATAACTTAACAACGAATTACTCAAAGTTATGTGCTAAGTTTGTTGGTGCTAGTTTTATGATAAATGATCATTTGAATATTGAAACTTTTACAGAAAAAAAATATCTAAATAATAAAGATACATTAAATTTTGCCAAAAAAATTACAATGATTAAGAATGACAAATTAAATCAAAAAGTCCTTACACCCCAAAAATTTATTATTACTCTTGTTAATGATAGTAAAATTGAAATTAACCTCGATTATGTTTATGGTCATCCAAAAGCACCATTGTCCGAGAAAGAATATTTAGAAAAATTTTCTATTTGTTGTTTTTCTTCAACTAAGAAGATAGATAAAAATCAAGTTAATGGAATGATAGATTATATATTTGATCTAGAAAATAAAGAAAATGTTATAGATTTTTTCAAAACAATTTAATTTTGATTTGAATTAGCTAATTTTTCTACCATTTTAAATAGTACAGCGGTACCTTTTGAAACATCTGATATTTCTGCATATTCCTCGGGACAATGACTTAAACCGTCCATACATGGTACAAAAATCATAGAGGCAGGTGCAACTCTTGATAAATGAGCTGTGTCATGACCAGCGCCACTATCCATTATAATATTTGAGAAGCCATATTCATCAGAAGATACTTTAAATAACTTTACTAGTTCTTTATCCATTTCCACATAAGGTGCAAAAGCAATATTTTTCATTTTAATTTTACAAGGACCGCTTTGGTTCATTGTTTCAATTTGTTTTTCTAATTCCTTAATATATTGATCTCTTGAGCTTTTACTGGAAGCCCTTAGATCAATAGTCATTTCAACTTTACCTGGAATAATTGCTGCAGCATTTGGATGAATATTAATTTTACCAATAGTTGAAACAAAATGTTGATTACTTTCTTTTGCTAACGTTAAAGCTAACTTATTCACAAATGTTATTATTTCTGAAGAAGTAACAAGAGCATCAGCTCTTTGATCCATTAAAATAGTTCCACTATGACCAGCTTGACCATTTACTTCTACACTAAACCTAGAAATACTCGGAATAGATCTTACAATGCCTATATCTATGTTTTTTTGCTCTAAAACTTTACCTTGTTCAATATGTAATTCTAAACATGCAACAATATTTTCAATAATTGAAAATGGTTTTGTAAGTAAATTAGATTTACCACCAATCTTATCTATTTCGTCTTTTAAAATTTCTCCCGACGAATTGCTTCTAGACAAGATTTCATTATTTAAAGCACCTATCATACCTCGTGTTCCAATGCACGAGATACTCCAATCATTTAATTCTTCCCCAAGGTAATCATATACTGCAAGATTAAAAGGTAAGTTGATATCATTTTCCTTAATATGTTTTACTACACATAATGCAGCTACAACCCCAGCAATCCCATCAAATCTTCCCCCTGATGGTACTGTGTCGATATGTGATCCTATAATAACCACTTTCTCAGTATTAGTTTTTGATTTTAAAAGTCCAATCAAGTTTCCAGCGTCATCTGTAGACACTATCAATCCAAGTTTCTGATATTCATTTTTTAACCATGATCTTGCTTCATAAAACTTTTTACTAAAGACAATTCTTGTATATGGATTGTCTTGATCAGTTATTTTTTCTAAATCACCAATTTTCTGCTTAATGAATGAAATGTTAGATTGAGCGCTAAAGTCCATTATTATTTATCCTTGTTGAGCAAATACTAAATTATCAAATTATTTAAAAATTTAAATTTATCTAATAATAAATGGATTTGAAACTGAAGTTTTTTCTGCAATCCATATAGATTTTGTTTGTAAAAATTCTTTAATGGACTCTTGCCCACTTTCTCTTCCTCTGCCTGATCTTTTATAACCACCAAACGGAGACATAAAACTAACAGCTCTATAAGTATTTATCCACACTGTGCCTGCTCTTAAGGCATCTGATATTCTAAGAGCTCTTCCTATGTCATTAGTCCACACTCCGGCAGCTAACCCGAATATTACGTCATTTCCAATTTTTATAGCTTCTTCTTCGTCTTTAAAACGAATTATAGATAATACTGGCCCAAAAATTTCTTCTTGAGCTATTCTCATATCATTATTAACGTCAGTGAAAATTGTTGGTTCTACAAATCTATTACCTTTAACATCTTTACCAGAATATGCTTGACCACCTAAAAGACACTTGGCTCCTTCAGATTTTGCGATTTCAATATAACTCATTATTTTTTCAAATTGTGGTTGCGTTGTTACCGGCCCAACGTGAGTGTCTAAGGACATAGGGTCTCCAATTTTTGCCTCACTTGCTACTTTTACAAGCCTTTCAACAAACTTTTCATATATTGAATCCTGAACTAAAAGACGAGATCCAGCAATGCATGTTTGACCTGTTGCAGCAAATATTCCTGAAATAACACCCATAATTGCAGCTTCAAAATCAGCATCCTCAAAAACGATATTAGGGGATTTTCCACCTAATTCTAGAGATACAGGCATTATTTTTTTTGCCGCACTTTCATAGATTTTTTGACCAGAAACGTCTGATCCAGTAAATGCAATTTTTGATACATGTTTATGTTCAACTAATGGCTGTCCAACATCAATACCCATACCTGTAATACAATTTACAACTCCGTCAGGAAAACCTGCCTCTGATACTAACTTCATAAATTCTAAGGTAGAAGCTGAAGTGAATTCTGATGGTTTGATTACAGCAGTATTGCCTGCTGCCAGAGCAGGGGCAAGTTTCCATGACAAAAGTAGTAGAGGTGAGTTCCATGCTGTTATCATACCAACAACACCAAAGGGTTCATATTTAGTAAAATTAAATATGCCTGGTTTATCAGAGGGTAACACTGATCCTTCCACTTTATCAGCTAACCCTCCAAAATATCTATACCATTCTGCAAGATATTTTGTCTGAGCAACCATTTCTGCTAAAAGTTTTCCATTATCTTTAACTTCAATCTCACCTAATTTTTGAGCATCTCTTTCTACAAGTTCTGCTAGTTTTACCAGTAATTTACCTCGCTCAGTTGGTTTTGTTTTTGACCATTTATTTTCGAATGCCTCTTTTGCAACATTAACAGCTACTTCAACATCATGAGCATTCCCCTTGGCTATTTCAGCCCACTTTTCACATGTGTATGGATTCTCAGTCTCAAAATATTTACCATTATTTGGCAATATTTCTTTCCCGTTAACAAAATGGTTGTATTTTTTCATATTTATTCATCCACAAATTAAAATTAATTGGTTCAAAACTTGAGCAAAAAGTTTTCTAACAAAAGAAAATAATCAACTAAATCTTTGTTAATCAATTTTTCATTAGATTTGTGACCCTCTGAACCTGTCCCCGGACCAATATTTATAATATTAACATTGTCGTCAGCAAAATATCTTCCGTCACTTACTCCAATAGAGGATAAAAATTTAGATTTTTGTCCAGTTATCAGTTCTTTGGATTTTGATAATTCCTTTAAATAAATATTTGATTTATTCGATTTAAATGGGTTTGTTCCAGTAAGAAATTTTACTTTTGCTGATCTGTCAACTTTCAGGATAAAATTTTTAATCTCATTAAAAGCTTTTTTAACATCTTCTTTATGAGTAATTCTTCTATCAATTACAATTCTTGTTTTCGAAGGGACAACATTTACATTTTCTCCTCCAGATATAATGCCAACATTAATCGTAGACTTGTGAGTTCCAATATCATATTTTTTTAAAAATTTTTTAAAACTTGAATTTAATTCATTTATAATTTTTGCGGATTTTTCAATAGCATTAACCCCTTTTTGAGGTTCGCCAGCATGTGAAGTTTTTCCTGAAACATTTATCTCCAACCAAAAGACACCTCTTTCTTCTATCACAAAATTATTATTAGTTGGAGCACCTAATATTAAAGTGTGTGGTTTTATAACTTTTTGTTTTTTTAAATATTTTGTACCATCAGGTCCTAAATTTTCTTCATCAGTCACAAAAGTAAAATCTATATTCTCTTTGATATTTGGGAAAAGGTTTTTAAAATTTTTAGCTAAATATAAATGAACTGCGGCGCTGCCCTTACAATTAACCGCTCCTAGTCCATATGAATAATTTTTTTCTATTTTAAGATCAAAAGGGTTTGTTTTCCACTCACTTAATATTGGTCTGACAGTATCAATATGAGAATTAAAGACTATTGATTTTTTTGGTCCTTTATAATTCGAAACACAAATATTTATTTTTTCTTTATCAACACCATATGATTTTATTCGTAATCCACTGTTTTTAAGATATGAGGTTACAAACTTTCCAAAAACTGTACTACTTCCAGGAGGATAACATGTGTCTATTTCAATAATTTGTTTCAGTAGATCTAATAATTCTTTTTGTATATTTTTTTTCATTTTAAATTCTAAAAAGCCTTTTTGAGTTAGTTTTAATCATATAATCAATTTCTTCTATTGTGAACCCTAATTCATGTACTTGTTTTATAAATTGATAAAAGCCTAAATGTGGTTTGGGAAGAATAGAAACACCACAGTCACTTGACAAAATAACATTTTTTGGATCAGCAGCTTCAATTAAATCTTTTAAAGTTTTTAGGGTCAGTCCTTTAATTTTATGACTTTCATCGTCAATATGTGTGAGTGGAACTTCCGTGGCTTTAGAAACAAAGAAATAAGAAAATTCAAAGTAAACATTATGGATTTTTAATTTTTCAATTGTTGTTTTATTAAAATTATTTGAAGGAACTAAAATTTTTTTTACTCCAAGACTTTTAGCTGCTTTTACTAAAGTTAGAGTTTCTTTAGGTGATAAATGCCCTGTATTTAAAACTACATTTTTATTTGCAATTAATTCTAAAATCTTCGTTGTTTCATTTGTAGGTCCACTATCAGGCACATAAAAACAAGCTTGAATATAATCTAATTTTCTTTTTTCTTGAATTGCAATATATCTTGTGTGATGGGTTGGAAACGAAATAAATTTTGCTCCGTCATTTTCAAAATAACTGTATTCTAGTGAAATTTTAGCGTTCTCATAACTAACGCCTCCTGCAGGAGGTTCCATTATTAGACCACCAAAAATTTTAAGATTTAAATTTGGAAAATTTTTTTTAACTAATGATGCATAACCAGATGTATTAGAAAAATTATCCATTAGACCTATTGCATACATTTTATTTTTTTCAGCAAACTTAATCACTTCAAAAATATCAGTGCTTCTTTTATTTATATGTGGACAACAATGAATATGAATATCAGTAGAATTTTCAAGAAATGAATACATTATTTTTCTTTAAGAATTTTACCAACAAAGTCTAAAGTTCTTTTTTCTGAAGGTTTCTCAAAAATATTTTTAGGACTGTTTATCTCTATTATTGATCCATCATCCATAAAAACTACTCTACTGGAAACTTCTTTGACAAAATTCATTTCATGAGAAACTATCAACATAGTCATACCTTCGGATGCTAGTAATCTAATTGTGTCTAATACTTCTTTTACTAATTCAGGATCTAATGCTGAAGTTATTTCATCTAAGAGTAAGATTTGTGGGTTTAAACATAAAGCTCTAGCAATAGCAACTCTTTGTTGTTGACCTCCCGAAAGTTCGTCGGGGTAAGATTTTAATTTATCTTGTAAACCAACTTTCTCTAATAAATATAATGCCTGTTCATTTACCTCTTTTGGGTTTCTCTTTTGAATTTTAGTTGGAGCAATACATACATTTTTTAAAACATTCATATTTTGAAAAAGATTATATTGTTGAAATACGATAGCTATTTGTTCACGAATATTTCTTAGATCTGATTGATTATGAAAGTTGATCAATGTTTTGTTCAAAAAAATTTTGCCAGATTTTGGAATTAAAAGTCCAACTAACATTTTCAAAAGACTACTTTTGCCTGATCCAGAAGGACCTATTAGACTAACAATTTCGCCTTTATCTACATTGAGATCAATATTTTTTAATACATGCAATTTTTCGTAAAAAGCGTTAGCTGATTTAATTTCTATTTGATGCAAGTTTTTTCTCCATAAATTTTCCAAATCTGTCTAAGGGAAATGAAAGAATAAAATATAAAATTAAAATCGTGCCAAATGATAATAAAGGAGAGAAACCCTTATTATTAAGAATTTTAGCTGCAAATGTAAGTTCCATTACCCCAATTTGCGAAGCAAGGGCAGTATCCTTAATAAACATTATAAAAAAACCAAAGGCTGGAGGAAGAATAACTTTCCAAGCTTGAGGGAATATTATTTCTCTTAATGTTTGGTAATATGAAAAATTCATTGCGGCAGCAGCATCCCATTGTGTTTGGTTAATAGATTCAATTCCACTTCTGATTATTTCGCCTATGTATGCTGTTGCAATTATACAAACTGTGATTGTTGCAATAAGAAATAAATTATCTGAAATTTTTATTATCTGAAAAACATAAAAAAATAATAATAAAGATACTAAAAAAGGTACTCTTCTAAAAATTTCAGTATAAATTATTATAAATATCCTTATGGGGAGTAAATATATAGATTTTGTTTTCCTAAAAATGGCTAATAATCCGCCTACGCTAAAACCAACTAAACAACCTATGGCAGTTAGCAAAAAAGTAACACCCATGGCTTTAGCTAAAAAAATTACATTCCAAATTGTAAAAAAATTAGGGATTTCTTCAATTAATCTTTCCATTATTGAATAATCCTTATTTTTGCTTTGAAAAAATACCTTCCAATAACTGCTAGTAAAAATGTAGCTATAAAGGTGATAACAATATATATCAGAGCCGTTAAAGAAAATATCTCAACTGATCGAAATGTTTCAGAATTGATATTGAATGCTCTGCCAGTTAACTCTTCGACCCCGAATATAGCAGCCATTGATGTTCCTAATGTCATAATTATATAATGATTTGATAGAGGAGGGAACAGAACCCTCATGATATGTGGCAAAATGACATATTTGACCTGTTGAACTAGACTAAAATTTAGAGTTTTAGCAGCATCTAATTCATTTTGTCTTATTGATAAGAAACCAGCCCTTTGGATTTCACATAAATATGCAGCGGCGTTTAAAGTCATTCCAAGAAGAACTGCTATATATGGCGATAATAAAATACCAAACTCAGGTAATGCAAAAAACAAAAAATATATTTGAACGAGTTGTGGTGTATTTGTAAAGAACGTAACATAACAGATTACAATTTTATTTGAAACCTTATTACCAAATGTTCTAATTGTAGCTAATATTAATCCAAAAAACATTCCACCAAAAAAAGCCAAAATTGCTATTTGTAAACTAATCCAAGCTCCTTTGATGAGATAAGGAAGAAACTCTAAAACTTGTGTATAAACTAATGTATATCCCATGTTTACCCTCTATATGTTTTATCATTAGAGGGTAAAATATTTTTTGAAAATAGATTAGAAATAAGGTTGTGGTTGTACACTATGTATTTGACGTATTCCAAACCATTTTTCCCAAGTTTCATCTACAAAGTCTGCTCTATGAAGTGTATATAAAGCAACATTTAACCATTGTTGAAGGGATGCATTACCTTTCTTTACTCCAATGCCACAATACCAAGTATCAATAGCTTTATCGACAACTTGCCATTTAACATCTTTGTACTTATTCATATGTTCACCAAGGAAATCAACAACATCTACAATAGCATCGGCTCTTCCTTGAGCAATAGCTCTCATTGCGTCAGGGTAGTTGTCGAATAAAGTAATCTTTGCTTTGGTTAAGTTTTTTTTCGCCCAACCAGCTGGCATTGAACCTCTAACCTGAGCGAGTTTAACATCTTCTCTATTCATATCCATCACAGCAGCAAAAGGTTTTTTACTAGTTGTAAGTGCTCCAAAAACCTCTGTGTGAACTGGTACAGTGTAATCAACTATTTTTTGTCTCTTATAATTTCTTGTAAGAGCACCCATTACAATATCAATCTTTCCAGTAGCAACAAATGGAATTCTGTCTGGGGAACCAACTTTTACGAGTTCTAATTTTACGCCTAACATTTCGGCTAATCTTGCCATTATATCAGCATCAAAACCTACTAAATTATTTTTATCATCATATTTAGCAAGTGGTGGTAACCCCGGATTGACACCGCCTTTAAGAACTCCTGATTTTAAAATCTCATCTAAAGAACGTGCTTGTGTAACAGCAGAAATTGAGATTAAAACCAATAAAGTTGCAATTGTTTTAAATATTTTTAAAAACATTATAACCTCCTTTTTTTTGTTATTATTTAAATATTGTTAGTTAAATTATAATAAAATGATAGAATTTTATTCAATAAAATTATTAATTGCCTATATTTAAACAAATTATGTTTTACTGCCTAATCAATTTGCAGACATATCATATGATAATGCACAAATGTTGTTATTAGAAAATAAAATTATAAAAAATCGTTAAAAGTTATCAATTAGAAAGATAGAAGTAAAAAAGTGGATTTAAGAGTTTTAAATTATTTTGCTAGAAGTAATAAAGTAAATATTAATGTTAATAATAATAAAATTGAAGCTTATGAGGGTGAATGTCTCGCAGTTGTTTTATTTGTAAATAATATAAAAAAATTAAGACTTTCTCCAAAAAAAAAGCAAAGCAGGGGGATGTTTTGTATGATGGGCTCTTGTCAAGAATGTGTAGTACTTATAGATGATAAAAAAGTTATTTCGTGTAACGTTTTTATTAAGGATGGAATGAAAATAAAAGTAGGCGACTTTGATAGATAATAGAAAATATGATGTAATTGTGATTGGTGCTGGACCTAGTGGCGTAAGTTCAGCGATAAACTGCGCAAAAAAAGGACTTAAGGTTTTAATAGTTGACTTAAATTCCAATACAGGTGGTCAGATTTATAGAGCGCCTCCTAAAACATACAAAAATGTATCAAAAAAACTTGAAGAAAATGAAATTCAAAAAAATCTCTCAGATGAGATTAAAAAATATAAAATTGAAACAGCTTATAATCATACAGTCTGGCAAGTATCCCCAGGGTTTAAAGTAAATGCATTTAATGATACTTCTACAATTGAATGGCAATCAAAATCGTTAATTATAGCAACTGGAACCTATGAAAAAATCATACCTTTTGAAGGATGGACCATCCCAGGAATTATTGGGCTTGCAGCCTGTACAGTGATACTTAAAGCGCACCATTTTATTCCAAGTAAAAAAATTATTTTGGCTGGTAACGGACCTCTTTTAATGTTGGTTGCATACTATATAATTAAATTTGGTGGTAAAATAGATGCAATAGTAGATACAAGCAGTAAAATAGATTGGATTAAATCTACTTTGTCTTTAATGACAAATCCAAAAAATTTTAGAGATGGTATAAAATGGGTTTTTAAAATTTTGCTCAATAGAATTCCTATTTATTCGAATTCTACAATTGAAAAAGCTATTGAAGTAGATAGAGGAATAAAAGTAATATTAAGAAATTTAAAAACTGGTAAGACTAAGAACATAATTTCAGAAACAATTGCTATTGGCCATGGCTTAATACCAAGTACGGATATTACTAGATTATTGCGGGCTGACCATATTTATGATGAGCAAAAGGGTGGCTGGATAGCAAAAGTTGACCGATTTTTAAGATCTTCAGTAAGCGGTGTTTATTTAGCTGGTGATGGCGCAGGGATTTCAGGAGCCCTAGCAGCAAGTGACAAGGGTTTGCTAGCCAGTTCGGCTTTATTGTTTGACAAAAAAATTATTACACGAAATGAATTTGATCACGACACTCACAAAATTTTAAAAAAATTAGATAAATATGACATCTTTGCAAAAGCTATTTCTAAATTAAACTCTACCCCTAAAAAATTAATTGAAAACATAGAAAATGGCACAGTCATTTGTAGATGTGAGGATATTACAAAAGCTGAAATTTTAAGAGCGGTTGATCAAGGAGCTAGAGATATCAATCAAATTAAATCTTGGACAAGACTTGGCATGGGGCCTTGCCAAGGCAGAACCTGTCAATATTCTACGTCAAAAATAGTTGCGGAATATTTAAATTGTGAAATTGATGATTTAGGATATTTAGCTGGACGATCTCCTATTAGGCCAGTTCCACTTGACCGAGTATTAGGTAATTTTGATTATGAAAAAATTACAAAAGTAGAAGCGGCTCCTTTATAAAAATGACAAAAACAGATGTAGCAATAATAGGTGGTGGTATTAATGGTGGTTCTACAGGTTTAGAACTTGCTAAAAATGGTCTAAACACAACTATCATAGACAAAAATTTTATTTGCAAAGGTGCTTCAGGTGTTAATGCTGGAACATTAACGATGCATATGACAAGAGCACAATTAATACCTTATGCTAAAAAAGGTTGGGAGCTCTGGATGAATACAAGTCAATGGCTATCAAAAGAAATAGATGTTGAGAAGAAAAATGGACTCTGTTTGGCTTTTACGGAAGATGAAGAAAAACTTTTAATTGAAAGATCTAAGATAAGAAAGAAATATGGAGCAGACATAAAAATAATATCTAGAGAAGAGGCTCAAAAAATTGATCCTAATATAAATTCAAATATTAGATGCGCAGCATTTTGTGAAATGGATGGTTATGTAAGCGCTAATCAAACTGGGTATGCTTATTCTAGAGCCTTAAGGGAAAATAATGTTAAAATTTTAGAAAATTATATTGTTTCGGAAATAGATTACATTAATGATAATTACGTAATAATTTTCGAAAATGGTGAAAAACTTATTGCTTCAAAAATAATATTAGCAACTGGAGTGAATTTAGAAAAAACACTGAAGTTGTTGGAAATTGATATTAATATTAAATGCCTTCCTCAACAATTGATAGTTAGTGAGAGAATGCCTAAAATTATGGATACAGTTATTACTGTTGCAAATGGAAAATTATCACTAAAACAGTTTAAAAATGGTACAGTGCTTATTGGTGGTGGTTGGCCAGGGATTGGAAGCATTGAAGATAATTATACTGAAACAAAACCTGAAAATTTAATTGGTAATATGATGTTAGCATGTCATGCAATACCTAAATTAAAGAATTCAAGAGTTGCTAGGGTTTGGTTGGGATTAGAGGCTGAGACAGATGATGCGATGCCTGTAATTGGAGAAATACCACATTTTAAAAATGCTTATGTCATTGGTTCAATTCATTCTGGATACACAAGTGGTCCTTATATGGGGAAATTACTAGCTGAAAAAATTTTAGGTAAAGATATAGATTTGAGTTTGTTTGATATAAAAAGGTTTCTATAAATGAATATTAATTTTAAAGGAATATACGCCGCTAATATTGTGCCTCTAAAAACTGATAAATCCATTGATAAAGAAAATCTAGCTAAACATGTAATGGAAATTTCAAATGTAAAAGGTATAAGGGGTTTGTTAGTAAATGGACATGCTGGTGAAAATTTTACTCTAAATGCTAATGAACAAATTCAAGTATTAAAAATTATAAAAGAAAGCATAAAAAAAGAATCATTAATAATTTCAGGTGTTAATTTTGAAGATCCACAAGAAGCTGCTCGTATTGCAAAAGAAATGCTAGATAGTGGAGCTGACGCAATATTAATATTTCCTCCTTTTTCGTGGTCACAGGGAATAAATACTCAAATGATTTATGAACATCATAAAATTATATCAGATGCAGTAAAGGGACCAATATTTATCTATCAATCAAGTATAAACTCTGGTCATCTTTCATATACAAAAGAAATCCTCGGCAAACTAACTAAATTAAAAAATATAATTGGGATTAAAGAAGGAAGTTGGAATACTGAAAAATACATTGAAAATTTCGAATTTCTAAAAAATATTAATAAAAACTTTTTTGTGATGGCATCAGGTGATGAGCATATCTACCCATGTTTTAAATATGCTAGTGATGGATCACAAGTGAGTTTGGCTGCAATAGTTCCTGAAAAAGTAGTAGAATTGATTACAAATATTGAAAATAAAAATTTTGATTTAGCCCAGGATTTAGATAGGAAACTATTAATTTTAGCACAAAATATTTATGGGAAATATCCACCAAGTTTTGCAACAGCTCGTATTAAGTATTGTTTGAAGATTTTAAAAAAAATACCAATAGAAACAATGAGGTCATCTATTTCACTTGATGATGAAGAAAAAATACAGCTAGAAAAGTCCTTAAAATCTATAGGTATGAAAATTTGAATATTTAACTATCTTGAATTTGAAAATTAGTAAATTAAATTAAACATGAATTTCATTAATGAAGCAATCTTAAACAATTTATCAAGTCACAAATTAAATTATATATATTTTTATTGATTATTTTAGGGCTTCATGAATTTTTTTTCTATTTAACATTATTTAGAAGGGACAAAATGAAAAGTATAATACAAGCCCAAGGCTTACATCATATAACCTTAAATGGAGCTGATAAAAAAACTTCTATAAATTTTTGGCAAAATATACTCGGAATGAGATTTATATTTGAACAGCCAAATTTAGATGATTTAAATACTAATCATTTGTATTTTGATTGTGGTGATGGGACTACTGTTACAGTTTTTACGAATGAAAATTTAAAACCGGATAAGCAGAAACTAAAATACGAATGTGGTGGTGTCCATCACGTTGCTTTCTGGGTAAGTCAAAGTACCATTCGCATTGCTGAAAAAAACTTAACTGATAATGGTTTTGCAAATACTGGTATTAAGGATAGGGGATTTATGGATTCAATTTATTTCAGGGAACCCCTAGGTTTGCTTATAGAACTTGCTAGTTATAAATTTGACCCTCCAATAGGTTTCACACATGCAAATGTATTAGAAAAAGCCCATCAATTAAGGGTTAAAAGGAAAGCAATAAATATTCAAGACGAAGATATTTCAAGCGCAATTAGAGAATTGAGAAAATTATAAATTAATACACTGGTTTAACAGTTGGTAATTTTGCATCAATCCATGATGTTATGCCGTTTTTAGAGTTATATATCTTAAAATCTAACTTTTTATCTATCATTTCTGCAATTATTCTAGTTCTTCTTCCAGTTCTGCATATTAAAATTATTGGCTTTCCTTCTTCAACTTTTAGACTTAATTTTGAATACCATTCATTAAAATTATATTTACCGTTTTTGTCAAAAAAAGTTAGTAAAATACTTTTAGGGACAATTCCAGTTTGTTCCCATTCAGAACTCCTTCTAATGTCAATGATGGGAATATCTTTTTTTGATAATTCTTGGATTTGTTCGTTATTAACATCAACTACTTCAGCATAAGCTAACTTTACAGAAAACAAAAAACAAAAAATTTTTATATAAAATTTAGGTGTCATTAATAACCTTAAACGGACGATAACTTCTATGTATATTAAACCCTTTTAAGAACTTTAATTAGTTTAATTTTGTTTTTCAAACATTAAATGAAAAAACCAGTTTATTTTTAAGATATATCAAAAATTTTTCTTTATGCTGTAAATTATAGTGGTTAGCTTTTTTTGTGTAAATTTTTTAATGCTTTTCTACAATTGATAATATGTAAAAGTTGATAAGTTTTCGATCTCTAAACTGTTATTATTTAAAAATAATAATTATTATGATCTAAAAAAACATTAACTCAGATATTTTTTAATTTTGGAATAACATGTAATTTAAAATAAAAATTAAATTAATATTGACACATTAAATTGCGTTTATTTAAATATGTTCTAGTTTAGGGTATTTGTTTTAAAAAAAATTTAAAAAAGCAACATAAAATGTGACTTCTATCACTTTTATCTTTTAAAAATATAGTGTATTATTCTAAAATTAACTTGTTAACAAATTAGGTATATAACATGGCTCCTATTTCTGATTTCAGTTTAACCTTAGTAGATGGTGTGTTAAACTTATCTACAACTGACACAAGGTTTCATGATAGTGAAAATCAAATATATTTAGAGTTAAAAAATGTCCCGTATACAACCGGTACAGGGCAATATCTTGGTTTCTCTTCAGATGGAACTCAATCATATCAGTTACCTGATTATTTTAATTTACCTTTAAATATTCAAATTACTATAAATGACGATGATAATCCTTCAATAGAATCATATAATGATAGTGAGTTTTATTATAATATAAACACTACAAATGTTTTAAGCGAAGGTAAATATTTAGATCCCACTGCTACCGATAGAGTAGTTTTTAGCATTGATGAAAGCACGGTTGCAATTCAAAATGTAAACGGTGAAAACTTTTTAAAAATTTCGGGAAAAATTGAGAATTATCAAAGTCTAGTAAGTGCTCACGGTCAATTAAATAAGATAGAGTTGATTGATTTTGAAGTTAGAAATGGCGATTATCCTACTAATGAATATGACTTTAATATACATTCTCGTGAACCTGTCGATTCTAATAATGCTAGTGATCTTTTGGACTTATCCATTGCTATTCCAGATTATATTCCGAATGGAAAAATAAATTTATCAAACATTAATCCACAATTTAGTTTTGAAAATAATACATGGCTATCCTCAGATACTGTAACAACAGGATCTATTGATTATGAAGGAAGAATTGGATCTGATATAATTGATCCATCTATTAATAGTTTAACTTACAGTCAGGGTGCAAGAGATTATCCTTCAATTATTATTGATGGCAACATAACTGATGATATAGATTTAGATTATGCAGTTTTTGAAATAAAATGGCCCAAAACCAATGGTTTTAATGAATACGAAACTTTCATGCTGCCTTCAAATGCTATAGAAGAAAATGGAAATTTTTCTATAGAATATACGCCTAGGGATTGGTATTGGGATCAAGTAAATGGGGATTTATTCATTAACGCTGCAATGGCGTTTGATAGTTCAAATAATTATACTTTGTACAATAATGAAGCTATTAGCGGTTGGTTTGAAGCAGGTAACGAAACATGGTTACCTGTTTTTTATGAAGAATATGAATATAATGATACAGAAGAATGGTATTTTAGATTTAATTTTGACAAATCATCAATTAGCAATGGTCATTTGTTTGATGTGAATCAAAATGGTGGGTCTTATGCAAATCTGACGGATGAAGATGTTTCATTTAATGGTATAGATATTCCTGCTAAAACAATTATTAATCCAGATGGGAGTATCGTTCAGCCATCAGATAATTTTTTTAATAACAATAATAATAGTTACGATGCCTCTGAAATTAGGATTATCTCTTCACTCGGAAATGATTATGTCAATTTAAGTGGAAGCCAACAAAATATCCAAGTAAAATGGTCACCTGGTAATGACACATTTATATTTGATTTAAATGAGGAAAAAAATTGGCAGAGCCCTGAATTTTCGGCTATAGGGGATTACCATAATTTTGTAGACCGATTAAATGTTTCAAATCCAAATGGCCTTATTTTTAACAATAATAATGGACCAGCTTTAGAAGTTTTTTCTGATTACGGTAAAACGCTTGCTTTTAACATTCAGGAAATTGAAACGACTATATATGATGATACAATTATTGGCAGAGACAATTTTCAAGAGGATATTAGACTTTATAAAGGTAATGACACTATCACCTCCGGTTATGGTTCTGATATAATAAGAACAAAGCCTAAGGATACGGATGCCAACTCTAATTTCTTTATTACAGATTACTCAAGCTATGACTCGATTGAAATAAACGATGTTTCAGATTTAGATTTCAATAACTACTGGAATGATTTTGCAGTTTCTTATTCTGGGGGAAATACTCATATTGGTTTAACTTCAAATGAGTATAATTTTACTAATGATAGTCTTTTTGAGATAGTTGGTGAAAAAAGTCTAAGGTATATCGAAGTAGTTAATGAAGGCGGTGGGGAACATAGAGTTGAATTTCAATTAGCAGATAATGATGATAATTACTCATTAAAAGAGTACACTTCAACAAATATTACAAATTTTTGGATATCAGATAATCGCGATAGTATCTATATAAAGGATTATGACCCTGGCCAATTAATTGGTATAGAGGAAGCCTATACTAGGTTTGGCATAACGGATATAAACTTCCTAAATTATGTATCTGTAGAACAAGATGCTGTCAATAATCTTACAAAGCTTTCAATAAACAATGGAACTGAGACTTTTAATAATTTTATTGTTATTGAGGGGATACATGATTTGCAAGGGCATGGTCTTGGTGGTGCTAGTCCAAATGATGCATATATAAGTTTTGGTTCTGACGAAACTTTAGGTACAGATAAATCTGATACATGGTTTGGTAACACTTATGAAAGTAATAATTTTGATGGTTTAGGCGGTGATGATGAATTAATTGGTGGTTGGGTAAATGATGTAATAATTGGTGGGTCTGGAGATGATAGAATTAGTGGTACTTTAGGCGCTAATGTTTTAGACGGAGGTGATGGGTTCGACACTTTGAGAGGACACACTGGTCAAAATTATCATATTAACCTTACTGACAACACGCTTACATATTTAGAAAATGGTCATTTTAGTATTTATACCGGCGGCGTTCTTGAAGCCGCGGGTTTAAGCAAGAATGGGACTGATGTACTCCAAGTAGATGCTTACTATAGAGTTTATGAATCAAGTGATTCGCCAGGTGATACTTTATTTCAAGAATTTGAAAAACCAAGTAATGGTCATTGGTCTAAAGTTGGAGAAGCTTTTATAGGTACAGGGGCAATAGACTCACTAACAGGTCTTAGTCCTTCTTATATCTTAAATTCCTGGGAAAGTGATAGTCTTTACAAAGAATTGCCAGATGAATTTAATGCATCAGATGTTACGACTTTTTCTAATTTTGAAGAATTTGAAGGTAGTTTTCATGCATCTGGTGATTTAATTGATGGAAGGGATGCAACACAAGGTTTAAGCATAATTGCAAATGACGGTCATGATACAGTTTATGGTTCAGCTTTTTCAGACACCATAAGTGATGGAGATGGAGATGACACCATTTACGGAATGGGTGGAGATGATATTTTTAAGGCAAATTCAGGTGGTGATACTTTTCATGGTGGTGCTGGTACAGATACATTAATTAGTGATTGGTCAAGGAGTTTACCAGATGATTGGACAAAAGAAGATTATGGTGTAGTTAATCTTCAAGAAGCTACTAGTAGTAGTACTTACAATCCAACATCTAGTTTAAATGATATATTAATATCTATCGAGAATTATTATCAGACAGGAACAAACGGTGCTAATTACATGGTTACTGGTTCTGATGCTAATAATATTTTAAGTACAAGTCTTGGTAATGATATTATCGATGGTGGCGCTGGAAATGACAGGCTTTATGGTAATGAAGGCGATGATATTTTAAAAACAGGTTCTGGTGATGATAAACTTTATGGTGGAAGTGGAGATGATATCTTAGAAGCTACTGGTTCTGGGCATCAATATTTTAATGGTGGCGAAGGAAATGATACTTTTAAAGTTGATATTGATCAATATGCATTACCTGATGGATTCATTTCCTTAACAAATCTCTCTTCAGGTTTTCACGGATCAAAGGCTAACCAAGATCATGCGTTAAACGACATTTTAGTAAATATAGAAAATGTTGATTTGTCAGGGTCCTATGATGCTGAGATCATTGGTAATTACAAAGATAACGTCTTAATAAGTGGTTCTGGCAATGATGTTATTGCTGGTGGTTTAGGTAACGATATTATTGATGGCGGAAAAGGAAATGATGTTTATGTTCAAGAGGGAAGCTCTGATCAGTGGTCAATAAAATTTAATCAAAACTGGGAGTGGGCTAATTATACGCCAGAAACAATCCAATATACAGTAACAGTTGCACCAAAGTCTACTGGTTCTGGTAATGCTTATTATATTAATGGAATTGAAGCGCCTGAACTTACCTTTAAAGAAGGTAATACCTACATTTTTGATATTTCAGATCCTACTGTAGCTGCCCATCCTTTTGCATTCTCGGACGGTGTAGATGGATTACATGGGACAGGTTCTAGTTATACGACCAATGTTACAAATAATGGAACCACAATAGAGATCACTATAGATGATAAAACACCTGATCTTCATTATTATTGTACAGCACATCCTGGCATGGGGTCTTCAGCTGAAGTTTCACTTATAAATTTAAATTTTGGAAATTTTATTTTAAGTAATGGTATCGATATCAATATTTTAAATGATATAGAATCCATTCAATTTGATGACAAAACAACTGATTTGCACGGTGAAGATGGTGGCAGATCAAATTTTGTTAACACTGATGGCCAAGATGATTTTGCAGGCTCTTGGTGGGAAGATTACTTAGATTTATCAGCAGGTGGTTCAGTAACATCAGGTTTCATATTAGATACAAGTCTTGGTACTGTCTATGACAGCTTTGGAAATACAGATACATTTTCTTCTATAGAAACATTTGGTGGAACAAGTTTTGACGACATATTGTATGGAAGTAACACGGATGATTCAATTCCACAATGGTATAATGCTCTTAATTTGAATCATGATAATTATGAGGCTTTTAAACCAGGTGATGGTACCGATACTATCGATGGTAGAGGTGGATATGATGAAGTAAATTACACTGATTCTCCAAGTGGTATGACGATAGACCTTTCTCAATCAATAGTCACAGATGGTTGGGGAAATGATGATAAAATCGCCAATATTGAAGGAGTAGAAGCAACTCAACATGACGATATTATTGTAGGTACTTCTGGTAATAACTCTCTCGACGGTAGATTTGGAAATAACCAAATAGATGGTGGTGGCGGTTTTGACTATGTTGAATATAACGGCCCTGGTAGAACAAATGTTGTTGCAGATTTATCTACTAATACCGTAACATTTGCAAAGTCTAGTGATACAAGTCAAACTTTCACTGACACCCTCTCAAACATTGAAGGTGTAATAGGTTCTTCTAGCGATGATATCATCACAGGTAATGATCAAAATAATATACTTGAGGGTGCTAAAGGCAATGATGTTATCCGTGGTGGTGAAGGTAATGATGTTCTAGTTACGGGTCACGGTGATGACGAATTATATGGTGATGGAGGAGATGATACTCTCATCACAGTTGGCTCAGGCACACAATTTTTTGATGGTGGTGATGGGACTGACACATTAGTTGTAGATACGAGTTATCTAACATCTTTAAATCCAGACTATTCAAATACAATTGATATAAATTTAATTTCTGGAGATTTGGGGCAGCAAGGAAATCCGCAACTTAGAGACACGATAACTAATATTGAAAATGTTACTTATCAAGGACTTTTTGACGTTCGTATTTTTGGTAATGACCAAAGTAATATTATTTATGGTGATACAGGAAATGATAATATTAATGGTAAAGGCGGAGATGACTATTTATACGGTCGAGAAGGTGATGACACTATACTTATAGGTGGTTCAGGCAACGCTTACCTAGATGGTGGGGAGGGTATAGATACATTTAGGGTTGGTCTGCAAAACATGGACTGGCCTAAAACTGATGATCCTAATAATTTAGTAAATTATAAATATACTGTTGATTTAGAACAAGAAATTGCAGGTAATGACACCGTAGTCAACTTTGAAAATGTTGATTATTTTGGTGAATACGATTCTGAAATAACTGGTGATGAAAAGGATAACGTTATCTCTTCTAGTTCTGGGGATGATGTCCTTAGAGGTGGTGCAGGTAATGACACTTTAAATGCTGGTGCAGGGAATGATTTTCTTTACGGTGAAGAAGGTGATGATATTTTAATACTTGGTGGTTCTGGTTATACAGTATTTGACGGTGGAGAGGGGGTTGACACTGTTATTGTTGATACTTTTTCTTCAAGAGAATACGGCATAATTGTCGATTTTAAAGATGGTTCTTTTAGATCTGATTCTGAGATTATTGATCCAAGATATGACAGATTTACTAATGTTGAAAACCTCGAAATAATAAATACAGATAATGATGTTATGATGACTGGTGATGATAATGACAACATTCTTACCACAGATGGAGGTAATGATGTTATTGATGGTGGAGCAGGTGATGATACACTTAATGCTGGTTCAGGTGATGATCATTTAATTGGTGGTGAAGGTAATGATATTCTTGTACTTGGTGGGTCTGGAGATTCAATTCTTGATGGTGGAGCAGGTATTGATACATTCAAATTAGATTTATCAAATTGGACACCTTCAATAGAAACTTATCCTGATCCATTTAATTATGACAATAATAACGGATTTGTTTATAAAGTTAATCTAGAAGAACAATTTGCTGGTTCTAAATACGATCCTAATGCTAAGAATAATGATACGTTAATTGATATTGAAAACGTTGATTACTCTGGTCCTTATAATGCTGAATTGACTGGTGATATAAAGGATAACGTCATCATTGGTGGTTCAGGAGATGATATTCTGACTGGTGGTATTGGTAATGATACCTTAATGACCGGAGCTGGTGATGATGAGGTTTTTGGCGGTGAAGGTGATGATATTATTATTCAAAATGGATCAGGAGTGCAACATTATGACGGCGGTGAAGGGTTAGACACCTATGTTGTAGACCTTGAAAGTGAAAACTGGCCTAATGCATTTGCTGACGACTTTATTGTTGAGGTAAATTTGGTAACCGGGTTTTCAGGAGTTCACCTCAATCATGATCATCCTCTGAATGATACCTTAGTGAATATGGAAAATATTACATTGAAAGGTGATGTTAATTCAGTACTCATCGGGGATAATAACGATAATATAATTAACGGTGGATCTGGTGACGACATTCTTCGTGGCGGTGCAGGCAAAGATATATTGAAATCAGGTTTCGGTAATGACTATGTATATGGTGACCAGGGTAATGATGTATTAATATTAAATGGATCAGGAACACAGGCATTTGACGGCGGAGAAGGTATTGATACCTTTAAAATTGATCACTTAAGTTGGACAAGTTCATTAAATCCTAATTATGATCAAATTATAGAAATTGATTTAGTCAATGGCATTAGTGGTCAAAAAGACAATACATCATTAAGAGACACTCTAACAAATATAGAGCACATTATCTATGAAGGATCAGTAGACGTTGAGATGACTGGTGATGGAAATAATAATATTATCAAATCTGATGCTGGTAGCGATATTCTCCGTGGCGGTGATGGAAATGATGTCTTAAAGTCAGGCGATGGCAACGACACTATTTACGGTGATAATGGTGACGATATCTTAATACTCACCGGATCTGGAGAGCAGACATTTAATGGCGGTGAAGGTATTGATACCTTTAAAATTGATCATTCGAATTGGACGGGCACGTTAGATCCAGGCTACGACCAAATAATAGAGATTGATTTATTCAATGGCATTAGTGGTCAAAAAGACAATCCGTCATTGAGAGATACCCTCATAAAAATAGAAAATATCTCATATAAGGGACAAACAAATGTTGAGATGACAGGTAACTCTGGTAACAACATTATAAGGTCTGCTGCTGGTGACGATTCTATTAATGCGATGGATGGAGATGACTTCATAAATTCAGGGCGTGGCTTTGATACAATAATTACAGGAAGCGGTTCTGATACAATTTTGTTAAGACCTGAACAGGCAAGTTACACGATTGAGACAACCAAAACCATTGTTGATTTTGTAAAAGGAGAAGATCTATTAGCTTTAGAAGGTATAAGTTTTGAGGAAATATCTATAAATCAAGGTACAATGGATTTCTCTTCACACGTCATTTTAAGTACTACTGATACGGCAGGTGTGATTTCTTATTTAGGTATTTTAGAAAATTTAAATGCAAGTGATCTAGATATTAATGACTTTATAGAAAATCCTTTTGCAAAAAAAGAACTTACAACCTCTATAGAAAAATGGGGTGGAAGTGGATCATCATGGCTAGACGGTCCTGTTATGAAGCTTCAAAGTATGGATATAGCTAGTGATGAAATAGATTTGTCACCTAAAGCTGATACACCTGGTCATAAACACAAGCCAGACATGGATAAGGGTACTTATGAACTTCGTGTAGAGCATGACCAAAACACAGATGGGGCTATTAACATAGATGATGTTATGGGTGTTCTATCTCTATCAAGAGGCTTAACACAAACAACAAGTGATGAGCATAAGCTAGCAGCAGACTGGAACGGTGATGGTCTTATTAATATAGATGATGTTATGGGTGTCTTATCAAGATCAAGAGGTATGGTAAGAGATGATGAGTGGCGTTTTTACGATAAGGACAGTAATACAAGCTTGTGGGATAAAGCTACTAAAACCAATAAGATGGATATTGTCTTAGAAGACGATAAGGATATAGAGTTATCAGCTATATTGAGGGGTGATGTAAATGGATCATATAAAGCAGACCAGCATGACAGGCCTGATCCATCATCTGCACCTACACCTAATCCTGCACCATTGCCACTAAACAATGATGATGAGTTACTAACAATCAATCCCGATATTGTGTAGTTTGTAAAAGTTATAAGGTTTAAATCACGTATTCAAAAAATTAAACGCAAAAAAATATTAATATTTGATAATTGTAAAAGTATTAATTTTATTGTAGTGTAAATATGTGATTCTATAAGTTACAAAAAAGTTTAATTTTTTTTATAATCTTGTGATTTTGATCACATATTTAATTACTTTACTATGTTAAGTTATTATTATTAAATATATTAGGAGATTTCTATGAGCCACTATTTTTTTCATAATGGATTTGACCTTTTAAGTAATGACGGTAATTTTGGTTTTTACATAGAGCAAGGAAATGGAAGGAATTCTAGTAATACTTCTCTTACAGAAGAATATATAATTGAAGTTCATTACCTTGGAGATGCTGTTACTTCATTACAACTTGACGTAACTCAGATTGATCATGCAGGCTCACTAGATGATGTTTTTTATGTTTCTAAGGGTATGGTTGGTAAAAACGGAACTGAAGATACCGATGGTTTTAGATATGGTACAGATGGTGCGATTGGTTATTCTCTTAATCCTGATATTAATCCACCAACAGGATCTACTGATACATCAGAAATAGTTCAAAATGGTGCTTCCACTTCAGAAAGATATTGGCAAGTTCAACAAGGTGGCTTAGATCCAATATACGGATTAATTGAAATTAATATACCTAACGAAGGCCCTACAGAAGCTAATGGAAACAGGGATCATGATTATTTATACTTGGAGGCTGGTCTTTATTTTGACATTATCCAACAAGATAGTGGTTTAGTTGATGATCTACAAGATTTAATTGATGGCGATATTACGATTGCACAGTTTGCCAGTGAATTAAATACAGCTACTAGTAGTATTGCGCCAAGTGCTCTTGGTCAAACAGCTGTTAGTAGCGGTGAAACTATTACAGATGCTTCTAACGACATAGCACCAGTAACAAGGTCAGTTGATTTAGGTGGTGGGAACAGCATTGATATTCCTGATGGTATTCAGTTAAATGAAGTGCCTCACATGATACATTTCGATAATGTAAATTACTATGGCTATGATGACTTTAGCACTCCAGTTAAATTAAATACTGGAAATCAGATAACTACTTCAAGTGAGACTGCGTTAATTGGTGAGTTTAGAATCGACGAAAATTCTGACGGTGTTTGGAGTTTTGATGCTGAAATGTCTGTTTGGTTGAATACTGAAGACCGAAGTGGACAATATCTGGATGTGTTAATGCCTGATCCTCATTCAACAACTTATACTACTACGGATTCTAATAATACAACTCATACTACTACGGATTCTAATAATACAACTCATACTACTACGGATTCTAATAATACAACTCATACTACTACGGATCCTAATAATACAACTCATACTACTACGAATCCTAATAATACAACTCATACTACTACGGATCCTAATAATACAACTCATACTAATACGGATCCTAATAATACAACTTTTACTCCTCCTCCAAACCCTGGCGCAGCTGAGGATCCTAATTCAACAATTTCTACTACTACTACGGATACTAATTCGACAACTACTTCGAGTAATATAAATTTAAATGAAGAATTTATTAATACTTCAGGGGACAGGGAAAACCAGGCCGGTTTTAAGGTAACATTTACTAGAGGCGCTGACGGTAATATAACATTAACTGAAACATTAGATCCAATTGACACTTTGGCTTATTATACATCAGTAACTTTTTCTTCAGATCAGGACTTTGGTTCAACTACTGTTGGCTCTGGTACATATGAATTATTTTACAATAACCATGACAATCCCGATTTCTATTTAAGCGCTTTAAATAGTGAAGGAACCAATTCCCAGGGAACTGAAGTTTTTAGTGTTGTTACTCATAATAATTATTACTTTGAAAAAGGTAATTCTGATGGTTTTGAAGAATTTGAAGCTGCAATTAATGATGGTTCAATTGTACCAGGTGCTCCTAAAACAATGTTGTTTGATGATTTTTCAACTAATCCATTTGTCATTGACATTACTAGTGAATTCCATTCGGCATATTATAATGATGGTGGTGTCAAATCAACAGAAAAGCTAGGTACAGGGACATACTTAGTAAATGTTAAAGCTAATAATGTCACAACTTTAACTGAAATAGTTTCAGATACTGATTATGATGGTATAAGTGAGCTTGCAACTGAGTATACATTATGGGACGGTAATGGAAATGAAGAATATTTTCAATTAAAATCAAATATTAACTCTAAACAAATTACCAGAACCTCAAGTGATGAATTTGCAACGTATGAGAGTGCAGATCAGGTAATAATGAAAATCGAAGAATTAGATCAATCATGGAATTCAGTTAATATAACCAGTGATACTACTACTTACACTGCCGAAGACGGTTCAACTGTTCCTTTTGGAAAATACAAAGTAAGTCATGATTTAGATACAGATATTATATCATTACAGGCTATTACTGAGCTTGCTGGCGGTGAATATGACATTGATGATCAAGTTGCACCTTATGCATTAAACTCATCTTCCTCAGCGCAATTCAAAGATGATGTAAATGATAGAACACTTCTTTCTGATCAATTTACTTTTAAACAATATTTTTATGATGTACTCAACAACGAAACTGTTGATGGAGATGAAGCAATTACGTATGGGAGTGGCAGTATTGCTCTTCAAGGCGGAACAGCGTATGTTGATGCCGATTCCTTTGACAACACTGGAAATAACTTCATCAACACAGCTGTAGTAACAGATGCCACTTCGGTTAATGCTGGAGCTGGAAATGATATTATAGCTGGCGGTGATGGAGGATTGTCTGTTTCCGGTGGATCAGGTTTTGATATGTATCTTACTACACCTGCGTCTATTAAAATTACAAAAGATCAAAGTGGTAACGTGACAGCTGAGGATGGTGTAATAATCGACCTGGATGCTGGTTTTACTTATTATCTTGAAGCAGGCACTGAAGAAAAAGTCGATGGCATTGAATACTTTATGGGCACCCTTGGGGATGACCAATTCTATGGTACTGCTTTATATAGTGTTAATAGCGGTTATATAGAGGAATCTCATCAAAATTACATACAAGTATTTAATCCGACTAAAGGTAAAGACCATATCTTTGGTGCTGAGACAGTTCCTGATCGCAGTGGAAATGAAATTGACGTATTAACAGCCATTGATTACGATGGCATGACAGGCGGGCAGGGTGTCATTTTTATCTTAGATGGTAGTGATGCCGCAACATATGCAGCCGAAGCCGGAAATGAAATTTCTTATGAAAAAATTTCTACTTTTGCTGGTGATTACTGGGATGCAACATCTTGGGCTGGTGATGGCTGGCTACCTTCAAATGAGGATATAGTAAATGAGAATGGAAATTTTTCAACTATATCTAAATATCAATCTAATAACCAGGACGCTACTCTAATATTAGATTCATTTGGAGATACAGATTTAGCTTTTAATGTAGATCATTATATAGGTTCAGGTGACGCAGATATCTTCTTTGGTGCTGCTGGAAATGACAGTTTTGATGCTTCTAATGGAACAGGCAACTACATGTCCGGTGGTGACGGGCTAGATCGACTTATAGTTTCTGACCAAAATCAACTTGAGCCAGATGAAAATAATAGTCCTAAAGATGCTGAAGAGGATTTAAATCTAGATAGTATTACAATTAATAGAAATGAAAGCTATCAGTTCTCAAATCATAAAGATGTTGATTTTGATGTAAGCGCAAGTGAGTTAGTAAGTGATAATAGCAATTTAGATACTAATGGTACTTTATATAGAATAGATTTTGCTAATGTCGCTAACATAAGTGAATTTCTAAAGGTTAATTCTGCGTCTAATATTTACAGTATATCAAATGAGTATGCTTTATTCATAAGAACAAGTTTGGACTTAAGTGATAGTGAAAATCTGCCTTCAAGCGGTTTTACTTTTGATAGCGTTAATCAAAAAATTGATATCACTTCAACTGATATATCTGTGCTTGATGATTTGTCAGGGCAATTGGTTCTTGCTGAAGAGACTGTAGTTGTTGAAGGATATATTGTTCAGGGTTTCGAAAATGGTGGCGATGCATATAGCACCGTCATTGTAGACGTGGAGCAGGTAAGCTTATTATCAGATGATATAAGTTATTTTGGTACTGGAGGTGATATTTCTGGTTCGCAAGAAGACATATATCAATTAATAACTGGTGGCCAAGGTGACCTTGGCGAAATGCTATATGTTACAACAGGTGAAAAACTAGTTACAACTACTGGTGTTGGTGAATATACTGCTGGTTCAAACTTCTTAAATGGTGATATTTTCTATAGTGGTCATCATACAGATTTTGATAGAAATAATGGTAATCCAAGTAGTTGGGCTAACAGTGTTGCGAGTGCCTTTATTGCAGAAGGACAACCTACAGCAAAAATTTGGAATAATGAAATAGCTCAATTCTTTGTATGGTATGATGCAGATACAACTGACAATATTGATGGATATGAAATTGCAGTTAGATACCAAAACGGTAATATTAATGCTTGGGGAATAGATAACAGACAGTTTGATACATTCCAAAATGTTACTGTTGATCAGAGTATTGCTGATGCTATTAACCTGCAATTTGGTGATGGTGTGTCCGTAGAGTTAGGCGAATATAGAATACTTTATGAGGCCGCTTACACTGATATTGAAACACTCATTAGTTCTAATGCAGATGTTACTCAATGGGATTTTGGTTTTCAGCCAAATTCATCGAGATCAACTTTTTACATCCAGGTTGGTGGTGCCGCAACTGGAGAAAATGGAAGTTCAGGTATTCTTGATACACAAGTAACTAACGTTAAAGTTGAAAGGGTTGGAGATACTTGGGTTGTAGATCCGCAAGCAGAGATACTCGTTAATCTTCCAGTATTAGCTGGGGCTGACGAAAATGATAATCTTATGATAAGTGGTGACGCTGCCGAAACTATTGAAGGTGGTAGAGGTAGTGATGTTATGATGGGTAGAGGTGGATCTGATAATTATAAGATTAGCCAAGGTGATACTCTTAGTGCAGGTGGAACGGAAGTTAATGGTTCATTCGGTCTTCCAGGTGATGTGATCAACGAAATAGGTGGAAGCTCAGGTGATAAATCTGATTCGATTACGCTATCCTCAGCTACGAGTATAGATCAACTTACTTTTTCTAGAACTGAAATTGCCAATGAATATTGGGGAAATACTCTACAAATTGATGTCGATTATAATCAGGATGGAAATGTTGACGATACCATTTATGTATTTGATCAATTCAACCAAAATCTTGCTTCTAGACAAGTTGAACAATTATTTTTAGATGATGGTTGGGATACTGACGAAATTTGGAATTTGATTGTTGGTGATGAACTTGCTGGAGGAACTAGAGGTCAAGACATACTTATGGCCGGTTATGGCACTTCGAATTTAAGAGGTGGAAACGGCAAAGATATAATGATTGGTGACGACGATGGCGATGTGACAACCTTTGAACTTGGCAGAAAGACTGGCGAATGGGATCAAATTGCAGATGTAATCTTGAATTTCGGAGCGGAAGACCAGATAGATCTTACACATTTAGGCATCACAGATTCTTCGCAGCTTACAACAGATGGAAATAAATTAAATGCAGATATTGATGGGACTTCGGTTACACTTGCATCTGTTAATTTTTCTGATGAGAAGACATTAGATCAGTTGTTGACAGAAACGGGCGCGATAATATACGCTTCTGCTTAACGTTAAATTTATAAGATTTTAAGGGCATGATTATGGTTAATGATATTTATTGTGATGGTATAGGAAATGTAAGGCTTGCTGGTACTAATGTCAGGGTTGATCTTTTAGTAGTAGGTGATCAACCTGATAAAGATGGCAAGCCGACCATGCAGAAAAAAGCTGAGTTAATTATGCCACTTTCTGGGCTTATAAGAGCAAATACACAAATACAAAATGTGTTAGACCAGTTGACAGAAAAAGGTGTTTTGAAGAAAAACGAAAAAACAGAAGAAGCTAATAAAAAAGTTACTAATTAGTTATTTGCAAATATCCTCTAAGGTGAGCTAATGTAAAGTTGTGAATGCTCATATAACATACATAATAATTTTAATAGTTATTTTATTTAGCAAATTAAGTCATGCTGAGGAATTAATTTCGCTCATAAAAATCACTGGAAATGTTGAAATTTCCAGTGATATGAAAAACTGGGTAACAGTAAAAAAACCTCAAAAAATCAAAAATAAAACTTGGTTAAAAACAGGTAAATCTGCTTCTGTTGTGTTAGTTCTGCCTGATAGAACACAAACAAAGATTACTCGAAATTCAAAACTTTTTTTAGAAAAAAAACCTAAACAAAAACAAACCATTAATTTAAAATTAGGTAAAATTTGGTCAAAAACAAATAAGATACCAGTTAAAATATCTCTTAAATCACCAAACGCAGTCGCGTCAATTAGGGGTACAGAGTGGGTGTCAGAAGTTAAAGCTGACGGCTCTAGTACTATAGCCTTGTTAGAGGGCAAAATTTCACTGGTCTCGAATAATAATAATAAAGAGGTTAATATTAATTCTGGTTCAGTCGCAAGTATTAATAAGCAAGGATTAGTATCTCAAACAAAAATAATTAATACAGGTCAATATTTACAATTTCTCTACAATTATGAAATAGAGCCATATGCTTATTTAACTGAAAATCAATTTAATAAATTTTTAAATCAAAGTAACAGCTCAGATTTATTACAAAATAATCTAGGTAGAGGTGAATTTTTTGTATCAAAACAGGACTTATCAGCTCAAGTTTTAAAAATAATTGAATATATAAATACAAATCAAATAAGTGAATTAATTAGTTATATACAAAAAATGCCAATTACAGAAAACTGGAAAAGTTGGCAAAGATTTATTAAAGCAGAAACCTTGATACTCAATGGAAATGTAGAAGAGTTTAAAAAATATTCAAAAAGGTTACCTGATGATAGTAGAAAAATTTATATATGGGCAAAATTCAACATATCTCAAGGTGAATTAAAAAAAGCTGAGGATTTACTTTTAAGTATTAGTCCTGAAAAAAGGATGTCTTTTCATAATTATCAACTTGGTAAAATTTATAAGGTGATAGGAAAAAATAAACAAGCGTTTAAACATTTTGACATCGCTCATAATCAAGCAAAACTTTGGATTAATCCTTTAATTGAGATGGCATCATTGGCTATGTTAGACTCAAATTTTGATTATGCTAATACACTTTTGGAAAAGGCAAAAAAATTACCTAATAAGTCACTTGAATATAAATCAATTGCGATGCAATTTTATACCTTAAGAAATCAAATTGAAAAGTCTGAGCAAATATTAACAACTATACAACAAGATAAATTAAATTTTTCAACTATAACTGATGCTGGTGTAATTGAACTCAAGAAAGGCAATCCTTCAAAAGCAATCAAAAAAATAGTGGATGCAACTGCAATTGAGAGAAATTATTCTAGAGCTTATTCTTTTTTAGCTGTTGCACATTTTCATAAAGGAGAAACAAAAGAAGCGATAAGACAATTAGAACGATCAATAGAGTTTGACCCTCTTGATCCCATGCCTCATATAATTGCGAGTGCCATATATTCTTCAGAATTAAGGTTCAATGAATCCATAGCAGAAGCTAACCTGGCTAAAAAGAAATCTAAAAATACAAAAAATTTAAGAATCCTCGAGACAGATCAACAAGGAACAATAAATGTTGGCTCTCGGTTTCATGATATTGGATTGCCAAAATTAGCAGAAAATGCAGGAAAAAAAATTAGAGATGTTATGTGGTCTGGAAGTTATTTTTATGATGCAAAATTGAGCGAAAGTAAATACATAAAAAATTCTAAATACTTAATGGGTTACATGCTTGATAGCCAAGTTTTTGGAGCAAGAAGAGATAAACCTGACATCATCTCAAGACCTGGAGATTATGGTTATACTGAATTTAAAGCTGACGGTATAAATGAAACTAAAAATTATTCAATTAAAAGAGGCTTTAACGGAAGATCAATTTCAGGTGATATTGAAAGCAGTTACCTAGTCGATTTTGGTGTCTTCGGTGCCGAAAGAGACGCTTATCATGCCTCAGACGATATAGACAGGTCATATGCTGGGCTAGGTTTTTTTGGCTTAGGTATAAGAAAGAATTATGACAATAATCTTTTTCTGACTGGAAATATAGTACCTTTTCATACTGGAGGAACTTATCCTGTTGATGATCTTTCATCAAGATTTGACTTAGGCTTCTCTAAAAGGACTGACAAAGCAACTAACATGTTACGTTTAGGTATTGAAAAGGCAAATTCTACCGTTGAAACAAAAGTCTCAGAAGGGTGTGAAGGTAAAGACAAACAGAACACACACAAAATAGAACTAGGTATTAGTGAAATTGGAAAGTTTCCAAAAGGTGGTAATTATTTAATTTCTTTTGAAAATGGAATTAAAAGAGGTGATATGGATTACACAGTTACACATCCAACATCTGGGAATTGTACTGATTTGCCTGCCCAAGGTAATTACACAAACAGACAAGATAATGTGCAGAGTGTTGAAAGTGATCATGTAATTACAGGAATTATAAATAAGCAATTTCAAAGATTTGAAGGAACAATAAAGGTTAGAGTTGGAAACTATCAACACGATTTTGATCAGAAATTAGTTTTAGACGGTACAGAAGAGCCAGAATTTTTATCAAATGCAAATTATTATAGATTTAGGCCTTCAATTGGAATTGAGGCTGAAATATTTGGTGGAAATTTATACCTTGCTAATATTTCAGATATGAAAATGGTAAGTAGTACTTCATTTACTGCCACAGATGTCGCCTCAATTTATCCAAAATATGAATTCATGAACTCAGGAGGTAAAATTGAACAAAATAGCATTAAATATAATAATAATTTTTCTAAAAATTTAACTTTAAATTTAGAATTTGATAAATTTGAAATCTTTAATAATCCAATTAAACAGATAATTCGAGAGCAGTGGAATTCTGAATTATTAGAAAACTTCACACTAAAAAAATATGATAATCCAAATTTGAAAGAGGTAGTTGAAGCCCATGATGATTTTGTTGCAGCAAAATTTGATATTTTAGAAATTTCAGTTGAAAGAGATTTTTGGGATGGTTTCTCGATGATATTAGGCTATGGATCTATAGATGCATATGAATTAGATCATCCTTATTATAAGGAGAGTGCTTCTCTTGGAAGGGTCAAATTGATCCCTGAAACATTTTATTATGCTGGTATCACTTTCCCTTACCTTGGTGGTGTAGTAAGTGGTAAAATAAGTAAACAAGAAAACTTGATTTCTGCAACTAGAAATTCTGATTACAATACATCAAATTATACTTTAAATTTTACTAAAAAATTTCCTGAAACAAGCAACTTGTTATCCATAAATTTAGAGGGTGGTATAGAGGGATCATCAGATCATAAAGTTGGTCTTACATATAGGAAAACATATTAATGAAATTTGGAAAACAAATAAAAGTCTCAATTATTTCATCAATCATTGCAACAATCTTTTCAATAATTGTTTTAAATGATCCTGTAAAAAGAATTTATATTGATACTTTAAATTACCTTCATGAAGGTGACAGTAAAATAGATGACGTTGTTATTGTTGGCATAGATGAGACATCGTTTCAAGCTATGGAAATGCAGTGGCCATGGCCTCGAGAAGTACATGGTGAACTAGTAAATGAAATAAGTAAATTTAACCCTAAATCAATTGTTTTCGATGTTGTCTTTTCTGAGCCCTCAAACGAAGTCTCTGACAATCATTTTGCTGAAGCAATTTCCAATGCTAAAAAAGTGGTGCTTGCTTCTGACTTGTCAATTAGAGAAAGTCAATTTTTATCTGGCACTGTTGAAACTAGACCTTTAGAACTTTTTGAAAAAGCTGGAGCATTAGTTGGGCTGGCTGGTGTAGAAGCTGATGTTGACATGGTGGTCAGACATTTTCCACAATTTGATTTTACATTGTTATCAGAGGCAACATTTGGAAAAGAAATGTCTTTGAGTGATGACAAAAAAATTATTAGGTATCAAGGAAGTAGTCATACATTTAAATATATTAGTTACTTTAAATTTTTTATGCCTGATGGAGTAAAGAGGGAGGAAATTGAAAATAAAATAATTTTAATTGGTTTAGATGTGAAGGCTTCACCTGATATGACAAGTAGTCAAAAAGATGCATTCCCTTCTCCATTTACAAGGTTTGATGCGCAATTAATGCCTGGTGTTGAATTGCACGCAAATTTAGTTTCTAATTTAATTAATAAGAATAGTGTGTCTTATAAATCTGATACTTTTAACATTATACTGTTAATTATAAATTTATTAGTTATTTCTTTTATCTGTTCTTCATGGAAGCCTGTCAGCACTATTCTTTTTGGCTCAGGTGTTTGCTTGGGTTGGTTTATGATTGCCTCTTATTTTTGGGTAGATGGAACATTTATAAATGCTTTGATTTCCATTCCAATTTTTTTACTGACATATATATCATCTGGAGGTCACGCGTATTTAACCGAAGGCAGGCAAAAGAAAATGATAAAGGGCGCCTTTGCTCAATATCTTTCACCTGACATGGTTGATAGTTTGATTGAGGAACCAGATAAATTAAAGCTTGGTGGTGAAAAAAGAGTAATGTCAATTATGTTTTGTGATGTCAGAGGTTTTACTGCAATTTCAGAGGCATTAAAAACAAAACCAGAAAAATTGACAGAAGTTATTAATATTTTACTTACACATTTGAGTAACGACATTTTAAATTGTAAGGGCACCATCGATAAATATATGGGTGATTGTATTATGGCCTTTTGGAACGCGCCTCTTATTAATGAAAATCATCCAGAAGACGCCATAGAAGCAGCTAGAAAAATGATGGTTACAATGGATGAAGTAAATAGTTTAGTTCAAAAATCAGGTGATATAGATTTTGATCTAAAGATTGGTATTGGTATTGGAACTGGTGAATGTGTTGTGGGTAATATGGGCTCTGATCAACGCTTTGATTATACAGTTTTAGGAGATGTTGTGAATTTGTCTTCTCGTCTTGAAGGACAAACTAAGGCATATGGAGTAACTACCATAATTTCTTCTAACACATATTCAGAAACTAAAAATGATAGAGATGATATTATTGAACTTGATAAAATCCAAGTTAAAGGCAAGACTGAGCCAGAAACTATATTTGGCCTTTTTAATGATAAACTAAGCTCTGATGAAAGAAAATTACAAGAAAAATTTTTAGAAGTTTATAAAAAAGGTGATTACCAGAAATCTTCAAAAAGTTTAGATGATTTAATAAAATTGAACGCTAATTTAGTTTCATATGCCAAAATTATGAAAAAAAGGATAAAAATTTACGAAAAAACTGGATTTCCTAATGATTGGAAGGGTGTTTTTATAGCTACTGAAAAATAGAAGCATAAAAAAGATAAAAACATCTTTTTTGTGATGGAAATCACTTCGTTTTTAACACAAATAGTGTATTATTAACTATGGTGAGTATATGGCTAGTTATACACAAATAGATAAATTAATTGAAATAGCTGACAATAGGTCGATAAGAACCGTTTTGATGTCTAGCGTAAGCGCAATCACTTTAGCCGGATGTATGGGCGGCGGTGGCGGTGGTACCTTTGGTGTTTTTGGTGGTGGTGGATCAGGTGGAAATGCTAGACTTATGGGTGGCCAGTTAGTTAAAGGCACTATTGTAGATGCTCGTGTTTTCCAAGATGTTGATGGTGATGGCATTTTTGATAACGACGGAACGGAAAATTCTGCGATTACAGATGCCACTGGTGCATATTCTCTAGAATTAAATAATTTAACTTCGCCAATAACTATAGATACAAATAGGCCAGGAATTGATATAACCACAGGTGCTTCTCCTGGTAAAATTATTATGAACCCAGTAAATCAAACAGGGATTGTGTCTACCCCATTATCGTTTCTTGGTGATGAATATGGGGCTACCAACGTTGATAATGTTTTAACAAACATGCCTGCAGGTATTGATGTTTCTACTTATGATCCCATAGATGAAATTAGATCTGCTGGGGGTGACAATACTTCATCTCAGTATCAGACAGCAGAAAAAGTTGACGCATTAGCTGCGCAAACTCAAGTTATAATCAATTCAATTGAGAAAATGCTATCTTCAGACACTGTTAATAACTCAGATCCCTTAGGATCAGCAAAGCAATCAATTATAGATGGATATACCGCTAAAGGTAGTGCTTTAGATCTTGGATCAACTTCTGATGTGCAAACAATATTAAATGCATCTCCTCTTGCTTCTGTACCTGGTTTTGAAAATATAATTTCCTCACTCTCAACCGCTATTGCAAGCGTAAATACCCAGATATGGTCAACACAAAATACAGGTGATTTGTTTGGGGATGGCAGATCTATAATGCTTGTTGCCCAAGATAATCTTAATTCATCATTAGATGAATTAGCGGCATCACCAAGTGATGCTGTTGCCGGTCAAATAGCACAAGCTTACAGTGGAGCAAATTTAACTTCTTTAGAAACATCTGCGTCAGTATCTCTTCCTACTTTTAATCCTGCAACTGGAGTTGGTGCTAACGTTTTACCATCAATTGACAAAGCAGCAGTAACTCAAGGCGAGGAAGTAACAGTTAATGTTTTAAGTAATGATATTGCTTTAGATGGGAGTGCATTATCAATTACGGCTATTTCTGCTACAAACGTTAAAGATGGGAATGGGCTTTCACCACTTATGGCTGCTCTTGATAATACTACAAGTGTAAATCCAATTAACTCTGCTACTACTAACGCCTCAGGTAACTTAGCTACTTTGAACAGTGATGGCACAATTACTTTTACACCAGATCAAGTTGGTCGTTATACTATCTACTACCAAGCATATGACGGCTCGAACCCAGCTGTTGGTTCTTTGGTAATTGATTCATTACCATCCGCTCCAACAATTTCACTTAAT
Organism: uncultured SAR116 cluster alpha proteobacterium; assembly: GCA_902517815.1. Lineage (GTDB taxonomy): Bacteria > Pseudomonadota > Alphaproteobacteria > Puniceispirillales > Marisalimonadaceae > Marisalimonas. The sequence continues at coordinate 42,083 of CABYED010000004.1, forward strand.
CAATCTTCAATAACACTTAATGAGCTTAAAGATGGGAGTGCAGGTAGTTCAACATCTACAACAACATTGTCATTAGATTTTAATAATATTATTTCGATTAATGATAGTGGGGGGACAGTTTTACTGTCTTATCGTATTCTTGATGATGCTGCTGTTTATAAGGGTTTAGCAAATGAGCAGGGTAATTCATCTCAAAATACTTATGGAATAAATACATCTACTATTACACCTGATGCATATGGTTCGATAAATTTAGCTAGCAATAACTTATCTAACTTAGAGTTTACGTTTAATAGAGACTACTCAGGATCCTTTTACATAGAGTTTCAAGTTGTTGAAACTCTCAACAATAGATTTGTAAGTTCAGATACAGCCTTAGAAGACAGAAGAATATTAGTTACTATAAATCCTACGTCTGATACTCCAGACTTGTCAGTTGCTAATGTTTCAGGTGTGGAAGATGATACATTTATTCCTTTAACTATTTCAAGTTCTTCGACAGACCAAAGTGAAACAGTAACTGTGTATGTAGAAAAACCATCCCAGGTTGTTAAGTTTGTAAATACTACAACTAATGCAGATGTTGGAACTTCTGCCACATTTGATTTTGGTTCTGGTTCTGTTAACGCAGTTGCATTGACAACTACAGAGTTAACAAACTTGGGTATAGTTACTGGTGGGGACGTTAAATCAGATTTTAATCTTAAGGTTATGGCATCTTCCTTAGACAGTGGAACTTCTACAGCCGCTAACTCATCTTTGAATACAATTACTGTTTCTATGGAAGCTAAAGCTGACCCAGTAGGTATTGAAGTTAATAACAGTTCTTCGTCAAGTACAATGTCTAATTCAGACGAAAATAGTGCCATTTCAATTCCTATCAAACTGAACTTGAACGACGCAACTGAAAATATTACTTTGAGTATTGGTAATTTTAGAGACGCTAGCGGAAATTTATTGTCAACTGACAGATCACTAGAAACAGCCTTTAGACCAACCGGTTTTGATGATGTCAGTACAATAAGTTTAAATAACGGTTTTTTTACTTTTAACTCTGTGTCAATGTCAAATCTGGTTTCAGATGCGATTGCTGGAAATCAGTTTGCAGTAAACTTTCTACCTATCACTAATTTTAATGGCCTTATAACATTTGATGTTTATGCAACTTCAATAGAACCAAATGCAGTTACCTCAAGTAATGCCAGTTCGCAAACGAGTGTCATAACACTTACTCAAACTATTGATCCTGTCAGTCAGACACCTGAGGTAAGTGTAAATGATGTCAGTGTTGTTGAATTTACTAATGACAGCAGTATTGATGATGTTGCCACCTATAAGACTGATTTATCTAATATAACTGTAAGTTTGTCTGACACGACAAATTTAACTGAAGTAAAGGTTGCCTTGTCGGTTGCTAATGATCCAGGCTTTACTCTTGACACTAGTGGTATAACTTCTTTTAATTCAAGTTATAATTACACAGTATCTACAACAAGTCCCTTATCGATAAAGGTTAATGGAACTGTTGCAGATGGATCATCCATAGGATCAGATCTTGTTGCGGATATGACGACTTTACTAAGCCAAGTAAAGTTGGTTCCACCAGAAGATTATTCTGGCACATCCACCATCACTACAAGTGTAACATCAAAAGAGACTAATGCAGAAGAGAGCCAGCCAGCAACTCAAACATTTGATATAGCAGTGAGTGCAGTAGCTGAGACGCCAACGGTAACTGGGGCAGCGGCTACATCGGCAACTTTAAAAGAAGATACTGATATCCTACTCGACTTAAATGTTACTGTTAATGATAAAGATGGATCAGAGACTGTATCTCAAGTGCGTATCAGTGGCTTAACCAGCATTGGTGAACAAAATTTAACAGCTATTCTTGTTGATGGAAATGGCAACCTTGTTGGATCTAATGACGGATCAGGTACAACTATATTAACGGGTGCGGAGTATAGTGCGGCACGTGCTGGAACTACTCCTATATTCTTCAGGCCTCCTAGAGATTTTAGTGGTGATGTGTCTTTGAATATAGTTGCTGTTGTGCAAGAACCTTCATCTGGTAGTACAGCTACGTCTGCAACCTCGTCCATTAATTTTACATTAACTCCAGTTAGTGAAGAAGCTAGTGCGTCATCTAATGATGTCAGTGTTGTAGAGTTTACCAACACCAGTGTTGATAATGTTGCAACCTACAAGACAGATTTATCAAATATAACTGTGAGTTTATCTGATACTAGTAACTTAGGTGAGGTGAAAGTAGCACTATTAGTTGCTAAGGATCCTGATGGACTTGTTGACAATGAAACTCTAGGAGCTGCTGGAAATTTTACAATTGATGGTATTCTTTCTAGCGCTGCTTCTTCTGATTTAAACTCTACTGTTAATATATCAAGTACCTCTAACAACGCTTCTGTAACTTTTACTATTACTGGAACTGATGCAAGTGGGAATGCTCAAACTGAGACCATAACTGGAGTTAACAATAATACTGTTGAGGGAGCAAAGTATTTTAAAACAATAACTCAAATATCTTCTGACGCTGCTGCGAGCGGAGTGAATGTTGGTGCTTCACCTGGTTTTACTCTTGACACTAGTGACGTGACTACTTTTAATTCAAGCTATAATTACACAGTATCTACAACAAGTCCCTTATCCATAAAGGTTAACGGAACTGTTGCAGATGGATCCTCGATCGGAGCAGACCTAGTAGCAGATATGACAACTTTGCTCAGTGAACTAAAGTTGGTTCCTCCAGAGGATTTTTCAGGTACGGCAACTATTTCAACAAGTGTAACATCTACAGAGACTGGTGCAGGAGAAAGCCCACCTGCAAATGATAGCTTTGAGATAACAGTAAGTGCTGTTGCTGAAGCGCCAACGGTAACTGGTGCCGCAGCTACCTCAGCAACTCTAAAAGAAGATAGCGACATACTACTTGATTTAAATGTAACTATCAGAGATTCAGATGCATCAGAGACTGTATCTCAAGTGCGTATAAGTGGCTTAACCAGTATTGGCGAACAAAACTTAACAGGTATGCTAGTTGATGGAAATGGAAATCTTGTTGGATCAAGTGATGGATCAGGTACAACAATATTAACAAGTGCTGAGTATAGTGCGGCACGTGCTGGAACAGCTCCTATATTCTTTAGACCACCTACAGATTTTAGTGGTAATGTAGAATTAAATGTTGTAGCTGTTGTGCAAGAACCTACATCTGGAAGTACAGCAACTTCTCCATCTTCAACCTTCAATTTCACCTTAGCCCCTGTCAGTGAGACACCAGAAATAAGTTTGAATGATGTCAGTGTTGTAGAATTTACTAATGATAGTAATATTGATAACGCTGCCACATACAAAACCAATTTATCTAATATTACAGTTAATTTATCTGATACTAGTAACTTAGATGAAGTGAAGGTTACATTTTCGATTTCAAATGATCCTGGTTTTACATTAGACACAAGCGGTGTAACAACTTTTGGTTCAAGTTATAATTATACAGTATCTACAACAAGTCCCTTATCTATAAAGGTTAATGGAACAGTTGCTGACGGATCTTCTATAGGATCAGATCTTGTTGCAGATATGACGACTTTGCTGAGTGAAATTAAGTTAGTTCCCCCAGAGGATTTTTCAGGAACATCAACTATCACAACAAGTGTTACTTCAAAAGAGATTGGAGCAGATGAAAGTCAGGCAGCAACTCAAAACTTCAATATAACAGTGAGTCCAGTGGCCGAAACGCCAACGGTAACCATTAATTCACCTGTCAATGGAAGTGAAGATACACCTACAAGCCTTAAAATTGATAATTCTATAATTACAGCCTCATCTGGAGATTCAAGTGAAACTATTTCAAGCTATCAAATCTCTGGTCTCTCAGTTGGAGGTTTAAACTATAGTTTAGTTGATGTCTCAGGAAACGCAGTAGGATCAAGTGATGGTTCTGGAACTACAACAATAACCTCAGCTCAATTTAGCAGTGGTGTTTACCTCAAGGCACCATCAGATATGCATGGAATTGTTACCCTGCAGGTTGTTGCAGTTTCAAAAGATGGTATTAGTTCTACCGCTTCTTCTTCACCGACTTCCTTTACAGTGAATATTTCTCCAGTAGCCGACACTCCAACAGTATCAGTGCCAGATTCATCTACTGCTATAAATATTGTTGAAAATGACGGATCTAATTATTCATCATCAGCTATCAATGGAATTTCTTTAAATTCTAATGTTGTTTCTAATAATGATGATGAGACATTAAATATTTATGTTGCTTTTGAAAAAGCTACAGATGGATCTGAGGCAGTAGTGATATCAGGCTCATCACTAACTCCAATGACTCCAACTCAAATTTCAGCATTGGATAGCGCTACTACTGCAAAATTGCCGACTTATAATTATTCATTATTTTCTCTAAGTTCAATTGATGATTTATCGAACTTAACATTTAATCCACCAGTATCTCATGTTGAAAATTCATATGGAGTAAGAGTAATTGCAACCAGCAAAGATACTGATAGTGCTCTTAGTACGACAGACTATAAGTCTGAAGCAGGAGACATAACCTATAAGATTTTAGAAGTAGCTAAGTCTCCTGTTGTTACCTTAAATGATGCTAATATTGATACTAGTAATAGCAATGCAATTGCAGATTTAACAAAAACAAATCAACTTGATAATAATCTAATTCAAATACCTCTCGAGATTGCACCTCAAGGATCAGACACTGTAACCGTTTTAATATCTGGACTACCTTCTGACGATTTTGTTTTCAAGGATAGTGTGGGTGGTAATATTGTTGGAGCAAGAAATAGTACTGGTACAGTTTATGTATTTAACTTAGGTGATGGTTTTGTTGTAGATGATGGTGGAAATTTTAGCTTATATGTAGATCCAACCTTTGATGTAACTCAAGGTGGAACAATTTCTAATACTGGAACAGCTGATAATCCTCGATTTGACTATAGTTTAAATTTGTCAGTAACTGCTTTCGCTATTGATGGATCAGGCGCGGGTACTACAGCCTCAACCGAATTCACCTTAGGTAGCACTATTACAAAAAACAATGTTTTAGCTAATGACCCGCTAATTATTGATTTTAAAACAACTTCAAATGTTGATGGTTTAAACGATAACTTCTCAGTAAGTTCTAGAAACTTTGACTTGAACGCTGATGGATTAAACGAGAAAGTTTTCCTTCCTGACAGTGACATTGGTATAATGTTTTATTCTTCGTCTTCTTTAGAAATGGATAAACCATTATCTATGAAACATAATATATTTTCTGAAAACTTTGAATATAATAATGCTCAATCAGGTACAAGTTTGGGAGCCCTCCGTTTATTAGATTCAAACTCTGATGGCTTAATTAATAACCAAGATACAGAATTTGCTAAAATTGGATATTGGAGAGACGGATTTGGTGATGGCACGGTTGATGGTAAGGTAGATCATGCTGACGAGATATCTTATCTTACATCCTCAGACAGTATCAATTTAAATAGCTTTACTTACTCAAATACAGTTATTGACGGAAGTTCAAGTTCACAGGTTGAGGGGTATATTTCAAGAGAAGGTAATATATCAATAGGTGGAACTACTTATGATACGTATGAGGTGGCTTTAGGTTTAGATATAGCTGCCGTTCAAAATCAAACAGGTAATCAGTTTACGGCAGATATAATCTCTTTTTCTGATAATTCATTACAATTATCAGAAGGTTTAAGTGAGGGGTCTCTAGGTTTATCTTTAACAAAAGGAACTGCAGAAAGTGTTTACGGATCAGCAACAGTTGTTACATTAGTTACATTATCTGGAATACCAGATACAGTTATTTTATCTCAAGGTGTAAAACAGGCAAATGGTGATTGGTTACTTCTAGGATCTCAGATAGATCCAGAAGTCCCAATAAGTTTTGTTGCAGCTGACACGGATTACTCTGGAAGTTTTATTGTGTCTGGGTGGGCAACTACAACAGTAATTGATGGTGCAGATACTTACACGGCTACTTCTGCGTCTAAAACTATGACAGTTAACGTGCAGGCTGTAATTGATGATGTGGTTTTTGAGGCTTTTAATTCTACTGGTTTTGAAGATGGAGGTAGAGACAGTACAGGTGCTGCTATTTCGGATGGTAAAACAAAGTCCCAGATTGTTGCAGATAAAATTGATAGTCCAATTCCTGTAGTAATTCGTTATGGTGTAGGCGACAAAGATGGAAGTGAAAAAGCGAAATTAGTTCTTGAAATAGATGAAGCTATGGTTGGATCAGGAGATAGCGCGCTTAAATTTGTCTATCATGATGGTAGTGCTTTTAAGTATATTTCAAATGATAAATTAGATGTTAGTACTGCAAATGGTACTACAACTTATACTTTTTCCAACATTAACTCGATAAATGACCCAATCATTAAGGGATTACACTTAATTCCCCAAGCTGATCTTGTTCCATCAAATGGTATAGACATAACTGCAAAGATGTTTGTTTCAGATTCAGGAATTGATTTTACTCAAAAGGCCACAAAAACAATTAAAGTTGAAATAATTGATAGAGCAGACGTATTTCCTGTTACATTCACGAGTGATTTATCGAGCACGGCAGAGAATGTTGCATCTGATACTAGTAAAGGCATTACATTAATAGAAACTTCAAGTGGTACATACTCTGGTATTAGCAGTGGTGGCAAAGCGGTTACAACCTCGAATTTTGATGGATGGATTATAGGGATTAAGAACCCACACACGACTCTAACGGATGGAAAATATGATGCATTTCCAAAATCTTATAACGAGATTATGTTAAAAGTTGGTAATGAGCTTTTTAATGCCAAGACAAGTGCCAACAATGCAGAGTTAGTTTTTAATATACCGTCATCAAACTTATATGTTGGAGGTACAGATTATCCTATAAAGCTAATTACGCCTGAGTATTTTGATAGTTCGTTGGATTTAACGTTTAAGACATTAAGTCAGGGTGGAGCAGGAGATGTTGCTATATCATCAGCAATTGATCGCTCAGTGCCTATATATTCTGTAGCTGATGGTGTAAAAACTTTAGAAGATCCTGGTAACATAGTTGGTGTTGAGGATGGAGCAGCGGTTAGGTTATCAGTTAAAGTTGCCCGAGAGGATACAAGTGAGAACATAACACAGGTAAAGTTAACTGGTTTGAATGCTGACTTTGGAATTTCCCGTAATGCAGACACACCGAATGATACAAGTAATGTTGTCTACTTAACTAGAGTGGAAACGAGGCCATTAGATAAGTTTACTTCTGATGTTTTAAGTAATCTATCTGGAAGTAATTTAACTGATGCTGCCACGTTAGATCTTGATCAGGCAAGAACACAAAGCTTTGATAGTTTAAAGGTTAAGGCAGACAATTCAGACGGAATCTCATTATCATTAACATTAAAGATTGCTGGTGGTTATGGCACAAAGGTTCCTAATTTTGCAAAAGAACAATCTATATCAACGTTAGCTCAATTAAAGACAGCTTTGGAAAGTAATTATGCCGGGCAATATGGACTTATGCTAAGGGAGTCTAATGCAACTGGTGACATCTTTTATGGATTAAAATGGGATGGATTAAATCTTGTTGCTGACAATCCTGGTAATGACGCCACTATAGAAACTGCTGGTCACTGGGCTAAAAAAGAATTTATGGAAAATGGGTTTGGTTCTAATGTCACAAGAAGTGAAAATGGTGACAATGTAGAATACGTTATAAATATAGAAGGGCAGGCAAAGGCAATTGTAGATGCAAATTCGCAATTAGAAAATACAGCTACTAATTACCAACAAGCAGAGGACTTTCTTGCTCGTAATATAGGTATAAAGACATCTCCAGATGTATCTGGAGAAAAGAGCCTTACATATGTTGTAACAACGGTTGATAAAGATAATCCACAAAATTCTGATTCACCTTCATCAAAAGATGAGAGTGTATCTATAAGTCTGGAGATAAGTGGAAGAGCAGACGTATTTCCTGTTACATTCACGAGTGATTTATCGAGCACGGCAGAGAATGTTGCATCTGATACTAGTAAAGGCATTACATTAATAGAAACTTCAAGTGGTACATACTCTGGTATTAGCAGTGGTGGCAAAGCGGTTACAACCTCGAATTTTGATGGATGGATTATAGGGATTAAGAACCCAGACACGACTCTAACGGATGGAAAATATGATGCATTTCCAAAATCTTATAACGAGATTATGTTAAAAGTTGGTAATGAGCTTTTTAATGCCAAGACAAGTGCCAACAATGCAGAGTTAGTTTTTAATATACCGTCATCAAACTTATATGTTGGAGGTACAGATTATCCTATAAAGCTAATTACGCCTGAGTATTTTGATAGTTCGTTGGATTTAACGTTTAAGACATTAAGTCAGGGTGGAGCAGGAGATGTTGCTATATCATCAGCAATTGATCGCTCAGTGCCTATATATTCTGTAGCTGATGGTGTAAAAACTTTAGAAGATCCTGGTAACATAGTTGGTGTTGAGGATGGAGCAGCGGTTAGGTTATCAGTTAAAGTTGCCCGAGAGGATACAAGTGAGAACATAACACAGGTAAAGTTAACTGGTTTGAATGCTGACTTTGGAATTTCCCGTAATGCAGACACACCGAATGATACAAGTAATGTCGGATACTTTACGAGAAAAGATGGAGATTTGAAATACAATACATTTGACGCAGAATTTATTTCAAAATCTGTTTTGGAAAACAATGTAGAATATATTATTGATATACAAGGACAAGCAAGGGCACTTGTAAATGCAAATCCTGACATCAATAATCCAGGTCCAGAAGATTATAAATTAGCTGAAGACACACTCGCACGCAATATAGGGATTAAGTCATCACCGGATGTATCTGGAGAGAAAAATCTTACTTATACAATTACGACAATAGACACAGACAATCCAGATGTTCTAATTTCCAACACCAAAACTCAGTCAGTTGATTTAAAGATCAATGTTAAAAACATAAATGATTTATCGTACATTGAGCAATCAACAATTTCAGATGATAGCACTTATTTTCAGAACCCAAATTTACCATTTCTCTTACATGGAGATGCAATAATTAAAGACAAAGAACAGAATAACTTTTTTGGAGGTGTGCTAACTGTATTGATTGCAAATGTTTCTGGTGCTGCATTAGCTTCAGAAAGAATTACATTTATAAAAGATAGTTTATTTTCAATAGATGGTTTGAAACTTAAACATGAAGAAGCAGTAATTGGTTCAATTAAGAATAATAACAGCTCAGGGTTAACTATTGAATTTAACGAATATAACACGACAGATTTGACAAAAGTAAATAATTTAGTCAAAGACCTACAATTTTATGCTCCAGACATAATTGAAGATGGAACACGAAAAATAACTCTATCACTAAATGACGGTGGCGGACCAAATATAGATGGTGAAAGCGAAACTACAATTACAAGAAACTTAAATTTATTTGTTGGTCAAAGTGGTACTGAAGGTAATGATACTATCAATGGTCCTAATGATATTGAAGAGGCATTAGTTGGTGGTTTAGGTGAAGATACGCTAGTTGGAGGAGTTGGAGATTTTGTAGATCTTCAGCTTGAAAAGGACTTCTTTGATTTATATTCAAGTAGTACTCGTCCAGAAAACTATTACAATAAGGTTAATTTAGGAATAGATGGTTCAGATACATCATCTGATTTTTCTGTGATGAAAAAAGCACTTAATGATGAGTATGGTCAAGACAATTCTATCTCATTTAATTTAAAAGAAAATTATAATGCAGAAAGTGGATTACTTACAATTGATTTGAATACAATTGTCGGTATTAGTGATCCTAGAGCAGTTGAAGTTTTATTTGTTGAAAATATGAGTAGTGAAAATGGTATTAATTATATATCTGAAACTAACTTGGTGAAGTCAGAAAATATTGATGATAACAATATTTTAACCTTAGATATAAAAGCAAAAGCAAAAGAAATTCTTGTAGGTTTGCCTTCTAATGATTCTAAATTCAACAAAACTCTTCAAGATATTCTTGGAGAAAATTCTGATGATGTCGTCGGTAATGATGTTTTATCTAGTATAATCAGTACTTTGACATCTAATTTAATTATAAGAAATAAAAATAGTTTAGATGATGTTTTTGTTAGCTCAGGTACTATGCAATTAAATAACAGTCAGGACATTGATACATTACAAAATATTCAAAATGTTAAAGGTTCTGACGATAGAGACCATATTTTTGGATCAAACAAAGATGATATATTAGATGGCAGATCTGGAAACGACATATTATATGGTGGTGCTGGCAATGATAAAATTTTAGGTGGTGAGGGTGATGATATCATTTCTGGTGGGATTGGTAATGATTATATAGATGGTGGTGATGGTAATGATTTGATTTATGTATCTGCAGGATTAAATGCTTTTGAAGCTCAAGGTCAAACAATAATAGGTGGCGAAGGCTTTGATACATTATCATTTGATCATATCAATAATGGTGTTTTATTAGATTTTGTTTTTGGCATTGGTACCATAGATGAAGTTAATGGAGCAGGTGTACTAGGTGGTGATGGAATAGGCGAGGTTATATACTTTGTATTGGATGGGCAAACGTATCACACCTTTGAAAAAATTGTTGGATCAAAAGTTAATGATTATATAGTAAATCTTACTCCTTGGGACCATTTTATGGAAATTTTTGGTGGCCATGGAAACGACCAAATCATTGGTTCATATGGTAATGAAATGTTATCTGGTGGTCTAGGAAATGACACCCTATCTGGTGGTTATGGTGTTGACACACTCTCAGGTGGTGAAGGATTTGATAAATTTATCATTTTAGATGACACACCTACAGAAAATTTCAAAAAGCAGTGGACTTTAAACAACCCTGAAGACGAAGGATTGTTAAATTCTGATAATATTTTTAGAAGTGAAGATATAATAAAAGACTTTCAAATAGGTATTGATGTTATTGATTTAACAGCAATCTCTTCATTTAATGTTGATTTGTCTTCCAATACTGACAATAATGATCTCTCAATTAGGAATAAGGATGAGAATAAATTTGATGCGGTAATGGAAATTAATACTGAAAATGTTAATGTATCTGTGACCTTGGAAAACTTTGGATCGGTTACTGATGATAGTGAAGAAGCTTTTTTGTCATCTATTCTAGTCTAACCCTAAGAAAGAAAATAAATTGTATAGAAATTATTTGATAATAATTATAGCTATGATTTTTTTAAGTAGCTGTACTCAAAACAATCAGCCTCCAGCATGGGTTGGTAACTTTTCTGAAATTTCTATAATTGCAGCACAACCTTCTACTAAAAATATAAACAACTATGGTAAATATTTTTATAAACCACCATTGAATTTAGACAAAACTAAAAACCCTAAACCCGCTCAAATTCCAGATTTTATGAATATAAAATCAAATGATGCATTTAAAATTTTTATAATTTCTCTAAAAGAAATGTTAAAGCTACGCCCTGAATTAATAGAAGCAAGTTCAAGTATTCAAGAAAAAGCTGCTAGAGTTTTCGAGGTAAGGGGTGATTTTTTCCCAACAGTAAATATTGGATTGGTACAAGATAATGTTTTAGCAAGCGACTACTCAAATCTATCTACTTCAAGACAAACCACAGGTGGATATCTAGATGCATATGTCGATATGGATACTACACTGATAGATTTTGGTGGCAGAAATGCTGCTTTTAATGCTGCACTGCTAGAAAAAGAAATTGCTTATTTGGACTTTGATCTTACTACTAATAAAGAAGCCTTTAAGTATGGAAAAGTTTATATTGAGTATTCAAGTAAAATTTTAGAAAAATTTATTTATGATGATTTTGAAAAGGATGTTTTATCACTTCAAAAAGAAGTAAAAGAAAGATTTCAAGGTGGAGTTACTACAATTTTTGAAGTTAATTCAGTTGAACAAGCTATAACAAGATTTAATATAAGAAAAGCGTTATACACTCAAGAGTTGGAAACAATAAAATCTGAGTACTTGTCTGTTTTTAGCTCTAGTGATTTGGAACCTCCTATGGTTGATGCGTTGGATTTATTAGAGATTGGAAAAACTAAAATTTTACAACCTGACACATTGTATAAAAATGTTTCTGGATTTTTAGAAGAAAAAATATTTGATAAGAAACACAAAATTGCACTTCAAGATTATTACGTCGCTCAATCGTCAGTTTCTCCAAATTTAAAAACTAAACTCAGGTATAAAGCCTTTGATGTAGATAGCTATAACAACGACTATGAAATTGTTTTAACTTTTACTGGTTCTTTAGGAGTTTATGATGCAGGTAAATCTGGTTCAGTTGCAAATGCTGCACTAAAAAGAGCTAAAATTGCTCAAGCTAGAAAAAATGCAGTAAAGATAAACAATGCAGCACGTTTAGGTACAATAGAAAGTCAGATCAATAGCACACTGGCTAGATTATCTAAAATTAATGATGCAACTAAAAAATATCAAAGTGATTTGAAAATTATTGAAGAAAAATCTAAAACTGTCTCTTATTCAGCAAGCGAGATTATATCAATTAAAGAGAAAATATTTGATCAAAAATTATCATTTGTTGATGCTTATCTAAATTTAAGTAAATTGTCTTTGGAAGTTTTTCATCTTCATGCTATTTATCCCTCGCTTATTGGGCTTGGTATCAATGATGAAGGTGATATACTTTGAAGAATAATTGGTTTTTAGTATATGTCTCAAGTCAGAAAAAATTTTACTTGCAGGCAATTTTAGCCTCAATATTTATTAATATTTTTGCCCTTATTACTTCTATTTATATAATGGTAGTATACGACAGAATTATACCCAATAACGCTATTTCTTCTCTTATATCCATACTAGCAGGTGTTTTATTTGTTATCTTTATGGACTTTAGTATGAAAATGCTAAGAGGTTATTTCCTAGACATGGCAGGTAAACAAATAGATTCCTCTAGCTCTAATGATATTTTCCAGAAAATAATAGGTTATGATTTATCAAAAGCACCTAAATTTTCTGGAGAGCTTGTATCTGTTGTAAGAGAATTTGAAACATTTAGAGAGTTTTTTAATTCAGTAACTCTTACCTCATTAGTTGATTTTCCTTTTATTATAGTTTTTTTAACAGTAATTTACGGTATTGGGGGTAATATAGCTTTTGTACCCGGTGTTATAGTTCCAATTGTAATCATTTTTGGTTTGCTTATTCAGCCAGCCCTTAAACAAATTTCAGAGGATAGTCAAAAAGATGGTCAAGCTAAACAGACTGTCCTTGGCGAGATGATAAATGGATTGGAGACTGTAAAAACTGTCTCGGGAGGATCTGTTTTAAAAGATAGGTGGATGGGGGCAGTAAATGCACAGTCAAAAACAAGTATAAAAAGCAGGATTTTTACACAATTAGCATTAAATTTTGCAGGTATTGGACAACAACTTTCACAGATGGGAATTATTGGTTTTGGAGTCCTAGCAGTTAGTTCTGGTGATTTGTCAATGGGAGGATTGATAGCATGTACTATTTTAAGTGGTAGAACATTAGCGCCACTGGGCCAAATTGGTGGATTAATGGGTAGACTTAACTCAGCTAAAGCAGCCTATCATTCAGTAACTAAATTTATGCTAGAAGCATCTAGAGAAGAAACTGCAAAAGAATATTTTCCTCGAGAACACATTACTGGTTCAATTGAATTTAGTCATGTTACCTTTTCATATTCAAATGACACACAAATAATTTTAAATGATATAAATGTAAAAATTAATGCGGGAGAAAAGGTAGCTGTAATTGGTAAAATAGGTTCTGGAAAAACAACTATTTTAAAGTTGGTAATGGGTTTATATCAACCTAATAATGGTTCTGTTCTTATAGATGGAGCAAACATACAACAAATTAGACCTGAAGACATAAGAAGACAATTTGGTGTGGTTATGCAAAATACATATCTTTTTTCAGGTTCAATAAGAGAAAATATAGCTTTTGGATTAGACACTGTTTCACCTCGTGAAATTGAAGAAGCAGCCAATATAGCTGGAGTTTCTGATTTTACGAAAAAAATGAATAATGGTCTTGATTATCAATTATCGGAAGGCGGAAAAGACCTATCAGGTGGACAAAGACAGGCTATTGCATTAGCACGCGCAATTGTGAGGAAGCCATCAATAATTCTTTTAGATGAACCAACTAGTGCAATGGATTTAACTTCTGAAAGACAAATCATACAAAATTTAAAATCTTATTTTAACAAACAAACACTAATTGTCGTAACACATAGAATGAGTTTGTTACAATTAGTGGATAGGGTAATAGCCGTTGATGATGGGAAAGTTACCGTTGATGGAACGAGAGATAGTATTTTGAGTAAACTTAAAGAAAGACAAGCATAGGTATAAAATGTTTGATAAAAAAAATCGTTTTGTTTATGTAAGTACATTCTTATCAAAAATTCTTTTAATATTTAAAAATGTAATTGGCCTCATAAAATTTAATCGAAAAACTGATAAACCCGCTTCACAAAATTTTGTGAATTCTGAAAATAAAACTTATGAAGTTTCTGATATATCTGATGCTATTAATCAGGCTTTTGACAATAAACAAGAGACTGAAAGCTCAAATACAATAGACTTGAACAAATTAGAGAATAATGAAATTAAAGATAAGAAATTTGATTTACTAACGTCTTATTTTTTAGCTAATCCATCGTCAATCTTTTTAGTTTTAATAATTTCCCTTTTTCTAGGTGCTGGTTTTTGGGCAACTTTTACAGAATTAGATGAGGTAATTAGATGTAATGGACAGGTGGTTCCAGCAAGTAATGCAAAAATTGTCCAATCTGAGTTTCAAGGTAAAGTTTCAACAATTAAAGTAGAAGTTGGGGATGTTGTAAAAAAAGGAGACACTTTACTTTTTCTAGATAGTTCTGAATTCTTGTCAGAAATAAATATTAATAAAGAAGATTATTTTTCTTCAATGGCTCTAATATCTAGATTAGAAGCAGAAGCAAATTTTACAGAACCAAGATTTGATAAAAAATTATTAGATGAGAGACCAGATTTAATGAATGCTCAGCTTCAGATTTTCAATTCAAGAATGAAGAAATTAAAAGATGAAGAAAAACTGCTTAGAAACGAGTTAGAAAGACTGATTTATAATATAGAAGAGGTAGAAGCTGATATCAATGCATCTGTTGAGGAAAGAAAATTCCTTAATGAAGAGTATGAAATTTTAAGTCCATTAGTTAAAAAAGGCTTTGAGCCAAGATTAAAGTTAGTTCAGATTTCTCAAAGACTTGCATCCCTTGATAGTAAAATAATGAAATCTAAAGTAGCTATTCCTGGAATAAATATTGATATCAAAAAAATAACTCAAAAATTAAAAAATTTAAATACTGACTTTGTTGCAAAAGCAAAAGAGGAAATTGTAGCCGCTAAAGATAGATATAATAAGTCAGTTTTGAAAAGTGAACAACTAGATAATCGATTGGAAGGAACAAGAATTATTGCTCCAGTTGATGGATTAATTTCTAAAGTTGAAATATCAACTATTGGTGCAATTGTGTCTTCTGGCACTGATTTATTTGAAATAATCCCCACATCAGATGAGTTGATTATAGAAGCTGAAGTAAGACCAGAAGATGTGGCTTTTGTAAAGTATGGCCAAAAAGCTAGGATAAGTGTAACTGCGTATGATCCATCAGTATATGGCTTTTTAGATGGTGAAGTTCTAAATATTGCTGGAAACACCTCAGAAAAACCTGATGGTACAAAATACTTCCCAGCAAGAATTATTACTAAAACTAAAATATTTGATAAACAAAAAGACAAAAAGTTAGATATAATACCAGGGATGCAAGCTTCAGTCGAATTACAAGGTGATAAAAGAACTGTTTTAGATTATCTTCTTACACCAATAAAAAAGCTTCAAAGAGAAGCTTTTACTGAAATGTGATAAACTAAAATATAAGTATTAGTTCTAAATGATATCAGGATTGATCGTTAGCAACTCATCATCATTCTTTATTGGTAATGGTGCAGGGTTAGGTGTTGGTGCAGGTGATGCTGTCCTGTCATGCTGGTCTGCATTATATGATCCATTAACATCTCCTCGCAAGATAGCTGATAACTCTATATCCTTATCTTCTTCTAATACAATATCCATCTTATTGGTTTTAGTAGCTTTATCCCACAAGCTTGTATCATTCACCTTATCATAAAAACGCCACTCATCATCTCTTACCATACCTCTCGATCTGGATAAGACACCCATAACATCATCTATATTAATAATACCATCACCATTCCAATCAGCGGCTAGCTTATGCTCATCACTCGTTGTTTGTGATATACCTCTTGATATAGATAGAACACCCATAACATCATCTATGTTAATAGCCCCATCTGTGTCTTGGTCATGTTCTACTCGAAGTTCATAAGAACCCTGATCAAGGTCAGTTTTATATTTATGACCAGCCTTTCCATTGTTCGCAACTAAATTTATACCTAAAAAATCTTCCTCATTCTTACGATATAATTTCATGATAGGATCATCCATCCATAAAGATTGAACTCCGCCAGTTAACCATGCTTCTGAAGACACACTTAAATTAATAGCATTTGCTTGGGACGAGTCATCTGAAAAGTCATCATAAATCTTTACAGAAAAAATTGAATCAATATATAAGCCCTCCTTATCAGTAACTCTTATATCAACATCATAAACACCGTAATAATAACCATCATTATCAATCAAAAAATTACCTTCATCGTCAGTAATTGTAATGTTGTTTCCTTCATAATTACCGGACACTCCTTCTTTAAATAATAACTGGTCGTTTATTAGTCTAAACATCTCACCGTCAAGACCTGTAGTATCAAGTATGGAATAGATTAATTGATTTCCATCTATATCAGCCTGATCAAGATCATATCCATAAATCGTCAGAACTTTCGCACCTTCTTCATTTTCGTATATTCTGTTTGGTAGATTTACTTCAGTTAAATTAACTGGTGCTTCATTAATATCATTTACATATATTGTTATTGGCAAACTATCTGTATAAACAAGATCAGATACATGAATATTAATTGTATAAAGTGATTTGTTTTCATAATTGGCTTCAGAAATTAAACGGACTTCTCCACTATAAGAATCAATAGTCAAAAAATTTGAATCATTTCCTGAAATTGAAAATATTAGTTGATCATTATCTTTATCTATTGCTTCCGCAATATATACTGCAGTTTCTAAAGGAGAGTTTTCATCGATATTGACTGAATCAAAACTTGTTATTGTAGGAGCATTTTCTATCTCAAATTTAAATAAACTTAAGGAAGGATTAGAGGTGGAATTTTCAAAATTTTCGTAAAGTACTGAAATACTATCATTGTTTTTTAAAATAATTTCTATTTTATCTTCATCGTCAAAATTTAGTGTATTAATATTTTCAGTAATGTAAAAATTAGTAACTAAAATTTCATGACCTATTTCTCTTCCAAGGTAGTCAAATCTCTGTAAATATAGATCAGAATAGATATTATCTGTATTTTGCTTAAGTGACGAAAGTATTACAAACTGCTCACCATTGAAATTCTCTATCTCATGAATTTTGTCACCAATTATTTGATCATTATCAAATCCAATTGGTATAAAATTATTTCCGTTTAGATAAGATACAGCATTTTCAAAATTTGAAGAAGAAGAGTTTTTAACGTATATTTCTACATTTTTGTCATTTAAATTTCCAACATTATTTACATCTTGATAGACAGATGGATTATTAACTACGAAACCGCTCTCAACTAATGGTATAATTTCGTTAGAAAAACTATTAGGTTCAGCAGGATTAGGTAATAAATTTGAATTATAACCAACAGTTGTATTACCCATCTTACTGTAGAATAAATTTTCATTTATTTCTACAAACTGAATAAAAACTTCATGAAACTGATCATCGTCCCCATCATTTAGGATATTAAAACCAATAATTTCAAGATTTTTATCTGGATAAGAATAATGAACCGAATCCTTTAATCCAATTTCATTACCCTGCTCATCATATTTATTTAAAATTATAAATTCATATTTTTTAGTGGTTCCGTTTGATGAGTATATTAAACCATCGGTTTTTTCAGCAATATAAATAACATCTTCGTGGATAATTAAATCCTGATCCTTATTCTTGCTACCACTTGTCCTGATTGTTTCAAATGTTGAAATTATATTAAGTGTTTCGGGATCACGAAGAAGCACCCCTGATAAGCCACTTCTTGTGTCAATCTCATAAATTTCTACTAATGTTTCAGAGTTATTAAGTGAACCAAAAGTTGAGTTTGAAAAAATTGAATTCCAAAAATCAGGATGTGCTCCTAAATTTATTTCGTGAGTTATCTCACCATTATCTTTTAATCTAATTAATTTGTTTTGTGATGTGTCATCTTGTGCATAAATTAAAATTTCATCGTTATCATAAAAAGTGTCATATATCCTATTTAAATTCAAATCATTAATATTAAAATTAGACGTTGAGTAATCACTTGAAGAAGTATCTAAATTATCAACAAAAACCATTATAGATTTTGTATCTGTTGCCTTACCATCAGATACATCTATATCAAATAAATATCTGGACTTAATTTCAAAATTTGGAGAATTAATTATTTTAATTTCACCATTGGAATTATCAATTGTAAAGTAAGATGAATCTTCTCCTGACAAATTATATGAAAGCGCATCTTCATCCAGATCATTAGCTATAATTCTATAAATTGGATTATCAATTGAGGTATTATTATCTATTATAATGAAAGAAGAACTTTCAATTGTAGGTGCTTGATTAAGTATAAGCTCATTTGGAGTTTTTAGGACATCTGTAAACTGTATATATTCAATTTCATCAATTAATAATAATGCGTTAGAAAAGGATTGATTAGCATCATTAAAAATAGAAAAATTATTTGATTCAGAATTTTCAATAGTATAGAAGTCTGAGCTTGTAGAATTTATGTATATGTAGTCATTTCCTTCGCCACCAAAAACTTGATCCTGACCTCCAAAGTAATAAAAATTATCATTACCCAACCCAAGATTAATAATATTGTTTGTAGAACTGTTATCGTAAATATTATCTTGGTAAGATGTGGCAACAAGATTTTCAATTATAGTTCCACTTGATGTATAAATTTGACCATATTGATGGATTAACTGATCAGTTTCTAAGATCTGATTATTTGAAAGAGAAGACCACGAATCTTCTTCTAAGTTTACAAAAATTCCATTGCCTTGATTAGAAAAATTATATTCATCAATTCCTCCATCATCTATAACAGATGATCTAGTGTAATGATTTGGATCCCATGAATATACATCTTCTCCAATATTTACGTTGTCACTTCCTCCATATATAAATTCAATTGCTTTAATATCAAAAGCCATAGGAGAATCTGGATAGATATAAGACTGATCATATGACATGACGGTCTGAATATTAAGAGTATTGTTGTCAATTATATATCCATCATGTGGATGATCTAAGCCAAGTGCATGTCCTATTTCGTGGCTAACCAAATACTCATAATAACCGTCATTATCATTTGGTTTATAAAGAGAATCTATAAAAATGTCGCCACCAATTTCATCATTTGGCCAAGGAAAAAAAGCAAATCCACCACTTTGAAATAAAGGGTCTACATCTTGCCAAATCCCAAAATTTAATAAATGAAATCTAATTTCACCATAGATTGAATTAGTTTCATTAACTTCAACAAAATTAATTCCAGAGGCGTTACCCCAATCTTGAAGTGCATTATGGATGACGTTCTTTTCTGTTGGACTAAAAGATTGAAGTTCATAACCAGGAGTAGATAACAGGTTATTAATTGCAACTGGATCCATTTCATATTCAAGAAAATCTTCAGCATAGCTATCATTCATTACAAAAGAACTAGCATCGGAAAAACTGTAATTCAAAGTAAGAGCTGTGCCTGGTTGACCTCCCCATTTATAGAAATAGATAGGTTCAGGAAGAAGAGTTTGTATCTCTATGTCATTTGGGTATGAACTTTCTGAAACTAAAGTAACCAATTTGTTCTCTAACAATATTAATTTAAGTTATTATATGATAAAAATGAATATCCTAATATGATAATAGTCACACAAACAATTTATTTTTTTAATAAATGAATCATTGATTTTAAAAATGATCTTTTAGTTTTTTAATTTAATTAAAAAAATTATGTATTAATATTGCGATATAAAATTTAATATTTTCTTAAAGATATTGAATTCATATAAATTATTATGGCTTGCGTTATCAATAAAAAGAGTTTCTTTTGGTTCGGGAGCAGAATTAAAAACTTTTTTTCCTAATTCTATATTTATTACATTATCTTTTTTGCCATGTATGATTAGTAATGGTGATTTGATTTGCCTTATGATGCCAAGTATTTCAAAGCGATCTAATACCAACCACTTAGTAGGTAGATACCAATAGTGACGTGCAGCAACATCAGCTATTGAAGTGTAAGGAGCCTCCAGAATAGTTGAATGATATTTATTCTCTGTAGAGAGTTTTACAGCCAATCCACATCCCAGAGATTCTCCATATAAAATAGTTTTTTGTTTAGATATATTTTGTTTAGATAAAAATTCTAAAGCCGCAACGCCATCTTTATAAAAACCATCCTCAGTTGGTTTGCCTGGATTTTCACCATAACCTCTATATTCAACTAATAATAAACCGTAGCCTTCATCTAAGAAAGGTGTGAATTTTTCTACTCTATGTCCTATATGTCCAGCATTTCCGTGAAACACTACTAGGGTTTTTGTGTTTATAGAAGTTGGGTTTTTAAATAAAGCACTCAGAATTAATCCATCTGAGGTTTTAAAATTAATTTTTTTTAATCCTGTATTAGAATAAAAAAAAGGATCGAGTTTTTCTTTTGAGGGTAGGTATAATAGTGATCTTTGAAAGGTAAACATTATTAGAATGACGAATAAATAAACACCAATCACGTAAATCAAAATTGAAGTAATTTTTGTCATTTATATTCACTACCAAAGTTAAATCTAAAAATTAATTTATAAAAATATTATGAAATAAATAGATTTCCTATTAAAATTTTTATTATCAAAAACTATAAAATTTTACCTTTACCTATATGAGCAATGCCTTCAATTTCAACATAAATATTTGGGTCAGCTAATTTAGATACCTCTACTAAAGAACAAGCTGGAAAGTTACCTTCAAAAAACTCAGCTCTTGCCTTCCAAACTCTTTTATTGTTCTGAATGCGAGTTACAAAAATTGTGAGTTTTGTAAAGTCTGCCATTTTCCCTCCTGCAGCCTCGATCAAAGCTTTATGTTTTTCGAATATTATTTTTGATTGCTCATATTCATCTAACCCGTTGATAGTCACTCCATCGTCATCTCTGGATGTTAATCCAGCAATGTAGGCAATGCCATCACAGACAATACAGTTAGACCAAAGATTAGGTGCAGGTTCTTTTACTTTTGAACTAGTAAATCGAGTAATCATTTAAAATTCCTTTCTTGGATAAGTTGATAAAATAATTGGTAAACGTGGCATCAGTTATCATAATTAAATTCTGAATCTATAGGAACTTTTATACCGTTAAGAAGATGATTAGTTTTTCCAGCTAATGATACAATTGACAAAAATTCTGCATATTGTTCATCTGTCATCCCTTTGGATCTAGCTGCAGCAGTATGAGAGTGTACACAATACTCACAACTATTAGCTATAGACACAGCTGCATAGATGAGTTCCTTCGTCATTGGATCCAGGTGGCTTGGCTTTGCCATTACTGATTTTACATCGTGCCAAGTTGATTCAAGTAGGGAAGGGTCAAATGAAAGATAATACCATAAGTTATTTATAAAATCACTTCCACGTGTTGCTCTAATATCATCGAATACAGATTTCACTCGAGGATTTGACTCGGGGTTTTCAGGTGGTGATATGGTGGACATTGTAAGACCTTTCTTTTTTGATTAAGTCAATTCTAAAATCTTAATAGACTAATATTTATTTAGTCTATATTTTTATCTATTATAGTTTTATTAAAATTTTAATTAATTAGGTTTAGCATGGCATATGATGTTGCAATTATTGGCTTAGGTATTATGGGAAACCGAATGCTGAAGCATATGAGATTACATGAAGAATTTAATCCTAATTATCTATGGGATCCAAACAAAATTGCTTGTGAAAACGCTATTAAACAAGATAGTAAATCCCAAATTATGAAAACTGCTGATGATGCTATTGAAAAAGCTGATTTAGTTTATTTAGCATGTCCTCCTACTGCAAGAAAGACATATGCTATGGGAGCAGTAGAGATGGGTAAAGCCCTTTTCTTAGAAAAACCATTTGGTATAAATGTTAATGATAGTAAAAACCTTTTAGAAAAACTTAAAAATTATGATGTTCCTATTGCTGTAAATTTTACACAAGCTGCAGGTGTTGCTCTAGCAGATTTATTAGAAAGTAAAAACAATGGTGAAATGGGAGAAATACTTGGTGCAGATGTAATAGTTACATATTCGTCTTGGCCGCGTCATTGGCAAAAAGAAGCAGATTGGCTTCGGTTCAAAAAAGAAGGTGGTATGACGAGAGAAGTTATATCTCATTTCATTTTTTTTATAGAACGTGTATTAGGTCCACTCAAAGTAATTTGGGCGAACACTACCTACCCAAAAGATCCATTGTTATGTGAAACTGCTGTTTTAGCAAAACTGGAAAATAAGGATGGTTTGCCAGTTAATATATTTGCAAGTGTTGGAGGCATACAACCAGATCGACAAGAATTCACCATTAAGGGATCTAAAGCTAGTAGAAAAGTAGCTGAATTTTATAAGGATTCAATATCTACAGGCAATACTTTTACTCCTCTTAGGAAAGAACCTGATGATCCTAGAGCATTTAGTTTAAAGGCACAACTTGATGATTTAGTTCTTAAATTAAATTATAAACCTAATAGTTTAGCTACAATTGATGAAGCTTTAAGAGTACAAATATTAGTAGAAGAAATATTATCAAAAACTTGATTAGCAAAGATGTATAAAATAAGGTTGAATAATGGAACATGAAATGAAGGAAAGTCTTCCTAAGTCATGGGATAAGACTAAACGTGTTTATGAGATTTCATACCCCAATGGCAAAAAGGAAATTTGGAAAAATATAACTGCACGTGAGTGTCTTACAAAATATGAAAATATGGATCCATTTGGAAATGGATTAAAATTAAGAGAGATAGAAGGAAAAGAACTTCAATTACTGAAGGTAATGGAAACTGGAAAAAATACATCAGCCTAATAGAAATATAGTTTGGTTTATATTAATTAGCTTTGGTTTTAAATATAATCCCTAAGAATAAATAATCCCCAGCACAATAAAGCGCACCAAATTAGAATTCTTTTTTGTTTATGTGACATATGATAAAGTTTAATCAAAAAATCCTATTAAACAATGAAGTAAATATGAAAAAAATCTTTTTTGTTATTTTAATAATTTTTTCAAATCCTGTTATTGGTAAAGAAGGTGATGTGTTTTATTGCTCTTCTAGAGTAGGTTTGGGTTTGGATTTGCTTGATAATATTTACTCTTATAAAGATCAAGAAATTCAGGAAAACTTTAAGTTAAAACTAAATGCCAAAGAGATTGATTTTGTGTCAGGAAAAATCAAAAGAAACTATAAAATAATTAGTAAAAGAAACAAACCTAATGGCAGCATGATTTTGGTATCTCATTATATTAATAAAGATTATTATGGTGGATACATGTTCACATTATCAATTAATTATGAAAGTAAAGAATACTTATATTCATCTGCTATGATGGGTGCTGGTGAAATTCTGGAGGGGCCAGTTGGTAGCCGTGGCAGTTGTAAGAAAATAAAATAAAAATTATTCATCATTATGTTTTAAAGGTAACGGCGCATTAACATTAAGATTTGGTAATCTACTTACTGGCTATAATGTCGGCAATTACTTGCTTGGAGCAGGATATCCATCCATGGAGGCAATAGAA
Organism: uncultured SAR116 cluster alpha proteobacterium; assembly: GCA_902517815.1. Taxonomy (GTDB): domain Bacteria; phylum Pseudomonadota; class Alphaproteobacteria; order Puniceispirillales; family Marisalimonadaceae; genus Marisalimonas. Next base: position 66,155 of record CABYED010000004.1, read on the forward strand.
AAAATATATGATGAGTTATTAGCTCACAGTTTATGTAAAGAACTCATGACTTTTGCAAAAGTTAATATGAGGAATATTATTAAAATCCTATAAACATAATGTAAACAAGTTAGAGGCTTTAAATAAGTTTCTAATTTAAAGTATTAATATAAATGATTATCATATTACATAATTTGAGTTTCTTAGGTAAACCTAATAGACATGATAATCAAAACAAATGTATTAAAGGAGTTTTAATGCCATTAATTAGAATAGATGTTATTGAGAGAGTTTCCTTAAATATTAAAAAGGGTATAAGATTGAATACATTAATTCTATGTTATTTTTTAATTATTTTGTCTTTTTTTTCATTAGAAGTTCAATCAGAAACTATGGGTGAATTGATTATTAATAAGGCCGAAAAAATTCAAAAAGGTAATATAGGCCTTATAGATTCTTATAATAAAAGGATTATAGAATTAGATAATAATGGTAAAATTATTTGGGAAACAAAAATTCCTAAAGATTTTAAAAATGCAAAATGGAACGCAGGTGCTGATATAGAATGGCTTCCTAATTCAGATACATTTTTGATAACTGCACCAAGAAAAGGCTTTTTTGAAATAAATAGGAAAGGCAAAATCTTAAATTTATGTAAAACAAAATTTATAAGTCATGATGCGGATAAGTTAAAAGATGGCTCTTTTATTTTTGTTAATGGATGGGATGAAAAAGGAAAAAAAGAACCTATTTTAACTAAAGTTTCGGATAACTGTGAAATTTTGATGTCTAAATCAGAGGATTTCTTTGAAATGAACAAGGCAGATCTTCAACCACGTTATGCAAAAGATAAAGCTAACTTGCACTCAAATGCTATAAGAATTCTTGAAGACGAAAGTATTATGGTAAGTGTAAGAAATTATGATCAAGTTGTAATAATAAAAAATAATAAAATTATCAAACGGTTTAAAAAAGCGTGGGGTGTTCATGACCCATCAAAAATTTTTCGAAAAGATGAAAAAAGTTTTTTTTATTACCTTAGTAGAAAAAGACCACAAAGTATCAACAAACGTAATTATGACGATGTTGAAGATAGTCCAAGAACAATATGGTCTGTTCCTAATCAAAAAAGAAAATCACCATGGACTCCTCTTAGAACATTAGAAAAACTCCAAAATGGAAATTGGTTAATTACTGGCTCACAAACGATTGGACAAGTTACTAGTGATGGAGAATTGGTCTGGGAATTATACTTTCCAGAATTTAGACATCAAAGAGATAGAAACAAAGAGAAAACATTTATTTACAAAGTTACTTTTATAAGCAAATAATTAAGAACTTTATTTTTAATGCAAAAATTAGAGGAGAAATGGGAAAATATTAGTCAATATTATCCTCGAAGAACATTATCGATATTCTTAGGTTTAAACCAGTACATGATTAGAAAAATTATTTCAAAGGAGATTTATAAATGTCAAAAGTTTTAATACACATCCATAGTGGTCCTGACCTAAAAAACAAAACCACACTTGGAATGTTAGTTGCTCTCACAGCATTTAAAAAAGGTGATGAAGTTAATATATTTTTAGCTGCAGATGGTACACATTTATTAAATGTAAAAAGTGAAGGTGAAGTGGTCGGACAAGGAACAGGTGATTTAAAAGTTCATTTAGATGAACTTAAAGAAAATAACATTAAATTATATGTATCTGGAATGTCAGCCAAAGCTAGAGGATATAATGACAGTTTATTAATTGGTTTTAATGCTGAATTTTCAATGCCTGACAAGCTTCTAGAACTATCTAAAGAAAGTGATGCTGTACTTTGTTATTAAACTAAAATAATAACATTTTTAACTAATTTATTTGTTTCATAGCTTGAGACATTTTTTGACTATCGTCGTACAAATTAAATTCAACTTCTAAACCATCTTTAATAACAAAATGATGTATTGACTTTGAATTTAAATTTTCTGCAGTAATATTTACAAAAACACATACATCCGTTTCATTTGAAACTACTTTTTCTATATCCAGATTAAACCCTGGCCAAGCCTTGTCTAATTTGGCAAGTACGTTTTCTAAAAAGGATTGAAATCCAATATAAGTTCCTGATAAAAAATGACTGCCATTTATAGTAATTTTACATTCTGGATGATATAATTTTGAAAGCGATTCCATATCACCTTCTGCAAAATTCTTGTATCCACCTAAAACTATCTCTTCAGCTTTCATTTTACTCTCCATCTAATTTTCAAGTGTTATCCTAAACAGTATTTAATTTTTATACAATTATTACCACTCTCTAAACACACAAATTAACTATATCTAGCTAAAGTATTATTTATAAATGCTTAATATTTATTCAAATAACAAAGCAATCAAAAAATTAACTTGTTAAATGAAAAATATTACTAAATCATATTTTTGTATGAGTTAAAAAAAAGGGGAAATAAAAATGAGTAATACAAATTATGTTATATTAACAGTTGCTTCAGTGGATTTTAGTTACAGAGAAACTATGGCTAAATTAATGTCTTCTTATTCAAAAGACTTAATTGACAATGCTGGTGCAAAAGGAACACGTTTTGGTTCAATTGGTACAGGTGAGCATGCAGGAAGTCTTATTTTTATTCAATTCTATGACGACCTGACTGGCTATCAAAAAGCGCTGGAAATTCAATCAAAATCTTCTGTGTTTAAAGAAATTATGGATAGTGGAAAGGCAAATATCTATTTAAGAAATATTGCAACATCTTTACCAACAAAATTTGAACAAAGCTCTGAACACCCAAAGTATATTGTTATTACAAGAGCAGAGGCCGCAATGTCAGACAAAGATAAATTTCTAAATTGCATAAATGATACTGCTTCTTGTTTTAAAGATAATGGCGCATTAACATTAAGATTTGGTAATCTACTTACTGGCTCTAATGTTGGTAATTACTTGCTTGGAGTAGGATATCCATCCATGGAAGCAATAGAAAAAACATATGATGAGTTATTAGCTCACAATTCATACAAAGAACTCATGACCTTTGCAAAAGTTAATATGAGGAACATTATTAAAATCCTTTAAATACACTTTAAATAAGTTAGAGGCTTTAGATAAGTCTCTAACTTAATAACACTTAATATAAATGATTATTTTATAAAAGAATTTAAGTTTCCTAGGTTTAATCTAATAGATATGATAATCAAAACAAATGTATCAAAGGAGTTATAATGCCATTAATCAGAATAGATGTTCCTGAGGGAATTTCCTCAAATATTAAAAAGGAAATACATACTAGAGTAAGAGGAGTTGTTTTAAAAACATTAGCGCCTAAAGAAGTTAAGTATGACTATGTTTCAATTAGAGAAGCATTTGGTTTTATAGGTGATGGTCTTCCAGTTATAGATGTTGATTTAAGACCAGGGCGAGATGCAAGAAGAAAAAAAGCACTTGTTGATGGTATATCTGAAGTTCTTAAAGAAACGCTAAATGTTTCTAAGGAAGATATGTATTGTTTGTTTAGAGAGACACCAGCACATAATCATTATACTGGGGGAGAACCCCTGCCTGAATGGGTGCCTTCTGATGAGTGAGAGTAATGAAAAAGAAGTTCTTAAAGAGTATTAACCATAATATAAATTAATAGTTAAGGATTTTTATGATGATAATTGCAATAGTTACTTTTAAGATAGATAAAGAATTAAACGATACGGTTTTGAAAGAAAAATTTTTAGAAACATCTCCTATATATAAGGATACTCAAGGTTTAATTAGAAAAAATTATATATGTGATACTTCAAAGAATTTAGCAGGTGGCGTTTATTGCTTTGATAATCTAGAAAATGCAAATAGTTGGTTTGATGAAGATAGAGTTAAATGGATTACAGAAAGGTACTCAGCACCTGATATAAAATTTTATGAAAACCCAGTTATAGTTGATAATAATACTGATGAAATAATTTCATAAAATATCCTTATCTTGGCAATAACCTCTTCACACCCTCTTTATGATTTGCTCAAATTAGGTTTTTTATGCCTGACAGATATTTTGGAACTGCTTTTTGTTCAAAATATCTATCTACAAACTTTTCTATAATTTTTGATAGCCAATCCACTATCTTTTTCTCCTTGAAAGTGTTTATATACAGTCATATTGAATTACAGATTTATTACAAAGATAATAAAGTTTAATAGATTTCTGAATATAGTTGGGTGACATAATGAAGTTATCTTAATGGCGGAGGGAACCTCCTCATTATTTCATCTTAATCATCTGATTTAATTAGATTTTATATAATAATAATTTTTTAGTCTACAATTTTGTCTACATCTTGTTTATTAAAATTTTATATATTTATGCTTACTTCTTTTAATCTTTCAATAGAAATAAATCCTATATTTATTAGCATTATGAGTTAATTCAATAATAATTTGAATGTTATTCTAGGCTTTATAGTATAAGTCAGGATTAATAATTCCCGTGTCTACAGTGACTTTACAAGAAAATCTATCTTCGTAATCTCTGTTGAAGTTTTTTATGTCAGATAAATGCTTTTTCAAGTTTTCTTGGTTATCAAAAGTAAAAATGCCTAATCCTTTATCAGGAGTTAAATGAAAAGTTTTAAATTCTAAAAGGCCATTTAATGTTTTGGGGTCAAAATTATCTGCCATATATTGATGACCTACGTGCATTAATTTAGAATTTGAATATCTAACACTACAAACAATACAAAACATCTATATCTCCAACATTATATATTTAAGCTACTATGTTATTTACGAATAAATAAAATTCAATTGATAAATTAATTTTATATGGCGACTTTTTTGTAAAAATCTTGAATGTCTTTTATTAGAGAAGAGGGTTGCTCAAGAGCTGCAAAATGCCCACCTTTCTTCATTTCAGTCCAATGGACTAGATTAAAAAGCCTTTCTACATACGATTTAGGAGGCCATGCTAAAAACTCTTTTGGATAAACAGCACATCCAGTAGGAACTTCTACCATTTTTCCTTCCTTAGAGAGTATGCGTCCTCCTTCTTTGACTCTGCCATAATAAATCCAAGATGATGTATTGAATGATTTAGTTAGGATGTAGATCATAATATTGGTCAATAAGTCGTCTTTTTGGTATGTCAAATCTAGACTTCCATCTTTTAAATCAGACCAATGGTAAAATTTTTCTACTATCCAAGCAGCCACACCTACAGGGCTCTCCATCATAGCGTAACTAAGTGTTTGAGGTTTTGTGCTTTGTATAGCAAAATATCCACTTTGAGAGACATAATCTATATTAAATTGCTTATCCCAACTTTTTTCTTCTTCTGTTTTTGGTCCATCTATATGTCTTGCAGGAAGCATATTAATATGAATACCTTTACAATTTTTTGAGTGATCAAAACCAAGCCATGTAGAGATTGCACTACCCCAATCACCTCCTTGAGCAACATATCTTTCATAACCAAGATTTTTCGTCATAAGCTTATTAAAAATCTCAGCAATTTTTCTTGGTCCAATTGGATTAGCTGGTTTACCTGAAAATGCAAAACCAGGAATAGACGGAGCAATAATATCAAAGCAAATTTCATCTTTATTTCCATATTTTTCTGGTTCACAAAGTGGTTCAATAATATCCAGAAATTCAACTATTGAGCCGGGCCATCCATGAATTAAAATTAACGGAATAGCCTTTGGGGAAGAAGATTTTTTAAAAATGAAATGAATATCAATATCATCTACTTTTGTTATATAATTAGGCTGTTGATTTAATCTGAGCTCTTGAGATTCCCAGTCATATTTCTTAGTCCAATAATCAGCTAAATGCTTCATATAATCTATATTTGTTCCAAAAGACCATCCGCCTTCTTTTGGCATTTCATGCCATGGAAACATTTCAACTTTTTCTTTGATTTTCAATATTCTTTGCTTGGGATAAGATATATTAAAAGGTTCTATTTTCATTTTAAAATAATAAAAGTCAGATAAAAATTAATTAAAATATAAAAAAAGAATAAATCAGAAAATTAAATTGGTCTAATTAAATTTCTTTGGGTAACGAAGTGAGTGCAAATAAAAGTGTAAATAATAAAATTATATTTGGTATTTTTTATATGTTGGCAGCCTGTGCATTTATTGGTGGAACTGTAGTTGTAGCTAAAATATTAGGAAAAGATTATTTTGGAGAACCATTGAAACCATTCCAAATAAGCCAATCAAGATTTTTATATGGATTTGTTTTTGTATTAATATTCACTTTCTTTAATAAAATTAAAATTGAGGCACCAAATCCTAAACTACATCTCGCAAGGACATCATTGGGATGGATTGGTGCAACAATCTTATTTGGTTCATCTAGTCTTATTCCAGTGAATGATGCAGTTGCTCTTAACTTTTCAAATCCAGTCTTTGCAATGATATTTTCAATAATAATATTAAAAGAAAAATATTTTTCATATAGGTGGATTGCAATGATAATTACGTTTGCTGGTGCCTTAATTTTAATTAGGCCTGATTTTTCTAATCTTTACGTTGAACCAGTAGCATTAGTCTCAATTTTTGGAGCTATTTGTTTGGGCTTAGAGGCAATTTTTATAAAACTTTTAACTAAATACGAAAAAAATACACAAATTTTACTAATAAATAATTTCATTGGACTAATTTTATCATCATTAATAGTTATTTTTTTCTGGCAAACACCAACTTTTTTACAACTACTATTTTGCATTCTTATAGGATTTCTAATGATATGTGCACAAATCTGTTTTTTTAATAGCTCTTAGGAGTAATCAGTTGAACTTTGTTATACCTTTTTTTACAGCACTCTAATTTTTGTTTTGTTGTATGATTATTTAATCTTTAGAGAGTTACCTGATTTTTTAAGTCTTTCTGGTTCATTATTAATTATGATTGGAGGAATATATTTGTTTTTAAAAGAAACTAATAAGGATATTTCGTGACATCAAATATAAAATTTTAAAATTATTCATGCTCTCCACCCTTATCATTAGGGTCTAATTCTATTCTTTTTCCATCAACGTATATTGCTCGACTTCTACTAGGTGTGTAGTAACTACCAAAAAAATTGGGTTTTCTTTTTGCTGTTTCAAAAGTTATTACAGTAACTGCAACTGCACTTAATAAAATCAGATGTGCAATTGTTGTAATCCCAAAAATCCACATGCTTGTAAAATACATAGAAAACACAATACACCACATCCATGCTAAGACCTGCATTATCATATGTCTCATATTAGTGTCTGGAATATTCTTAAGTGGATTTTGTTATGATTCATAACAATATTCCAAGTATCGTATATAATTTTTTGCATATTTTTACCTAAAGTAATTGAAGATAAATTTTTGTTGGTTTTAGACTAATTCTAATTAATTATAGGGAACCTCCTCGATATTCCAATTTAGTCATCTAATCTAATTATATTTTATAGATTAATATGTTTTCAGTCTACAAATCAGTCTATAAACTAAAAACAACATGATGTTTTTATAATCAAGTAATTTTCAATTATTATATTATTCAACCTGGCGGATGATAAATTAGTTAAAAAGACTTTAAATTATCAATTGCAAACAATTTCATAATAAGTATTATTTCGAAAAGTATTACAGAGATTTATCATTTTAAAATTAACTTCTAACACCTATCACAAAAATATAAATGAGTATATAGCTACTCTATACGATAAAGTTCGTAATAAAACACAAAGTTTATCAGAACCACTTAGTGAAGCAGATCAGTGCATCCAATCAATGCCTGATGCAAGTCCAACTAAATGGCATTTAGCTCATACAACTTGGTTTTTTGAAACGTTTATCCTTAAAAAATTTGTTAGAAATTATCAAGAGTTTCATCCTAACTATAATTTCTTATTTAATTCTTATTATAATAAAATAGGGGATCGTCATGCTAGGCCTGAAAGAGGTATGATAACCCGTCCTTCATCAGCTGAGGTATACGAATATAGAAATCATATTGATAATAAAATGAAAGAATACTTTCAAATGAAACCAAAATCTGATGTTTTACGATTGATAGAACTTGGCATTCATCACGAACAACAACATCAAGAACTTTTAATGACAGACATAAAACATGCTTTTTCAAGAAATCCATTGTTTCCTAAATATAGAGAACCTATTGCAGTAAAAGGATTAAGTGTAAGTAAATCAAATTGGTTAGATCATCCAGGGGGACTTGTCGAAATTGGATATTCTGGAGAAAAGTTTGTTTTTGATGCTGAAGGTCCGAGACATAAAATTTGGCTAGAGCCATTTTGTTTAGCAAAAAATCCAGTATCAAATCGTGAATATATAGAGTTTATCGAGGATGGGGGTTATAAGAAGGCAGAGTTTTGGTTATCTGACGGATGGACTTTTTGCCAAAAGGAAAATTTGGAATCTCCAATGTATTGGTATAAAAATAGTGATGGTACTTGGTCATATTATACAATGGGTGGTATAATTCCAATAAATTTGAACGCTCCGGTTTGTCATGTTAGTTATTATGAAGCTGATGCATTCGCTCGATGGTCTAATGCCAGGTTGCCTCGAGAATCTGAGTGGGAAATAATTGCTGAATCATTTGATATTGAGGGCAATTTTGCTGATGCTAATATATTTGCCCCACAACCTTCAACAAAAGATGGAGTTACACAAATTTATGGAGATGTGTGGGAATGGACCCAAAGCTCATTTGCTGCTTATCCAGGCTATCAGATTGCGGATGGTGCAGTAGGCGAATATAATGGAAAATTTATGTCTGGCCAGATGGTTTTACGGGGTGGTTCTTGCGCCACTTCTTCAGATCACATCAGAGCTTCATACCGCAATTTCTTTCCTCCAAGTGCGCGCTGGCAATTTTCAGGAATACGTTTGGCTAAGGACAGATCTGCTACTATTTATAGTCTTCATGCTAATGATAATTGTAATAAAGACAAATTTTTGAATGATGTTATTTTAGGATTAAGTTCATTACCTAAACACATACCATCAAAATATCTTTATAATAATGAAGGTGCTTGTCTATTCGAAAAAATTTGTAAACTTGACGATTATTATCCAACAAGAACAGAAGTAGGTATTCTTAAAAATAATGCGACTGAAATAGCAAAATATTTTGGTTCGAATGTAACGCTTATTGAATACGGTTCTGGTTCTCTTGAGAAGGTACGAATACTAATAGATAAATTAATTGATCCAGTTTCACTTTGTGCAATTGATATTTCGGAAGAACAATTGCAAAAAGGGGCAAATATTTTACGTGAGACCTACCCCAAGCTTGAAGTTTTAACAGTTGCTGCTGATTTCACTTCATCATTGAAAATACCAAAATCTAAAAGACAGACTAAGTCAAAAATTGCATTTTTCCCAGGTTCTACTATTGGAAATTTTGAGCCTATTAGTGCTAAAACATTTTTACAATCAATTTGCAAAACTGTTGGCATAAACGGAAAATTGTTAATAGGTGTTGATTTAAAAAAAGATCATGAACGCCTGCTTAGAGCGTATGATGACAATAAAGGTGTTACGGATGCTTTTAATAAAAATCTTCTCTCGAGAATTAATCAAGAACTAGGTGCTGACTTTAATCAAGGTTTGTTTCGTCATATTGTTCGCTTTAACACTTTCGAAGGTAGAGTAGAAATGCATCTTGAAAGTTGTGTTGATCAAGTAGTTAATATTGGTAAAGAAAGATTTTTTTTTACAGCCGGTGAAACAATTCATACAGAAAATTCATATAAATATCACATCCATGAATTTGTAGATTTGGCTGCCTCTTCTGGTTTTGAGAAAATTTCGACATGGACAGATAAAGAAAACTTATTTGCCGTTATGTTATTTAAAGTTAAATAATTTGGAGGAGAGAACCTCCTCATTATTTCATTTTAATCATCTGATTTAACTAGATTTTATAGAATAATAATTATTCAGTCTAAAATTTAGTCTACAAATTGTATTATTGAATTATAAAATAAACAGATTATAAATATAAACATGCGAAAATTACTTTGTTGTACATTTTTCCTTTTTGCTTCAAGTGTAATTTTAATTTCTGAAAACACAAAAGCTGGGAATTGGAATAAAGGTGGCACTGGAAGCACTTTTTTGATTCCTCAAACTAATCCTGGTGGGCCTGCAGTTAGCCATACAAGCAATGAAGAACTCCCCCAGAATGTTAGACCTAATGATAACACTATCTCACTTTATCTAGACAGAAAAACTGCGCATATCCATTACCGGCGAAGCCAAGGTCGTACCTATATAGTTGAGCCAAGTGGAAACGCTTTAGAATTCAAATTTGTAACAAATATTAAAAGTGCGGTTCTAGAACAGCAGCTCTCTAAGGGATATATCCTAAGCTACCTGTTTTATGAGGATGGAATAGTTAAATACAACGGTCGAGCAAAAGATGGTCGTTTTCGTCAAGACGTAAATAATGAAATGCTTTTTTTTACGCACTCAACAGGTAAAAGTATAACTTCCTATATTATTGGTCATGCAATATGTGAAGGGTATATTGACTCCATTCATGAGTTAATTGACTGGCCAATGATGAGCAAAACTCTCTATCAAGGGCAACCATTACTTGACTTGTTAAATATGAGAGCGGGAGATAAACACACTATAGACGAAAAAAGAAGTCATTATGTGATGGGATCAAAAAAGCATCATCGCCACATGGGCTTAAATGAAATTGCACGGCTATTGGAGGGAACTAAAAAAAGAGGTCGTAAACTTTTTTACAATAACTTTCTTGCTGATGTGTTGGCCAACTATATTGTCTTTAAAAGTGGTGAAAAATATGACTATTTGATGCGCAAAGTTTTCCAAGAAAAAGTAAAAATCGCACATCCAATTTATTATGAGAAACACGCTAGTAGTTCAGGTGGTTCTACAAAAGATAAAAACTCACCTGACTATTACGGTCAGCCACAAACTCTTGCATCTTACTCATTCATGATGACACGCCTGGATTTTTTAAGGGTGGCAGTAGCAATGATGAAAGACTATCAAAGCGACAGTTGTGAAGGGAATTATCTTAAACAAATCCAATCTAAGGCTGAAAATTGGTATCGTGGTCGCCACAAAAGTCGTAATGCAAGTTTATGGCTTAACAATTATGCGCAAAAATATGGTGGTCAGTTTTACTTTGACTTCCTTGGCATGAAGCAACGAAATATTTTTGGAACTGAGGGTTACAATGGTCAAAATATGTTAATCGACATGGATAAATCAAGAATTGTAGTTACTAATAGCTCGGCAACTGCTTGGGACCAAAGAACATTCATGCTTGAAGTTATTCGCGACGGAAAGTTGCCAAAATAAGAAAATAAGGTAATAAAAAATTAAAATTGTTATAAATGCGAGAAGACAACCTCCTCGTTATTCAATCTTAATCATCTTATTAAATTAGAATTTATAGATTAATAAGTTTTCAGTCCACAATTTAGTCTACAAATAAATATTTTTTAATTATTAAATTTAATTGTCTTAATTATTTCTTCATCAACTTGTTTCATTACTTTCCGGTTTGTAGTTGTATTACCTTTTCTTCTTGGGCAGTTTTTACTCAAAAACATAAAAGCTTCATTATCATCAGGACTAAAAATCGAAGTATTTGTAGTAATTATTTTTTTATTTAAAAAATCAAAGTTTAAACCACAATTATATGTACTAACCATGTTTTGAGGCCATCTATGTTTGTGCCAAGCCAATCTCCAAGGCCCTTCAGGTTTGCCATACCAATCCATATTTTCAGCAGAACGCATAGAATCCCACATATGACCTATACTTTGAAACTGTGAATCTTTAAAAATCTTAATAGAAGCATTCACACCTCTATTTTTTATTGTTTTAATAAATGATTCACACGCTTTTTCATCGTAATTTGTGTCATCTGTGCCAATAAAATGTCTATATATTACTTGTTTGTATTTTTTATTATTTGTTAGCTGACATGCGCCATACAAATTAATAAAACCCTTAAAATCATGACTTGAATTTTTAAGGTTATTAGTAAAATTTTTATCCAAAGATAAAGCAGCTAAAAATCCTCCTAAAGAAAATCCAATGAACCATGATTGTTTTAGATCAATTTCATTGTAATCACTTAAATAAGATAATGCACCATAAGCATCATGCATTCTTGAACCAGCTCCAGCTATTTCAAATTTCATAGGCCATTTTTGTTTATGTGGAATATCTCTAGATGCATAAGTCCTAACTCCTACACAGGCGATTCCGTTTTGCGATAACTTTTCACACATTCGATTATCTCTTCCTCTTTGACCTCCTAACCCAGGAACAAGTATAGCTAATGGGAATTTTGAACTATTTGAGGCCTTTTTTGGAAGATACAAAATTCCATGCGAAGTAATAGGTTTAACTTTTTAACCCCATAAATCTTCTCCAAGGTATGAAGAAAATTCAATCCTTTTACCATCTTTGTCCGCGTAAAGTTTTAAATGAATAAGAACTTATAAGTATAAAAATAAGAGCTAAAATTAAAGACAATTTATGCATTGTTTTATAAAGAGAAAGGGAAGCCAAGGTGAAACCTAGAAATTTCCAAGTTGCATTGTGGCTTCTGGAATTATTTCTTGTATAATTTTTTTTCCTTTATATTTAAAATTTGAAGTGGCTGATAGAAGAGCAATCACACTATTATTATGATGGTTTGGGACAGCAAATTGTCCAAACTTTCCAGTCAAAACAATAACTGGCTTACCTGAAATTTGAGAAACCCAAAAATAATAACCATATTTTTGATATTTTCTTGTACTAGTTCGTAAAGCATTTTTAACACCATCTAGGAGGTAATTGCCCATACAAGATTTTGATTTAATTTCATTGTTCATATAGTTGGCCATGTTTGCCCAATCTCTGGTTTTGAGGAACATTCCAGCCATCCCTAATGACATTTTGTTTTTGTCTTCAAGCCAATATAAAGCACCTTCAGGTTTGGTTTTTGGAAAAACATTCTCAAAAAATACCTGTGCTACAGATTTTTGTGTTATTTCATTAATTAATATTGAAGTAGCTGTTATATCAAGAGAATGGTATCTACTCATCTTTCCTTGTTCAGAAAATTTTGTTTTAATTTTTTGAATTACTTTTACTAAATCATTACTTCCATTATTTTGTCGATTCATCATCATGTGATTAAATTTTTTTTCATTATCTCGGTTCTTATTAATACCACTAGACATTCTTAATAAATTTCTAATGGTTATGTCTTTGTAGATACTGTTATTTAATGATTGTGAATATTTAGAAGAAGTATCATCTAAAGATTTTATTTCTCCACTACATAACAGATGTCCAACTGTCAGACCAACTGCTGTTTTAGTCATAGACATTCCATGAGAGTAGAAATCAGGATTAGCTCCTAACTTTGTGTTATATCTTTCATAAACAATTTTGCCATCCTTCATTGCTACTGCTGAGAAATTACTTGGAGCTTTGAAGAATTTATCTAAATTTATTTTTTGACCGAGCTTGGTTTGCTGAGGATTTTTATTTTCAAAAAAAGCAACTGGTGTAGGTCCCTTGCCTTCTCTAGAGTTTAAGTCTCGTCCCATCATTCTTTTCTTAACAAAACTTTTGTCCAAATCAGCAAGGGCATTAAAATTAAAAATAATTGAAATAAAAGCTATAATAAATTTTTTCATCAATTAAATTCCTTTAGGTTTGTATTAACATGTTAATCAATATTTCTAATTAAAAAAGTTAAAATTTAATTTTAAGTTTTCCTAATTCAACATGTTTAAAAAGTTTTCGGAAATTAAAATTACTTCTTAAAACTTTTGCTTCAGAAAATTGATTATATTTGGCGTGATAAGCTCACCATAATGTTCTAATGTTTCAAGTTCATTAATAGCTTCTAAATATATTGCAAGCTCAATACTAGACTTTCTTGCATGTAATAATTTTAAGCTAAAATCTTTATTAAACTCAGGATGAGCTTAAAGAGCCAAAACTGAATCACCAATTTAAAAAGATGATATATTGCAAAATGAATTACCAGCTATTAATTCAGCATTCTGAGGTAATTTTACAACCTGGCCTTGATGGAAGAAGATACGGTTTAATTTATTAAAATTACCTAACAAACTGTTTTATTTGTTAGTTTTATAATTAGTTTATAAGAGTAAAATTTATTTTATCGAGTCAATCATTACCAATATGCAAATATAGAAAAAAGCAAACACAAATACTGGTGCTGCATTTGATATTCGTTTATTACTTTTTGGCTCTGACTTTTCCCAGTCTGCTGGCATAACATCTCTATCCCATGCCTCACGTCTTGTATCTTTTTTACGTTGATCAACGTGAATATTTCTTGGGTCAACTTTGTAATCTGCATTCATTTTCTAAAATCTTCTCGCATTTCAAATTCTAGGATAACATAATAAAGCTAATTAATTATTTTTTTTCTAACTTATTTGACAAATCTTCATCTTCAGATTGATAGATATAAGTATTTAATGGTTTAAATCTTATGGCTAAACAAGCCAGTGCAATTACAAGTATTGCTCCTGCTTCATAAAGAAGTATGATTGGGTCCATGCCTTTTCCTTGGAGGATTATTAATCTAGCTATTGCTGTCATAGCAATAAACAATGGCAATGTAATAGGTATTTTATTACTTATATAAAATATACCTATCATTCCTAGAACTTCAGTATATATAAATAACAATAATAAGTCAGCTAATTGTACTTTACCGTTAACATATATAGAGTAGATTTCCTGCAAAACTGCAATTACAGTTAAAACCGCTATAATACCTAGTAAAACCTTTTCTATAGTTTTTATAATAAGAGCAGGCTTAAATTTATGGTCTTTCATGGCTATAACTCTAGATTAACTATAGTGAATAACGAATAATTAAAATATTGATATTATACTACTTTTTACAGTAATTTGAAATTATAAAATTTTTCATAGTGAAACATTACCATAGAGTTTGGAGATATATAAAAAAAAAGATAGTGCATTGAATTCATAGTAGAAAAGTATTATATATATCCAAGGCATTTAATTACCAACTTGTACGCCTTGGCATCCAGCCTAAAGTACTAAAGCGGAGGCAAAAATGACTTCAAATATATTTTCACAAAAAGACCAAGACTTTGCAGATGCAATGGCTACTAAGCTTCGTTTGAATAGAGAAAAACTTAAACAAACTTTGACCACAGATGAAAAAATTAACCAATTTACTCCTAAGCAGAAAGAAGAGATTGGTGAATTTAGATTATCAATTATTCGTGAAGGTCTAGAAGAGTTTCCAGATTTAGACCTAAAAGACGCACTTCAAAAGTTAGAAGAATTTGGAGGCTAGGAAGACTTTATAGTCAAACTAAAGGGTATTTATAAACCAACTTGTACACCCTGTCACAAAGACAAAAGTACTAAAAAGGAGAAAATAATGTCTAAAGATAAATCTATAAAATATCTAGATAAGAATGACCCAATTTATAAAGAGGGTTTTAGAGTATCATCTCATAATAAGTCCTTAGAAAACTATATTAAAGCAAGAGAAAATGCTGAAAATAAAAGAACCTTTTTTTAGAAAAAATTGCAGATAAGGATACTACTAGAGATGAAATGATAGAGAACATTAAAAATGCCCTAATTGCAAATGGGTGGACTTACAAGGAGGATAAATAATGTCATATTATGAATATGAATTTCCTCAACAAAAGATTTTTGAGGTTAAAGATTTACCTTCAATAGATAATTCTAATAAGCTTTATATTGATAGTGAAGAACCACTTCAAAAAAACAGACCTAAAATAAAACCGCAAAAGGTAGTCTTTTTATTTTCAGTTGAATGGATGTGGTCACCTGCACATAACAGAGTAGATAATTATTTTATTAATATAAAACCGTCCAGGTATTATCTTTGGAATAGTTTTTTTGACCGTCATAGTTTTTCAGATTATTGGGATTTTATTGGTTACACTGATAATAAAAAAGGTGACCTAAAAGATATTTCTATAAATCTTATTAAGAAGTATTGGGAAGTTGAGGCTAAAGATTCATATCTTGATCATTTTCATTTAATAAGCCTAGAGGGTCTATTAAAAGTAAGTGACATCAAATCACTTGGGAGATCTGTATGGTAAGAGTATGCAATTACAATTAATTTTAAATATTAAGGAGTAGAAATGGAATTTTTTGATTTTATTAAGGATTTCGTAAAAGAACATGAACAAACTATAGTTATAATTATTATGATAATATTAGCTGTATATCTTAATAATAACTATAAAAATAAATTTCAAAAAATGTTAGATGAAAAAGAGAGTTGTAGACTTAGATTTGAAGATTCCCAGAAAGAATTTTTTGAAGAATGGAAAAATGAATATGAAACTGAAACATTTAAAAAAATTTCAGATGAAAGGTTATTATCTCACAAAGAAAAGTTGAAAGAAATTCAAGACGATTTTAATTCTAATACCCTTAACGATATAGGTATAACTCTAATATTTATTTGTTTGTGTGTAGTTATTTCTTTCGTTTATTACTCACCAATATTTTTTGGCAAATAAAATGGAAGAGGGCTCATGTTAAAAATTATCCAATTTCAAATATAATAATTAATAATTTAACAGGCACTTAATCAACCAACTTGTACGCCTTGGCATCCTGTCTAAAGTACTAAAGCGGAGATATCCAATAAAAAAAGAAGAGCATTTAAAATACTGCAAAAAAGTAGCAGAGGTTCTTGGTTATGATAGATTACATAATCTTGATAAACTACAAAGACAATCCTTAAATAATCAATTAAACGACTTAATTGAAGAACATAATAATATTGTTGAAACTGTTACAGATGACGAAATAATAGGTCGTTATGAACTAGTAACTAAGCATATATATCCTAATGAATTTATTGAAATGCGTGATATGATAAACAGGAAATAATTAATTAGAGATATTTAAATGAATGATAGCAAAGCACCTGAATGGCTTTTAAAAGCATCTGATAGAATAATTGAACATATGAATGATGACCATTCTAATTCAATTGTATCAACATTAAATGCACAACATGACATTAAAGATAAAAATGCAAAAATGGAGAAGTTGGAAGTTAATGGGTACTTTGCTTTATCAAATCAAAAATTATATTTTTTAGAATTTGAACAAGTTTGTAACTCTGCTGAAGAATATAAAGTAGAACTTATTAAACATGCAAAGAAATATAGAGGTTATGAGTTATAGATACTTAGAAATTGATAATGAGTAATTTTGAAACACTATTAACTGAGATAAGAAAAGATACTTCAGGAAAGTCATTTGAAGTTTTCTGCAAATGGTTTTTAGAAAATGATCCTTACTGGAAAACTCAAGTTGAAAAAGTTTGGCTTTGGGATAATTGGCCTGAACGATGGGATATAGATAAAGGTATAGATCTAGTCTTTAAGCATAAAAACGGACAAAATTGGGCTATCCAAAGTAAATGCTATTCTGAAGACTATTATATCAAGAAAGAAGACATAGATAGTTTCCTTTCAGAATCAAATCGTAAACAAATCCAACAAAGACTACTTATTGGGACAACTGACAGAATTGGTAAAAATGCCAGAGAAACCATGAGTGGTCAGGAAAAGCCAGTAAGACCTCTTTTATTAAGCGATCTTAAAGATTCAGGACTTGATTATCCATCTTCTCTTAAAAAATTAGGTTCTAAAGGTAAAAAAAAGAAAATTAATAAGGACAGACCATATCAACAACAAGCTATAAAAAAGGTTGTAGAAGGCTTTAAGGAGCATGATAGAGGTAAACTTATCATGGCTTGTGGAACAGGAAAAACTCTTGTTACACTTTGGATTAAAGAAAAGCTAAAACCACAAACAACGCTTGTTCTTTTACCCTCACTTAATCTTCTATCTCAAACTCTTTTTGAATGGACTACTCATAGTAAATATCCTTTTGAAGTTCTTTGTATATGCTCTGATACAACAGTTGGAAAACAAGAAAGAAACGAAGACATGAGTGTAACAGATGCTTATTTTGATGTTACAAGTGATGTATCTACAATTTCAAAGTTTTTAAAGTTAGATAAGCCTAAAGTTATTTTCTGTACTTATCAATCATCTGACTTAGTAAGTAAGGCTCAAAAAAAAGAGGTAATAGATTTTGTTATCTGTGATGAAGCACATAGGTGTACTGGATTAGCCAAAAGTACTTTCACGAAAGTATTAGATGATAAAAATATTAAAGCTAAAAAAAGATTATTTACCACGGCAACGCCACGAATATTTTCAGCATCAGTTAAAACAGTTGCTGCCAAAAAAGATCAAGAAATCTATGGTATGGACGATGAAAATATCTATGGACCAGATTTTTTTGAATATACTTTTGGTCAAGCTATTGATGATGAATGGTTAACTGATTATCAGGTTGTTATTGTTGGTGTTGATGAACCAACCGTTAAAGCTTCCATAGATGAAAGAGAGCTTATCGCTCTAGACAACGATAAATATGAAGATGCTGAGACTTTAGCTTCAAAAATAAGTGTGGCTAAAGCAATTAAAGATTATGACATTACAAGGATGATATCTTTTCACAATAGAGTAAAAGAAGCTCAAAATTTTTCAAAAGATTTTGCTACTATTTTAAAATTATTGAATAAAAAAGATAGACCAAAAGGGCATATTTGGACTGATTTTATATCAGGTCAAATGACTACAAAACAGAGAAAAATTAAACTTCAACAATTAAAAAACTTATCCTGTTCTGATAGAGGCATAGTATCTAATGCAAAATGTTTGTCTGAGGGCGTTGATGTACCCACGCTTGATGGTGTTGCCTTTGTAGACCCTAAAGGAAGTCAAATAGATATAATTCAATCAGTTGGACGTGCCCTTAGAAAAAGTGAAGAGAAGAATATTGGAACAATTATACTTCCTGTTTTTTTAAATAAAGATGCAGATGATATTAAAACTATAGAAAATAGTAATTTTAAACCAGTATGGGATGTTTTAAAAGCTCTTCGCTCACATGATGAAAGACTTGGAGATGAACTTGATAATTTAAGAGTAAGAATTGGTAAAAGAAAAAAAATAAAAAAAAACTTACCTAAAAAACTTAATTTAGATTTTCCAAAATCCTTACATCAAAATTTTTCAAATTCATTAAAAATAAAATTAGTTACATACACAACTGAAAATTGGATGGACTGGTATGGTCTGTTAAATGCATATGTAGAAAAGTTCAAAGTTCTTCCTAATTCTAAAACTTCATTTGAAAATAAAAACTTAGGAAATTGGTGCGGAACTCAGAGAATACGTTATAAGAATAATAATTTAGATATAAAAAAAATTAATTTTTTAAATAAGATTCCTACATGGAAATGGTCATTAGAGCCAGAATGGATAAATTTTGCAGATGCAAGAAATTTTGCAAGAAAGTTGAATTTAAAAGATAATAAAGGTTGGAGAGATTATTTGAAGACAGATAATCTTCCAAATGATATACCCTCTTCACCAGACCATGTGTATGCCAATTTAGGTTGGATTTCATGGGGTGATTGGCTAGGCACTAGTGCGCTTGGCAATACAGTAAGAAATTTCAAACCTTTTATAGAAGCAAGAAACTTTGTAAGAAGTTTAAATTTAAAAAGTACCACTGAATGGAGACAATATTGTATTTCAGAAACATTTCCTCAGGATTTACCTACAAATCCAGCAAGAGTTTACAAAAATGACGGGTATATTTCTTTTGGTGATTGGTTAGGAACTGGAAGTGTTGCAACTCAAAAGATTAATTATAGATCTTTTAATGAGGCTAGACAATTTGTAAGAAAATTAAATTTAAAAAATGTTGAAGAATGGAAAAATTATAGTCGTACAAAAACCTTTCCAAAGGATTTGCCTGCTAAACCATACAGAACTTATAAAGATGATGGCTGGGAATCTTTTGGGGATTGGTTAGGTACAGGAAGAATTGCCAATTTTAATAAAGTATTTAGACCCTTTGGGGAAGCAAGAACGTTTGTCAGAAATCTAAAATTACAGAATGCTAAGGAATGGAGAGAATATGCTCTTTCAAAATCTTTTCCAAAAGATTTACCAAATAGTCCTGAACAAACCTACAAAAATAAAGGCTGGGTTTCTTATGGGGATTGGTTGGGAACAGGTGCACGTGGCACTCAAGGAAGAAAGTTTAAATCTTTTATAGAAGCAAGAATATATGCAAGAAATTTAAATTTAAATAATATTGCAGAATGGAAATCTCTTAGTAAGCAGAATAAATTGCCAATTGATATTCCATCAAACCCTAATCGCACATATAAAAATTATGGATGGATTTCTTATTCTGATTGGCTAGGCATAAAAAATCTCGCAACATTTAAAACTTTTGAAGAAGCTCGCAAAAATATTAGAAAATTAAATTTTACAAGTAGAAAACAGTGGAATTATTTTAAGAATGATAGAAATTTTCCTAATAATATTCCAAAAACACCAGACGGCGTTTACAAGGATAAGGGTTGGATTTCATGGGGTGATTGGTTGGGCACAGGAAGTGTCGCCAGCTCTAAAAAAGTATTTAGATCCTTCAAGGAAGCAAGAATATACGTAAGAGATTTAAATTTAAATAATATCGCAGAATGGAAATCTCTTATTAAACAGGATAAATTGCCAATTGATATTCCATCAAATCCTAACCGCACATATAAAAATGATGGTTGGATTTCTTATAGTGATTGGCTTGGAACAAGAAGAATAGCTCCCATTAATAGGGTATTTAGACCTTTCAAGAAAGCAAGACAATTTGTAAGAAAATTAAATCTAAAAAGTAGAAAAGAGTGGATAGAATTTACAAAACATGAAGCTTTCCCCAATGATCTCCCAGTTAATCCACATAAAACTTATGAAGGAAAAGGTTGGATTTCTTATAATGACTGGTTGGGAAAAGATAAATAAATTTTTTTTGTTTTACATATAAAATTTTTAACAATCATTATATTTAAATTCATAATCAAAATTCTTATTATCTATAAAATTCATATAATTTCTTGAGGACTTTTGACTGATATCGTCCTTACCTTTAATCAAGCTTAAATATCTTAAAGCCACATTTGTTTTCTTAAATAAATCCAATTCTTGGTTATTTAATGTTTCAAGAATTATTTTTTGAGAAGTGATTAAAAGATTTTTGTGAGTGTCAATTATTTCTTCTAAAATAATTTCAGTTGCATCCATAACTGCAGTTTTAAATTCAGGATCTTGCCTCCAGCGAGATAAAGTCTCAGTTCTTATATTAAGTTGTTTTGAAATAGCTGATGCTTTCACACCAGAGGCAATCAAATAAACTGCAATAAGTTGATTTTCATTGAGTTTTAATGACATTAAGAACTCTTTGTGGTCTTTTTCCTAGAAATCCTCTAACTTCTTTTGTCTTATCATACCACTCATTAATTTCATCAACATCCCATACCGTTTTATTGGGCCCTAATTGAAAAGGTTTAGGAAAATCAGGTTTTTCTTTAACCCATCTTGAAACAGTAGATTCACTAATGTAAAGTCTTCTTGCAACTTCTTTTTTTGGAATACATTTTGGTTTAGTCATAATAAACTCCGCAATAAAAATTAATCCATTGCCAAGTCGTCTGACTTTTATATGATTTCACTACCTCTGGTAAAGCATTAGAATAATATCAAAGATAAAAATAAACCTCAATAAAATTTATTTTTTTATTTTTGATGTTACAAAACCTGCCCAATCATCCATTAATAATTTTCGTTTTTCAAATAAATCAGATCTAAAGTAAGCTGATTGTGATCTTGATGGTAATTGATGGGCTAATGCAAACTCAACCATGTTTTGATCATAATTGCCTGTTTCAGCTGCCCATACTCTAAACGTAGATCTAAATCCATGGACAGTAAATTTCATATGACGATAGTTATCTCTAACAAATTTCCCCATAGCATTATTAGATAAATGTTGATCTGGGTTGTTACCTGTAAACACATACTTATAGTTATGTAGATTATGAGGTATGCCTAACAATTTTATTGCCTCATAGGATAGGGGAACCTTATGCTCTTTTTTAGCTTTCATTCTAGCCTCTGGGATTGTCCATATATTTTGTTCAAAATCTAATTCATCACTTTGCAAGAGTGTAACTTCTGATGTTCTTGCAACAGTTAAAATAAGAAATCTTAAAGCTCTAGTTGTTGTAGTCTCAATTTTGGATAATTCAGTATAAAAATCTGGAAGCTTCTTATAATGAAGGGAAGGGAAGTGTTTTTGTGATTTATAGGGTCTTTTAAATATATAAGAGATACTTGTCTTCCAATCAGCAACATTAGAGCCAACATAATATTCTAAGGAAATACCATATCCCATAACACGAGAGACACGTTGTTGAACACGAGTGGCAGTTTCTGTTTTTTCATCCCAGATGGGTTTTAAAACCCGTCTTATATGTTCTGTTGTAATTTTATGAAAGGGGACTTCATCTAAAACTGGAAATGCATAGTCCTTCAATGTGTTATACCATTGCTGGGCATGTTTTGGATTTTTCCAGTTGCTTTTAACATCATCAATATAATCTTTTGCAACCGTACTAAAACGTCTTTTAGCTTTATCTTGTTCTTGTTTTTTTAAAATGTGTTTTTCTTCAATAGGATCAATGCCATTTGTTTTAAGCGTACGTTTTTCTAATGCAAGGTTACGAGCATCTACAATTGATAGCTCAGGGTATGATCCAATAGCCATTTCTTTTGCTTTGCCATCAAAGGTATAGCGATAGGTCCACTTGCCGTAATTTCGTGTTTTAAGGGTTAAATTAAGCCCTAAACCGTCAGAAAATTTTTTATTTAGGGGAAGTGATTTAATTTTAAAGTTATTGAGTCGCATTATATACATCTCCGTCTACAAAAATGGTTGAAACAAGATGCTTTTTAATAAAATGCGGTGAATGGCCTTTGTAAACATAAATCAATGAAATCAATGACTTATGACATGTGATGACCTGCTATAGCTATCTTAATGGCGGAGGGAGGGGGATTCGAACCCCCGAAAGGGATTACTCCCTTTAACGATTTAGCAAACCGGCGCCTTCAGCCACTCAGCCACCCCTCCGCGGGCTCGTTAAATGTCTTAAGTGTCCTACTTCACGCTGTATGCTCTTTGGTAATACAAAAGGACAAAAATTATTTCAAGTTTTATTAATGTATTATAGAAAATAAAATTATTTATGATAAGTATAGATTATTTTGAGGTAATGCATGGATCTAATATCTGGAATGAGAGTTTTTATTTCTATAGCTGATAATGGTTCACTTGCAAAAGCAGGTAGAGAGTTAGATTTATCTCCCTCTGTGGTTTCAAAACATATTTCTGCATTAGAGGACAGATTAGGTGCAAGATTACTTTATAGAACTACAAGATCTGTATCACTTACCGAGGTTGGTATAGCTTATCTTGATAGAGCTAGAAGAATTATTGGTGACGTAGATGAAGCTGAAGCAGCTGTTTCAAGTGCTACCAATGCACCAAGAGGGCATCTTCGTATCACTGCTCCAGGAACATTTTCTTATAGGCATATAGCTCCACATCTTCCCTTATTCAGAGAACGCTTTCCTGAGGTAGAAATAGAAATGATTATTTCAGATGAGGTTGTTGATTTAGTTGATAACAATATTGATTTGGGTATCAGAATTGCGGTCATGAAGGACTCGTCACTTATTGCAAGAAAACTGGCTCCAAATCCAAGAACTTTGTTTGCTTCTCCACAATATATAAAAAAACATGGTAAACCAAATCACCCAGACGAGATATTAAACCATGATATTATTTCATTTAGGAGTGGAAGTCCTTATAATGAATGGCATTTTCTAGTAGACGGTAAAATCAAATTGATACACGCAAAAGGAAAATTACAGTTCAACCACGGTGATGCAATTCTTAGGTCAGCAATTAATGGTGGTGGATTAGCAATGTTATCTAGATTTGTTGTTGGAAGACACTTAGCTGCAGGCACATTAGTATCTATATTAGATGAATATGTGCAAGAGGATGTTCCAATTTATGCTGTCTACCCAAGTGGCAAACATTTATCTCCTAAAGTAAGAGCTTTTTTAGATTTTTTAATAGAAATTTATGGACCTATACCTTACTGGGATGAAGCTGGTGATCATACTTCAGATGCAGCAAAGCGTACTGTCATTTAATCTAAACATTCTGACCTGCAACATAGCCGCTTGACCAGGCCCATTGAAAATTATGTCCTCCTAAATGCCCAGTGACATCAACAACTTCTCCGATGAAATATAATCCTGAGTATTTTTTACATTCCATTGTTGCTGAATTAATTTCATTTGTGTCGATACCACCTAATGTAACTTCTGCAGTCCTGTAACCTTCAGTGCCAGTTGGCAATACATTTAATTTATTTATAAAATTAGAAATTTTGTTTAGCGTGCTATTCGATGCTTCTCCTATTTTTTGGTTTGTATTCAACAAACTAGTAATTGCCATTGCTAATTTATTTGGAAGAAAATCTGATAAAACATTTGAAATGTTTTGTTTTGGTGTTTTCACTCTTCTTTTTTTTAAAGTTTTATCCATTGAATTTAATGGTAATAGGTTTACTTCAATACTCCTATCAGGTTTCCAGTAAGAAGAAATTTGTAAAATTGATGGTCCACTAATACCCCTGTGGGTAAAGATTAAACCTTCATTAAAAATTGTTTTATTGATTTTAACTGAAGCTTCAATTGAAACACCTGCTAGTGATTTGCAAAACTCTAATATATCGTCTTTAAAAGTTAATGGGACAAGAGCAGGATAAAGGTTAGTAACTTTTAAGTTAAACTGATTAGCAATCTTATATCCATAATCAGAAGCTCCTATTTTGGGTATTGATAATCCACCTGTTGCGATAACAAGAGATGAACATATAAATTTCCCTTTGTTTTCTGTTTCTAATATATATAAATTTTCTTCGCGGATTACTGATTTGATTTCAGTATTTAAACTAATCTCAACTTTTTGAATTTCACATTCAGTAATTAACATTTCAATAATATCTTTTGCAGAATGATCACAAAAAAGTTGACCAAATTTTTTTTCATGAAATTTAATTTTATGTTTTTTTACTAAATCTATGAAATCATTTTGCGTATATTTTGAAAAAGCAGATTTACAAAAATGTTTGTTGTTTGATAAGAAATTTTCACTATTGCTGTATAAATTTGTGAAATTGCATCTTCCTCCTCCAGAAATTCTAATTTTTTCTGCAATTTTGGAGGAATGTTCTATAATGAGGACCTTTTTATTTCTTTTTCCTGCTTCGATTGCACACATAAGACCAGCTGCACCTGCTCCAATTACAATAACCTCAAAATTTCTATTCATTCTAAATTATTTCTTTATTATTTATTTTAAGTGCTAACATAAATAAAGTTTCTAATGCTTTACTTTATTGATATTGAAGACTAAAACAACAATCTAGCTAATTTTAAAGAAATATATAATGTATTTCTTACAATGTCTCTTGAATCTGAAAGTTTATCATGTTGAAAAATTCTGGAATTCCTGATGCTATAGCCGAGGCCATGATTCAAAGAGGTTATGAAAAATTAACGCCTGTTCAAGAAGAAGTTATAAAAAAAAATTATTCAGGATTAGATTTATTAGTTTCTGCACAAACTGGATCAGGTAAAACAATAGCCTTTGGTTTTTCAATAGTAGAAAACATACTTGGTAAAGATAATTATTTTAAAAAATCAAAACTACCTCAAGCACTTATTATTGTTCCTACTCGAGAATTAGCTCTGCAAGTTAAAAATGAATTAACTTGGTTCCTGGAAAGTTGTGATGCAAAGATTATTTCTTGTGTTGGAGGAATGGATATACGTGCTGAAAAAAGAAACTTAGAGATGAAGCCTAACATTGTTGTAGGCACTCCTGGAAGATTAAGAGATCATATAGAAGGTCAAAAATTAAAACTACAGGATATTAAAACTGTTGTTCTTGACGAAGCTGATGAGATGTTAGACATGGGTTTCAAAGAAGATTTAGAAGCTATTTTGGATACCACACCTGAAGAAAAACAGACTTTAATGTTTTCAGCAACTGTTCCAAAAACCATTGCTAAACTTGCAAAAGATTATCAAAAAGATGCTGTTAGAATAACTATTGGTAAATCTAATGCACAACATGTTGATATTGAATATAAAGCATTCAAAATTGTATCAAGTGATCAAGAAAATGCTATTATTAATACCCTTCGATATTACGAAGCTACAAATTCTATAATTTTTTGTGCTACTAGAATGGCTGTAAATCACATGACTAGTCGTTTAACAAACAGAGGTATTTCTGCAGTAGCTCTTTCAGGTGAATTAAGCCAAAACGAAAGAAATATGGCTTTACAAGCAATGAGATCTTCAAAAGCAAGGGTGTGTGTTGCTACTGATGTAGCAGCTAGGGGACTGGATTTACCAAATCTTGATTTAGTCATTCATGCGGATATACCAAGAACGTCAGATACATTACTTCATAGAAGTGGAAGAACAGGAAGAGCTGGAAGAAAAGGTGTTTGTGTAATTCTTGTACCTCAAAATAGAAATAGAACTGCTGAACGTTTATTTGGTCAAGCAAATGTAAAGCCTCATTGGACTTTGCCTCCAACTAGAGAAGAAATTTTAATCGAAGATAAAAAAAGAATTCTAGAAAATAAAATTTTTGAAGATCCAATAGAAGCAGAAGAGCAAGGTTTTGTAGACGAATTAATTTCAAAAAATACAATTAATCAGCTTGCGGTTGCCTACTACAGGCTAGTTAGCAAGGATTTATCTGTTCCAGAAGATTTAAAAAATCCTTCCGATAAAAGAGATAAAAACTCACAAAATTCTTCTTTTACTAAAAGTGTATGGTTTGAGCTGTCGGTTGGGCGAGATGATACAGCTGAACCAAGATGGTTAGTAGCAATGCTCTGTAAAGCTGGAAATCTCTCAAAAAGAGATATTGGTTCTATTAAAATACAAACAAAAGTTACTTATGTTGAAATTTCAGAACAAACCTCTAATTCATTGCTTAAGTTTGTAAATGATAAAAAGCCAATAGAACGACATATTATGGTAAAATTATTAAAAAATCCGCCAAAACTTGATAGAGGAACATCTCAACCTTCACAAAATAAAAAAAGAAGAAGTTCAAAATTATTTTTAAAAGATAAAGACGAAGAGGGATTGAATAAACCTAAAAATATTGATTTCAAAGGTAAAAGAAAATCTGATAGGTGGAAAAAAATAGAAAAAAGAACCAAGCCTGGGAGTGATACTTCTAAACTTAGCAAGGATAAAAAAAATAATAAAAGATCCAAAAAAATTAGAGTTAAGAACAAAAGATCAAAAATGTCAGATTGATTTTGACCCCCTTTTATTTATTAGATAGATACCAAGACAAGTAAAAAATAAAGATAAATAAATTTGTTTATTTATTGGATCATCCATAATTAACCACCCAAATAACACGCCAAATATTGGTGTTAAAAATGCAAACGAACTAGTGCTACTTGCAGAGTATCTTGACATTATCCATAACCATCCAATAAACCCCATACACATAATTACAATTACTTGAAAAGAAAAAATTAATATTAAATCTAGATCGATATTTCTAACGTAATCATTTAACTGCATTGATAAAGGTAATAAAATAATTCCAGAAACAACTAATTGATATAATAGTTGTGTTTCAGGTGTCGCGTTTGAAAGACGCGTGGTTTTCAGCATTATCGCTATTGTTGCCCAGCATATACTTGCTAATAATGAATATGCATCTCCATAGAATTGTGATGTATCATAACCAGTAGTTGGTTCATAAACAGCTAGAAATAATCCTACTAATGCAATTATTAAACCTAATATTTTGTTCAAATTGAGTTTATCATTTTCTATTAAAAAATGTGCAGCTAAAGTAAGCCACACAGGCATTGTATAAAAAATTAATGATACGCGTGTGACTGTTGAGTAGTCTAAGGCTGTAAACAAAAAAATAAACTCTATTGCAAATAATATCCCTGCAATAATGCCAGGTATTAAACTACCGTTGTTAATGATAATTTTCTTTTTTAAAATGTAACAATAAATTAAAATTGGAAAGATTGCAAAAGTGGATCGTAAGGCTACCTGAAAAACTGGATGCATACCTTCGTTAACTAACTTAACCATAACTTGGTTTAAGCCCAATAAAATTGAAAATATTATTAAAAAAGATGCAGCTAGAAAGTCAACTGGTCTATTTTTTATATTATTCATTGTTTAATATTTTACGGAAAATAACTTCCACCATTAACATGAATTGTTTGTCCAGTTATAAAATCAGAATTAGGACCACATAAATTAGAAATCATAGTAGCTACTTCAACAGGATAACCTTTTCTTCCAATAGGAGGATTTGAATGAGATGGATGTACAAGGCTTCTTCCTGCAGAAGCACCTCTAACGGTATCAATCAACCCTGGCACAACTGTATTAACAGTAATACCTACCTCAGCATATTCCATTGCTAAAGCTCTTGAAAAACCAACTACTGCTGACTTTGATGTTATAACATGGGCTCTTCCTATTGCACTGATATGTGCTGACAATCCTCCAAGATTTACAATTCTTCCCCAATTATTTTTTTTCATTTGTGGAATTACTGCCTTACAAGTATGAAATAATGTATCTAGGTTAATTGATAATACAAATCTCCATTGATCATATGACATATCATCAAATTTATTGAACTCTCTTTGTGATGCATTATTTACCAAAATTGAAACATTCCCTAATTTTGATCCAGCATCTACAAGATGACGTGATGTATCTTCGTTTGTTAAGTCACCAATGAAAATGTCAGCATTAACTCCATTTTTTTTTATAATTTTTAGTGTTTCCATAGCACCCTCTTTGTCAGAGTTTGCGTGGACTAAAACATTAAAGCCTAACTTCGAAAGACTATCACAAGTTGCTCTGCCAATATTTTTAGCAGCACCAGTGACTATAGCAACTTTTCCTTTATTTTCTGTCATTTAAAATTATTCCCTATAAGTAAATTGTTAAAACGATTTCTAAAAATTCTACGAAAAAACAGTTACATAATTTTACATACTACATTAATGTATAAACTTGAATTTTTTTAATTACAATTTAACATTATGCTCATTACAAACAAACGGATTAAACTATGGAGGGTGTGATTAAAGACTGGCGTAATGATATTTACAAAGTTTTCAAAGAATTAGATATTACGATGGTTTCTCATGTTCCTGATGCTGGACATACACCTCTTATTAATCTCTGTGAAAAAGATAATGAAATTGATGTCGTAACACTTACAACTGAACAAGATGGAGTTGGTTTATCTTGTGGTGCATTTGCTGGAGGTAGAAAAAGTGCATTGCTAATGCAGTCAAGTGGTGTAGGAAATTGTATAAATGCTCTTGCTTTACCAAATATATGTAGAATCCCATTTTTAACTTTAGTTTCTATGAGAGGTGAATGGGGAGAATTCGTTCCGTGGCAAGTTCCCATGGGTTTAGGAACCCCAAAAGTTTTGGAAGCAATGGACGTTAAAATTTTTAGAGCTGATTATAAAGAAGAAGTCGGGTCAACAGTAGATGCTGCGGCAAGATTTGCTTTTAATACCAATCGTTCTGCAGCAGTTTTGTTGTCTCAAAAAATGATTGGTGCAAAACAATTTAAAAATGGATAAATATTATGATTGAAAGAAGACCTTTTGTTCAAAAAATTTTAAAAAACAGACAAACAAACCTTAGAGTTGTAAGTGGTCTTGGAACTTCAACATGGGATTTAATGTCTGGCGGGGATGATAAAGCGAATTTTGGTTTTATTGGAGCAATGGGGCAGGCAATACCTTTTGCGTTAGGTTTAGCTATGGCACAACCGGATTTAAGAATTCTTTTGTTTACTGGAGATGGAGATACTTTAATGAGCCTTGGTTCAATTGCTACAGTCGCAAATCATCCAGTTGCGAACCTTACTATTGTGGTTATGGACAATGAATCTTATGTTGAAACAGGAAGTCAACCTACCGCAACTGCTGGAAAAACAGATCTTGAAATTGTGGCTAAAGGATCAGGGATCTCTAACTCTTATACAATAAAAAATGAAAAAGATTATGATAGGTTAATAAAAACTATTTATGAAGAAGAAGGTCCTTCACTTGTTGTTGCAAAATGTCAAGCAAAGGCAACACCATTGATCTTCCCACATTCATTTGATGGATCGGTTTCAATAAATAGATTTATGAGCACTCTTAAATCATAATGCAAATTAATCAAATGATTAATCTTGCCATTATGGGCATAGGAACTATTGGTAAGCGCCATTTAATGGCTATTGATACAATAGATAATGTGAAGCTATGTGGAATAGTAGACTTAACTGAAGACGCAAGATCATTTTGTAATTATAATAAAATATCAATATTTGATGATCTTAATGAATTAAAAAAATCTACTAAAGTAGATGGCGTAATTATTTCCACACCTACTATTATGCACCATGAAAATGCAATATCAGCACTGAATTTAGGATTAGACGTTTTGATTGAAAAACCTATTTCAGCCACATCATCTGAAGCGGAGCAAATTGAAAAGATTGCACAAATAAATAATTGTTCAGTTTTAGTTGGTCATCAAAGAAGATTTAATCCAACAGTGTTAAAAACAAAAGAAATTATTCATGAAAAAAGAATTGGAAAAGTTATTGGGGTATCTGGAATTTGGGCGCTAAGAAAAGATGAAGAATATTTTTTACCTGAATGGAGAAAAGAAATTAGCGCTGGTCCTGTAATAACTAATCTTATTCATGACATCGATTATCTAAGATTTATATTTGGAGAAATTACAGAGGTTTCGGCATTCTCATCAAATAATATAAATAATTTTGAAAAAGAAGATATTATTTCTACAAATTTGAAGTTTGAACAAGGGCTGATAGGTAATTTTTTAATTACTGATAGTGGTACTTCTCCTTGGTCTTGGGAGACTGGAACGGGCGAAAATATATATTTGCCTCATCTTAAAGAAAATAATCTTAGAATAGTTGGTACACAAGGCTCATTAGAATTTCCAAATCTTAAGCTCTGGAGTTACAAAAATGATGGAGACAATTGGAAAAGTGAATTAGAGAGCTTTAATTATGATTTCGACGAAGTGGATCCTTACATTTCCCAAATCAACCATTTCATTGATGTGATTAATAAAAAAGTGGACCCCATTACAAATGCTTCTGACGCAAAAAGAACACTTAAGGTAGCACTTTCAATTCTTGAGTCAGCTAAATTAAATAGTATAATTAAGATATAATCATAAAATTTGGAGAAATGACATGTACGATTTAGGCCTAAAAGATAAAGTAATATTAATCACTGGTGGAAGTGATGGTTTGGGTTACGCATCAGCTGAATTATTATCATATGAAGAAGCACATGTTGTAATTTGTGGAAGAAGAGGTGATTATTTAAACGAAAAAGCTAAAATAATTACAGAAAAAACAGGTAATGAAGTTATCCCGATTAAAGCAGATGTAAGTATTGCAGAAGATTGTAAAAAACTAGTTGAGGAAACTATCGCTAGGTTTAAGAAAATTGACGTATTAGTAAATAATGCTGGAGCATCGGCTGCTGCACTTTTTGAGGATGTGACTGATAGAAACTGGGAAGATGATATAAATCTAAAATTAATGTCTACGATAAGAATGTGTCGTTTAGCAATACCTTATATGAAATCAAATAATGGTGGAGTTATAATAAATGCAACAATTGGAGGCGGAAAAGCCCCTAACGCTGGATCATTACCAACTACTGTTACTAGAGCTGCTGGTATAAACTTGACAAAATCTCTTGCTAATCAATATGCAAAAGATCAAATAAGAGTTAATACAATATGTATTGGACTAATTAAAAGTGCTCAATGGGAACGTAGAGCTGGATCAGGAAGTATTGAGGACTTTTATAATGAACTATCAAAAAAAGTTCCTATGGGTATGGTTGGTGAGGAAATTGACTACGCCAACCTAGTTGCATTTCTATCTTCTAAAAGAAGTTCATATATTACTGGAACTGCTATAAATTTAGATGGTGGTTTGTGTCCTGTAGTATAGATTTAAAAGACAGATAATTAACTTTTTTTAATTCTTGGTGGATCAACTTCAGCAAGTTCACAAGCATAATCAAGTAATGCGCTAAAATCTTTTTTAGCAAATTTACCGGATCTTGCTTGACCATAAACTGCTTGGACTGATGAACCAACTGGTAAACCAACTCTAAAACTATTTGCCGTCTCAATTGCTAACCCCATGTCTTTGTGAGCAAGATCAATTGTAAACCCTGGTTCAATATCATTTTTAAGTACTTTTGATAAAAAATTAATATGGAACTGTCCATTATTAGCAGTTGTTCCAGCATTTACTTCTTTAAATGTATTTAAATCTAAACCAATTTTTTGAGCAAGTGTAAGGGCTTCAGCAGTTATTTGAGCAATACTTAGTATTTGAAAATTATTAACAACTTTTGCTCTTATTCCTGACCCAACTTTCCCACATCTTATAATAGTGGTTCCCATTGCATTAAGTAATGGTTCAATTTTTTTAAAAGCTTCCTCGTTATCACATCCTACCATAAAAAGAGAATCACCAGAGATTGCGTGACTTACTAACCTGCCAACTGGAGCATCTATAAAATCAATATCTTTTTGTTTGCATATTTCATATATTTCATCTGTTCCTGTTGGTGCAATTGTACTCATATCTAATATAATCGATCCAGGCTTTATGTATGACAAAACACCATCAGGGTTGGTTATTACGGATTTAACATTTTCTGTAGATGGCAACATTGTTACAATAATTTCTGCATCCTCAACAGTATCTTTAATACTATTTCCTGGAACAGCTCCTGACTTGATGTGGGGCTGCATCTTTTCTTTTTCTATGTCATAAACAGATAAATTTGTTCCCTTTTTTATAATATTTAGAGCCATTGGTGCTCCCATTGCACCAAGACCAATAAAAGCTATCGGTTCACTCATAAAATGCTTCTCCCTAATTTATTGCTAATTATTTAATCAACATTAAACTTAAATAACATTAATTTACAATTATTTATAATATTTAAGGTATTTATTAATTATTTTAAAATAAACAAAAGTGATATTATGATACTAGAAAAATCTAACATCGTTCCAAGTGAATTCATAATCGTTGGTGGTACAGGAAATCTCTCTAAAAATAAAATATTACCAGCTTTATTTTGGAGATTTTTAGATAAGCAGATTGATGAAAACTCAAATATAATTTTGTGCGATAAAGAAATAAAATCTAAAGATGATTTTTTTTCAGTATTAAAATTCAAATGTGATGAAGCTATAAAAAAAGTTATTGATAATGAAAAAATCTGGGATGATTTTTTAAATATTATAAAATTTGTTGATCTAGACGTTATTTCTGGTAATGGTCATCTTGAATTGATTAAAATTTTAAAAGAAAAATTTGATCCAAATAGACCCATAATATTTTACTTAGCAATAGCGTCTAGCTTATTTGGTAATAGTTGTAGATTCATAAGAGACTCTGGATTAAATGTTCCTCAAAGCAGGCTTGTAATTGAAAAACCAATTGGCAAAAATAAAGCAACAGCTATACAAATTAACAATGAAATATCAAGCGTTTTTAAAGAGAGTCAAATTTATAGAATAGATCATTATTTAGGTAAGGAAACAGTTCAAAATTTGATGGCTTTAAGGTTTGCTAACACATTTTTTGAAAATCAATGGAACAATAAAAATGTAGACAATGTTCAAATTACAGTTTCTGAGACAGTTGGTGTTGAAGATAGAATTTCTTATTATAATGAATATGGTGCTATAAGGGACATGTTACAAAATCATCTTTTACAACTTGTATGTTTGATTGCTATGGAACCGCCTTCATTTTATGAAGCAGATCAACTTAGAGACGAAAAATTACGGGTTTTGAAAGCTCTCAAACCAATAACTGAAGAAGATATTCAGACAGGTCAATATAGAAGTTTTTCAGATGAATTAGGAGAAAATTCAAATACAGAAACTTTTGTATCTCTAAAAGTTTTAATTAATAATTGGAGATGGGCTGGAGTTCCATTTTATATCAGAACGGGTAAAAAATTATCTACTAGAGCAAGTGAAATAATTATTACTTTTAAAAACAAACCACATGATATTTTTTCCAAATTTACAGCAGATGCTCATGAGGAGCCCAATAGACTCATAATAAGAGTACAGCCCGAAGAAGGCCTTAAACTAAAATTAACTTCAAAAGCACCTGGCCCAGGTGGCATGCGCTTTTTCCCTTCAGAACTCAATTTGTCCTTTGGTGATACTTTTGCTGATAGACTACCCGATGCTTACGAGAGGCTTTTAATGGATGTTGTTAGAGGTAATCAAACACTTTTTATGAGATCTGATGAAGTGCTGGCTGCTTGGGATTTTATTGATCCAATTGTAGAAATAGCAAAAAATCAAGAAACTCAACTCTATAGAACTGGTACTATGGGCCCAGAAGATAAAATTTTGGTTTTGGAAGGGCATCAATGGCTTGATCCTAAAGATGAATAATGATGAGTATTGTTAAATTAATTTCTAATAGATTAAATTCTTCTATAAAGAATATGGGTTCTGGCAGTTTGGTCGTATGTGGTGGTACTAGCCCAATTAGTATTTATGAAGAATTATCAAATATTGATATATCCTGGTCGAAAGTTTTTCTAACATTAGTAGATGATAGATTAGTTGACCCTGATCATAGAGACAGTAACCAAAAATTATTACATAATCATTTCATAAAAAATAAAGCTAAAAATATTAATTTCTTTCCTCTTACAGAAAACTTTTTATCAAATACAAAATTCAAAAAACCTTTTGATGTAACTCTACTTGGTATGGGTGAAGATGGACATTTTGCTTCTTTGTTTCCTGATATGATAAACCAAAATGAAGCTTTTGATCTAAATGCAAGTCCAAAAATTTTAATAACACCACCTCAAGGTAATCCCTTTATACCAAGAATAACCATGAATTTATCTTTGATAATGGAAAGTTTAAATATAATTTTATTAGTTAAAGGAAAAGCTAAGCAAAATACTTTTGAGAAAGCTCAAAAAGAAAAGAAATTACCAATTCATCATTTAATTAAAAATAGAAACAGCGATTTTTTTATAGAGAAGGTAAATGACTAAATTAAATAGTAAAATCATTGAAGTGACCAACAGAATAATAGATAGAAGTAAATATTATAGAAAACGATATTTGGATAATGTCGTTGCTATGGAAAATGATAATGATAACGATAGAGGTTCAATTGCATGTTCTAACATGGCACATGTGGTAGCTGGCTCACCATCAACAGAAAAAAACTCAATTTTACTTAATACTAAACCAAATATCGGCATTGTATCAGCTTATAATGATATGCTTTCTGCTCATAAACCGTTAGAAAATTTTCCAAAAATAATTAAAGCTGCTGCCAATCAATTTGGAGCAACAGCCCAAATGGCAGGTGGAGTTCCTGCAATGTGTGATGGAATTACCCAGGGAAGACCTGCGATGGAACTATCTCTTATGTCAAGAGATGTAATTGCAATGTCAACAGCAGTTTCACTAAGTCACGGGGTTTATGATGCAGCATTATGTTTAGGTGTTTGTGATAAAATTGTACCTGGACTTTTTATTGGAGCTCTTTCTTTTGGACATTTGCCAATTATTTTCATTCCAGCTGGACCAATGTCATCTGGAATAACTAATGAAGAAAAAGCTAAAGTTAGAAAAGCTTTTGCTAAAGGTGAGGTATCTAGAGCAGAATTACTAAAAGCAGAAACTTCAGCATACCATGGAGAAGGGACTTGTACTTTTTATGGAACTGCAAATTCTAATCAAATGCTGATGGAAATTATGGGCCTACATTTACCTGGTGCCGCTTTTATCCATCCTCATAGTGATTTAAGACATGCATACAATATTGCCGCAACGCAACAAGCAATTTCAATCTCAAGAAAGAGCAATGATGTAAGGCCAATAGGAAAAACGATAGATGAAAGAAGTTTTGTTAATGCTGTTATAGGCTTGCTTGCAACCGGTGGATCAACAAATCATACATTACATCTCCCAGCTATGGCCGCAGCTGCAGGAATAAAATTATTGTGGGAAGATTTTGAGGATTTATCAGAAGTTACCCCCTTATTGGCAAAGGTATACCCAAATGGTAGTGCAGATATAAATCAATTTCATGCAGCTGGTGGAATGAGCTTTATAATTGGAGAACTATTAGATGAAGGTTTATTAGATGGATCTGCTAAAACAATTTGGGGCGAAAATTTATTTGATTATATTTCAGAGGCAACTTTAAAAGATGCTAAATTAATTTGGAATAAAGAAAAATCAAAATCATATGATGATAATATTTTAAGAACCGTTAAAGATCCACATCAAAAAAATGGTGGATTAAAAATATTGAAAGGTAATCTAGGTAAAGGGGTTATTAAAATATCTGCTGTAAAACCTGAGCATTATAATATTACTGCACCTGCTATGGTATTCGATAATCAAGAAGACGTTAAAATAGCCTATAATAAAGGTATTCTAAACCGGGATGTAATAGTTGTAGTAAAATTTCAAGGACCAAAAGCTAACGGAATGCCTGAATTACACGCACTTACACCTATTCTTTCTAATATACAAGATATGGGTTATAAAGTAGCTTTGATTACTGATGGCAGAATGTCTGGTGCCTCAGGAAAAGTTCCTTCTGCAATCCACATTACACCTGAAGCAATTGACGGTGGTATAATAGCTAAAATTCAAGATGGAGACGAAATAGAAATTGATGCAAGTAATGGAAAAATTAACGTTAATGAGAATATTTCAAAAAGAAAAATAACAACGTCAGAAAAGAATACAAACTTAAATTTTGGTAGAAATTTATTTTCTTTGTTAAGAAGTAATGCAACTGGCGCAGAAAATGGTGCAGGCTTAAATTTAATTAATAATTAATTTTGGATTTTACGAAGCAGATGCAATAGCAGAATGAAGTAAAACGTTTGTACTTGAGTATGCCCATTCAGGTTTTATCTCCTCAGCTTCATTGTGACTTAAACCATCTATGCAGGGACACATTATCATAGCAGACGGTACAACAGTATTAATCCAACATGCATCATGTCCTGCACCCGAAACTATATCTTTGTAAGAATATCCAAATTTTTTAGAACTATCTCTTATGTTATCAAGACAAAGTTTGTCAAAAGCAACTGGGTCAAAACCACCGATTTGTTCCATTTCAAAGTTAACATTATATTTATTACAAATTTTCTCAGCAAAT
Source organism: uncultured SAR116 cluster alpha proteobacterium (assembly GCA_902517815.1). Lineage (GTDB taxonomy): Bacteria > Pseudomonadota > Alphaproteobacteria > Puniceispirillales > Marisalimonadaceae > Marisalimonas. The sequence goes on from CABYED010000004.1 coordinate 103,539, forward strand.
AACTTTATTTCTTTTTCCATTTTATCAAGTTTTTTTATTTCAGGAGATCTTATGTCTATTGTAAATGTTGTTTGACCAGCAATCACGTTTCTTGAATTAGGTGAGACTTCAATGTGCCCCACACTACCAAGTGCATTAGGTTGGTTTTTATTTGCTACTTTATTAACGTTTAAAACAATTTCTGATAATGCTAATGCCGTATCTTTCCTTATGTTCATTGGAGTTGTGCCAGTATGTTGTTCAACTCCGGTAAGTTTTACTTCTAACCATTTTAATCCTTGACCATGAGTAACTACCCCAATATCAATATTTTCACTTTCAAGTATTGGACCTTGTTCAATATGAAGTTCATAATAACAATGAAATTTTTCTTTACCTACTGGTTCAGTTCCTTTCCATCCAATTTTTTCAAGTTCTTCACCAAAAATATTTCCTTCATAATCAGTTGCTGCTAGCAAAGTCTTAGTATCATATATACCAGCATAACCGGCTGAAGCCATCATTGCGGGAGGAAAACGTGATCCTTCTTCGTTTGTCCAATTGACAACTAAAATAGGTCTTTTTGTTTTTATATTTAAATCATTAAGAGTTCTGACAACTTCTAGACCTGCAAGAACACCAAGAACACCATCATACTTTCCACCTGTTGGTTGAGTGTCTAAGTGGCTACCTATTACTACAGGAAGAGCATTTTTATCTGTTCCGTCTCTTTTAAAAAACATTGAACCAAGTTCATCAACTTTCATTGACATTCCTGCTTCCGAAGTCCATTTCTTTAAAAGTTTTCTAGCTTCACCATCTTCGAAAGTAACAGTTTGTCTATTATTTCCACCTGCTATGCCGGGACCAATTTTTGCCATTTCCATCAAACTATCCCATAATCTATTCTCATTAATTGATATGTTTGTTTCTTTAACCATTGGATTTTCCCTTAATTTGAAATCTTTATTAACTTAATAAATCGTAATAATATAAAAATTAATCAATTTATTAGGAAATAGAAATGTTTAAATTAGATAATAGAATAGAACAGGATAGTTTTCTAGTTAAAGAATTTAATGATTTTCAAATTAGGATAATGGATGTAAGAGAAGTTTTTTGGGTTATTCTAATTCCAACAAAAATCAATTTAATTGAGTTAAGTGACTTAGATGTTGAAAAAAGAAACATCTTAATTAATTTTGCGGTAGAACTAGGTGACTATCTTAAATCTAGAGGAAGATACTATAAGACAAATATTGGTATGTTGGGAAATGTAGTATCTCAACTTCATTTACATTTGGTTTTAAGAAAAAAAAGTGACCCAGCTTGGCCTGGTCCTGTTTGGGGATACAACTTTAAAAACAAACTTGATGAAAAATCTAAATCAAATAGATCAAATTTAATACTCCAATTTTCAAAATAATTTTTCCAAATTTTATTTAAATCAAATTATTTGGAAAAAGAAATTTTTATTTGATCTACTAAAATATACCAAGCAAGACTAAAAATAACTATAACTCCACCAACTATCATATAGATATTTGGAGTTTCATTTGTGCCAAGCCATACCCAAAATGGACCCAGAGAAGTTTCTAAAAGCATTAAAAGTCCAATATTTGAAGCCTGAGTGTACCTAGTTGCAAAAGTTAAGCATGCAAAAGATATTGGAAGGATTATTAATCCAGATAAAGAAATTGCTATTATATCCCCTTTAAAAAGAAGATCTGGAGATACAATAAATAACCCAATTATGCCATAGCCAAAAGAACTCAATCCAGTAACAGTCATAGCTGGTATATCAGGTTTGCTTCTCAAAAATACTAAACTCAAGCCTAATGTGGCTGCAGCTCCTATTCCGCATACCGTTCCAATGAAAACGCTACCCTGAGGTGCATTTAAAACATTTTCACCATTTGCCACAGAAATCCCAACTCCAATCAATGAAAAAAATGCAGTTATCCATGTCGAAGATGTTGTTTTTTCTTTAAGAATAAAAATTGAAAATATAGAGGCAAATATTGGAGAGGTAGCTAGACAAAATAAAATTAACGATACTGAAGTTTCAGCAACACCATACGTGAAAAATATAGAACTTAATATCTGAGATAAAATTATCCAGATACCAACTCTTGAAAAAACTTTTTTAAAATTTTTTCTATAAATTCCAAAACAGCTAGAAAATAAGATAAGCATTAATCCCATTTCAAAACCTCGCCACGTCAGCATTGACCATGCGTCCATTTCAGACCATCTCATAAACAAGGTGTCTGGAGATAAAACTAATGCACCAATAGTGGCTATTCCAATTCCCTTAAAAAGATTTCCAGATAAAGAGAAGTTCAAAATAATTCCTAAAATAAATTATTATTTTTAAAAAAATCTATTAAAGTTTTTGCTACATCGACATGATTTTCTTGTTGAACCCAATGTCCAGCATTCTGGATAATGTGTCTGCCCTTATAATGCAAACATAAATTATTTTCCATTATTTCTAATGCTCCAGGTTTTTGGTAAATACCCCAATCTTTTTCACCTGCAATAAAACAAGATGGAACTTCAATCTTTTTACCAGAAAAAATTCTTAAATCACTATTAAGATTATTTGAGGTCATGCACCTATACCAGTTTAATGCAGGTTGAAAACTATTTTTTAAAAAGCTGTTGGTGTAAACTTCTAATTCTTGATCATTTAACCAATTTTCATAACAATTTGACTGTGGATAGTGCGGCATTACACTTTGGACCATATCCTCGTTAAGTTGCATAATGTAATACTCTGGCATTTTAGCTAAGTTTTCCGCATTCCAAGAATTCAACTTGTAAGGAACGTTCTTTTTCCAGTCTGCACTTTTCATGTGATAGTAAGCTCTTAAAAATTTATGTAGTTCTTTTTTTTCTAAGTGCATATCTTTGTTGGCTTCAATTGTAGAATAATACCATTGGTAGTGTTTTCTGGGAGGGTCTAATTTTTCTAATTCTTTGTGAATAGGGTCTTCATATGTCAAACTACTATTTATATTTGGAGTTCCAGCGTATGGAGCACTCATCATAACTAAAGATTTAAAGATGTCTGGTCTGATTATAGCTGACACTGCAGCAACTGATGAACCTGCATCATGTCCAACCAATAAATCAATTTTATCAAGATTTAAAGAACTCATAAGACTTATTATATCTGTGCTTAAGTTTAATAATCGATATTCAGATATGTCGGCATGAAATTCTTTTCCCCCACCTAAGGTTTGGCCATATCCTCTCATATCAGGTGCAATAACTCTAAAACCTTCAGCAGCTAAAAAAGGTATAATTTTTCTCCAACTAAAACTTAATTCGGGAAACCCATGCAGAAGAAGAGCCGTTGGTTTTTGAGATTTGTTTGAATCTGCTTCTAAATAATGAACATTGAGACCATTTGAGATTTCTACATTATGTGATTTGATTATTGGGTCTAAAAGTTCAATCATGATTTGTTTCAATTAGTTTTGTATTTTTTAACAGTTTCTAGATTAACCTCAATTCCTAAACCTTTATCGTCTGGAATATTTATCATGCCATTCACAAGCTCAAAGGGTTTTGAAAGTAATTCTCTTCTAAAGGGATGACTTGATTGATCATATTCTAAAATAGGCTCTCTAGCAAAAATTGAAAAATGGGTTACTGGAATGGAGGCAATAACTTGAATAGATGCAGCTTGTGCAATTGCTGAACCCCATACATGAGGATTAACCTCTACACCAAAACTATGTGCTAAATTAATAATATGTTTTGCACCTGTTATACCGCCACATGAACCAATATCAGGTTGTGCAATGTCAATTGCATTATTTTCGAAAAGTGATTTAAATCCAAATAGAGTATGCTCATTCTCACCTCCTGCAATAGGAATGTCTAACTTAGATCTCAATTCTGCATAACCTTTAATATCCTCAGGAACAACTGGTTCTTCATACCAGCGTAATTTATAACTCTGTAAGTTTTTTCCTAATGTCAGTGCCTCAGATCTTCCATAAGCGTGATTAGTATCAATCATAAGAGTAACATTTTTATTTTTCAGAGCATGACCAACACTTTCCATACACTTCAGGTCGTCGTCTATTCCAAAACCAAGTTTAACCTTCATATGATCAAAACCATTTTCGAAGTGAGATAAAGCTTCTTCTGCTAATCTGCTTGCTTCACCTTTACCTTTTATTCTGTAAAAACCCGTTGCATAAGGTTTAATTTTTGTTCTAAATGCACCTCCTAATAATTGATATACAGGTTGGTCGTAATATTTACCTGCAATATCCCATAATGCTATATCCACTGCACTTATGCCAGATACTACAGATCCTTTTCTTCCATAATCTCTTGTAGAATTGTACATTTTGTGCCATAGGACTTCTATATTTAATGGGGACTGATCTAATAAAATAGGCTTTAGAGCATTTTCAATGACAGCTGCTGAGATTTCAGGCGGTTCTAATCCTTGACAAAATGCTTCCCCCCAGCCAACTAAACCTGAGTTTGTTTTTATTTCTACAAGTGTCGCAGACCTCACATTTACCCATCCTTGAGAAAATGCAAAAGGTATTTCTAATGATGATTTAATAACATGGACTTTAACATCAATTATCTTTATTTTCATTTAATGCCTCCATGATATTTGTTTTTAATTTTCTTTATTTGGTTTTAATTCTTCCTTTTAATGTAATTGGCAACTGGCACAACATAAAAATTCCAACTAAAGGCGATAATACAAAAACTTTGATAAAAACCCAATCCTCAGTTTCAAGAAACCTCCAAGATATTTCATTTATAATTGTAAGAAATAAAAAAAACAAACCCCATCTCAAACTAAGTTTATACCAGGTTTCATCATTAAGAGAAAATTGAGATCCAAAAAATTGTTTCATAATTGCTTTCTTATAAAATATGCCAAAAAGTAAAACAGCACTAAAAAAGCCATTAAAAATTGTTGGTTGAATTTTAACAAACTCATCGTCATTAAAAGAATATGCAAAAAAAGTAAAAAGAGCAGACATGCAAATTCCAAATATTTGAAATTTGGAAATGCGTTTTTCTATGACATAGAACACCAGCATAACCATAAGACCAAGAATTAGTGATATGATAGCAGCAACAATTAGAGTGTAATATTGCGCTCCTAAAAAAAAACCTGATAAAGGTACAATTTCAAAAAAAAATGCACTTAATCGCACGTAACTATCCTTTAGTTTTTCCCAATAATTCTTGAGTGAATTTTGGGTTTTGACTATTTTTTCTTAACCAAATATCAAAAAAAATCTTTATAAATTCAGAGTTGTCAGTTTCTAATACCTTTTCATTTTGAAAATAAAATATTGCTTCATCGTTATTTTTGATACCTATGAATTTATTATTTTTCTTTATTTTTCTAAATGCTTTATTTAATAAAGCATTTACTTCTTTTAATTCTTTTTCATTGAATGTTTTTTGCTTTTTCAGTTGATTGATGGTTTCATCTACAACACTTTTTTTGGAAAAATCTTTATTATATTTTAAAATTAAAGCAAATTTATTTGAAGGATAGCTGCCGCTTTCACTTATAAGTTTTGCATCATACATATTCCAAAAAAGAAATTGAAAATTAGCTTTTCCTACCATAGTTTGTTTTGAAAAATAATTATTCAATATATTTACAGTGTTTTGATCTTCCCCAATTGTGTTTTTGGGATTTGAGTATACAAAATTAGAATATGAAAGAAAAATTAGGGTGAAAATTAAACAAAATTTACTAAACATCAAATATTACCAGCTTTTGAGATTTAAGGGTCCTATTTGAGTTGCAGTTTTTCCTCTTAAAAAAACCAAGGTAACTGATCCAATATTAATACCAAATTTACTGACGTAAGCTCTATTAATTGCTAAATCTTCACTTTGTTTATAGATCCAATCGTTAAAGTGAACTTTAATATTTGAACCTTTGATATTTAGATAAATATCATAAGACCAATTAAGTGTATTACCTGAAATAGATCCAGAGGCTTTACCTTCAATATCATCAGCTTGTCCTTGATATAGGACTTTATTTTTATCAGTGATTTTTTTTATTTTCCAAATACGATTTGCTTGTTCACCATCATCATATAAAAAATCTTCGTCAAGAGTTAACGTATTATTCTCTACCTTTCCTGTAATGTTAACTCTAAATTGTCTTTTTAAATTCCCAAATCTATCTTCAAAAATGCCATAAGCTATTGTTTTACCTTCAAAAAAAGAAAATAAATCTAGTTTAGGAGTATTATTTTCAAATTGTTTCATATCAATTTTACTACAAGAACTTAATAATAATATAAATATAAATATAAAAAAAACTTTTAATTTGTATACAAGTTCACCAACAGAAAACAATTTTTACTCCATAATTTATATGTTTGATATAAGAGTTTTTTTTTAAAATTCAATTTATATGGTAGATTTTTCAGGTTCTCTTTTTTCAGACAATTCAAAAGCATTTGCAAAAATTTCGTAAGATTTAATACGATGATTTTCGTTATGACACCAGGTTAGAATAGCAATCTCATCAATATTATTTTCTTCTACTAGATTAGAAATTTTATTCTTTGTTATATTTGCGTCTCCTACCAATGAGTTTTGATACATATTTTGATATTGTTCTGTCCAACCATTATCATTGATAATACTCAAGGCATTATCAGGATCAGTGATAGATCCAAGCTGACCATAATTTCTACCAATCTTCCATGCAGCTCTAGATGCAAATAAATATTTTGCCTCTTCATTTGTATTTGCAGTTAAGGCCCACATACATACATTAACTAGAGGTTTAGAGAATTTTTCTGACGGACGAAATTCAGATCTATAAATACTTAAAGCTTCTTGCAGTCCTTGTCCATCTGTAATGAAATGTGCAAAACAATATGGAATACCCAAATAAGCTGCTAACTGAGCACCATAATTAGATGTTCCAAGCATCCAAATTTCTGGAATAGTATCTGAAATAGGCTGAGCGATTAAATGTCTAAATGGATGACCTTCGATTAACTTTTCATTTGAAACCCATGCTATTAGATCCCTTACATGACTTGGAAAATGTTCACTATCACTCCTGCTGTTTGGATTTAATGCTAATGCAGTTCTTCCATCAGATCCTGGTGCTCTTCCTAAACCTAAATCAATTCTGTTAGGGGCTATTGCTTCTAAAACTCTAAATTGTTCTGCAACTTTAAGTGGTGAATAATGAGGTAACATTATGCCTGCGCTTCCAATCCTTATTGAAGATGTATTACATGCTATGGCTGCCATCAATATTTCAGGTGCAGTCCCAATAATTGTAGGATGGTTATGGTGTTCTGAAACCCAAAATCTTTTGTAACCAAGTTTTTCGGCTTTTTTTGCTAAATTTATACTATCTTTTATTGTTACCGACTGAGGCTTTCCTTCAACTGAAACTGATTGTTCAAGAATTGAAACTTTCATAAAATTTGCCTAAAGATAATTATCATAATTTTATCTTATATGTTTTTGCAGCATTTTCATAAAATAATTTATTTTTTTCATTATCTGACATGTTTTCTGAAATTATTTTGAATGCATTCCATAACGAACCATAGCTACAAGAGCCTTTATCAACTGGAAAGTTACTTTCAAACATACATCTTTCAACGCCAAACATGTCAATTGTTTCATAAATCCATGACTTCCATATAACAGCTAATTGAGAAGAGTTTGGTGGATTGTGATTTAAATGAAATTTTGCACCATTAACTTTCATACCTAATCCACCTAATTTAACTTTAATGTTTGGTAATCTTGATAATCTCATCATAGCCTTACGCCACTCTCTATGAGTTAAGGCTTGCTTTCCTTCATATTCACCAAGATGAATGGGTCCTCCAATATGATTAAGAATAATGCTAAGTTCTGGTAGTGTCCTGGCTATTTTTTCCATTTCACTTAATTGTGTGTGATATATCCAAAAATCTAGTGAAAGTCCTGCCTCTTGCAAGCATCTTGCACCTTCAACAAATTTTGGATGTGACATAAGGGATAAATCAGAATTTACAGCACCAGATTTAATTCTAGGGTCTGGATGTGCCGCTAAAAGCATTCTTATGCCTTTTAGTCGACCTTCACTAATTTCTAAACCTTTTTGTATAACTGGTTTCAATTTATTTCCAAAAGTTAGATCAAGAGATCCAACTATAGATGCATTTACCTTAACTTTATTATCCGGTATTAGATCAGCTCTTTTGCCTTCATTTGTAGCAAATTCAATTTCACTGAGAGTTCTGAATTCTTCAAGTCCATCTTGTAAATATATCTTTGTGTTAGATGAGCTCATAATATAAACAGTTGCCTTTATATTATGACCTGAAGACTCAATGTCCTCCAACAATTCTTCTACATAATATTTTCCAAATCCAACATCCCAAAGATGATGATGTGGATCAATAATATTCAGATCAGGAAGTAAAGGTTGTTCTTTTAATTTATTTAACCAATTTGGTCTCACATCAAGGTGAGGTGATTTGATTTTTTTCATCTAAATTTCTCTGTAGAAATTGAAAATAATTTATTTTTTATTTATGATTTAAATTATTTAACACTAACTTAATAAGTGCAAATAAAATTTGAATGTTTTCCTAGTTCTACCCTAAGGAGCCTAAATATATTATGAAAATTAATAATAATCAGAATATTGATTTTAAGACAATTAAAGTAAATCCTATTGCAGGTGCGCTTGGAGCTCAGATAAATAATATTGATTTATCTGAAAATCTGCCTGATGAAATTATATCTGAAATCTATGATGCACTGTTAGCTTATCAAGTGATATTTTTTAGAGACCAAAAGTTTAGTCCAGACACTCAAAAAGCATTCGCAGAAAGAATTGGAAAGCCAATAGTTTATCCTTTTGTAAAAAGTTTAGAAAATTTTCCTGAGATAACACCAATTTTGAAAAAGGAAACTGACACAAACAATTTTGGTGGAATTTGGCATAGTGATACTACCTATCAAGAAGAACCTCCCATGGGAACAATGCTGTATGGTATCGAAACACCTGATTATGGTGGAGATACAGAGTGGTCTAATCAATACATGGCTTATGAAAGTTTATCTGAGGGTATGAAAAAATTTTTAGATACTCTTGAAGCAGTAAATATTTCAGGTAAATCACGAGTTGCTAAAACCAGATCGGATATTATGAAACATGCATCAGTTGGTCTAAAAGGGGACGAATTAAAAGCTATTCATCCAGTAGTAAGAACACACCCAGAAACTAAAAGAAAATCATTATATGTTAATGAAGCTCATACGACCAATTTTGTTGGTATGACGGAGGAAGAAAGTACACCAATATTAGAGTACTTATACAAGCATCAAATCAAATCAGAATTTACTTGTAGATTTCAATGGAAACCAGGGTCTGTAGCAATTTGGGATAATAGATGTACAATGCATAATCCTATAAATGATTACCATGGACAAAGACGATTAATGCATAGAATTACTTTTGCAGGAGACAAACCGTCATAAGCAAAAAAGTGGAGAAAAAAATGTCGCAAAAAAAATATTTTAATAACATAAATGACTTAGATTCAGGAATAAAAAGAGAACTTGCAGAAGGAGTTTCTACAAGAATTTTTTGTGGTGAACAAGCTATGCTATCTCTGGTTGACATTGAGCCAAATGCTAAAGGTAAAATTCACTCACATCCAGAAGAGCAATGGGGATTTTTAATTGAAGGTTCTGGAATTAGAATTCAAGGTGACGAAGAAATAGAAATTAAAAAGGGTGACTTTTGGCAGACGCCTGGCGGGGTTGAACATGGTATTATAGCTGGTCCAGAAGGAGCAAAAATCCTTGATGTATTTAGCCCTCCTAGAGAAAATTACAAATCTGCTGGTTCTGGATTCGGTTCATAATGATTTCAATTGATTATTTTATGAGCCATGGAAGTCCTTGGACATTTCTTGGACATGGTCGTTTAGGGGTATTGATAAAAAAATTTAATGTTAATTTAAATATGTATCCAGTAAACTATGGGGAGATTTTCCCAATTTCCGGAGGTCTTCCTGTTTCAAAGAGACCACCTCAAAGACAAAATTTGAGATTACAAGAATTGAATAGATGGTCTAAATTTTTAAATATAAAATTAAATCCACAACCAAAATTTTTCCCATCAAAATCTGTTCTTCCATCATTAATAATCATAGCTGCAAAAATTCAAAAAATAGAAAATTATTTTGAGCTTGCCGATAATATTATGAATAGTTTGTGGGTAAGAAATCAAGATGTAGACAATGAAGATGTGCTTATAAACATATTGAAACTCATGAACTTAAATTCAAAAAAAATTATTTCGTTTGCTAAAAGTGAAGAATGTAAAAAAATCTTTGAAGAATATACCCAACTAGCGATTAAAAAAAATGTTTTCGGAGCTCCAACATATATTATAAATGATCAAATTTATTGGGGACAAGATAGGTTGGATTTTGTTGAAAGGCATTTATTAAGTCTAAATTGAACTAATAAGTATTGTTTTTAAAAAATTATTTGAGTAATATGCAAAAAAAATTAAGGATATGTCATGGATACAAGTATTGATATAGATCAAAAAAATGTAGTCGATCTTAAATCAAAGTCTAAGGTTAAACCTAATTTCAATTGGGAAGATCCTCTCTTATTAGATTCTTTGATTTCTGAAGAAGAAGCTCTAATTAAATCAACTGCTCACGAATATGCTCAAGCCAAACTTTTACCAAGAGTAGAGGAAGCATTTTTAGAAGAAAAAACTGATAAAAAAATCTTTAAGGAAATGGGAGAACTTGGTTTGTTGGGAATTACTATTCCAGAAAAGTATGGTTGTGCTGGTGCTTCATACGTATCCTATGGATTAGTAGCTAAAGAGGTAGAAAGAGTTGACTCAGGTTACAGATCAATGATGTCTGTTCAATCTTCTTTAGTGATGCATCCAATTTACTCTTACGGTAGCGAAGAACAAAGACAAAAGTATTTACCAGGTTTGGCTTCAGGTGATCTTATTGGTTGTTTTGGATTGACTGAACCTGATGCTGGATCAGATCCCAGCTCTATGAAAACTACAGCAATAAAAGTTAAAGGTGGATACTCTTTATCTGGTTCAAAAATGTGGATTTCTAATTCTCCAATAGCTGACGTTTTTGTTGTTTGGGCTAAGTCTAAAGAACATGGTGACGCCATTAAAGGATTTATACTTGAAAAACAAATGAAAGGTTTAAGTGCACCAAAAATAAAAGGAAAATTATCATTAAGAGCGTCTATAACTGGTGAGATAGTTATGGACAATGTCTTTGTTCCAGATGAAAATCTATTGCCAAATATTACTGGTCTAAAAGGTCCATTTGGCTGTTTGAATAGAGCTAGATATGGCATAGCTTGGGGAGTGATGGGGGCTGCTGAAGACTGTTGGCACAGAGCTCGCCAGTATACATTAGATAGAAAACAATTTGGTAAACCATTGGCGGCCACACAGTTAATTCAAAAAAAACTAGCTGATATGCAGACTGAAATCACATTAGGTTTAAGTGCTGCACTTCAAGTTGGCAGGTTATTTGATCAAGGCAATTTAGCACCGGAAGCCATTTCACTCATTAAAAGAAACAACTGTGGAAAAGCTCTTGAAATTGCTAGACTTTCAAGAGATATGCATGGTGGGAACGGTATTCATGCTGAATATCAGGTTATGCGACATTTGATGAATTTGGAGACTGTTAATACCTATGAAGGTACTCATGATGTTCACGCATTAATCCTTGGTCGAGCGCAAACCGGAATCCAAGCTTTTTTTTAAACATAAATTTTATGTTTGTTAAAAAGAAAATAATCTTTAATGACAGTAACCGGAATTGTTTTTAGCACTTGAAATTTCGTATCTTCGAATTTTATTTCCATGTTTATTTTGACATAAGAAACTACCTCTTTATCAAAATAACTAATTATTTTTGCTTTTGATCTAGTTTTTAAGCAGATTAATGGACTATTAATTTTATTATCGTTACTCATAAAGTTTTACTTCTATTGTTAAAAAAAATTCGTAACATAATAGATGAGTGTTATATTAATTATCATTCACGAAATGAGATTAAATTATAATTTAGTAAAGTTTTATGTCTGAAGTTAAAAGAAGATTAGCAACTATCTTAGCAACTGACTGTGTTGATTTCAGTAAGCATATGGAATCCCAAGAAGAAAAAACACTAAGCAGTTTAAAAGAATGTAGAGAGATCATTGATCCAATAATAAATAAATTTTCTGGTAGAATTTTCCATACTGCTGGTGACTCAATAATAGCTGAATTTGATAGTCCAGTGGGAGCCACAAAAGCGGGTGTTGAATTTCAAAAATCTATTAAAGATAGGAATTTAACAGATGATAAAAATCCTAAGTTATCTTGGAGAGTAGGGATCCATTTAGATGATATCATAATTGAAGGTGATAACATTTATGGAAATGGTGTAAATATAGCTGCTCGTCTTGAGAGTCAATCACCAGTAGGAGAAATTTTAATTTCAGATGTAGTAAGGCAGCAAATTTATAATAAAATTGAAGAGACTATTCATCCTCTAGGTAAAATTGAGTTGAAAAATATTTCAAATAATTTCGAAGTTTTTTCTTTACTTGGTGATGGAAAAAGTAAAATAAAAAATATCTCAAATAAAAATCTTAATAAAAAACCAAAATTTGCAATTTTACCTTTTGCGAATACCAGTAAAGATGAGGATAGTGGTTTCTTGGTAGATGGCATTGTTGAGGATTTAATTACAGAATTTTCTATGATGCGTGAATTCGAAATCCTTTCAAGACAAACAACCGTTAATTTCAAAGATGAAAATCAAGACATAAAAGAATTTTCAAAGAAATTCGATTTAGATTTTATTGTAACAGGAGGCATCCGTGCTTCTGGTAAAAGAGTAAGAATAAGTATCGAATTAAGTGATGCGAAAGATGATAGTATTATCTGGAGTAACAAATATGACAGGGTTCTTGAAGATATTTTTGATTTACAGGACGAAATAGTTAGAAAAATTTCAATCGCTCTACTAGGAGAGATTGAAATTAGTTCGTTGCAAAGATCAAAAAGAAAGCCTACTGAGAATATAAGTTCATATGAATATTTATTAAGAGGGAAAGAAAATCATCATAAATTTACAAAAGAAGCTTGTCAGGAGGCATTAAAAAACTTCGACAAGGCCATTGAAGCAGATGCTAATAATGCTCAGGCATATGCTTGGAAATGTTGTACTCTGGGCCAAGCAATGTTTAGGGGTTTTTCAGATCAGAAACCTGAAGAAATTTTTGCAGAAGCTAAACAAAATATAGATAAAGCTCTAGAATTAAATGAGAATGATTTTGAGTGTCATAGAATGTTATCTGCAGTTTACTTAAGTAATCATGATTATGTTTTGGCTGAAGATCATGGAAAAAAAGCATTTAATATGGTTCCAAACGATCCAAGAGTGCTATCTGGATATGGTGAAGTTTTAGTAAGAACAGGAAAGGTTGATAAAGGTTTAGAATTACTTAATAAAGCATATGAGCTTGACCCAATTCCTCAAGGTCAGTCATCATCAGATAACAGAGTAAAAGACTTAGTTCTTGGTTATTTTTTTGCAGAGGATTTTAATAAAGTAGTTGAATTAAGTTTTGATATAAGTGTGATGGACCTAAGATCTATTGCTTTAATACTATATTCAAGGTCGCAATTAAAACAAGATTTAGAAATGAGTAAAGAATATAAAGTTTTAAAAAGTGAGTTTGAAAAAACTGATTGGGACCAAGCTGTAGATAGATTTCATATTCAAGATGAGGTTATAAAGAGTGAGTTATTAAGTTTCATTAAAAAAATTTAATTATCATTTGCATATTTTTGTGCTGCAATTCTAAATAGGGCGTTACTTGCACCATATCCTTTATAATCATTTATTCTCTGCACAAACTCAAAGAAAAAATTATCATTAAATACTGGAGTATAAATTTGTAGAAATGATCCACTATCATCTTCATCATATAAAATATTAAGCCTTTCAAGCTCTTTACAAAATTCATAATCCAAACCAAATCTTGCTTCAATATCATCATAATAATTTTTAGAAATCTTAAGAAATTCTTGTCCTTGATTATTTAATTTTTTTACAAGTTCAATTAAATTATTTGTACTTAAAGCTACGTGTTGAATTCCTGAGCCTTGTTTATTTTCTAAAAACTTTCCAGCTATTGTATTTTTATTGTCAGCTCCATTAATTGTCATTCGAAAAGTTTGTTCTTCGTTTTCAATAATTTGACTTTTAGTTATTCCTGATGGATCAATGATATCAAATATAGGTGATTTTTTTGTTCCTAATAGTGTTGTGTAAGAAAGTAAAGCTGATGACATTTCATCTTGATGGAGTGTTTGAGCAATATGATCAATTTTTAAATCAAATTCATTACTTAAATTTTTTTCTTGAAGATTGAATTCTTTTTTCCAAACATTCGAGCTATTATGATCAACTATGTAAATTGAACCATCAATATTATTTATAACATCCATAGACTGATTACTGTCTTTTCTAACAAAATCTATGTCTAGTGACTTTGCATTGTGCAGTAAGGATTTTATATCATTCACTTTTATTCCAAACGCATACAGTGAAGGACCTTGCTTTCTTCCTTCTTTTACAAGAATTGTATTTTCATAATTTAATATTATTTTCACATCATCAAATATAAATAACTTTATTGATTTTGATTTATGTTTTCCAATCTCCTTGAATCCCAACATTATTAAAAAATTTTCTAAGAGTTCCAAATTTTTTTCTTCTAAAGCAAATTCAATAAATTCTATATTATGAATTATTGTAGTATTTTTCTTTTTTTTATCAGTTTCATTTATAAGAGAAATCAATGATCTTTTGCCATCTTTAGCAATTAATTCTCTTGGACCTGATCTATAATTATCATTGAAAATTTCTAAAGAAAGATATCCGTCGTAACCAGTTTGATTTAAATAAGTCATAAAATCAGTTATTGGTAAATCGCCTTGTCCGGGCATATTTCGAAAATGTCGGCTCCAGTAAAGTAAGTCCATTTCGTAATAGGGTGCATCTGCTAATTGAACTATAAATATCTTCTCTGCTGGTATAGATGAGATTGATTTCAAATCTATTTTTTTTGAAAGAGTATGAAAAGAGTCCAATATTATTCCTACATTTTTATGATTAGCTCTTCTTACAATTTCCCAGGCATCTCTATGATCATTTACATATTTCCCCCAAGCTAAAGCTTCATATCCAATTTTTATGGATCTTTCTTTAGCAATTTCCCCTAATTCATAAAAATCATCTGCTGCTCTATCTATTCCACCTAAAGATATGTTTGAAGTATTTGAACAAATTAAAACAAGGTCTGTTTCAAGTTCTTGCATTATATCAAATTTTCTTTTGGCTCTATCAAACGCTCTTATTCTATGATTATCAGGCATTCCTTCAAAGTCTCTAAATGGTTGAAATAAAGTTATTTCAAGACCACTATCTTTCACTATTTTTGTTACTTCTTTAGGAGACAAATTATTTGTTAGGAAATCATTTTCAAAAATTTCTACACCGTCAAAACCAGCATTTGCAACAGCTATTATCTTTTCTTTTAATGTTCCATTTATTGAGACTGTAGCAATTGAGGTTTTCATTTGAAATTACCAAAATATATGATATTTTATATAATATATGATATTTTTAGAATTGACAATAATAAGTTTATATTGAGTTTTATTTTATGATTGATAGTTATAAAACTGTTGGTGAAAATACTTATGAAATAATAAAAAAAGATATCATTTTTGGTAATTTAAAACCTTTAAAAAAATTAAAACTTAATGAATTAAAAAATAATTATAAAACTAGTATTTCAACTTTAAGAGAAATTTTAAATAGATTGTCTGGTGATGGCTTTGTTATTTATGAAGAACAAAAAGGATTTTATGTTTCACCAGTTTCTAAATCTGATTTAAAAGAAATAGCAAATCTAAGAATTTTAATTGAAAGTCACGCATTAAAATATTCTCTAGAAAACTCAAATCCCGATTGGGAAGGATCTTTACTTGCAGCACACCACAAATTAAATCTTTATGAAAATAAATTACTAAAAAACAAAACTGAAGAAAGAAGTAATTGGAAAAGATATGATAGTGAATTTCATCAAACATTAGTAAGAAATTGTAATTCAAAGAACTTAATTGAACTTCACAAATTAATTTTTGATAAATATCTAAGATATCAATTATTAGTATTAACTTTTAGGGGGAGTGGTTCGATTGAGGAACATAAAAAACTATTGGATTACAGTCTTGAAAGAAATTTTAAAAAGGCACAAATAGTATTAGAGGAGCATATTCAAAATGGTATTACTCACGCGAATAAAAGTTTTTAAGTATCTATAAATTATTTTTCACCAAAACCACCACCACCAGGTGTTTGCATTACAAATAAGTCGTTCGGTTCAACTTCACAACTATCGTTACCATTCAAGTTTAAAATTTTACCGTCAGTTCTTTCAAGCCATTCTTTACCGCAATCTCCTGGACTACCTCCATTCAAACCAAATGGTTTCACTCTCCTATGTGAACATAATGTTGTTACTGTCATTGGCTCTAAAAATCTAAGTTTTCTGGTTACACCATCCCCTCCATTAAATTTACCTTTTCCACCAGAATTTTTTCTTATTGAAAATTCTTCAAGTCTTACTGGAAAACGAGTTTCTAACACCTCAGGATCCGTGCTTCTAGTATTAGTCATATGAGTTTGAATAGCTGACGTTCCATGAAAGTCAGGACCAGCACCAGTTCCACCACAAATAGTTTCATAATTTTGTATTGTGTCATTTCCCCAGATAAAATTATTCATAGTTGCTTGACTACCAGCAATCACACCTAATGCTCCAAATAATGCGTTGCATGTCAATTGACTTACTTCTGTATTACCGGCAATCACTGCAGAAGGATACTTTGCATTTATCATTGAATTATTTGGTATAATAATTTTAATTGGTTTAAAACATCCCTCATTAAGTGGAATATTATTTCCAACTAATGTTCTAAATACATATAATATTACAGCATAACATACTGCCATTGGGGCATTATAATTGAAAGGATTTTTTGGAGCTGTGCCTGTAAAATCAATAATAGCCTCACGATTTTTCTTATCAATTTTTACATTAACTCTAATAAACTCACCATTATCAAGTTCATACTCATATTCACCTTGTTTTAAATTAACTATGGCATTTCGTATACTTTCTTCTGCATTATCTTGTACATGATTCATGTAGGCGTGCACAGTTTCAATACCAAATTGGTCAATCATTGAATTAATTTCATTAATACCTGTTTTGTTTGCTGCAACTTGAGCTGCAAGATCTGCCATATTATGTTCAACATTTCGACATGGATACTTACCTGATGATAAGATTTTTCTCATTTCTTGCTCACGAAATATACCTTTATCAAACAATTTAAAATTATCAATCAAGACACCTTCTTCTTCAATATGTTTTGAGTCTGGTGGACCAGAACCTGGTGTTTTACCTCCTATGTCGGCATGATGGCCACGAGAGGCAACAAAAAATATAATTTCTTTTCCATTTTTATCAAAAACTGGAGTTATCACCGTTACATCAGGAAGATGTGTTCCACCATTAAACGGGGCGTTGAGCACAAAAACATCATCTGGATAAATATTATCTTTGTTTAACCTAACTACTGTTTTTATTGCCTCTGACATAGATCCTAAATGAACTGGAACATGAGGGGCATTGGCAACTAAAGATCCTTCATTATTAAAAAGAGCACATGAAAAATCTAATCTTTCTTTTATATTCACTGAATAAGCAGTGTTTGCTAACGTTGCACCCATTTGTTCTGCAATATTCATAAAAAGATTGTTAAATACTTCAAGCATTACAACATCTACAGATGTTCCTATTCCTTTTTGAAGTTTCTTTTCTTCTACTCTAGATAAGATTAAATTATAATGCTTGTCTAAAGTTCCAGACCAACCATCATCAATTATGTTAGTACCTGTTGCTTCTACAATAATAGCTGGACCTGAAATATTCTGTCCAATTATTAATTCACACCTTTTATAGATTGGTGTATTAATTTCTGAGCCATTTACATACATTTTTTTGAATGCAATAGGATTTGCCTTTGTAGTTGATGTGTTAGGATTTAAAAAATCATAGTTTTCTGTTTTTTTACCTACTGCCTCAACAGTTAGCATTTCAATAATTATTTCTCTATCTTGAACAAAAAAACCAAAGCGTTTTTTATGTTCTTGTTCAAAAGATTTTCTCATATTTTCAGGTGTATCAAATTTGATTTCTAAATTTTGATGTGAACCTTTATAATGCAAAAAAGCATTTTTTAAGAGAATAATTGAAGCATCAGAAATATCTTGATCATTTAGATCTTTTTTTGCTTGTGAAGATAAGATTTCAATTAAGTTTTCAGCGTCTAGAATATTTGTGATATTTTTTTCAAAATGACCTTCCCTAATACTTCTAATTTCAGCAAGACCCATTCCGTAAGCAGATAAAACCCCAGCATATGGATGAATCATAACATTTGAAATGCCAAGAGAATCAGCTACATTACATGCATGTTGTCCTCCTGCGCCTCCAAAGCAATTCAATATATAATTTGTAACATCATATCCTTTTTGAATTGATATTTTTTTTATTGCATTAGCCATATTCTCGACAGCTATTTTTAAAAAACCTTCAGCCATTTTAAAGATATCCATCATCGGTTCATTTTTTTCTTTAGAAATTATATCTGACAAATCCAAAAACTTTTTCTTTACAATTTCAAAATTTAAAGGTTTATCGCCAGTTTTACCAAAAACTTTTGGGAAAAAATCTGGATTTAATTTACCTAATAAGACATTGCAATCAGTTACTGTTAAAGGTCCACCTCTTCCATATGATGCTGGGCCAGGAATTGCTCCAGCGCTCTCCGGGCCAACTTGAAATCTACCATCTTTATAGAAAAGAATTGAGCCACCACCTGCTGCCACAGTATTAATCTGCATCATAGGAGCTCTAATTCTTACACCTGCTAATTCTGTTTCAAACGATCTTTCAAACTCACCAGCAAAATGGCATACATCTGTAGAGGTTCCACCCATATCAAATCCAATTAATTTATTAAATCCCGCTTGCTTTCCGGTTTGTGTCATACTCACAACTCCTCCAGCTGGGCCAGATAATAAAGCATCTTTACCTTGGAAAAGATTGGCGTCTGTTAGACCTCCATTGGATTGCATAAACATTAATTGAGTAGATTTAGTGTCTTTAAGTTCTTCTGAAACTTGATTTACGTAACGTCTAAGGATTGGAGATAAATACGCATCAACTACGGTGGTATCGCCTCTACCAACTAATTTAATTAGTGGAGATACTTTATGACTTACTGAAATTTGATTAAAATTTTCTTCTTTTGCAATTTTTTCAATTTTATTTTCATGATCGGGATTTATATATGAATGCATAAAAGCAATAGCTACACTATTTATACCATCTGATTTTGCTTTGATTAGTGAATTACGTACTTCTTCCTCATTTAATTTAGTAACTACTTCACCTTTCTCGTTTAATCTTTCTGATACTTCTACTACTCTTTCGTATAACAACTCTGGTAATTTGATATTTAGATCAAACAAAAGAGGTCTATTTTGATAACCAATTCTTAATAAGTCTCCAAAGCCTTTTGTAATAAGTAGAAGAGTTCTGTCACCTTTTCTTTCAAGTAGGGCATTAGTTGCAACGGTTGTACCCATTTTTACTGAAGAAATAATATCTGTAGGAATTTTGTCATCTTTTTTGAGCTCAAGAATTCTCCTTATACCTTCAACTGCAGCATCTTTGTAAGCGTCAGAGTTCTCAGATAAAAGCTTATCAATTATTATTTTGCCATCAGGTTTTTTTGCTACTATATCGGTGAATGTACCACCTCTATCTATCAAAAATTGCCACATATTCATTTGCCAGTATTATGTATATAAATAAGATTATTTTTTTAAATCGTCTTCAATATAAGTTTTTATTATTTCATCAAAATTTGTTTCTGCTTTGAAACCCAGTTCAATGGATCTTTTTGTATCAAAATTTCTTGCCCATCCACTTACTATTTTTTGTATTGTTGGGTCAGGTTGATGTTTAATAAGTTTTACAACATCACTACCAGCAACTCTCTCTAATGCGTCTATTTGTTCTTGAACGGTTACAGATAAACCAGGCATGTTTAATGTTATTCTATCATTTAATTTTGATGTATCAATTTCTGCAGCATGAACTAGAAAACCTGCGGCAGCTCTTGGTGTTGCATGCCAATGTCTTACATCAGGATTAACGGGGAGAATTGCTTCTTGACCATTTAAAGGCTCACGTATAATTCCAGAAAAGAAACCTGAAGCTGCAAGATTAGGTTTGCCAGGTCTTACACAAATAGTTGGTAATCTTATTGATACACCATCAATCATTTTCTTTCTTGAGTAATCTGCTAACAATAACTCAGATATAGCTTTTTGGGCTCCATAAGATGTAAGAGGAGTTGTAAAAAAATCATCGGGTATCTTATCTGGGAATGGGGCGCCAAAAACTGCTATTGAGCTTGTAAAAACTAATCTTGGGCAATAATTTTCTCCTTGATGTCTTATTGCTTCAAATAAACCCCAGCTTCCTTTTGCATTTATATCCCAACCTAAATCAAATTCCTGTTCAGCTTGTCCTGAGACTATAGCAGCCAAATGAAAAATTATATCTGGCTTAGATAAAATAAGATTTTTACTGACATCTATATCTGAAATATCACCTGATTTTGATTGTATTGGAATATTAGTATTATTAGGATAGGGGGCTTCTATGATATCAAACAATGTGATTTTACTGATTTTTTGATTATTTAATTTCTCTTTTTTTAATAAGAGATTAAGCAGTTTTTGCCCAATCATCCCAGCTCCACCCATTATTAATATTTTCATAAAACCCTCTTTATTAATTTATTGATTGAAGAATTTTGAATAACAACATATTAAAATAGAAAGTAAAAATAAAAAATAAATTTTTGATAAATTGATGCATAATTATATTAAATCTACTCTTTCAATGTCTCCTGTTATGCCTGTATTGACAATCAATAATATTGATAATGTTGAATATTTATTTGAGGCTCTAATCAACGGAAATCTTAAGGTAGTTGAAATCACTTTAAGAACGGATTGTGCCATAAAAGCAATAGAGATTGCGTCTAAAAAATTTCCTTCTTTGAAAATTGGAGCAGGTACAGTTTTAAACAATGAAGATTTAAATTCCGTAAAAGATGCTGGAGCAAAATTTGCTGTTAGTCCTGGCTCTACAATTTCCCTTGCAACATATGCACTAGAAAAAGAATTTCCATTCCTGCCGGGAGTTTCAAACTCCAGTGATATTATGAATTTAATGAATTTAGATTATAAATTTTTTAAATTTTTTCCAGCACAAGCTGCAGGTGGTCTTGAATATCTTAAATCTTTAAGTGGGC
The DNA here is from genome assembly GCA_902517815.1 of uncultured SAR116 cluster alpha proteobacterium. Classification (GTDB taxonomy): domain Bacteria; phylum Pseudomonadota; class Alphaproteobacteria; order Puniceispirillales; family Marisalimonadaceae; genus Marisalimonas. The sequence goes on from CABYED010000004.1 coordinate 125,101, forward strand.
CATTTCCTGAGATTTTGTTTTGCCCAACAGGTGGTATTAACCAAAATAACGCTCATGAATGGCTTAGTCAAAAGAATGTAATATGTGTAGGCGGTAGTTGGATAATTCCAGCTGAAAGCAGAAATTACAAAGAAATTACAAAAAGGGCTTTATTAGCAAGTAGTTTATCAAAATAATTTCCTGCTTGTTCTAATAAATAATAAATAAATTTTTTTGTAAAATATTTCGATTTGTCTATCATTATATTTAGGAATTAGTTTTAAGTGTTTTTAAAAACTTGGGGGAAGCAATGACTAAATATTCAATTGAGGATTATGTAACTGATATTCGTTCAGTTGTAAAAGAAGAGACTGACGAGGGAAAGATAATCGAAAGAATAAAACCATTATCAAAAAAAATAGCAGCAAACAAAAGTTGGGTTAAGCCAGAATATTTTAATGTAGATAAAGAACAGGGATTTGGATTGCATTTACTCCACGAAGAAAAAGATCATAGTTTAGCTGTTTTTGCAATTGCGTGGGCTCCTGGAGAGGGACTTGCGCCACATAATCACAAAACATGGGCGGTTGTTGCTGGTATTCAAGGACAAGAACATGAAACTAGTTACAAAAGAATAGATGATGGAACTACAGAAGGTTTTGCAGATTTAGTAAAAACAAATGAAGCGACTATATACGAAGGAGATGCTACTTGTTGTTTGCCTGAAGACATACATAGTGTTTGGAATAATGGTCGTGAAATAGCTCTTTCGATACATACATATGGAAAACACCTCAATCATACAGGAAGATCAATTTTTGATATTAATCAAAAAACTGAAACGCCCTGCATAGTTAAGGTTCAAAATTAATTAAGTTTCATAAGAAAAGTTCTAAGTTAAAATCTAATTAACCTTGGAAACATGTTTGATTTTGTTCACCTAAACCTTCTATACCCAACTTCATTTTATCGCCCGCTTTTAAAAACACAGGTGGTTTCATTCCACCACCAACTCCAGGTGGAGTGCCTGTAGCAATAATATCGCCAGGATTTAAACTCATAAATTGTGATAAATAATATACAATGTATTTTGCAGAGAATATCATGGTTTTTGTAGAACCATCTTGCATTCTTTTACCATTAACATCTAGATACATTTTTAGGTTCTGAACGTCAGACACTTCATCTTTAGTAACTAAATATGGTCCAGTTGGCCCAAAAGTGTCACAAGATTTGCCTTTAGTCCACTGTCCTTCTTTTTTTAGTTGAAATTCTCTTTCTGAAACATCATTAACTACACAATATCCAGCGATATGTTCTTCTGCATCTTCTTCATTAATATATTTAGCTTTTTTTCCAATTATAATACCAAGTTCAACTTCCCAGTCAGTTTCATTAGAATTTCTTGGTATTTCAACATTATCATTTGGACCTACTACAGCAGATGTTGCCTTTGAAAATAATATTGGTTCACTTGGTACAGGCATTCCAGTTTCTGCAGCGTGATCCGAATAATTTAACCCAATACAAAGAAATTTTCCAATATTACCAACACATGCTCCCAATCTTGTGTTTTCAGGAATAATTGGCAAAGATGAAACATCAATCATAGAAATTTTATTTAAGCCCTCTTCACTAATATTGTCTCCATTGATATCCGTAATATGATTAGATAAATCTCTTATTTTACCATCCTGGCCAAGAATACCAGGCTTTTCTTTCCCAATTTCTCCGTAGCGTAATAACTTCATTTTACTTCCTTTCTCTAATTAATATAATTAAAAATTTTATTATTGATTTATTACATACATATTCCACCATCAATTATATGGAATTGACCTGTGGTAAAGGCTGATGCATCACTAGCTAGATAAACTGCAAGATTAGCGACTTCTTCTGCCTCACCAAATCTTCCCATTGGTTGCCTTGCAACAAATTGTTTCTTGGCTAATTCATAATCTCCCAAGTTTGAAAGTCTTTCCTCTAAAGATGGACTTTGAATTGTGCCAGGGCAAATGGCATTACACCTTATTCCAGCTGCAATATAGTCTGCTGCAACTGATTTTGTTATACCTAGAACTGCAGCTTTAGATGCAGTGTAGATAAACCTATTAATTATACCTTTTGTTGAGGATGCTACAGAGGCAATATTAACAATTGATCCTCCACCATTTTTGATCATTATTGGTAAGACTTCTTTTATCATGTGGTACATTGCTTTACTATTTAGATTAAAAGCCAGATCCCAGTCATCGTCTGTAGACTCTAAAATTGTTCCATTATGAACTATACCTGCGCAATTAAATAGTACGTTAGGTTCTTTAATTAGTTCCATTAAATCTCTAATTGCATCTTGATTTGTAACATCAAGTTTATGAGTTTCATGTACAGTTTTTTTTAAATTGTCTAAACTTTCTTCGTTAATGTCTGTTGCAATAACATAAGCACCAGCTTTTACAAAAGCCTCAGCTGTTGCTTTTCCAATACCTTGTCCCGATGCAGTTAAAAGAGCAGTCTTGCCCTCTAAATTAATCATAAAAACTCCCTACATAGTTGCTCCAATTTGCCAAGGAACAAACTCCAAGTCTCCAAGGCCTTGGGTTTCAGATTTTGATTTTTCACCAGATGCCACTCGAACAATCAAATCAAATATTTCTTGTCCAACATCCTCAATGCTTTTGTTATCTGAAATTACTTTTCCAGCATTTACATCCATGTCCTCAATCATATTATTATACATTTCGGTGTTCGTAGCTATTTTAATAGAAGGTGAGGGTTTACACCCAAAACATGAACCTCTTCCTGTAGTAAAAGTTACGACATTACAACCGCTAGCAATTTGACCTGTAACTGATGCTGGATCATATCCAGGGCTATCCATAAATAAAAAACCCTTTTTCTCTGCTTGCTGTGCATATAGGAGAACATCATTTAAAGGTGTGGTTCCTCCTTTTGCAGCTGCACCTAGAGACTTTTCTAATATTGTAGTTAATCCACCTGCTTTGTTACCTGGGGAAGGGTTATTATTTAAACTTCCCTTATTTCTTGTTACATAATCTTCCCACCATAGAATTCTATCAACAAGTTTTTTGCCTACTTCAGGAGAAATGGCTCTTCTTGTTAGCATGTGTTCTGCACCATAAATTTCTGGTGTTTCTGCCAAAATTGCAGTGCCACCATTTTTTACAATTAAATCTGCAGCATGACCAAGTGAAGGGTTTGAGGTTATACCAGACCATGCATCGGATCCACCACATTGAAGAGCAACACTTAAATGTTCTACAGATTGATCAGATCGCTCAATGGAATTAACTTCAGGTAGCATATCATCAATGCATTTTATTCCAGCTTTAATTGTTTTTCTGAGACCTCCCATGTCTTGTAAGGTCATAGTTTTAAAAAATGGATTTTCGTTTAAGTTGAAAGCATCCATTAAAAACTTAATTTGATTTGCCTCACATCCTAATCCAATTAGTAATATACCAGCTAAATTTGGATGTTGAATATACCCTAAAAGGACTCTTTGAAGAGCGTCAAACCCGTCTCCTGAATCTGCCATTCCACATCCTGTGCCATGAGTAAATGAAACTACTCCATCAACATTTGGGAACTTAGATAATTTCTCTTCATTAAATGCTTCTGCTATATTTTTTGCAGCTGTTGCAGAACAATTTACAGAAGTAAGTATGCCAATATAATTTCTTGTCCCAACCTTTCCGTTTTGTCTTTTATATCCTTTGAAAGTAGCTCTTTTTTCAGGTTCAATCATATTGGGTAATTTAACAGATGTTGAAAACTCATAATCATGATCTGTTGATTGAAAATTTGTATTTTCAACATGCACATGTTCACCTGGTAAAATATCTTTGCTAGCAATACCTATCAATTGGTCATACTTAATTATTTTCTCGCCCTTTACTATTTTTCTTAAGGCTATTTTATGACCTTTCGGAATAATGTTTTTACTCGCAAGATCTTGAGTTATTTCACCAGCATTTATTTCTCTTAATGCTGTAGCAACATTGTCATTTTCATTAAGTTTAACTGTTAAGTTTTCAACATTATTCATTTTTATTATCTCCCAACTAATAAAAAGCAAAAAAACTGAAATTATCTTTTGATTTTTTTTAAATCAAGTATGATTGTTAAATTGATATTAAAATACATTAAGTTCTATTCATACTATTTTTAAAATAATTTATAAACTCTATTTTTTGTTTTTAAATTTTACTTGGGAGAAAATCATGTCAGATAAAAATTTTAATCCAAAATACAGAAGTCAACAGTGGTTTGATAATCCAACTAACCCTGGCATGACGGCGTTGTATTTAGAGAGATCAATGAATTTTGGGCTGACACCAGACGAATTAAGATCTGGAAAACCAATTATTGGAATAGCACAAACCGGATCGGATATATCCCCATGTAATAGGGTTCATCTTAAACTGGCAGAAAGAGTAAGAGAAGGAATTAGAACAGCAGGTGGTATTGCTTTTGAGTTTCCTGTTCATCCCATTCAAGAAACATTAAAGAGACCTACCGCTGCTGTTGACAGAAATTTAGCATATTTAGGATTAGTTGAAATTCTTCATGGTTATCCTATTGATGGTGTTGTGCTAATGACCGGTTGTGACAAAACAACTCCAGCTTGTTTAATGGCAGCTGCTACTGTAGATCTGCCAGCTATTGTACTAAACGGAGGTCCAATGCTGGATGGATGGCATAATGGAAAGCTTGCAGGTTCGGGAACGGCTGTTTGGGATAGTAGAGTTGAGTTAGCAGCTGGCAGAATAGATTATGAACAATTCATTGATATTGTTACTAGCTCAGCTCCTTCTGACGGTCATTGTAACACTATGGGAACTGCATCTACTATGAATTCATTAGCTGAAGCTCTTGGAATGAGCTTAACTGGAAATGCGAATATTCCAGCACCTTACAGAGAAAGAGGGCAAATGGCATATAAGACAGGTTTAAGAATTGTAGATATGGTTAAGGATGATTTAACCCCTTCTATGATTATGACTAGAGAGTCTTTTGAGAATGCAATCATTGTAAATTCTGCTATTGGTGGATCAACTAACGCTCAATGGCATATTACTGCAATAGCAAGGCATGTTGGTGTAGAATTAGAAACTGCTGCATGGCAAAATGTTGGTTATGACATTCCTTTGATGGCTAATATACAACCGGCAGGCGAGTACCTATGTGAGAGCTATCACAGAGCAGGTGGGACAGCTGCTATAATGTCAGAGCTCCTTGAAAATTCAAAGCTTCATGGGGATGTAATGACCGTCACAGGAAAAAAAATGTCTGAAAATTTGAAAGGAATCAAGATTAAGGACGAAAAAGTCATTACCCCTTTTAAAAAACCTATGAAACAAAAAGCAGGCTTTATAGTACTTAAAGGAAATCTATTTGACTCTGCAATAATGAAAACTTCAGTTATTTCAAAAGAATTCAAAAATAAATTTTTATCACGTCCAGGAAAAGAAGGTGTTCTAGAAGGTAGAGTTATTGTCTTTGAAGGATCTGAAGATTATCATGACAGGCTAAATGACAAAAGTTTAAATATGGATGAAAATTCTATATTAGTTATTAGAGGTGCAGGACCTGTTGGCTGGCCTGGATCAGCTGAAGTTGTAAATATGCAACCATCAGATGAATTAATTAAGCAAGGAATAACAGAATTACCATGCATAGGTGATGGAAGACAATCAGGAACCTCAGGAAGTCCATCAATACTTAATGCTTCACCTGAGAGTGCGACTGGAGGCGGATTAGCTTGGTTGAGGACAGGTGACACTGTCGTAATTGATTTGAATAATTATACAGCTAACATGCTTGTAAGTGATGAAGAGATTAAGCTCAGGAAAAAAGATGGTGTTCCGCCTTATCCTGAAAGTCAAACTCCTTGGCAAGAAATTCAAAGAAATTTAGTAGGTGAACTTTCTGACGGCGCTGTACTAGAGAATGCTGTCAAATTTCAGAAGGTAAGAAAAAAATTACCAAGGGATAATCATTAAAATAATGACAGAAAATAAAAATATTCTATTAATTGGTCTAGGCTCAATGGGTTTTGGGATAGCAAAATCTCTTATGCGCGCAGGGTATAAAGTTTATGGTCAAGATAAAAACCCAAAGCAACAAAAAAAATTTTTTCAAGATGGAGGTTTTGGAGGTAAGGTTCCATACGACCAATTAGAAGCAGTAGTAATAGTAGTCTTAAATGAAAAGCAAACTCGTGAGATTATTTTTGGTAAGGAGGGGATTTCCAATAAATTAAAAAATAACACATTGATAATGGTATGCACTACTGTTTCTCCAGATTTTGCAAAAGAAATGGATTACAAGTGTGCTAAAAAAGGACTTTTATATCTAGATGCACCTATCTCTGGTGGATCAAAAAAATCATTAGAAGGCAAATTGTCTTATATGATTTCTGGAAGTCAAAAAGCTCTGCAAAAAGCCAAGCCACTCTTAGATTCAACCTCTGAAAAGGTTTTTAAATTTGGCCAATCTGTCGGAGCTGGGTCTGCAATGAAGGCAGTTAATCAGATGCTCGCAGGTATTCATATTTCAGCAATGGCAGAAGCAATAACATTTGGAATAACTCAAGGCATAGACCCTAAGAAATTTTTAGAGGTTATCTCCGAATGTGCCGGAACATCCTGGATGCTTGAGAATAGAGCTCCACATATTATAAATGATGATTATTCACCAAAATCATCGATAAATATATGGCCAAAAGATCTAGGGATTGTTTTGGATATAGCAAAAAAATCAAATTTTTCTGCACCTTTAACTGCAACAGCAATGCAACAATTTCTTGCAGCTGCTGGTATTGGTTTGGGGCACGAAGATGATGCTGCTGTAGCTAAAATTTATGCTCGTAATGCAGGAATCGAATTAACTAAGTATTAAATATCTCCCTAATTTACTTCTGAAATTAGAGATTTTCCTTCGAAGTAATTTATTATGTTATCAAATACAAGCTGACCCATTGCATTTCTTGTCTCAACTGTGCCAGACGCAATATGAGGTAACAAAACTGTATTTTTCAGTTTCATTAATTTTTCAGGGATATTTGGTTCATTTGTATAAACATCTAATCCGGCAGCCAATATCAAATTATTTTCTAGACAATGTATTAATTCATCTTGATCGATAACCGAACCCCTAGCTACATTGATAAGCACGCCATTTTCTCCAAGATTATTTAGAACATCTTTATTAATTAACTTTTCTGTTTCTTTTCCACCAGGTGTAATTATACAAAGTGTATCAACTTCTTTTGCTAATTCTTTCAAATCGCTGTAAAATCTATACTTAACATGTTTTTTATTTCTTGAATGATACGAAATTTCACAATTAAACGCTTCTGCCCTTTTAGCTATGGCTTTACCAATTCTTCCCATTCCAACTATTCCTAGCTTAGTTCCTGTAAACTTTTTAGTTAGTGGAAAATCACCCCCAATCCATTTGTTGTTTCTTGAAAAACTGTCTGCTTCAACGATTTTTTTGTAAACACATAGCATTAATGCGATAGCTGTATCAGCTACTTCATCATTAAGAACTTCTGGTGTATTGGTGACTTTTATTGCTAAACTTTTAGCAAAATTAACATCAATAGCATCATACCCTACACCATAACACGCTATAATTTTTAGATTAGGCATACTTTTCATTAAATCAGGGGTAATTTTATAACCTCCCATGACTGCTATTGCGTCAATATCTTCTCTAACTTCAAATAAATAATTATCTTCATCTTTTTGTTTCCATAACTTATGTGTGTTAAAGTTTTGATCAGCAAGCGAAACAAAATATTCTGGCATTTCGGTCATTATTAGTAAGTTTTTTTTCATTCAAAATATCCCTTTATATACTCAGTTTAGGCATCTGATTTTTTTTGATAATCGCCCCTTTATATTTGATGACTTCTCTGGTGACAGCATGAGATTTTAATATAATTTCTTCAATACTAATATTTTTACCATTGTTCATCAATGCCAAGAATGAGCCGTTGAAAGCATCTCCTGCAGCAGTTGTATCTACAACCTCACCATGCGGAACAGTAATGGTTTTTATATCCTGATCAAGGTTTTTAAATATGATTGTATTTTTATATCTCAATAAAATCAGATTTTTTTCATTATTCAATAGATTAAAGATTTCATTTGGTTTTTTAATCTTAAATAGATCTTTAACATCATCATAAGAGACAAAATTAATATTTACATAATTATTAATTTCTATAAATAGTGATTGCGATCTATTTTTGTCATAATGTAATTGATGTCTAAAATTAAAATCAAAAGCACAAACATCAGCCGTAGCTCCAACCTTAATTAGTTGTTGTTTTTGATTTTCATCAAGTATGCCAGCAGAAATACCGGAGTAATAAAAAATATCTGAGTTGCTTATATTGTCTAAGAGATACTTTCCTTTTAATCCTAAAAAAATATTTTTAGATGGTGATTGATCTCTCCAATAGGAAAAGCTTCGTTCTCCTTTTTCATTGATTTCAATAGAATATAATCCTGGCGGATTTTTCCCATCTGTCCTAATAAGATCACAATTAAGTTTTTCAATTTTGAATCTCTCCATCATTTTCTTAGAAAAACTATCTTTTGAGAGAGCTGTGCAGTAAAAAGTATTGGTTTCCTTATTTGTTAATCGTGAAAAATAAACTGCAGAATTATAAGTATCACCTCCAAAATTAACTTCCATCAGTGAATTTGAATTACCTAAGGAGGATATATCACCGTTTAGCTCAATCATGCATTCCCCTAAAAAGATAGCTTTTTTCTGCATTTTATAAGTATCCTTAAGATATAAATTTTATGGTTACTATAATTATTAAAATGTAATAATTTACTCAATCTTTATTTTAAAATATATTTATTGTAGAATAACTTAGGAATATATGAGGTTTATTGGTGACAGTCTTAGATATAAACAACAACTCATTTTATAATAAATTTGATTATAATGTTGAAAAAGCTATAGAGGCATTGAAAAAAGAATTTGGTCAACAATTTTCAATATCTAAATCCGTTCGTGAACAACATACTAGCACAACTACAGTTCATACACCCGAACTACCTGATGGTGTTGTTTTTGCGTATAGTAAGGAAGATGTTCAAAAAACTGTAAAAATTTGTCACGAACATGGTTGCCCAATTATCCCCTTTGGTGCAGGTTCTTCTCTGGAGGGGCATCTAAATGCCAATTTTGGTGGGATTTCAATAGATATGAACAATCTCAATAATATTATAGAAGTTCACTCTGAAGATTCTACTGTTGTAGTACAACCTGGTGTAACAAGAGAACAACTTAATACATATCTAAGAGATACAGGTTTATTTTTTCCTATTGATCCTGGCGCGAATGCTTCAATTGGTGGAATGACATCAACACGAGCTTCTGGAACAAATGCAGTCCGTTATGGTACAATGAAAGACAATGTTTTATCTCTTGAAGTTGTTATGCCAAATGGTGAGATAATAAAAACTGCCAGTAGAGCAAGAAAAAGTTCAGCTGGATATGATTTAACAAGATTAATTGTTGGTTCTGAAGGAACTTTGGGTGTAATTACTGAAATTACTCTTAAACTTTATGGTATACCTGAGGAAATTGGAGCTGGCAGGTGCACTTTCCGTTCTGTTAAAGATGCAACTGATGCAGTTATCATGACGATACAAGCTGGTATACCAGTAGCTAGAATTGAGCTATTAGACATTGCACAAGTTAGAGCAGTTAATAATTATTCTAAATTGAGTTTACCTGAATCACCCTTGTTGCTTTTAGAGTTTCATGGAAGCAAATCTTCTGTTAAAGAGCAGTCAGAATTATTTAACGAGATTTCTAAAGATTTTGGAGGGAATAATTTTGAGTGGAACGATAATATTGAAGAAAGAAATAAATTATGGAAAGCTAGGCATGATGTTTATTATGCCGTAAAAGCATGTAGACCAGAGGCAGATTATATCGCAACAGACGTATGTGTGCCTATTTCAAGACTCTCGGAATGCATTACAGAAACCATTGAAGATATGGAGCAAAATAAATTATTTGGTCCTATTGTTGGTCATGTTGGTGACGGCAATTTTCATGTTCAACTTATGATTGATCCCAAAGACCAGAATGAAATTGACGTTGCGAATGGTTTCTTAGAAAGATTAGCTCATAGAGCAATTAGTATGGATGGCACATGTACTGGTGAACATGGTGTAGGGCAGGGTAAAAAACAGTATCTACTTGAGGAGCTTGGTTCTGCGGTAAATTTTATGAAATTAATTAAGGAAGAATTAGACCCCAAAGGTATTATGAACCCTGGAAAAATTTTGTAGAAATAAAATCTAATATTTTAGAGGCATTAAATATGGATGGTAATACTTCAATTTGGTCTTCAGATAATTATGATCCTGTAAGTATCAAATTATGTGTAAAAAAGTTAAAAGAAGAATTTGGACAGCAATTTTCAGATAGCCAGAGTATTTTAGAACAACATACTCATACAATGACAATACACGAATC
>CABYED010000005.1 GCA_902517815.1 uncultured SAR116 cluster alpha proteobacterium
GGATAACACTACTAAAACTAATAAGATGGATATTGTCTTAGAAGAAGATAAGGATATAGAGTTATCAGCTATTTTAAGGGGTGATGTGAATGGATCATATAATGCAGGTCAACATGACAGGCCTGATCCATCACCTGCACCGACATCTAACCTAGCACCATTACCACTTAACAATGATGATGAGTTATTAACCATCAATCTTGATATCGTCTAAAGTTATAAAAGTAAAACAACAAATTTAATCGTAATAAAAAATCATTTAATGATTGAAGACAGAGTTATCTTCTGACTGTATTTTGGTGTACGAAAAATGGTACGAAAATCGTCTAAACTCGCTTGATTGTGTTTACAATACATAATAACTATTAATTTTAAATTGAGGGAATACCTAGAATTACTTGACTATGTTGATTATTCATAAGTGTCATCAAGTAACTCAAAAACCAGTGCCGCAAGGCTTCCCGGTTCGATACCGGGTATCCCTACCAAACCTCACAAATAAAGGTTGATAAAAATTTCAGAGAGTTTGTGGTGTAATTAGACACTTTCTCAAGTATTATATGGTGCTCGTACATCATTGGGTTTGTTCCATGTGAGGATAACTTCTGGTGTTAGTGATAGATACTATATTACAATTTGTTGATTATCCGAATTTTAGTGTTTCCTCCATTTTTTGATTATATAATCATTTTATTTAAAAATATGGATTAGTGATTTTTCCACGTGCAGTTTCGTATGCGTGTCCAATTCTTAATACTAAGCCATCATTGAATTGTCTTCCTAGGATCTGTAAACCGGTTGGCATCCCACTTGAGGCGAGTTTCATTGGAACACTCAATCCTGTCATACTTAAAAAGTTTGCCACTCTCGTATGCTGACTCATTATAAATGAACTTTCATCAACTTCTGAAATTGGAGGAGCTGTTATTGGTGTTGTTGGGAGTACAATTGCATCGAGAAGATCCATAGCAATTTCCATTTCTATATGATCCAAATCTCTCATTCTCATTGTTGATTTAAACTCATGTGCGGTTATATCTTTTCCTCGTTTAAGTCGCGCCCTGTTAGGACTAGCAAGTTCTGAGTTGATATCTTCAACAATCGCTTGGTATGTCGCGTAGCCCTCAACAGCTGAAATAATCATGTTACATGTTTCATAATAATCTAGGCTTTTTGGTAACGAGAATGGAACAAGTGACGCACCTAAATCTCTTAAAACATCAATAGCGTCATTGAAGCAATCTAACACCTCAGTTGAAAGGTGGGGCATTTCGTCAACATTGAGAACACCCAAACGCATACCAGAAATTCCTTTTTTAAGGTCTCTCAATACATTCTGGTGCCTATAACCATAAGTGGTTTTATCTTTAATGTCTGGACCTTGCATCACCTGAAACATCTGCGCGGCCATCTCTACTGACTGTGTCATTGGACCGATGGTATCGAGTGTTTCTGATAGAGGAGTAACTCCAGTTCGGCTTACTGAACCAATTGAGGTTTTTAGACCAACACAACCACAAAAAGAGGCTGGGATTCTAATGGATCCACCAGTATCAGTTCCAAGTCCAGCAGGAACAATTCCTGCTCCAACCAACACGCCTGTACCACTTGATGATCCCCCAGGGGCGTAAGGCATCTCTGTATTCCAAGGATTGCTGGGAGTGCCAAGTGTATAATTTGTACCCCAACCTCCAATCGCAAATTCCACGGTTTGTGTTTTTACCACAGGTATTGCACCTGCAGCTTTAAGATTTTTGATAACTGATGCATCAATTGTCGCAGGTGGGTTCTGCAATCGTGTTTTTGATCCTGAAACAGTTGGATAATTTTGCAAGTCGATTATGTCTTTTACTGCAATAGGTAAACCATCTAGAAATGTCTTGTTTTTCTCAAAAATTTGTTCTTCATCAAACTGCTTTGCATGATGAAGTGCCTCATTATCTATACGCAGTGCTACCGCCTTTAATATTTGATCATTTTGATCTAGAGAAGCTAAAATACGCTTAATTTTCTGCTGATATTTCATTTTTAATGCTCATAGCTCAAAATTATTTGGTTAAACGATAAAAGATGAGGATTTTTATGAAGGAACCCTAAGATTTACTCATCTGCTTGCCTTCGTGATTAGCAAGCAGATGACAATTTTTTATTAGCGACTAGGTGCCGGGTAAATTGGTTTCATGGTAGCAATAGCATTTGGATAAACAACTTCAGGTCCATTCTTACTATTTTGCATAATCACAAATTCCATACTTACCTGCTTTCCGGTTGGCTCAATTTTGTAGGGTCCCGTCATTACTGTAAGCTTTTCATTCAAATCCAAAGCAGCTTGCTTCATTTTTGCTGGATCTATGCTGTCTGCTTTTATAATAATTTCTTCGAGAACTGCGCCTGCTGAGTATGCCAAAGCCGTTTGAAAGTCTGGTTGGTACGCCACATTTGGAAATAGCTTGTTGTAACTAGCCATTACTTGTTCCCTGCTAAGGCCAGCGTTAACTTTCCAGTTTATTTTTTCATGTAAAAGTGTTTGACCCATGATATAATGAGCATCCTTGCCAATTTCTAAAAATTGAGGTTGAGCAGCATACACCATGTATGTTGCAGGAAAATTAGCACCTTGCTCGCGTAATTGACGCGCCATAATCATCTGGTCCCCTTCATAGCCTGTCGGGTAAAATGCATCAGCTCCTGTTGCTAGTGCTTTTTGGATGATTAATGAAAAGTCTTTAGTACCTTTTGCGAATTTTTCCTCCATGGTTACCTTCATGCCTAATTTTTTAGCATAAGCAATTGCCCCTTTGGTAACGCCGGCAGGAAAGGGTTCATCCAAATACGCAAATGCAATAGACTTAACGCCCACTGCCTTTAAAGCTCGAATACTTGGATGGCTCATTCGTGATGCCGCAATTTGTGATCCTGATACTACGTACTTGTACCCTTGTTCATAAATTGCATCGGATGATGCTGACCATATCATTAAAAACTTATCAAATTGTTCAGTTGTATTGGCTGCTGCACCTGTCAATGTCGAGCCAAAAGGCCCAAATAAAATATCAACGCCCTTTTCTTTAATAAGAGTTTCATAGACCCTTGGAACCATAGCTTTGTCACTTCGGTCATCCAATGATACGAGTTCTATCTTTCTTTTTTGGCCATTAATAGAAATTCCCCCTCGGCTATTTACATCATTAATCCAAATCTTCAGTCCCCGTTCACCAGATTGTGCAGCTAAGGCAAAACGGCCTTGAGAGGAAACTGTCATACCAATTTTAATTGGGTCTGCTGCTCCAGCTACTTCGGTAAAAGCCATGGCAAAAGCTATGGAGGACAGAGCTAAAGAGCTCAAAAAACGTTTTAAAAAAGTCATATCCATCTCCTTATATTTTCTATTTTTTGTACCTAAAGGCTTTGCTATAATCTTTCCGCATAGCTGTGGCACTTGACTCTACGGTGCCATTGGTTAATGTAAAAATCAATATAATATTATAAACTGACATATCTAATGGAGAATAGGTGGCTAAGTCAGGCACAATAAAACCCGACGATTTTAGTGAAGAAATATCTGCCCAGCGGCTTAAAAGTAGCTTATGGTACACAATCATTACAGTACTTATTTTAAGTTGTTTTTTGGTACCCCTTCAAGATGGAAATCTTTCCTTTATGTTTTCACTAATGATGTGGGTTACCCTCGCCACGGGCATTAATTTTATAGCAGGATTCACAGGTTATATGCCTTTCGGTTACGTTGCTTTCTATGGAATTGGGACTTATGTTACTGCTATCCTGGTAAAGGTACTTGGTGTCTCGGAATATTTAGCTGTACCAGCAGCTGGCCTTTCTGGAATTTTACTAGCGCTTTTGTTTGCTCCTACGCTTAGATTAAATGGGATTTTCTTTGCTATTGTAAGTCTCTCACTTGCAGTTGTGTGTCAACGACTGATGTCGTTGTTGCCAGAAGAGATCACAGGCGGAAGTCATGGACTGAACTTAGGGGTCGCTACCGATAGGACACATGGATACTACGCAATGTTAATCATAATGTTTGTTGCTCTAGTATCAGCATCTTGGCTTGGACAATCTCGTTTAGGCAAAGCGTTGAAAGCAATTCGTGATGATCCTGATGCGGCTGATGCTATGGGCATTCATGTATCAAGAGTTCGTTTATATGCGTGGATTATGTCAGCTTTCTTTGCTGCACTTGCTGGTGGTGCGCAGGCGTGGTTTACTGGTGCTCTTGACCCAATAACCGCATTCGATGTTTTGATAACAGCAAAAACAGTTATTTATGCTATGGCGGGGGGGCTTGGAACGATCATCGGACCTGTCGTTGGGACAGTCACTTTAGTTTGGATTGATGAAATTGTGTGGCAGCAGTTTCCTGTTTTGAACAATTTTTTACTCGGCCTCATCATCACTCTTCTTATTTTATTCATGCCTAGAGGTGTGGTTGGAAGTCTCATGCAACACTTCCCTCACCTCAGAAAATATATTATGTGAGAATATTTATGAATACTATTCTTTTACTCAATGGGCTTGTTGGTGGTGTAATTTTTGGTGCGATATATGCGCTCATTGGATGCAGTTTGAATGTTTTGTGTGGTGTCCTTAGAGTAGTCAATTTTGCACATGGGGAATTCATTATTGCTGGATCATTTCTCTCATATGTATTGCTTACATTATTTGGCCTCCATCCTATTTTGAGCCTTCCAATAGTTACCATTGCATTTTTCTTAATTGGCTTTGGCCTTTACTACCTATTAATTCCCCGACTCGCTAAATCTGATGAGCCTGAAACATCAAGTTTTTTGCTTATGTTTGGAGTTTCTTTGATGATGATTGCAGCTATGATGTGGATTTTCGAGGCTGATATTCGAGCAGTGGAATTTAGTTTTGATCCTATAAATGTCTCATTGTTAGTGATACAGGATGCGTATGGAGAGGGGAGAGACGGTCGAGTAATTGTGCCGACAGCACGCTTGGTAGCATTGGGGATAAATGCACTTCTTATAATTGTTTTGACATATTTTTTATACAGGACATTGACGGGAAAAGCTATAAGAGCAGCAATTATGAACCGTGAAGCTATACAGATTGTTGGGATTAATATTCACAGCTTATCAGCCTCAGCATTTGGATTGGCTGCTGCACTCGCTGGCATAACAGGTGTCGTACTGGCTTTTGTAGTACCATCAATTGATCCCAATGGTGGGCAAGATATAAGTCTTATTGGTTTTATTATAATTGTTCTTGGAGGCTTGGGTCATCCTGTCGGGGCATTAATTGCAGGGATTCTATTTGGTTTGGTTGAACAAATTGCTACAGTTTTTCTCCCCCAAGCAGCAGCTCAAATGCTTGGGTTTATTATACTGATCACAGTAATTTTTGTTCGTCCTCAGGGTTTAATGGGAAGGATGACACTTCGATGATACCGAAGATTGTGTTACAACTTAAAGGTTTAAATAAATCGTTTGGAGGTCTGCTCGCCGTAAAAAATGTTGATATGTTGGTGAATGAAAGTTCCATATCTGGATTAATAGGTATTAATGGGGCAGGCAAAACAACACTTATGAATTGTATTAGCGGAATTTATCGAGCTGACTCAGGTTCTCTAGATATTATGGGGGTTTCATGCTTGAATTGGTCACCGCATGATATTGCTAGATTAGGAGTTGGGCGGACATTCCAAATCCCTCGAATTTTTAAGCGTATTAATCTTATTGATAATGTCATGGTACCAGCACTTAATGACAATACTGATAATAAAACTCTCTATGAACGGGCCACTGAGTGCCTGGACAAGGTAAAACTATATGATCTGAGGCATAATAACGCTGAAGAGCTCTCTGGAGGGCAGCAAAAACTATTGGAATTGGCCCGTATTATGATGTTCAATCCTAGGATTATTCTTCTTGACGAACCATTCGCTGGGGTTAATCCAACTTTGTGCCGTTTAATGATTGAGCGCATAAAAGAACTGAAAGAACAGGGTAAAAGTTTCTTACTCGTTAGTCATGATCTTACATCAATTTATCAATTATCAGACCATATATATGTTCTTAATCAGGGTCAGGTAATCAGTGAGGGTAACGTGGACTATGTCAGAAATGACCCTGAAGTAATTGAAGCTTATCTAGGAAATGCATAGAGCAATTTGGATTTGGTGAAATGGACGAACTGAACGAACTTATACGAATGAACAATGTCCATGCTGCATATCATGGCGATATATATATTCTAAATGGCGTATCGTTAAGCATCAAACGAAACAAAATAACTGGAATTATTGGCCCAAATGGAGCTGGGAAATCAACTGTTTTAAAAACACTTTATGGATTCCTAAAACCCACCCAAGGTGATATTCTATTTCAAGGGGAAAGTATTGTGGGAGCACAACCTTGGAATATGGTAACAAGAGGTGCAGCGTATGTTCCCCAAAATAGATCTTTGTTTAACGATCTTTCTGTAGACGATAACTTGCGACTTGGATGTTGGCATTTTAGGAGAGATGACCTACGTGTAAAGCAAGCACTTGAAAAAACCTATGATATGTTCCCAATTCTTGCTGAGAAAAGATCTGATCTTGCTGGTAGCATGTCAGGCGGTCAACAGAGATTCCTTGAAATTGGACGAGCTTTGGTTCTATCACCTAAGCTCATATTGTTAGACGAGCCTACTGCAATGATTGCTCCAAAGGTCTCGCAGGAATTGTATCAATTTATAAGGAGTTTGCCTGAAATGGACGTAACAGTAGTCCTTGTAGATCAGAATGTGCGTCAATGCGTTGAGGTGTCTGATTACACATACGTACTTGAGTTAGGTAAGAACACAATAGAAGGCAGTAGGGAACAATTTGGAGATGATAATTCTATGCGGGCTATGATTAAAGACTGGCTGGATTATCAAATAGATTAGTCCTAACCATTCACGCTTCGGCCTTTACATTAGACTGCTCTCCGAACATAACACTAGATTTTCAAAATCAGTTTTTGGCTACCGTTCTCCAGCACCATTGCAACTTAATAATAATGATGAGTTACTAACAATCAATCCTGATATTGTGTAAAGTTATAAAAGTAAAACAACAAAATAATAATAAATCAATTAATGATCGAAGTCAGAGTGATCTTCTGACTGTATTTTGGTGTACGAAAAATGGTACGAAAATCAACTAAACTGGCTTGACTGTGTTTACAATACAGAATAACTATTAATCATAGATTAAGGGAATACCTAGAATTACTTGACTATGTTGACTATACATAAGTGTCATCAAGTAACTCAAAAACCAGCGCCGCAAGGCTTCCCGGTTCGATTCCGAATATCCCTACCAAACTTCATAAATACATGTATGTAGTTGTTTTAGAAGATTATTCGTAGTTTTGAATTCAACCAACATTATTAAAATTCAGCTTTTTGAAAACGCTAACTCTTCTGATCGCGCTCGGCGCCATAGCTCAGCGGCTGCAGTTTCTGCAGCTTCAAGAACAGCTGATTTGTCCACTCGTAGCGGCTCTCCACCAGAAACAACAACCTCGCCCTCCACAATGACTGTATCTACGTCTCGACCCTGTCCTGTGTGTACAAGTGTTCCCAACACGTTTGTAAGCGGTCTCAAATGTGGGCGCCTAAAGTCAAACATTACTAAATCAGCGCGTTTGCCAACTGTTAAAGAACCAACCTCGTCTTCCAGACCAAGCGCCCGCGCACCTCCAATTGTAGCAGCCTCAAATACATTGGCAGGCTGCCAATCGTTGGTAATCTTACCATCTTGTAAACGACCCGAAGCTAAAGCCCATCTCATCAATTCCACCATATCAGCATGCATGTTGTCGGTTGAAAGTGCCAAATTCATACCCGCGCGACGTAGAGCACTGGTCGGCGCCACCTGACCGTGTGTTTGATTGCCCTTAGCTATATGAGCCAGATGAGCGCCTGCGCGTCCAAGTCGCTCAATATCTGTTTTCGAGACGTGTATACAATGCGCACCAATTAAACGATCATCTAGCAATCCGACATCCTCCAATAATTCAGGTGGACTCATCTTGTCACGTTCTCGAATGAAATCAACTTCAACTTGACTTTGTGAAACATGAGTGTTGATCCGCAACCCTTTGTCATCGCGCATATTGCGTACTTGGCGCAATAGATCTGGCGAACAAGTGTCTGGCGCGTGAGGTGCTAGGACCACCCCAGTGAGTAGACTAATTGGATCGTGATTTTCTTCAATTAGATCCGAGGCTTCCCTGAGAGTCTGCTCTCCTATTTTTGTGTTATAGGTCCACTCACCGAGATGTACGCGTGTGAAATCAACATCGTGGATTCTTCCACAGCCCCATGCTCTGATCCCTGTTTCAGCCATGGCTGGAAGTGCAATATTTTGGTGTGTGAAGGTATCGTTGATTATCGTTGATCCGAAGAGGAGTGCTTCTAAACCGCCCAGCTGAGCCATAGCATATGCCTCTTCTGGGTTTGGATCATGTCCATGAGGCACACCAATGGTATAAGCCGGCGCAAACCCCATGTCTTCCGCCACTCCGCGAACCATACTAAGGATAGCGTGGGTGTGGACGTTAACGAACCCAGGTGTAATGACAAACCCCTTCGCATCAATTACTTTTGTTGCCGGGTGAATCCTGGCCGGCTTTTTGTCTTGAATTGACTCTATTCGGCCGTTATCGATAATTACCCAACCTTCTTGGATGTAAGGTCTATTGGGATCTGAGGTAAGCAGAGTGCCTCCTGCTACGATCATATCCGGTATTGCAAGAGCCTCATTCATGGGTCAAATGCCTAAGAAACCGCTGTGCACCAGGCGATTTTGGTTCTCTGAACAGAATTTCTGGTGGACCCTCCTCAGCAATCCTACCATCCTCCATATAAATTACGCGGTCTGCAACTTCACGCGCAAAATTCATTTCATGGGTAACTACTACCATAGTCATACCTCCGTTTGCTAATTCCTTCATCACATCTAGCACCTCTTGAACCAATTCAGGATCCAGAGCCGAAGTTGGTTCATCAAACAGCATAACTCTAGGCTTCATTGCTAGTGCTCGTGCTATTGCTACTCTTTGCTGTTGGCCACCGGATAGTTGTACTGGACGCTTCATTGCGTGATCAGACATATGAACCCGTTTGAGTTCAGCTGCAGCGAGAGCTCTTGCATCCGACTTAGACATCCCACGAACCTTTTCAGGCCCAATAGCTACATTATCGAGGGCAGAAAAATGAGGAAATAGATTGAACCTTTGGAAAACAAAGCCAAATTGACTGCGTTGGTCGGCGATTTGTTTTTCAGAACCACTATTCATCACTGGGTTTCCATCTAACCGTACATTACCAGCGCTAGGCTCCTCCAATCTATTCAGGCAGCGTAGAAAGGTGGTCTTACCTGAACCAGAGGCTCCAATAATTACAACAGTCTCACCAGTTGCTACGTCCATCGATACACGACGTAACACAGAATTATCCCCAAAGCTTTTGCTAAGGTCTTGCACTTGGATTACTGGAGTTACCATGTTGGAAGCCTCCGCTCAAGTCGACCCGACAACCAGCTTAATACTTTAATAAGAACATAATAATACACCGCCAGCAGAGTATAAATCTCAAATGGCACAAAGTGAACTGAGATTATCGCCTGACCTGCTCTTGTTAATTCATAAACTGATATTACTGAGAGCAAAGATGAATTTTTTACTAAGCTTATTAGCTCGTTTGTCAGTGGCGGAACCATTTGTCTATAAGCTTGTGGTAGTAAGATATATACGAGGATTTGCCTGTGTCGCATGCCTATGGCAGTGGCTGCTTCGGACTGGCCCCGCTCAATAGACCCCACGCCACCGCGCACAACTTCCGCTACGAATGCTGCAGAGTTCAAAGAAAGCGCAACTACACCGGCCCAAAATTCATCAAATCGTATACCAAGCGCAGGGAGTGCAAAAAAAACTAGAAAAATTTGAATCAGCAAAGGTGTACCGCGTATAAAATCAACATAACCTGCAACAATCAAACGAAGGGGTCTACTATGCGACAGTGAGCACAAACCCAAAACTACACCAAGCACCAAACCCAGGACAGATGCTAGTGCTGAGACTTGCAACGTTACCACTACACCATGACCAAGGAGTGGGATGCTTTCTAATATAATGCCCCAATCAATAGTCATATAACCACCTATTCAACCTTGTCCCCTAACCTATTAAAGGGACAAGGTAAGTTAAATTAGCAATCACGCAAATGACGGAATTGTGTCGGACAGTTCCATTTTGAACCCAAACCACTTTTCTTGCAACGCGTAAATCTCTCCGCTATCTTTCAGCCTTGTGAGTTCAGCATCCATCCAATTGACAATTTCTGTATCTTCTTTACGCGCCGCTATCCCTGCCCAATTCAACTTTCCGACTGGGCGTACCAATGCGTATGCACCTGGACGGTCTTTCATCACTTTTCCTAATGTTGGCAAAGTGTTAAGCACACCATCAACCGTTCCTTGACTGAGCGCAAGATAAGCAGAAGGATGATCATCATAAATTTTTACATCAGAAAAACCCTTTCCTTTGGCGGCTACGATTTCTTTTTCAAGAGCTGGCTTCATCATTTCACCAGGTGATCCAAGTTTAACGCCAAGTACTTTGCCTGAAAGATCCTTCACTGACATGATTTTTGATGCATCATCTGCTCGAATAAGCATAGCTTGGCTTGCTTCAGCATACGGAATAGAAAAAGCGACCTTTTTTAAACGCTCTTTACGGTAACTCATAGACGACATAATCACATCGAACCTTCCAGCGTAGAGCGCTGGAATTACACCTGACCACTGCGTGTCAATAAATTCTGGCTTAACCCCTAATGAAGCACACATCAAATTTGCTAAGTCGACATCATAGCCCACTATCTTACCCGCGTCCCGAAAAGTAAAAGGGGGATAAGTTGCTTCACATCCTATTTGCAACACTCCCGCCGCTTTTACATCAGACAAAGTTTTACTTGCTGCGCGAGCTAAACTAGGTGCCAACATTGATACAGCCAAACCCGAGGCGGCAGTGACTAAAACTTGACGGCGTGAAAATTTAGTTGTTTTCATATTACATACTCCTATATCTTTGCGTTAAGTTAAATACTTGCCGGAAAATATTGTTATGCATTATATAATACAATTTTTATCCTGCTTTTTTTCACTGAAAGCTCGGGGTGCTAAAAAATTAAGCTAAATTAGTTAATCATTTTAATGAATGTTTAATAAAACAGCACAAATCGAATTTACTTATATATCGAAAATACAAACTCAATTACAGCATTTTACTAGAGTCGCTTTACCCCTTGAATCGCGAAACTTATTGGATATTTGAAATTCTGTTAATGTTAAATCTAGGTGTGTCATTCGTATGTTGACACCTATTTATCAACAAAATAACGTGACAGTTCAATGCGAATAGAGCAATTAAATAGAAAATACAAAGTAAATATTAATATCGCTAAAGCTATAATGATAAGTGCCGCCAACTTATTTTCCATAGCTGTTAAATAAATGGTACTAAAATCAATTAAACTGGCTTGACTGTGTTGACAATACAGAATAACAATTAATTTGTAATTGGGGGAATGCTTAGAAATACTTTACTACTTTACATATACATTAGTGTCATCAAGTAACTCAAAAACCAGTGCCGAAAGGCTCCCCGGTTCACTTCCGGGTATCCCTAACACAATTCCTAATTAAGTGTAGGCAGAAATTTTAAAATGGAACTTAATGATGAGGTCAAAATACCAGCAAAATTAGAATACGTTTACAATTGTTTAAACGATCTTGAAGTTTTACAAAAATGTATTCCAGGTTGCGAAGAATTGTTAGAAAATACAGATGGTTCTTTGTCTGCTAGGGTAGTTTTAAAAATTGGACCAATAAAAGCAAATTTTAAAGGGAAAATTGTGTTAGATTTATCAAATGGCCCTGAAAAGTACTCGCTAAATGGTGAAGGGGATGGTGGCATGGCAGGTTTTGCAAAAGGAGGTGCTGATGTTGAATTAATTGAAGATGGTAATGAGACAATTTTAAAATACGTTGCTAAGAGTTCGGTAACAGGTAAGATTGCTCAACTTGGAAGTCGCTTAATTTTAAACACAGCTAAAAAATTATCTAAAACTTTTTTTGAAAATTTCAGAGAACATATCCGCAATGAAAAAAATGAAAATGTTCAATCATAACTAATTGTAATTATTGTTTTCAATCTTAGATCTATACAATTCAAAAATTATCAAAATCTGAATAACACTTAGCTTGATATTCTGTAAGTTAATGTGCTAAAAAATTTTACAATAGTTAGGTAATTGATCTACATATAAGCTATGTAAAATAAGTCTTAATTGTTTAAATCTGTAATTAAATTTTTAAACCCTAATAAAAGGATTTCAAAAAGAGAATTAAATCTATGGAATTGAATGACGAAATAAGAATCCCTGCAAAATTAGATTTTGTTTATAAATCCTTAAATGACCTACATATATTGCAGACTTGTATTCCTGGGTGCGAAGAATTAATAGAAGGTCAAGATGGCACCTTGAGTGCTAAAGTCATTTTAAAAATTGGTCCTATAAAAGCTGGCTTTAAAGGTAAAATAAACTTAGATCTCTCAAAAGGTCCTTCAAGATACTCGCTAACTGGTCAAGGTGATGGAGGTGTGGCAGGCTCAGCTTCTGGCGGTGCTGATGTTGAGTTAATAGAAGATGGTAATGAAACAATTTTAAAATATGCCGCTACAAGTAATGTTAAAGGAAAAATTGCTCAATTAGGTAGTAGATTGGTTTTGAGCACTGCTAAAAAGCTTTCAAGAGCATTTTTTGAAAATTTTAAGAATTATGTTATAGAAGAGCAAAAAAATTAGAAAAATATAAAAATTTCATTGTTGATAAACCTTAAAATGGATCATCATTTAAAACTTCCAATATCATCTAATCAACTATTAAAACAATTAGATGATTGGAAAATCATTTATAAACACTTTACCCATGAACCATTGATTTCAGTGTATGAATCTAAATTAATTCAAGAAAAACTTTTTGGTAATGATAAAGAAAATGGTCATATAAAGAATCTTTATCTAAGAGATAAAAAGAAAAACAATATATTATTTGTAGCTCATCAAGATGCAGTTATCGACTTAAAGTTACTTGCAGAAAAAATGAACATGGGCCGTTTAAGTTTTGGTTCTAAAGAAAGATTAATGGAAAATTTAGGTGTATTACCAGGAGCTGTCTCTCCATTCGCCATGATTAATGGAGTTAAAAATAACGTTACTATTTTTTTAGACACAAAGCTTAAATCTTATAAAAGGATTTTTGCACATCCACTGGAAAATAATCAAACTCTTGAAATTACATTTGATCAACTTGAAAAATTTTTTAAGAAAATATTTGTGACAACTTATTGGATTGATTTATAGATATAATTTTTATTGATTTTGAATCATAACTTTATTTATTAATTATTCCAAAAATATATTATGGTAAAACAATGTTCTATAAATTAATAAAAATGTATTTTAAGTTTATTATTTGTATTATTTTTGTATTAAATTTAACAGTAAGTTCCTCTTCTGCGAAAGATAATTCTCTGTTGTTGATGATAACTGATAAGACATGTTTAATTTGTATGGTATGGGAAAAGCAAATAGGTAAAATATATCCCAAAACTGAAATTGCTAATAAATTTCCTCTTTCAAGAATTGAAATGAACGATTTTGTAAATTACTCTAAACATAAAATAAAAAAAACAAATATAACACCAACATTTATTTTTATAAGAAATAATAATGAGCAGGGTCGAATTGAAGGATACACAAGTCCTGAAATGTTTTGGTGGCAAGTTGACGAAATAATTGGTGACTAATATAATATAATAAGTAATTATTAAACTATTAATTTTTTGGAGATTTCTATGAAACGTCAAAAAATGATTATGATTTCAAGAAGAGATATTATGTATCTATTAGGCGGGGTTGCAAGTACTGCATTATTTTCAAATTATGCATTAGCCAAACCCAACTTAGCTCTTAAAAGAATCAAAGAAATAAGTAAAAATAATGTTGAAGAGAGTGATTTATTCTTAGATGTTCCTGAAATTGCTGAAAATGGAAATCAAGTAAAAGTTAGCTTTGATATTGATAGTCCTATGACTAACGATGATTTTGTTAAAACAGTTTATTTATTAGCAGATGGTAATCCAGCTCCTAATGTAGCTAAATTTTCTTTTAGCACAGATATGGGGGCATGCTCAGCAACAACTAGAATGAGATTATCTAAAACACAAAATGTTTATCTTTTAGCAGAATATAATAATGGCAAATTTGCCATGACAAAATCAAAAGTAAAAGTAACAATTGGTGGTTGTGGCGGTTGAAAGGAGAGATACTGTATGTCTAAAATTAAACCAAGAGGAAAAGTACCAAAAAAAGCCTCTGTTGACGAAATAATAGAGATAAAAACACTTATAAGGCATCCAATGCATAGTGGACGTATGAAAGATAAAAATGGTAAAAACATCCCAAAACGTATAATTAACAAATTTTTAGTCAAGTTTAATAGCAAACAGGTTTTTGTAATGGATTTAGAACCTTCCATATCAACAAATCCATATATTGCATTTCCTTATAAGGCAAAAGAAACAGGAACTTTTGACTTTGAGTGGACTGATGACAATGGTGAGAAATATACAATGTCCAGAAAAATGACAGTATCCTAAATAAGGTTTTGCATTGAAAAAAAACAAAAAGAAAAACATAAAAATTAATCGCAGAGAGTTGCTAGCAGGTACTGCCTCATTTGGTGCTATCGCTCTTACAACAAAGGTAGTTAATTCTCAAGAAGCAAACCCCAATAATTTACCACCTAATGTTCCGGAGTGGACTGCTGAATTAGGAACTGGGGTTGACGCTAATCCTTATGGAATGCCATCTGAATTTGAAAAAAATGTTATTCGAAGAAATGTAGAATGGTTAACAGCTAGTACTGAGTCCTCTGTTAATTTTACCCCTATACAAGATTTAGAAGGAATTATAACACCTAATGGTTTATGTTTTGAAAGACATCATGGTGGAGTTTCTATAATAAACCCTAAAGATTATCGACTAATGATTAATGGTTTGGTTGATAGAGAAATGATTTTCACATTAGATGATTTGAAAAGATTTCCCCAAACTAATAAATTTTATTTTTTAGAATGTGCTGCCAATGGAGGCATGGAATGGAAAGGATCACAACTTAATGGTTGTCAATATACTTTTGGTATGGTCCATAATGTCCAATATACTGGTGTAAAATTATCAGATTTAATTCTTGAAACTGGTATTAAACCCAAGGCTAAGTGGGTCCTAGCAGAAGGTAGCGATTCATCAGGTATGACAAGGTCAATTCCTATTGAAAAAATTCTTGATGACTGCATGATTGCGTGGGCTATGAATGGCGAAGCATTGAGATCTGAACAAGGGTATCCTGTCAGGCTTGTTGTTCCAGGTTGGGAAGGAAATATGTGGGTAAAGTGGTTAAGGAGGCTAGAATTTGGCGATATGCCATATATGACAAGAGAAGAGACTTCAAAATACACAGATTTACTACCTGACGGAAAAGCAAGAATGTTTACTTGGGTTATGGATGCTAAATCTGTTGTTACCTCTCCAAGTCCAGAAAAGGCAATATTAAAAAAAGGAGTTCATCAATTAAGAGGACTTGCATGGTCTGGCAGAGGTAAGATCAAAAGGGTTGATGTTTCTTTAGATGGCGGAAAAAACTGGGAAACTGCAAAATTACATGATCCTGTATTGAGTAAAAGCTTAGCCCGATTTACGTTACCATTTGAATGGAATGGTCAAGAGCTTTTGGTTCAATCAAGAGCTATTGACGAAACAAATTATGTACAACCAACTATTCAAGAACTTCAAAAATTGAGAGGTGTTAATTCAATTTATCATAATAATTCCATTGCAACTTGGAAAGTTAATAAAGATGGAACAGTAGACAATGTTCGACTTGGTTAGAAAACTAACAATTTTTTTTATAATGATAGCTATACCTATAATCCTTCACGCTAGTGAAAGAAAATTTAATTTAGGCAAAATTGCAACTAAAACTGAAATCGCTGGGTGGGATATCGATGTTAGACCTGACGGAATGGGTGCTCCAATAGGTAGTGGTAATGCAATAGATGGTGAAGAAGTATATGCAGAACAATGCGCTTCTTGTCATGGAGATTTTGGGGAAGGTCTTGATAGATGGCCAGAATTAGTTGGTGGCGAAGACAGTTTAGATACTTATGATCCAGTAAAAACGACTGGAAGTTATTGGCCATACGCATCAACTATGTATGATTATATATATCGCGCAATGCCTTTTGGTGTTGCTCAATCATTAACACATGATGAAACATATAGAGTTGTTGCTTATCTTTTATATATGAACGAGATAATTGAAGAAGATTTTGTATTAAATGATAAAAATATTGGCAAGATAAAGATGCCAAATGTAGAGGGTTTTCTTCTACCAGATCCTAGACCAGATATTGCAAACTTAAATGGTAAACCATGTATGAAAAATTGTGTTTCGCCAACTAAAATTATTGGGAAAGCCCGTGATATAGACGTAACACCTGAGGACGAAAAATCGTAAACAAAGGGAAAGTTCATGCGTTCTAGACGTGAATTTATTCAACTGGCATCTATTTCAGCTATGTTGCTGGCAACCAAACCTTGGAACTCTATTGCCGCAAAACAAAGTTTAAACATTGAAGATCTTTTGGAGTTTGATACAAAAGGTCAAGTTACACTATTACATTTAACAGATTTACATGGTCAGTTAAAACCTGTTTACTTTAGACCACCATCAGAAAATTTTGGAGTAGGAAAATACGAGGGTATACCTCCACACTTAGTTGGAAAGGCATTCTTGAAACATTTTGGTATCTCACCAAAAACACCACTCGCATACGCTCATACTATGGTTGATTATATTCCATTGGCTATGGAATATGGTAAATTAGGAGGTCTAGACCATACCTCTACATTAATAAATAAAATTCGTTCCGACAGAGGTAATGATAAGGTTTTACTTTTGGATGGTGGCGATACTTGGCAAGGTTCTTACACTTCACTTAAAACTCAAGGTGAAGATATGGTTGAACTTATGAAAGCAATAGGAACTGAGGCAATGGTAGGTCATTGGGAATTCACTCTTGGTAAAGAAAGGGTACAAGAATTAATTCAAAAAATGGAATATCCATTTATAGGAGGAAATGTATTCGACACTGAATGGGATGAGCCAGTATTTGAAAGTACAGCTTTTTTTGAAAAAGGTGGAGTGAATATTGCCGTTATAGGTCAACATTTCCCATATACGCCTATTGCGAATCCAAGTTATCTTGTTAAAGGGTGGTCTTTTGGAATTAGGCCAGAGGCTATCCAAAAAAATGTAAATAAAGCACGAAAAAAAGGTGCAGAAATAGTTGTGCTTCTATCCCATAATGGATTTGATGTAGACCAAAAGTTAGCAACAATGATTGAGGGTATAGACGTAATTTTAACTGGTCATACACATGACGCTATACCCAAAGCAATAAGAATAAATAAAACGCTTCTTTTATCATCTGGTTCGCATGGCAAATATTTAGGTAGAATAGACTTAGAGGTTAAAAATGGCAAAGTTGTAGAAACATCTTCAAATTTAATTCCAATTTTTTCAGATGTAATTCCACCAGATCCAGAGATTTCAAATTTAATAAATAAAGTAAGAGCTCCTTTTGAAAAAGAGTGTAATCGTGTTATTGGTGAAACAGAAAAACTTTTATATAGAAGAGGTAATTTTAATGGAAGTTGGGATGACATTATTTGTGATTCTATCATTCAAGAGAGGGATACAGAAATATCTTTAAGCCCTGGATTTAGATGGGGAACTACAATTTTACCCGGACAAAAAATTACAATTGATGATATTTATTCACAAACTGCAATGAACTATCCTGAAGTTTACAGAGTAGAAATGTCTGGGAAAATGATAAAAGAAATTCTTGAGGATGTTTGTGACAATATTTTTAATCCAGATCCTTTTTTTCAACAAGGAGGAGACATGGTTCGAGTTGGAGGAATTAAGTACACTTGTAGTCCAAAAAATGAAATGGGAAAAAGAATAAGTAACTTAAGAATAGCTTCTACAGACCAACCTCTAGAGGCTAGTAAAAAATACATAGTAGGTGGCTGGGGATCAGTTAATCCAGATGTCAATGGGCCACCCATATATTCAATTTTAGAAAAATATATATTAGAAAAAAAAGTTATAAACTCAAAAAAATCCGAAATTATTGAAGTTCTTGGAATGTAAAAAACAGAAGGTAACCTAAAATATGATTACCTTCTATTGGTTTTAAATTATGAAAACATGTCGGATGTAATTCCTGAGTACCATCCGATTGATTCTTCATAGGTAGCTTTTCTTAAGTTACTGTCTTCACCAGTCTTAGAAATAAACCCACTGGTTTTGTCAATCTTTTCAGCTGTGGCTTTATAGTTTGCTCCAACTTTGATACCATCATTGGTTGCTACAAGTGACCAACAAGTATTAGCAAAACGCGGAGTAAATACTTTACTACCTGTTAAACTTCCTCTGATATGGTTTGCAGCAACTTTGGCTTGGCTGTTAGCAGAGAAACCAGACTTAGGCATTGACTTAGCAATTGAAGCGTCACCTAAAACATAAATATTTTCATCAGCTTGAGCTTGCATAGATGCAGGAACAATCGGACACCAATCACCTTTGTTTACACCAGCGTTCATTGCTATACGTCCAGCTCTTTGAGCAGGAACAACACTTGCTGCATCTGCTTTGAAAGTGTCTAAATCAGTTTCAAACTCCATGGTTGCAGCATTAATTTTTTTGATACCGCCGTGAGTTTCTGCGCTTATCCATTCAATCATTCCTGGATAATGCTTCTGCCAACCTTCCATAAATAAGCCTTGTTTAGAAAACTTATTTTTAGGATCTAAAATTACAATTTTAGCTGTAGGATTAGATTTTTTAAATTGATGAGCAATCATTGAAACTCTCTCATATGGTCCAGGTGGGCAGCGATATGGGTTTGGTGGAGGTACCATAACAAATGTTCCACCTTTCTTCATACCTTTAACCTGATTCTTTAACAATTGAACTTGTGTACCAGATTTCCATGCGTGTGGCATTTTAGATTGTGCTTCTGCAGAATATCCGTTTACACTTTCAAACTTAAGATCAATTCCAGGCGAAATTACGAGTTTATCATATGAAATACTTTCGCCAGAACCTAGATTTACTTTTTTTGCCGCATTATTAACGGATAAAGCCCATTCATGAACCATATTCACACCATGATTTACTGCTAATCCGTAATAATTATGACCTATAGAACCATAAGCCCTAAAGTCTCCTAAATACAGATTTGAGAAAAAACATGTATAATATCTCTTTGATGCTTCAACTAAAGTAACATCAATAGCTCCTTTTGAGTCTTTAGCAATATACTTTGCTGCAGTCGCTCCACCTGCTCCACCGCCAATTACGACTACTCTTGGCAGTGCCCCAAAAGCTATTGAAGGCATTGAAAGCGCTGTTGTTGTGGCTGCTGCAAGCCCAACAAAGGTTCGTCTTTTGATTTTTGTCATTTAATCCTCCTCCAGAAGTTAATAACTAATTTAAATGTTATAGTTTTTTTATCTTAAGTAAAATTTTATTTTTATTTCAACTTGCTAAGGTAAAGAGCAAGTGAGTTTATTTCTTCTTCTCCAAGTCTTTCAGCAACCATTTGCATAACTGCGTTCTCTTTTTCTTTTGATTTGTAGGCCAAAATTTTGGTTATAAATTGACTCGTCTTCATTCCAGTTATTTTGGGTATACCTTTTCCTAATCCAGTTGAATTATGGCAAGTAACACATTCACCAAATAGATGTTCACCATAATTTGCATCTGCTCCAACCAGTTGTTTTGGGTCAGCAAATATACTGTTAGTAAAAATTAATGAAAATACAATTGATAAAAGTACTAATTTGGACTTCATAACCTCCCCCAGGTTTGAAAGTATAATAATATTTTACTTTTAATAATCTAATTATTTCCAATTTAATTCTTTTTATCAAGAGATAATTATAATTCACAAAATTTTGTTGTTATGATTTTAGTTTACAAGTAAATTAAATGAAACTGTTTTACGAATATATTTTAGTATTTTAAGTTATATTTCAAATTTTTAGGAAAGATTATGAGTTTATATATCGATTATTTGTCAGAAATAGAAAATCGTAAAAGAGAAGGCTTAAAACCAAAACCAATTGAAGATGGTGCTTTATTAAAAGAAATAATTTTTCAAATTAAAGATCCTAAAAATGATCACAGAAAAGAGTCCATTAATTTTTTGATTTACAACACTATCCCTGGGACAACATCGGCTGCTCTTGAAAAATCTAAATTTCTAAAAGAGATAATTTTAGAAAATATTAAAGTTGATGAAATAAAACCGTCATTTGCTTTTGAACTATTATCACATATGAAAGGTGGTCCATCTATCGAGGTTCTTCTTGATTTAGCACTTTGCGATGACAAATCTTTAGCAATAGACGCCGCAGAAGTTTTAAAAACCCAAGTGTTTTTGTATGAGGCAGACACTTCTAGAATAGAAAATGCTTACAAAGATGGAAACAAAATTGCAGAAGATATTCTAAAAAGTTATTCTAATGCTGAATTTTTTACAAAACTTCCAGAAATTGAAGAAGAGGTAAAAGTTGTAACTTACGTTGCCGCAGAGGGAGATATTTCCACGGATTTGTTATCACCTGGAAATCAGGCACACTCTAGATCTGATCGAGAGCTACATGGTAAATGTATGATTTCAGAAAAAGCCCAATTGGAAATTACTGAATTAAAAAAGCAACATCCTGATAAGCGCGTAATGTTAATCGCAGAAAAAGGTACTATGGGCGTTGGATCATCACGAATGTCTGGTGTTAATAATGTTGCCTTATGGACTGGAAAGCAAGCAAGTCCTTATGTGCCGTTTGTAAATATTGCACCTATTGTTGCTGGTACAAATGGTATCTCTCCAATATTTTTAACTACTGTTGGAGTTACAGGAGGAATAGGTGTAGACCTAAAAAATTGGGTAAAAAAACTTGATTCAGATGGAAATCCAATAATTAACAATGATGATAATCCAGTTCTTGAACAAAAATATAGTGTAGATACTGGTACAGTATTAAAAATTAACACAAAAAAGAAAAAACTTTTTGATGAAACAGGAGAGAAAGAATTAGTTGATTTATCATCTTCGTTTTCACCTCAAAAACAAGAATTTATGAAAGCAGGTGGATCCTATGCAATTGTCTTCGGAAAAAAATTGCAAAGTTTTGCCTGTAAGGTTCTAAATGTTGAATTAAAGTCTGCTTTTGCACCTTCAAAACAAATCTATAATGAAGGGCAAGGATTTACAGCTGTTGAAAAGATATTTAACGCAAATGCAGTTGGTGTAGAAGAGGATGTGCTTTTACACGCAGGCTCTGATGTGAGGGTAAAAGTAAATATTGTTGGATCACAAGATACTACAGGTTTAATGACATCTCAAGAATTAGAGGCAATGGCAGCAACTGTAATTTCGCCGACTGTAGACGGTGCTTATCAATCAGGTTGTCATACAGCCTCAGTTTGGGATTTTAAAGCTCAGGAAAATACGCCAAGACTGATGAAATTTATGCATAAATTTGGTCTTATTACTGCACGTGATCCAAAAGATTGTTATCATTCAATGACTGATGTTATCCATAAAGTATTGAATGATATAACTGTTGATGATTGGTCAATTATTATTGGTGGTGATTCTCATACTAGAATGTCAAAAGGAGTAGCATTCGGAGCAGACTCTGGAACTGTTGCTTTGGCCTTAGCAACTGGTGAGGCAACAATGCCAATACCAGAGTCTGTGAAAGTAACATTTAAGGGCAGAATGGGCGATCACATGGATTTCAGAGATGTGGTTCACGCTACACAAGCCCAGATGCTTAAGCAGTTTGGCGATAATGTATTTCAAGGGAAAATTATCGAGGTTCATTTGGGAACTCTTCTTGCTGACCAAGCTTTCACTTTTACCGATTGGACTGCTGAGATGAAAGCGAAGGCATCAATATGTATTTCAGAGGATGCAACATTAATTAAGTCATTAGAAATTGCTAAAGACAGAATACAGGTCATGATAGATAAGGGAATGGAAAACGAAAATAAAATGCTTAATAAGTTAATAAGCATTGCTGAAAAAAGAATTTTGGAAATCAAATCTAGTGAAAAGCCTGCCCTAAGACCTGATGTAAATGCGAAGTATTCTGCAGAAGTTGAAGTTGATTTAGACTTAATAGATGAACCAATGATTGCTGATCCAGATGTTAATAATTCAGACGTGTCAAAGAGATATACACATGATACAATTAGACCAATTTCTTATTACAATGCTGAAAAAAAAGTGGATTTAGGTTTTGTCGGCTCTTGTATGGTACATAAAGGCGACGTAAAAATTGTTGCACAGATGCTTCGTAATCTTGAAAAAGCTTCGGGCCAGGTAAAGTTTAAGGCACCTTTAGTTGTAGCAGCTCCAACTTATAATATAATTGATGAACTTAAGGATGAGGGTGACTGGAGTATCTTACAAAAATATTCAGGTTTTGAGTTTGATGATAAAAATCCTAAGAAATCAGCTCGTCTAGAATATGAAAATATTCTTTACCTTGAAAGGCCAGGATGTAACCTTTGTATGGGCAATCAAGAAAAAGCAGCAAAGGGTGACACAGTATTAGCAACTTCAACCAGACTTTTTCAAGGTAGAGTAGTTGAGGACTCCCAAGAAAAAAAAGGAGAGTCACTGCTTGCATCGACACCTGTTGTTGTTCTTTCAGCGATTTTGGGTAGAACCCCAACTATAGATGAGTATAAAATAGCTGTTGAGGGAATTGATCTTACTAAATTTGCACCACCATTAGAGAAAAATCAAAATAGTTTATCAGCGCATTTTTAATTAAGGTTTAAATTGTTGAGATCAAAAATGAAAATAAACAATTTAAATGAACTTGATACTCCTTGTTTGATTTTAGATAAAAACCTTTTAGAAAAAAATTGTAGTAAAGCTAGAGAAAAATGTGATGAATTAAACACAATATTAAGACCACACGTTAAAACTCCTAAAAGTATTGAAGTTGCTAAAATTGCTCTTGGAAAAGAAGTTGGTCCTATTACTGTTTCAACCCTTGAAGAAGCTGAGTATTTTGCAAGTTCAGGTTTCAAAGATATCATCTATGCTGTCTGTATAATTCCTCCGAAACTGAAAAGATTAAATTATATTCAGCTAAAATATAATTGTGTGATACGTATAGTTATAGACTCAGTTGTTGTTGCTAAACAAATCGTAAATTATTGTAATACACATAGTACAAATTTTGAAATTCTGATTGAAATTGACTGTGGTGAAGGAAGAAGCGGTTTAGGTTATCAAGATGAAAAAATTAGAGAAATATCTAAAGTTTTCGATACAAATTATCATACAAAGTTGATGGGGGTTTTAGCTCATGCTGGTCATAGTTATTCAACAAAAAATAAAAATGAAATTATATCAATTAGTAACACTGAACGTGAACAAGCTCTTGCCTCGTTAAAAAATTTTGTAAATTTCAAAAATGATTCTCCTATCATAAGTATAGGATCAACCCCTACAATGTTTTATGCTGAACATTTGAGAGGTATTACTGAAGTAAGAGCAGGAATTTATATGTTTTGGGATTTAGCTCAGGCTTCGAGAGGAATTTGTGAAATAGAAGATATAGCTTTAACCGTCTTAGCAAGTGTGATTGGTCATAACCAACAAAAGGGAAAAATATTAATTGATGCTGGTGCACTAGCTTTATCAAAAGACATAAGTGCAAATAATTTCATGCCAAAAGCTAGTTACGGATTAGTTTGTGATCCTCACACTGCAATACCCTTTGAAGAACTTAGCATTTCTGAAGTACATCAAGAGCATGGATCAATTAAGGTTGATAATACTAACTGGTTTGATAAATTACCAATAGGAAGCCTAGTACGCATATTACCAAATCACGCGTGTTTAACTTGTGCGGCTTATAGTAACTACAATATTTTAGAAAATGGAAATATTGGAGATAATTGGTCTAGAACCAACGGTTGGTAATTACAAATTACATTTAAACTATAATCGATGGCACCCAACAAAACCCATTATTATCAAGTATGTAACATTCTCTCATACCATGAGGTTTATTCATTGAATTAGATAAAATAATATAATTTTCTTTTCTTGCTCTTTCTTCTGCTCTATCAGGATCACAACCTATTACTCTTAATTCTATTCCTAATCCTTTCGGTTTAGAACTTTTTATAATATTGATATAGGGGTGATTATCATAAGTATGGTATGAATGGATACACCATCTACTTCCAAACCCTTCTATTGCTGCAAAATCAGGATCTTGATATATAATTTTAGCCTTAATAATTTTTTGTAAAAAATGTAATGAATTTTTAATGTCCTCAACTAATAAATTTATAGTTAAACCAGATAAATCTTTGGAGTATTCACTGGCAGATTTCCAAGGATCTTTTTTTCTTAATTTCATAACTATTCCAATTCGAATAATAGATTAAATGCTTTATTATTTATTTTAAGTAATTATATGTAAAATATAAATTCGTTTTAACTTTGAGAATTAAATCATGTCAATTTGGGGAAGTTTATTAGGTGGTGTTATTGGTTTTTCTTTAGGTGGTCCCTTTGGAGCTTTGCTTGGATCATTTTTGGGAGGAAAAATTTCAAATATTAGCTCATCAAATACTTTTGGAAATCAACAAAATTCACAACAAATTTTTGCTTTATCATTAATAATTCTCTCTGCAAAACTAAGTAAAGCTGATGGAAGAGTTAGTAAAGAAGAGCTAATTGCAGTAAAAGAGAAACTTCAAATACCAGATAGTGAAATTGATCAGGTAGCCAAGATTTTTAATAAGGCTAAAGATGAAAGCACTGGGTATGAACCTTATGCAAAACAAATTTCTGAAATTTTTAAGGGTAATCAGAATGTTTTAGAAGAAGTCATAAATATTCTTTTTTACATTGCAGAGGCTGACGGACATGTAAGTAATGAAGAAGAATCTATGATAGCTAACATTGCTTTTATTTTTGGCCTTAGTCAAAATCAATATGAAAGTATTAAAGAAACTAGAAAATCGTCAGATAAATTAAATCCTTATATAGTTTTAGAAAGTCAACCAACTGATGATTTAAAATCAATTAGAAAAAAATATATAAAGCTTTCTAAAGAACACCATCCAGATCTTTTGATTAGCAAAGGTGTACCTATTGAAGTCATAAATGAGAGTAAGAATAAAATGAGAGCAATAAATGCTGCTTGGGATCAAATACAAAAATTGAAAAGTAACTAAATTCCACCTTAACTCATTTAACACCATTTAAATCAAATTCATTTTCAAAAAATTTTTTCATGTCATTTTGATACCAATCATCGTAATCCCATGGCTCTGACGAAATAAGATTGGCTTTTGGTAAATAGATTTGTACATCCTCAATATTTTTGATCGTATTAATTTTAATAAATTGTCTAAAAAAATTTTCACCTTCAAATCTATCTAATTTCATTAACTCATTGTATGTTAAATTTTTTGCTATTATTCCCTCAACTATGTCTTTTTTACTGTTAGTATATTTTATCAAAGGATAATGAGTGTCTTTAACTTTAAATACTTTATATTTTTGTAAAGTAGCAGTATCCATCATATTTTCCTTTATATCTTTGCCAAGGACTGCTGTTCTTACTTCTGATGATCTTAATGTGCCATAAAAAAACACTGCATATTGAATATTATATTTTTTAAGTTCATCTTTAATTCTTTTTTCATAAGAAAAACAATTATTATTTTTATTAAATTTCTTAAAATATTCTTCTGTTTTCCCATCTAATTCATGATTAATGTAATCTGCACAGCTTTTGATATAATTGTTAATTAAAGAAGTAATTTCATGATTGTAATTTTTAATATCAAACAAATTTGTAATGGAAATTAAATGCTTTAATTCGTTCATATTAAAATCTCTCAAAACAAAACTTAACTGTAAATATGTATCTTCAAACCTATAATCATGTGGGAATTCTTCATTCCATAAATCAGTATCAAGGTTCCAGTTTTGTTTAAGGTTTTTACTTAAAATTTCTAATTTTAATATTTTTACGTCATCATTTATATTCAGTTGTTCTGCCATTTTTTTATTATTTTTTTATTGATTATTTATTTATTATAATAATCTTTTTAATAAAATTAAAACTAATGTTGAAGATAAATATGAAAAATACAAAGAAAGAAATTTTTAAATCATTTGACAAAAATCTAATTTATAAAGAAATGGTAAAAATATTATCCTTGCACGAAATAAAAATCTATCAAGCCAGAGTTGATAGGACGAATACAAGAATGCAAAGATATTTTAACTCTACACCTTTAAGAAATGTTTTTGCTAGAATTTGTAATTACGCGTATACCATAAACCAATTCTATACGATTTCATATGTTACCAAAGAGCTTAGAAGTACAAGACAGGCGATTTCCCTAATTGTGGATGAATGTGAAAATGAAGGATGGTTAAATATTCATAGAAGAGCAAATAAAGTTGAGTTCCAAGCCTCCGAAGAGCTTTATGAATCATGGAGAGATTATGTTTATGCAAGGACTAATATAATGACTAGTGATGAACGTAATGATTGGATAAGCATGCTGACTTTATATAAAAACCTAAACGAAAAATATTAAAATAGTGTAAAGTTACTTTGTATTGATCATTTGATTTAGAATTTTAAAATAAAAATATATTTATAAATTTTAGGGAGGTCTAAAAGTGATTACATCCAAACTTGGTGATGCTATTGGTTTAGAAATTAATGATCTAGATGTTACAAAGATTTCAGATAAAGAAACTATTAATAAAATATCAGATCTCTTATCAGAATTTTCTGTAGTTGTTATTAGAAATCAAAATATCACAGATGATGAGCACATAAAATTTAGTGAAAATTTTGGCACCCTTGAATTGACAAAAGTTGGGACAGATGGATCTGGTTCAAAACTTATTATTCTTCGTAACTTTGATGAAAATGGAAACATTGTTTCACCCACAGATAGACAAAGATTGAATAATTTAGCTAACCAAGAATGGCATAGTGATAGCTCATTTAAAAAAATTCCATCTAAAATGTCAATTTTATCAGCTAAAATGATCCCATCACTTGGAGGAAATACAGAGTTTTTGTCAATGAGAGCTAGCTACAATGCTTTACCTCAGGAATTAAAATTAAAGATTGATGATAAAATTTGTTGGCATGATTATTCTCATGGAAGATCAAAAATTGATCCAAACCTTGTTACTCCTGAAGAAAAACAAGCTCTTCCTCCAGTTAAACAAAAATTAGTTTTGAGTGATAATAAGCATGGAAAATCTCTTTATTTAGGTGCGCATTGCAGAAATGTAGATGGGATGTCAGAAAATGATAGTAATGCTCTCTTAGCTGAAATTAACTCTTACATTGACACAGAAAAATTTATTTATTCTCATGTTTGGGAACCATTTGATTTAATTATGTGGGATAATAGAGCTGTATTACACAGAGCTACCCCAATAAAAGGCAAAATAGAAAAAAGGTTAATGGTTAGAACAACGGTAGCTGGCCAAACGTCAACAACAAATGAATGTTAAATAAAATATTATGGAAAACTTTGATTATATAGTAGTTGGGGCTGGATCGTCTGGTTCGGTCATAGCTAATAGGTTATCAGAAAATAACAAAATAAAAATTTGTGTTATTGAGGCTGGAGGAAGTAATCAGCATCCATATGTGAAGATGCCAGCAGGTTTTATTAAAACAATTAATGATAAAAGGTTTAATTGGTGTTTTAAAACTGAAGGAAGTGATTATGTAAATAATCGAGAAATATTATTTCCAAGAGGAAAAGGGTATGGAGGCTCAAGCTCCATTAATGGTCACCTTTATGTTAGAGGCCAACCAGATGACTATAATCAATGGGCACAACTAGGAAATCTGGGCTGGTCTTATGACGATGTTCTTCCATATTTTAAAAAATCAGAATACAAAGAAAATGGAGATGAAGCTACTCGTGGAAAACAAGGTCCTCTGTATGTATCTGATATTGTTGAAAAACATCCTCTATGTGAAGAATTTATTAGAGGCTCCAGTGAATTAGGTATACAAGTCCAAAACGATTATAATTCAGGTCAACAAGAAGGTATTTTTTACTATCAACGTACCATTAAAAATGGCACTAGATTTAGTGCTTATGATGCTTTTTTAAAACCAGCTTTAAAAAGAGAAAATGTAAATATTAAAAAGAATACAACAGTTTTAAAAATTATATTTAAAAATAAAAAAGCAGTTGGCTTATTGTGCAAGAAAAATAATAAAACATTTGAAATTTTTGCAAACAAAGAAATTATTTTGTGTGCTGGCGCAATTGGCACTCCACATTTGCTCCAAGTTTCAGGAATAGGAGACGCTAAATATTTAAAATCTATAGGCATTGAACCATTATTTGAAATTAAAAATGTTGGCGAAGGATTGCAGGATCATTATGCTGTTAGGGTTGCTAATAGAATAACTGAACCTATTTCATTAAACGAGAAAGCTCGTGGATTCAATCTAGTATTAGAAATAATAAAATGGTTTACCTCCAAAAAAGGTTTAATTTCATATAGTCCAGCACATGTTGGAGCATTTTTAAAATCTTCTTCCAAAATAGACTTTCCTGATTTACAATTTGTTTTTACTCCAGCCTCTTATACCGAGGGAATGATAGGCAAGCTTCAAAATTTTCCTGGAATGACATGTGGCGTGTGGCAATCAAGACCTCAAAGTAGAGGCTATGTAAGAGCCTCAACAAATGAGATAACAGACCCACCAATAATTCAGCCAAATTATTTGAAAGAAAAAATAGATCAAGACACTTTAGTTGAAGGTGTAAAAATTTGTAGGTCACTTTTAAGAACCTCTGAAATGAAAACAATTTCTGTTTGTGAAACACTTCCTGGAGACAATATAAAATCTGACGAAGAAATTCTTAATTTTATTAGGAATAATGGTGCAACTGTATATCATGCAATAGGTAGTTGTAGAATGGGTGTTGATAATAAAGCAGTTGTTTCCCCATCTCTTAAAATTAATGGTTTAAGCAACATTAGAATTGCAGATGCTTCAATAATGCCAACAATGCCATCAGGAAACACAAATGCTGCAACGTTGATGATAGCAGAAAAAGCATCAGATTTAATTAAACAAGATTTCTAAGTATTAATTATTTTTTAAGTGCAAAGAGATTGCTCTCATTTCTTTGTCAATTATATCTAATTCTTCAAGACTTTCTAAAGTATATTCAAAGTACTCTTTACAAGTTCCTAAAAATCCATTTGCTTTAGAAATCATACTAGCCTTCATTGAGGTGTCTTTTTCATTAAAATAATTTTTATGTTTTTTATCTACTGTGAAAGCTAATGAAGAAACTATTTGATCGTTATCTAACTTTGTTTTTAGTAATTTAGGTTTGTAAGCACCTGTTACCATTTCTCTTTTAAATAATATATCTATGTTTTTAATAGCATCATTTCTATTGAGTTTATATGCGGATCCTCTGCAAGATCCCCCTCTATCAAGCCCAAGCATTAGACCAGGATATTTAAACGATCCCCTGCCTAAATGAGTTTTCATGCAGAAACTTCTATGAAAACCATAGATTTTGGCCAAATGTTGAGTTTCATAATTTATTGTAGGGTTCCACAAAAGGGAACCATAACCAAAAATATAAATATCTTCTCCAATACCGACATCGGGTATTATTTTTCTTCTTTCCTCTATTAATTCTTTTTTGGTAAGAACTTTGTCACTTCCGCTTATGCTCTTAATTTTCTCACCTAACCGACCGTCATTAATATTTTTCTTTGTAAGCTTTACTAATCCTTGATTTATTTTTTTTGAAGTAGGCATTACACTAAATTTTTTGAGTTAATTACCCTATGTGGGTATGGTATTTCTATACCGGCTTCGTCTAATGCTGGTTTTAGTTTGCGCATTAAATCTGTATAAAGAGCATACCAATCTTTTGTATGCGAATATAATCTTAATCTCACAACAATAGAGCTATCGTCGTATTTCATAACTAAAAATTGCGGCTCTTTAGGTTTATTTAATACCCTTTCATCTTCTGCTAATTTTAATAAAGTCTTGGACGCTATATCTAGATCTGTGTCATAATGTATTCCAATATCAACATCTATTCTTCTAGTTTCATAGTGTGAATGATTAGTTATTGTACTATTCCAAATGCTTGAATTAGGTATCGAAACATAAACATTATCAAATGTATCAATTATTGTAGTAAAAAGACCAACCTCTTTTATTGTCCCAGAAACATCACCTGTTTCTACCCAATCGCCTGTGTTAAAAGGCCTTAATAATAATAACATTACTCCTGCAGCTACATTTGATAACGTTCCTTGAAGTGCCAACCCAATTGCTAAACCTGCAGCACCTAAGACAGCAATAATTGAAGTTGTTTGAACACCGAATTGTCCCAAAACAGCTATAATTGTAATAATAATTATTCCATATCTAATTATATTGCCAATTATTGGAACTATAAGGGGATCGATTTTTTTAATACGACTTAAATTTTTTCGTGCAATTTTACTTAATTTGCCAGCAAAATAGAAACCAATTATAAGTATAAATGTAGCGCCTAAGACTTGGCCAGCGTAAGAAACAAAAATTTGTATCGAGCTATTTATAAGGTTCGAAATAATTTCAAAATTTATGTTCATTTTGTCCATTTAAAATTGACCCTTATTAAATTTACTTAAAGTTATGTGCTCGTTTAATACTAATTGATGTAATAAAATTTTGTATAACAAAAATAATTACAAAGAGTATGAAATTGTTTATATATCAGCTTGAGTTTAAAAACTTAATATGGTTATAACATTTCTATGAAGATTATTAAATGGAAAATTGGTGATACCCCACCTTCTATTGAAGGGCAATTAGCTGTTGCTATTGGAAATTTTGATGGTATTCATAAAGGACATGTTAAACTTTTAAATGAATGTAAATTGCAAGCAAAAGAAAGCAACCTGGCTTTTGGTGTTGTAACATTTGATCCCCATCCAAGAGATTTTTTTAATCCTAAAAATCCTTCCTTTAAGTTATTAGATCATGAAGAAAAAGAAAGGTTATTAAATAAGCTTGGTGTTGAATTTCTAATAATCATTGAATTTAATGAACAGTTGAAAAACTGTAATGCTGAGCAATTTTTATCAGAAATTCTAAAACAGAATCTCAATATTGTAAAAATGTTTGCAGGTTCAAATTTTAAATTTGGGAAAAATAGAGAAGGAAGTATCGAAAACACAAGGAGCTTTGCTAACACATTAGAATTACAACTTATTTCGATAGGTTTAAAACAATTCTCTTCTTTAACTGAAAAAGATTATGAAGTGATCAGTTCCCAAAAAATACGAAAATTGATTCAGAATGGACAATTAAAACTAGCTAATGATTTGCTTGGTAGAAATTGGTGTATAACTGGCAATGTAGAAAAAGGAAAACAGCAGGGAAGAGAGATTGGTTTTCCAACTGCAAATCTAAGTTTGAAGAACTTTTTAAAACCGCCATTAGGAGTTTATATTTCCAGGTTAAAAATAATTAGCTGTCAAAACATTGAAATATCAAATGTTTGGTTGCCATCTATATCAAATATAGGTACAAGACCTACTGTCTCTGGAGATTCTATAAATTTAGAAACTCATATAATTGATTTTAAAAACAACGCTGAGACAAATTTGTATGGAAAAAGAATAAATGTGGAACTTATTGAATTTTTACGACCTGAAAAAAAATTTAATTCTTTATTAGAACTGCAAAAACAAATCAAGGTCGATACTAAAAAAGCATTTGAATTTCATAAATAACAAAATAAGACATCAATAATTTGATTTATATAGAGACAATTTAATGACTGATTACAAAGATACCGTTTATTTACCCAAAACTGATTTTTCAATGAGAGCTGGTCTTCCAAATAAAGAACCACAAATATTAAAATTATGGGAAAAAATTAACCTTTTTAAAAAATTAAGGGAGCAAAGAAAAAATTCTGAGCCTTTTATACTTCATGATGGACCTCCATATGCAAATGGAAATTTGCACATAGGCCACGCTTTAAACAAAATAATTAAAGATGTAATAAATAGGTCTCAATCCATGCTTGGTAAGAATGCAAACTTTGTTCCTGGATGGGATTGTCATGGATTACCGATTGAATGGAAAATAGAAGAAAATTATAGAAAAAAGAAAAAAAATAAAGATGACGTACCAATTGTAGAATTTAGAAAAGAATGTAGGGATTTTGCTGCAAAATGGATGGATGTTCAATCTGAAGAATTTCAAAGATTAGGTGTGTATGGTAACTGGGAAGATCCTTATTCGACTATGAAGTTTGAATCTGAGGCAATCATAATGTCTGAAATAGGGAAATTCCTTATGAATGGTAGCCTGTATAGAGGAATTAAACCAGTTATGTGGTCTCCTGTTGAAAAAACTGCTTTAGCAGAAGCTGAGATTGAATATCATGATCATATAAGCACTACTATTTTTGCAAGATTTCCAGTTGTCAAAACATCATTAGATATAATGAGCGATTTTGAAATTATAATTTGGACAACAACACCATGGACAATGCCAGGTAATAGAGCGGTAGCATATGGTAAAGATATTGATTATTCACTTTTAGAAATTACTAGTGTAGGTGATAATTCTTTAGCAAAAATAGGTGATAAAATTATTATAGCTAAAGAATTAGTGGAAGATGTAATGAAAGAAATTTCTGTCTTAAGTTTTAATTCTACTAAAACTCTTAAGGGTAAAGATTTTAAAGGAACAGTTTTAGCACATCCGCTAAATAACAACGGTTATAAACATGAGGTTTTACTTTTAGAAGCTGACTTTGTGACAATTGATCAAGGTACTGGCTTTGTTCATATTGCTCCGGGTCATGGCGCAGACGATTTTGAACTTGGAAGAAAAAATAATTTGCAAATACCAGAAACTGTTTCAGATAATGGGATATTAAATAATGATTTACCTTTATTAGGAGGACTTCGTGTTTTAAAGGATAATGAGATAATTGCTGATATTATGTCTGAACATAATGCCTTAATTGGAAGAGGAAAATTAAATCACTCGTATCCACACAGTTGGAGATCAAAAGCCCCACTCGTTTTTAGAACAACACCTCAATGGTTTATTTCAATGACATCTAATAATTTAAGGGATACTTCTCTTAAAGCTTTGTCACAAACTGCTTTTTACCCGCCTCAGGGTCAAAATCGTCTTACAAAAATGATTGAAGATAGACCTGATTGGTGTATATCTAGGCAAAGAGCATGGGGAGTTCCTCTTGCAATATTTGTTAATAAAAAAACTCAAGATCCGCTTCGTGATCAAGAAGTAATAGACAGAATTGTAAACGCCTTCAAGACAGATGGAGCAGATGCTTGGTTTCAAAAACCTTCTTCTTACTTTCTTGGATCAAAATATAATTCAGAAGATTATGAGGCAGTAACTGATATAGCAGATGTTTGGTTTGATTCTGGTTCTACCCATTCATTTGTTTTAGAGGAGAGGAATGATTTATTTTGGCCAGCTTCATTATATCTTGAAGGAACAGATCAACATAGAGGTTGGTTTCACTCTTCTTTACTAGAAAGTTGTGGGACAAGAGGCCGTGCTCCATATGATGCAGTTTTAACTCATGGTTTTGTTTTAGACCAACAGGGGAGGAAGATGTCAAAATCTCTTGGTAATATTACTGCACCACAAAAAGTAATTAATGAGTTTGGTGCAGATATTCTTCGTTTATGGGTGGTTGGCTCAGATTACT
This sequence comes from uncultured SAR116 cluster alpha proteobacterium, assembly GCA_902517815.1. Lineage (GTDB taxonomy): Bacteria > Pseudomonadota > Alphaproteobacteria > Puniceispirillales > Marisalimonadaceae > Marisalimonas. The sequence continues at coordinate 34,060 of CABYED010000005.1, forward strand.
ATGATGACCTTAGAATTGGAAAAGAAATTTTAATAAGACACTCTGATCATTATAGAAGACTTAGAAATACTCTGAGATATCTACTGGGTGCATTAAACGAATTTGTTGAAGGAGAAAAAGTAAATTTTACTGAAATGCCCGAATTAGAAAAATGGGTTCTTCACAAAGTTTCTGAATTAAGTGAAAAAATACACTATAACACAGAAAAGTTTAACCTTCATGATATTTACCTAGATATTCACAACTTTTGTACCATTGATTTGTCAGCTTTCTACTTTGATATCAGGAAAGATACCTTGTACTGTGAAGATCCAAGCAGTATTGAGAGAAAATCATGTAGAACTGTAATGGATATTTTATTTCAATCTTTAACTACATGGTTAGCACCAATTATTTGCTTTACCGCTGAGGAAGCGTGGCAGAGTAGATATCAAGATAGCGAAAATTCTGTTCATTTACAAACTTACTTCAAAGGTGACAAAAATTGGGAAAATGATAAACTTGGTAAGAAGTGGTCTGATATAAGAGAGTTAAGATCGATTGTTACAACATCTATAGAAGAGAAAAGAAAAGAAGGAATTTTAGGCTCTAGCCTACAAGCTAAAGTTTTAATAGAGGCAAATGAAGAATCTTTTAAAGTGTTAAAAGATGTAAACCTTACAGAAATTTTTATTTGTTCTGATGTAAAAATGGATTTAAACCAAAATTTATCGGAAGAAAAAATTAAGGTAAAAGTAGATTTGGCTTCAGGAGGAAAATGTATGAGATGTTGGAAAATAGTTCCAGAAGTAAAAGATAACATTGAAATTTGCAATAGATGTAAAAGCGTGCTTGAATTAATTAAATGAAAAAAAATTATGGTATTTTTAATCTTCTTTTGATTTTTTTGGTTTTTATATATTTTGATTATGTTTCAAAATTATGGGCCATTGAAAATCTGTTTATTAAATATCAGTCTATTGAATTGACATCTTTTTTATCAATGACACCAGTATGGAATAGTGGAATTTCTTTTGGTTTTTTTCAAGATTCAGGTAAAATAGGACGTTACGGTTTCACTATTTTTGCTTTTCTAGTGAGTATTTGGTTAATTTATTCTTCATTTAAACTACCTCGATATTCATCCCTCGGATTTATTCTTATTGCTAGTGGGGCTATTGGTAACGCAATTGATCGAATTATTTATGGAAAGGTAGTAGATTTCATAGATTTTCATATTGAAGATTTACACTGGCCAGCATTTAATCTTGCTGATACAATAATATTTGTTGGTGCAACTTTGTTTATTTATAATCAATTTTTTACTATTGAGAGAACTTTTTATGAAAATTAAATTTCTTCTATTTTTTGTTTTTTTGATACCTGTAGGGATTTTATCAAGTTGCTCAGATTTTAGAAAAGTGGTTGGCAAAGAAGTAGTTATTCCTGACGAATTTTCTGTAGCAGTAACACCTTCTCTTATAATTCCTCCAGGTTACGAAATAGATCCAAAGACTATTAAAAACAATGACTTATATAAGACCAATGATAATTTTAATCTAAAAGAAGAGATTAATATGAATGATAAAAAAGAAGTTAATAGTTTTAGTGAAATATTTGAAACAAAAAATGTTCCAAAAGATATAAGAAATTTAGTTGACGAAGAAACACTTGGCATTTCTTTAAGTGAAAGAACAGGAATAGATATTTTATTTGGAAACATCCCTAAAACAGGTGTGTTAATTGATCCCAAAAAAGAAGCCATAAGAATTAAGAAAAATAAATTATCAAAACAGGATATCAATTCAAACCCCTCTCCTGCAGTTGATATAAACTCAGGAAAGCCTTTGCTAATAAAATAATTAGGTAATAAATATGGAAATTAGAAGGCTTCCACAAAATCTTATTAACCAGATAGCTGCTGGTGAAGTTGTAGAAAGACCTTCATCTGCTTTAAAAGAATTAATTGAAAATTCTTTAGATGCAAATGCGACCCAAATAGATATTATTATAGAAAATGGTGGCAAAAATTTAATTTCGGTATCAGACAATGGTATTGGAATTCAGAAAGATCAAATTCCTCTAGCGATTGAAAGGCATGCAACATCAAAATTGCCTGACAACACTCTTAATAAGATAGAATATTTGGGTTTTAGAGGAGAAGCACTTCCTTCAATTGCTGCAGTTAGTGAATTAAATCTGCAGTCAAAATATATTGATTCAAACCAAGCTTGGTCACTAGATGTTTTTGCAGGGGATTTTAAAGAGGTTTATCCTTCATCTCTAGAAACAGGTACCAAGGTCTCCATAAAAAAACTTTTTTTTGCAACTCCAGCAAGATTGAAATTTTTAAAATCTTCTCAAGTTGAAAAAAGTTACTGTCACCAAATCATCCTAAAGATGGCTTTAGTAAATCCAATTGTTGGTTTTAGTTTTAAAGCTGATGGTCGTGAATTGTTAAGTATTAAACCTGAAAACGAATTAGATGCATTATATCTTAATAGGATAAGAAATTTAATGGGGACAAGTTTTGCTGATGAAGCAATAAAAATTGAAAATTTAAAGCAAATCACAGATACAAAATTTCTAAAAATTCAAGGTTTAATTGGTCTGCCAACATTAAACAAATCAAATTACAATCAACAACACTTATTTATAAATGGGAGATCTATACAAGATAGAAATCTTTCAGGTGCAATAAGATCAGCTTATAGAGACACACTTCCCAAGGGAAGATTCCCAGTTTTTTGTTTATTTATTGACGTGCCAACCGATTTTATTGATGTCAATGTTCATCCTGGAAAAACTGAAGTGAGATTTCAAGATAGTGCTTTAGTTAGAAGTTTATTAGTTGGGTCAATAAGCCAAGAATTAAATTCTAATTTTTTTCAAACCTCGAATGAAATCTCTAAAAAAACAATTGAAAGATTTACTATGAATGAAAGATTAAATAATAGTAAATTTTCTAATTTGAACAACAATGAGTACGAGAAGCAATCATTTTTCAATAATATTGATGTTCAGCCTTTTAAAAAAGCTCTTAAACAAGATGATTGTGATAATTACACAATTCAGACTATCGAAAATGAGAGTTTTCCGTTAGGTGCTGCACTTGGGCAATTCAATAAAAATTATATTATATCTCAAAACTCTAATGGTATTGTAATAATTGATCAACATGCTGCTCATGAAAGATTAACATTAGAAAAAATGAAACTTGCACGCCAGAATAAATCAATTGACAGACAGATTCTGTTGCTTCCAGAAGTTATTAATCTTGAGCCAGTTCCACTAGAAATAATAAAAGAAAATATTGAATTGTTAGCAGATATAGGTTTTGAAATAGAACCTTTTGGTGAAGGTGCTATAGTTGTAAGAGAAATCCCAGCATTGTTAGGAGATACTGACATTAAACAAATCATTATCGATTTAGGAGATGATCTGTCAGAAACTGGACTTCCATCATCTTATCTTGCCAAAAGTGATCTTATATTAGGTAATATAGCGTGTCACAGATCAGTAAGGTCAGGACGTAATTTAAATCAGTTAGAAATGAATCAACTGCTAAGAGAAATGGAAAAAACACCAAATTCTGGACAATGTAATCATGGAAGACCGACCTCTATTAGCCTTTCACTTAAAGATATTGAGAGATTATTTAATAGAACTTGAACTTAATAACTTTAAGATAGTTAATTTTGAATTTCCGTACATTTTTACATCTAAAATTTGATAACCATCATAATTGAATGTTTCTGTTTTACTATTCTCAGCAAAAATATAACTATCATGATTTATTAGATTAAATTCTTTTAATTTAAATAAACATTTTTCTGTAATATTTGTATTGTATGGAGGGTCCATTAAAACTATTTGAAAAATCTTCTTAATATTTTTTAATGCTTTTGTTGCCTCACCTTTAATAATTTTAATATTATTATCAATTTGTTCATCAAACTTTAACTTTAATATGTTTTTATTGACTAAGTTTATAGATCTATGATCTATATCGATAAAGTAAACTGAAATTGCTCCTCTCGATAAGGCCTCAATTCCTAATGATCCACTTCCGCTACAAATGTCAAGAACATTACAACTTTCAATATTTATCATATATTTATTTGAAGTAATAATTGAAAAAATAGATTCTTTTAATCTATCAGACGTTGGCCTAATTTTAGAACCATCTGGCGATATAAGTTTTAAACCTTTGTATTTGCCACCTATTATTCTCATAATATAATGTTAATTTATAAAATTATTTTCTATTTTTGTTAATTATTTTCGAAAATCCTAATTGATCATTAAGGATTTTGTTTTTAACTTCTTCTATCTCCCCAGAAGCCAGATTTTTAATTTGAAAAGGTCCAAAGGATACTCTAATTAGACGATTAACATTATATCCAAGATAATTCATTACTCTTCTAACTTCTCTATTTTTCCCTTCTCTTATACCCAAAGTAAGCCAGGCATTACTACCTCGTTGCTTGTCTAATTTAGCATCTATTTTACCATATCTAATTCCATCTATCGTGATACCATTTTTTAGTAATTCAAGATCTTTTTTTATCACATAACCATGGACTCTAACTCTATATTTTCGAAGCCAGCCAGTCGATGGTAATTCAAGTTTTCTTGCTAAATCACCGTCATTAGTAAGCAATAATAAACCTTCTGAGTCCATATCTAAACGACCAATAGAAATAAACCTAGTATCTAATTTTTCCTTTAAATGATCAAAAATTGTAGGTCTGCCTTCTGGATCATTGTTTGTTACTAAATATCCTCTTTGTTTATTGTAAAGCCACAATTTAGTTGCAATCTTTGTTGGTAAAGGCTGATTATTTACCTCGATTTGATCAGTTGAAGTGACATTTACACCACATTCTAATAATATTTTATTATTAACTTTTACATTACCGCTTATAATTAAACGTTCAGCTTCTCTTCTAGAACATAAACCTGATCTAGCTATGACCTTTGCTATTCTATTGGTCTTTGTGTTAGATGATTCAATTTCTGGTTTCATGTTTCAGATAGTTTTGGAATATATTTTTTTGTGAATTATTTTCATATTTCTGTATTATAGGTTTTAATTAGTATTAGCAACATTACTAATAACAAGGGCAAAGAATTTGGTTTATCAAATTGATTATATGGAATTAGCAATAAATGAAGCTATTAAAGCAAAAAATAAACAAGAAGTTCCTGTTGGTGCAATTATAGTAGATAAAAAAGGTAAAGTTATAGCTAAGGCACATAACTTAGTAGAAACTAGAAATGATGCGACAAGCCACGCAGAAAAGCTAGTGATAGAAAAAGCTCTTAAAATTACAGGAAACAGATATTTAAATAATTATGATATTTGGGTTACTTTAGAACCTTGCATAATGTGTGCAAGTATTATTGAGAAAACAAGAATAAGACGTTTATATTATGGTGCAGAAGATAAAAAAGGTGGGGCTATTGATAATGGAGTTAGAATGTTCTCAAATTACACATCTAAAGCCAAATTAGAAGTCTACTCAGGATTTTCTGCAAATAAGTCCCAAAAATTAATAAAAGAATTTTTTAAAGAAATAAGATAATTTTAAAGTTTACCAATATCTTTCCTATAAAAACCTTTTTCCCAATTTATAGCTTCTACAACATCATATGCTTTTTTCCTGCAATCTTGTATATTGTCTCCAATAGATGTTATTGATAAAACTCTTCCACCATTTGAAATAAGATTTTCGTTTTTATCTTTGGAAGTTCCTGAATGGAACACAGATATTTCATTTCTGTCATTAAAATTTTTAAGCGATGGTAATAAAACTCCTTTTTCAAATTCACCAGGATATCCCTTACTTGCTATTACAACAGTAATTGCATTTTGCGGAATTAAATCAATAGTCATATTCTTAAGATTTTTCTTAATTGTTTTTTGAACAATACTTACCAAATCTGTATTTAAACGTGGGAGCACAACTTGTGTCTCAGGATCTCCAAATCTGCAATTAAATTCAATTACCTTGGGGCCCTTTTCTGTAATCATTACTCCAGCATATAAAATCCCCTCATAAGGATGTCCCTCTAGTTTCATACCATTAATTGTAGGTGAAATAATATTATTAAATATTTCTTTATTTAAATTTTGATTTAATGCAGGAGCAGGAGAAATAGCTCCCATGCCACCAGTATTTGGTCCCTCATCATTATCATAGGCCCTTTTGTGATCTTGAGCCGTTCCAATTAAAACCGCATTATGCCCATCTGAAACTGCAAAAACACTTGCTTCAATACCATTTATTCTTTCTTCTATTAAAATCGAATTTCCTGCATCACCAAACTTATTTTTTTCTAACATTTCTCTTGATGCGATTATTGCTTGATCCACTGTGTCACAAACAACAACGCCTTTTCCAGCGGCAAGGCCATCAGCTTTTACAACGCAATATCCTTTTAAAAGATCAATTTGCTTTTTTGCAGTATCTACATTGGTACAATATTTAAATTCTGGTTGTGGAATATTATGTCTTTTACAAAAATTTCTAGAAAAGGTTTTTGAACCCTCTAATTGAGCTGCTTTTTTTGAAGGCCCAAAAGCACTTATTCCTAATTTTGATAATTCATCTTTTAAACCCAGGACCAACGGTATTTCGGGGCCTATAAAAACGATATCTGCCTTAATATCTTGTGCTAACTTGCATTGCCCAGGTATATCGTCAGCGGCTATTGGATAGCATTCAGCAAATATTTCAATCCCAGGATTTCCTGGAGCAACAATTAATCTTTTTGTTAAAGGTGACTTTGATAAAGTTGCAGCAATAGCATGTTCTCTACCACCTCCACCTACTACTAAAATATTCATGAATATATTACTCCAAAAGACTTTAGATTTTCTGAAATATGCCATACTATTTATTCATGATAAATAAAAATCTTAGTGAAATCTTATGAATACTAATACAAATAATCCTGTGTATTCTGTAAGCGAATTTTCACACGTAATCAAAAAATTAGTTGAAACAAATTTTAGTTATGTTCGTATTAGGGGAGAAATTTCGCGCCCTTCATTTCCAGGTTCAGGACATGTTTATTTCACTCTAAAAGATACAGACGGTACAATTGCTGCAATCATTTGGAAATATACTTTACCAAGGTTATCAATAAAACCAGAAGAGGGTATGGAGGTGATTTGTACTGGGAAAGTAACTACTTTTGCAGGGCAATCTAAATATCAAATTATTGTTGAAAGTATGGAAGTGGCAGGAGAGGGTGCGCTTCTAAAAATGCTCGAGGATAGAAGAAAAAAACTTCTTAAAGAAGGATTGTTTAATGATGAGTTTAAAAAGCCAATACCCTATCTTCCTAAAATTATAGGTGTTATTACTAGTCCTTCAGGCGCCGTAATAAAAGATATTCTTCATAGATTATCAGATCGTTTTCCTTCTCATGTTTATTTGTGGCCAGTAGCTGTCCAAGGCGAAGTGTCTGCAAAGCAGATTTCAAATGCAATTGATAAATTTAATCAATTGACAAATGAAACAAGTATAAAAAAACCCGACTTGCTTATAGTTGCAAGAGGTGGTGGTAGCTTGGAAGATTTATGGTCATTTAATGAAGAGATTGTTGTAAGATCAGTATTTAAAAGTTCTATACCGGTAATATCAGCTGTAGGTCACGAAACTGATACAACATTGATTGATTTTGTATCTGACTTGAGAGCTCCAACTCCAACAGCAGCTGCAGAAAAGGCAGTTCCAGTAAGAGATGAATTAATATCAAGAATTGACGAATTAAATTTAAGGATCAAGTCATCTTTCAATAATAAGTTATATAGTAATAAAGAACGTATTAATTACCTTATTAAGTTGTTAGGTAAGCCAGATCAAATTTTTGAGAACAAAACTCAAAAGTTAGATTTTATATACAAAGATTTTGAAAATTTATTTAAAGATATTTTTGTAGAGAAAAAAAATAAAATTACTCAATATGCACAATGTTTATTTCCCCCCAAAATTTTGATAAGTAATCTATTTTCAAAACAACAACTTCTTGATACCAAATTTAAAAATTATCTCAAAAACATAATCAATAGTAAAGAAACAAAATTAAATTCTTTAGAGCAGTTACTTGAGAATTCAAGCTTTAATAGAGTTCTTGAAAGAGGGTTTTCTCTTGTGATGAACAATAAAGGTAAACCAATAAAACTTAGCAGTGAGGCACCAAAAAACGCTAATGTAAAAATCAAGTTTTCAGATAAAATTAGAACAGCGCAATTAGATAAATAAGTTTTTTGTTTACTTAAACTAGGTGCAATCGTAGTGAACCATTTATGTTAAACAGTCAACCTAGATATTTGATAAGAAACGTATTTTTTAATATATGCTTGCAGGGATGACCAAATGGTAACTATTATAAAATTTTAATTTAATCAAAGCCAAATTTATATGAATTTAAATTAAAAATATAAAATATTTAATATAAAAATTTAATATGGTAAATTTTACTATGAGAAAAGAATTAAAGCTATTTCTGTTTGTGGCAATTTTTTTATTTTGTTAAAAGGTTATATTTTTTTTATATATCTCGTTCAATATTAACTAACCCTAATATGGAATACAATTTTATAGTTAAATGATATGACAAAAAAAATAACAAATAATTTTGACCAATGGTGGAATGATGGAGAAAATAAATTTAAAAAATTAATTTATCTTTTTACAAGTTGGTGGGATGATGGAAATAATAAATTATTTAAAGCAATCTTCATATCTTTAGCTTTTCATATAATTTTTGCTATTTTTTGGTTTCTTTTTAAGGGATTGAACTATATATTCTAATAATAATAGGAAAAGAATTGAAAAAAGACGGTAAACCACATTCTTATATTTTTAAATGGTATCTTTGCGCATACATAATCATAGCGGTTACAGTAATTTACTTAGAATATGATAATTGGTTTGGTATGTGATTCATAATTTTTCATTTAGATAACACCCCATCTGTTTTGTAGATTAAATATAAATATCTAGCCATACTCCGTGCACAGTGTTTAACTAATAGTGAACATAACCTAACTCTATTTGCCCCACCGTCTGTGTGCCCAAAGCCATTGTTCTGGTCTATCTATAATCCATTCCTCAATCCTTTTAGAAATTAATCTAGTAATTTCATATGTGGCTTTATCTTTATCTAAATTTTTTGGAAATTTAAGTTTATCCTCAACACTTAATTTAAACTTTATACCCTTAAAACGTTCCACTCTAACCATATAAATTGGAACATTCCATTTTAAAGCCATAACTGCAGCGGCCTGAGGTGTAGGTGTTTCAATTCCAAAAAAAGGAACCATAATTCCTTCTCTCAAAAGTTGATCTCCTGTTAGTCCAACAACTTCACCATTTTTAATTTTACTAGTCATGCCTATTGCTGCAAGACGACCTTTTCTGTAAAAGTCAGCATTAGCATCTTTATTCCTGTAAATTTGTATTTTATTTAATATCCAATTATTTATAGGTCTAAAAACATAGCCAGCTCGTCTTCCGGCAAGATCTCCAACTCTTAAAAGGAACTCCCAATTAGCCATATGTGCTCCTACAAGAATGGCAGGACCTTTTTTAATTTTTTCTAAACCTTCAGTTTCTAAATTACCTGATCTAATCAAATTATTGATATGTGGCATTTCACCAACAGTCTGTCCAAGCATGAACCAATGTTTTGATGTAAGTTTATTTATCTCTTTTAAAGACTTTGCAGGAAAAACAATTTTTAAATGTTTTTTTACTCGTTTGTTATAAGAAGTAAGTGGGGCTACTAAATACATTAATGCTCCACACAAGTAAGATGAAAATTTATACGGTAAAATCTTAAGTATTATGAATAATGGAATAGTTATACTTGCCATTATTGGATCATGTATGTATCTATCAAATTGCTTTTTAATTCTAAAACTTAATGGATCAGGCATTTAGTTTTTCCTGAAAAAATATTTCAAGATTCAATTTATCTTTCACGCTTAATTCCAATTCAATTGGTAAAAAATGTATATGGTTCTTATTTTCTGAAATTTTAACATAATCCTTTTCAGTTGTAATAAGTTTTAAGTTTCGATTATTTGCATCAAAAATTAAATTGTTAACATCGTCTTTTTTATAAGCATAGTGATCAGGAAATATTTTTGTAGATGATATTTCATATCCGTTCTTCTTAAGTGTTTCAAAAAACTTATTAGGATTAGCTAGGCCACAAAAAGCTAGTAATCTTTCTTTTTTTATTTTTATTGGAATAGCTATCTTAACATTTGATTTAATAACTGGGATGTTAAAAGACTTAAATAAGTTTTTTTCGTTACTGTCGCTCTCTCCTGTTAATATTATTTTGTCAATATCATTTAGACCACGTTCTATAGACTGTCTTAATGGTCCTGCAGGTAAACAATACCCATTGCCAAGCTTTAATTGTTTATCTACTAATAAAAATTTTATATCTTGTTTTAATTGATAATTTTGTAAACCATCATCCATTATAATAACATTAAATTTATCTTTGTGTTTTTCTATGAATTTAGCTCCTAAGTATCTGTTTCTAGAAACGATTGTGGTTCCAACTTTGCTTAATAATATTGGTTCATCCCCAACATCTTGAAAATGATGTGAATTATTAACTTCTAATGGTCCTTTCTTAAAACCACCATAACCTCTGGTTAAAAACACTGGATTATAACCTAAATTTTTTAAAAGCTTGTAAGTATAAATCGAAAATGGAGTTTTGCCTGTTCCTCCAACAGTAAGATTCCCTATGCAAACTACCTTTAATTTAGATTTATAGGTTTTTGAAAAGTAACTTTTAAACTCATCAATTAAAACCCACAAAATAGAAAATGGATAGAGAAGTATAATTTGTAATTTTGATATACTGTTTCTTTTATACCAAAATTCAGGAGTTCTAAAAATTTTAAGCAACATTTACGTTTTTATATGTTTTTAATAGTTCAATTAAATTTATACTTGCTTCATCTGCACGTTGTTGAGCAAAACCAGAGGTAATTAAACTATTTCTACCCATATCTTCTAAGCGTTCTGAGTTACTAAGTAACTCAACAATATTATTAATAAAATTCTCATTCATTTTAGGTCCTTTTTCTATTTGTATGGCACCTCCAGACCAAACTAGATCTTTAATCTGGGCATCACATTTTTCAGAATGTGGACCCATTATAACTGGTTTACCAAACTGAGATGCTTCAGATGGACTATGACCTCCAACAGGCACCATAGAACCAGCTACAAAAACTAAATCCGATATTTCTATTAACGAGCCCATTTCCCCCATTGTATCTGAAAGGTAAAATATATCGTTTTTTGATGGATACTCGCCTTTGCTTCTTGATTTTATATCGAAACCAGCAGCTTTTATTCTATTTTGAATACCCAAGCTTCGATTAATATGTCTTGGTGCGATTATAATTAAAATTTTATCATGAGATTTTTTTCTTAGGAGATTAGCTAATTTAATCATTAACTCTTCTTCTCCTGGATGAGTTGAGGCTGCAATTAATATTTTTTTTCTAAGTATATTCTTTTTTAGTTTAAATACATAATTTTGATCTACAGGAGGTTTTTCAGCTATTGATTTAAGACTTGTTAAACTTTTAACATTTTTAGCACCTAATTTCTTAAACAAGACCTCTTGTTTGGGATCAACAGCTAATACATGATCAACTTTACTAAAAATTTTCTTTGCCAAAAAGTAACCTAATCCTGTCCAAAAACGAGCAGATTTATCTGACATTTGTGAAGATGCAAGAATAGTTGGAATATTAGAATTTGCAGTCAAATATATTAAATTAGGCCAAAAATCTGATTCCATAAAAACAGCCATATTTGGTTTCCATTGATTTAAAAATTTTGAAACAAATTTAGGATGATCATAAGGATGATATTGATGAATTGCAGGTAAACCTTTTTTTATTTTATCATTTATTAATTTGGCAGCAGAAGTAGTGTTAGTTGTTAACAAAAAACACTCTTTTTTATTTTTACCAAAACCATTTTTTTTCATTGAATTAGCCAGTGCTAAAGCTGCAACAGACTCACCAACACTTGTTCCATGTAACCAAACAATAATGCCATCAGGTCGAAGTTTTTTTGAAAGTCCATATCTTTCATTAAGTCTATATTTATCTTCTTTTCCTTGTTTTTGTCGTCTTGATAAATAACTAGGCAAAAACAATTTTAATATTCTCCATAAAAAATTATATATAGATAGTGTCATTGTAAGTCCCAAAATTTGTTATAAAGCTCAATTTATCTTACTTTCTAATATTTTTGTAAGTCTTTTGATTTCATTTTCAAGATTTTGTCTTTCAAGTTCAAATCTATTTACATCTATTTTTGTTTCTATGTATATTGGTTTTCCAAAACTATATATTCCTTTTGAAAATGGATATGGTAAAACAAATTTATCCCATGAATTAATTATTTTAAACTTATTTGTAGTCCACACTAAAGGAATAATAGGAGTGTTTGTCATCTGAGCTAGTTTTATAATACCTTCCTTAACTTTTTCTTTAGGTCCTCTAGGTCCATCTGGTGTAATCGCTATACTTTCGCCTAATTGTAAATGTTTCACCATTTTTCTGAATGCCTGCATTCCTCCTTTTTTTGAGGAGCCTAGTATCACATTCATTCCAAGATATTGAAAAGCTATAGAAGTAATCATCCCGTCGGAATGACTAGACTGAAGTGCATTAATTACTCTGTTTCTTGGTAAAAGATGAGGCCCTAAAAATAATTTATTATGCCAGCAACAAAAAATATATTTATGTCTATTATCAAAAATTTTTGATTTTTTGCTTTGCTCAAAATATTCCCACCTAATTGAACGTGAAATTAATTTTGTAATAAAATAAAAGATAAAACCTATTAGTTTTTGACCAATACTAGTTTTACTAAAACGTTTTAAAACACGCATTTAAAATTCCAAATTACAGCAAATATTTAAAATTGAGTATTAAATTAAATTTACACAAAACAAAATAACTATCTATACATATAATTAGTATAATAGATTAATATAAATGATATATTAAATTGGATTAATATGAAAACAAACCAAATGAAAACAAACCAAAGTAAAAGTTTAATTCGAGAATTTTGGAATGATTTTGTATCCAATTATAAGATTGATATTATATTAGCTTTTATATTATTGGTTGTTGTTGCAGCTACTGCTTCAATCTATCCTTATTTGATACAACTGGTTTTCGATAGTTTATTTGATGATAATAATAACTGGACTATTTTCCCTCTTATTATTGCTATTGTTGCAATTATTAGAGGTGTTGCAATGTTTTTCCAAATACGTCAAGTTTCAAAAATCTCATTATCAATCTCGGTAGATATCCAAAAAATACTAACTAAGCAATTGATAACTGCTGACTTGGATGAATTGAATAAATTATCTTCAGGTAACCATGTTTCTAAAATAATGAATGATGTTATTTTAATTAGAGATGGTTTTGAGAGAACTATAAATAATTTAGTCAGGGATACTTTTACAGTTGTAGCATTATTAATTTATCTAATTTGGTTGGATTGGCTTTTATCAATATTAGTTATTATAATTTACCCATTAGCGTTGAGGCCTGTAGTTAGGATTGGGAAAAAACAAAAGATCATCGCAACATCTCTTCAAGAACAAATGGAAATAGTTACATCCACACTTACTGAGATGCTTCAAGGCATAAGAATGGTTAAATCGTACAATTTAGAGAATATGGAAATTAATAGATCCAAAGGTGTTTTGGACTCGTTATTTAAAAAAATGTTTAGTTTAATAATTGGAAGAGCAAAAGTTTTGCCTATTTTAGAAATTTTAGGAGGAGTTGCAGCAGCTAGTGTAATTGGTTTTGCAAGCTATCGTGTATCAATAGGTGAATTATCGCCTGGAAGTGTAGTGGGTTACGTAACAGCATTATTAATGATCGCACAACCTGCTAGAGCATTAGGAACTTTCAATACTGTTTTTCAGGAGGCTCTCTCTGCTTTAGGAAGAATTTACACACAATTAAATATTTTTCCAAAAGTTATTAGCTTATCATCTGCCCCTAATTTAAAAATAGCAAAAAACAAACCACCAAAAATAACTTTTAAAGGGGTCAGCTTCGGATATAACAAAAAGAACAAAGTTTTAGATGAAATTACCTTTATCGTAAATTCAGGATCTAAAGTTGCACTGGTTGGGCAAAGTGGATCTGGAAAGTCTACAATAGTTAATTTGATTTCAAGATTTTATGATCCAATAACTGGAGAAATTTTAATAAATGAAGAAAACATTAAGGATGTAAGTTTAAATTCGCTTAGAAAAAATATTTCATTGGTTAGCCAGGAAACTATAATTTATAATAAAAGCTTTATGGATAATATTAGATTTGGCAATTTAGACGCTCCAGATCATAAAATCAAAAAAGCAGCAATGAATGCAGATATCCATGAATTTATAGCCAAATCTTTAGATGGTTATAATACAATTGTCGGAGAAGGAGGTAATACATTGTCTGGAGGGCAAAAACAGCGGATATCAATTGCTAGAGCCATTCTAAAAGATGCTCCTATCTTACTTTTAGATGAGGCGACAAGTTCCCTTGATGCTGAAACTGAGAGTGAAATTAATAAAACCCTTGAAATACTCACAAAGAATAAGACAACAATTACTATTGCGCACAGACTTTCCACAATAATTAATTCAGACCAGATAATTTTGATAAGTAAGGGTAAAATCGTAGATGTAGGAAGCCATAAAGAGTTAATCAAAAGTTCTGATTATTACAAAAAACTATATAATTCATGAACTTAAGAATAGTTATTCTCTTTTCAAAAAATCATCTAATAATCTATTAACCCACCAAACAGATTGAAAATTACGCTCTAATTTTTCAGGATCATATTTTTCTTTTACCCAGTCTATAAACTTCATTTTATTTTGTTTATATTGTTTTGAATATTCTTCAACAAAACTATCTAAAACTCCTGGTTTGGCCCATTTTACGTGAAGATATTTCCAAGATAATTGTTGTTTCGCAATATTTGGGTGCTCTTTTTTGTGAGTAAGCATATATAATGCAGACATTATTCCAGCCCTGTCAGCACCTGATTTACAATGTATTAAAGCCGGGTATTTAATAGATTTAAAAAGTTTTTCAGCTTTAAATATCATATCTTTTTCAGGCGCAGCGCGAGATCTTGCTCTAAAATCTATTAATTTTATGTTGTTTTTTTCACAAGCCTCGTTTTCTAATAACCAGCCACCATCCTTTCTAACTCCTCTTAGATTTATAATGGTTTTTATACCAAGTTCACCATAGTGTTTTATTCTAAGGGGCGTAGGCATATTTGACCTATATAATTTTTCATCAATTTGATGAAAATTGTGATAACAAAATCTTAGAAATCCATGATCTTTCACAATCATGTCGAACCAAGCTAAAATTCTGTTAAATTTTATTTTATCTGATGTGTTTATCAATTAATTACCTGCGATTGTCATATCCTCTATTAATAGAGTTGGACAATTTATAGAATGTGAAAAATCAAGATCGTTAGCAGGTTTTAGTGTCTTAAACATATCCTTTAAATTACCTGCTATAGTTGCTTCTGTAATGGGGGCTGATAATTCACCATTTTTAATCCAAAAACCACTAGCACCACGGCTATAATCACCAGTAACCATTGATACACTGCTACCAATCATGTCTGTAACGTAAAAACCATTACTTAAACTAGAAATAAGGCTTTCAGGAGTATCTTTACCTGGTAATAGAAACAGATTAGTTATGCCTGGTGAAGGAGGGCCGCTAATGCCTCTTTTTGCATTTGCAGTTGGTAATATATCTAATTGTTTTGCTGATGATAAATCCAGAAGCCAATTTTCAAGCACTCCATCTTTTATTAAAACATGCTTTGAGGTGCCTAGTCCTTCTGCATCAAACAATCTTGAACCTAAGCCTCGTTTAAGAAAAGGATCATCAATTAGAGTAACAGCTTTGTTAGCGATGTTATTATTTAAAGAATCTTTTAAAAAACTAGTTTTGCGTGCTATTGATGATCCATTTATAGCTGATGCAAAGTGACTTGCTATTGACCTAGATACTCTTGGGTCGAAAATGACTGGATATTGTCCAGTTACTGGTTTTTTAGCACCAATCCTGGCCAATGTTTTCTTTGCGGCTTCACGGCCGATTTTTTTGCCGTCTTTTAGATCTTCACCGTAAACTTTTGAAGAGTAATCATAGTCTCTCTCCATTTTCCCATTTTTTTCAGCAATAACAACTACTGACACGCTGTGATTAGATTTTTTTGATGAACCGAAAAAACCATTAGATGTCATCAAGAGTGTTTCTCCTTCACCCCATGATGAATCTGCACCATCACTATTAGTAATACCTTTTACACTTAAAGCTATTTCTTCAACTTCTGATGCTCTATCTCTTATTACATCAACATTTGGTTCTACAGAATCATAACTATCAATAAACATACCTTCTTGTATTGGGAAATTTTGAAGCAACTCTTTACTTGCTATAAAGCTATATTCATCTTCTGGTGCAATTTTAGCCATTTCTACAGCTCTTTTTGCAACCTCTTTTAGAGCTTTTTCAGAATTTTCATTAGTTGAAATCGATGAAATTTTATTATTAACAAATACTCTTAATCCAGTGTTAAAGTCTTCATACCTTTGAATATTTTCATCTTTACCTAACCTTCTTGTAATTGATACACCTCGACTTCTAGATAAAATGCAGTCTGCACTAGTTGCGCCATTTGAAATAGCTGTATCAATAAGAAGGTTCATGATATCTTTATCATTAATTTTTTTTGTAGACATTTAAAAGTTGTTCCTATGAAAAAGAGAATTTACAAAAGATTTATATATGTTTTATTAATATACTGTTTTAATTGTTGCAACTTTATAAGTATAAAATAGGTAAATATGAAAAAGGATATTTTTATTGATGGAGAAACTGGCACCACAGGTTTGCAAGTTCATGAAAAGTTAAGTAAGCATCCAAATGTTGATATAATGTCAGTTGATCAATCTAAAAGAAAAAATATTTCTTATAAAAAAGAAATGTTAGCAAAATCGGATGTAACATTTTTGTGCTTACCTGATGAAATATCTATTGAAACTGTTAAGGTCGCTGATGAACTTGGAGATGAATCTCCAATAATTATTGATGCTTCTACAGCCCATAGAACTAACCCAAATTGGTCATATGGACTTCCAGAGTTAGGAGAGAATTATAGAAAAAGTCTTGAAAATTCAAAACGCATTGCATCGCCAGGATGTTATTCTACTGGGGCTAATGTTATTTTAAAACCGTTGATTACAAATGGCATTTTAAGTAAAAATATTCCAATTATTATAAATGCTGTTAGTGGTTACTCTGGTGGTGGAAAATCAATGATTAATTATTTTAAGCATACAGATCATGAGCCTTTTTTTAATTATGGACTGAAATTAAATCACAAACATTTACCTGAAATTATGTATCATAATAACCTAGAATTAACTCCAATCTTCAGTCCATCAGTAGGTGATTTTATACAAGGTATGATTGTTTCTATACCACTTCATTTTTCATGGTTAAATGACAAGATGGATTCAAAAAAAATTCAACGTTTAATGGAAGAATTTTACTCAGGAGCTAACTTTATTAAAGTTTTAAAAAAAGATGAAGGTATTAGCGATAAAGGATATTTTAGACCAGATAATTTAGTTGGAACAAACTTTTTAGATATCAGTATTTTCGGAAATGATGACAATGATCAGTTAATTATTTCCTCTAGACTAGACAATTTAGGAAAGGGTGCTTCTGGCGCTGCTATTCAATCTATGAATATTGCTTTAGGTTATGATGAAACTCTGGGTTTATAAAAATATGATTTGTAATGAAAAATGATAATCAAAATATTAATGAAGAATTATTTCCTAATTTTTCGTCATTTGATAGAGCTATAAAGTATCCATATTTTGCACCCAATTATCCTTTTTCATTTTATAAGGGTGAATTTATTAAAGGCATTTGTGATGACCTTAATAATAGAATACCAATATTATCAGTTGGTTCTAATAGATCACCATATCAATTAAAAAGAAAATTTTCATTAAATCAGGATATTTGTGTCACGCCTGCTATTTTAATAGATTCTGATATAGTGTATGCAGCGTCTTTGTCAGCCTATGGATCAATGCCAGCCACCCAATGGCCAAGCAAAGGAACTGAAGTAGATCTTAATGTATTATGGCTTAATGAAGAACAATTAGAAATTATGCATTTAAGTGAAGCGTTAGGAGTTGCATACAGTTTTGTAAAGTTAAAGTTAGACACTGTTAAAATAAAAGATTTTGAATATACAAAACAAGTATATGGATATATCTCAATTGCAGGTGTTTTCCCATTTAACGACAATAAACCTAAAAGGTTATCCGAAATTAATGCTAAGAATATTACATTAAAAAGTATTAGTGAAAAAAAAGCATTATCATATTTAATTTATAGTTTAGGTATTGAAGAAGACAGGTTACCAGAATGGATTGATAAGGTTGTTAGTGACAAAACTTACAGAATAAGTCTTCATGAAAAGCTAAAGAGTAAAGCAATACAACCAAAAAATCCTGAATGGGAAATTATTAAAAAAAGTATACGTGGTGATTTAATTATTTAATTTGAATTTTAAACAATAATTTTTTTGTTAAAAATTTGATTTATATTTACTAATTTATACCTATTTTTAACTTTTAGACTAAAAATTTACATTAAAACTAGTTAGTTTTTATATGTAAATTCTAGCGAATTATAAAAATTTTCCTAATTTTTATTTGAAAATGATAATTGTTATCATAAAATTAATCTATATAAAACAATACGTTAATAATTTATATAAAAAAAAAATGCAATTAAATTACTTTTAATTGTTGCCTAACTTTAAATTCCCTTTTATTGTTTTCGCTAAATGTGCTATTTTGCATTAAATCTAGCAGTTGCTAGAAATTAAACATGACAAGTATAAGGGGAGTTTATAAATGTCTTTTTTAAAATATTTAATACCGGCTAGTTTTTTAGCCCTACTTCCAACACTTTCATTTGCAGGGTCACACGGTGGTAATCTAGACCCAAGTGATGCTGTTGGTATAAGTTTTTGGATAATATCTATTGCCATGGTTGCAGCAACTGTTTTCTTCTTAATGGAATCATTGAGGGTAAAAGGCAAGTGGAGAACATCTCTAGTTGTTGGTGCTCTTGTTACTCTAGTTGCAGCAGTTCACTATTTCTACATGAGAGATGTGTGGGTTTCCACAGGTGCATCTCCTACAGTATTTAGATATGTAGACTGGATTATTACAGTTCCACTACAAATGATTGAATTTTATTTAATCCTTGCAGCATGTACTGCAGTTGCTGGTGGAGTTTTCTGGAGATTATTTCTTGGATCTCTAGTTATGTTAATTGGTGGATACTTAGGTGAAGCTGGTTTTATAAATGCAACTATTGGTTTTGTAATTGGAATGGCTGGATGGATATTCATTCTATATGAAATTTTTGCTGGTGAAGCTAGTAAAGTTAGTGCAGATAGCGCACCTGAATCCGTTCAATCAGCTTTTAATACAATGAAATGGATTGTGACTATTGGTTGGGCCATTTACCCAATTGGTTATTTCATGGGCTATATGGCTGGTGGTGCTGACGCAAACAGCTTAAATTTTATCTATAACATAGCTGATGTTATTAATAAAATTGCTTTCTGTTTAGCTATATGGGCCGCGGCAACCACTGAATCCGATGCATAAGCATTAAAAAAAATAAAAATAAAAGCCTGTAGGTAAATCTACAGGCTTTTTTTTTAATATGGTTAAGAATTTTATGAATTTATTAAATAAAAAACTAAATAATATTGATATCAGAAGCGTTGTAATTGGTGGTGGTTTTGGTGGTATAGCAGTTGCCCTTAGATTAAAATCGCTCGGTCATCAAGTTACTTTAATTGAAAGATTAGGTTCTTTAGGTGGTAGAGCTCAAGTATTTAGAAAAAATGGTTTCAAACATGATGCTGGTCCAACTGTAATAACAGCTCCTTTTTTGTTTGATGAGCTTTTTGAATTATTTAATGAAAAAAGAGAAGAATATATTGAGTTCAAACCTTTAGAACCTTGGTACAGGTTTCATTTTCATGACAATCAAACTTTCGATTATTCCGAAAGTATACAAAAAACTAAAAAAGAAATGAAAAAATTTTCAAAAAAAGACGCAAATAATTATGATAAATTATTAGAAGCTTCTAAAGCTATTTTTGATGTAGGTTTTACTAAATTATCAGATAAACCTTTTAGCTCCTTTTTCTACATGATGAAACAAGTACCTGCCCTAATAAAGTTAAAAAGCTATTTAACAGTTTCTCAATTTGTAAATAAATATATCAAAAATCCACATTTGAGAGCAGCTTTTTCTATACATCCTTTATTGGTAGGAGGAAACCCGTTTACTACTACCTCTATTTATGCGCTTATACATTTTCTAGAGAGAAATTGGGGAGTATATTTCAGCATGGGTGGCACTGGGAAACTGGTTGAAGAGTTAACAAAATTATTAGAGCGGACAGGGGTTGAAATAAAATACAATACTGATATAAAAAATGCTTTTGAAACAAATGGCAAAATTGAAAAAATCGAATGCATGAATGGCGACACATTTTATGCTGATAACTATATCTTCAACGGTGACCCACCAACCTTCTATAATGAAATTTTGAAATCAAGAAAAAAAAGAAGAAAAAAATTCCTTCCAGAAAAATTAACTAGTTATTCCTTTGGGATGTATGTTTTGTTCTTTGGGACTAAAAAACAATATTTAAATATTGCCCATCATTCGATATGGCTTAGTAAAAGATTTAAAGGCTTGTTAACTGATATTTTTGATAACAAAATTTTAAGTGAAGATTTTTCATTATACATACATAGACCTACTGCAACTGATGAAAGTTTTGCTCCAAAAGGTTGCGATAGCTTTTATGTTCTTTGTCCTGTTCCTAATTTACAAGGTAATATTAATTGGGAAATTGAAGGTGATAAACTTAAAGACAGAATTGTAAACGCTTTAGAAAGTACAATTTTACCAGAATTAAAAAATAATATTTGTGATGAATTTTATATGACTCCCGTTGATTTTAAAAATGATTATCGTTCTACTCATGGTGCAGGGTTTTCAATAGCGCCAAATTTTTCACAATCTGCTTGGTTTCGATATCATAATAAAGATCCTCATATTGATAATTTATTCTTTGCTGCAGCTGGAGCTCATCCTGGTGCTGGTATTCCAGGTGTATTATCATCTGCAAAAGTTGTCGAAAGTTTATTAAAATAAAAGAGCTTAATATGGATTGCCATGTTGATGATGACAAAATAGTATTAAAAAAAAATGGCAAAAGTTTTCATTGGGCTGGTAAGTTCTTAAATAAAGAATGCATAAATAGGGCGGCTGAGTTATATAGTTTTTGTAGAATTTTAGATGACATAGCAGATAGTGGAGAATCTAATTCCCATAAGTATCTCATTAACATTAAATCTATTATTAAAAAGAATACAATTACAGAACTAGAAAATATTTATTCAATTAAGTATCCTAAATTTTTAAAATCATCTTCTAAAAAAGTAGTAATAGATTTAATTGATGGACTTATTTTAGATCAAAAGGGTGTTTTATTTAAGCAGGAAGAGGAGTTAATTAGATATTCTTATCATGTAGCTGGAACTGTTGGAATAATGATGTGTGATGCTTTAAAGTGTGATAATGATCTTGCTAAATCATTTGCTATAGATCTCGGAATAGCTATGCAGCTTACAAATATTGCAAGAGATGTTTTAGAAGACGCTAAAATGGGAAGACGATATTTACCTGGGAGCTGGGTTCAGAATATTTCACCTAAAGAAATAGTTTTAGCAGCTAAAACTAATGACTTAAAAAAAATTCATATGATTTCAAAAGGTATAAAAAAATTATTAATTCTAGCTGAACAATATTATTTGAGTGGAGAAAAAGGTTTCCCTTTTTTGCCCTTTAATACAAGGGTTGCAATTTCTGTAGCATCAGGAGTTTACAGAGAAATTGGGGTGCAGTTAGAAAATGAAAATTTCAATTGGCAAAATGGAAGACAAATAACATCAATCTTCTCGAAAATAAAAATTACACTATTCAAGACTTTTAAAGAAATTTTTTATTTAAGAAATAAGAAAAAGCATAATTCTAAACTTCATATTTATTTAGAAAATTTAGTGAATGATAAAAAAGGAAATTAACATTATTGGAGGTGGTTGCGCAGCATTATCATTGGCTAGGTTAATTCGCAAATTGCCTAACTACAAATTTAATTTAATTATAGGTAACAAAAATAAAACTAACAAAGATCATTTTTGGGGATTTTGGAAAGTAAAAATTAATGATGATGCTTATAAAAAAGCAAATCATGTGTGGTCTAAATGGTCAATTAATACTAATGACTCTAAACATATTCTAACGTCAGTTAAACATCCTTATTGTGTGATAAAAAGAAAAAAATGGTTGGATATATGTAAAAAACAACTTCCAAGTCAAAAATTTACCATTTTAGAAAATGATGTACTTGAAAAAGATGGTCAATTATTTGTTAAAAATAAGAAAATTAAAGGTGATTTAGTATTTGATAGTAGACCACCTAAAATTCCAACTAATATTTTGTTGCAGCACTTTGAAGGATTTGTAGTTACTTCCGAGAAAGATGTGTTTGATGAAGATGTAGTAACATTAATGGATTTCAGATGTGACCAGTCAAAAGGTATGCATTTTATTTACCTACTACCATTTAGTAAACGGAAAGCTTTGGTTGAATCTACAATTTTTTCAAAAATAGTTGAGAACAAAGAATTTTATTCAGCTGAAATTTCAAAATATCTCAAAAAATATTTTAACTTGGTCAAGTTCACAAAGAGTGATCACGAAAAAGGTGTTATTCCCATGCATTATATTTCTTGTGCATCTAAAAAAATGTATAATATTGGTACAAGAGGGGGAGCAGTAAGGCCTTCTTCGGGATATGCTTTTACTTTTATTCAAAAACAGGCATTTCAAATAATTAGCCAAATAAACAATAGAAAAAAAATTAATACTCAAATTCATAATACTATTGATTTATTTTTAGATAAAATATTTATAAATGTAATTAATGAGTATCCTGTCTTAGCTTCCAAAATTTTTTCAAGTTTAGCTAGAATTTTAACTGGTGACGAAATGGCTAAATTTATGTCTGGAAATGCTTCACTATTAACAACTTGCAAAATAATTATTTCAATGCCTAAAATACCATTTATCAAGTCATTTTTTTATGTTGTGTATAATAAATGGTTCAATTTACCTTAGATTGGTTAGATTATATCTCATTATTTTTTATTATTTTTATGGGTATTCCCCATGGATCTCTTGATGGAGCTATCTCTGTTACATTAGGTTTTACGAAAAGTTTTTATTTACAGGTACGATTTATAATTACATATTTATTAGTCGCTACATTAGTTGTAGTTCTGTGGTATTTTTTACCAGTTTTTTCCCTCATTTTGTTCTTAATAGTAAGTATTTTCCATTTTGGTTGTGGTGATTTAAATTGGAAAAATAATAATTTATATTATATCTGTGGTTATGCTCATGGGGGGCTGGTATTATTGGGCATAATTTTTTTTAACAAAGATGAAGTTAATCATCTCTTTTCAATTTTATCTGGTAATCAATTGTATTTATTGTGGCAATTTCTTTATGCGGCTCTTTTGGTATGGATTTTATCATTAATTTTAATATTATTTAATTATAAAAAAATTACTTTTTCTAAAAATTATATCAAATTATTTACTGTAATGGTTTTAGTGATATCACTTTTCCCACCTTTGCCAGCATTTGCGATATATTTTTGTTTTGTTCACAGTATTCACCATTTTAAAAGAATTATACCAACGTTACTTAACTTTATGGAAAAGAAAAAATTATTGTTTCTAATGATTATTTTTTCTGTATTAAGTTGGTTTGGTGGTGTAACCGCATACTATATTTTACTAAATTTATATTCATATACAGATACAATTATAAAAGTAACTTTTATTGGTTTGGCAGCGTTAACTTTTCCACATATGATTTTAGTGGACGGTGTGTTTAGGCTTAAATATAAAATTTAGAATCTCTGTTTATTAACTTATATAATTTCCTAAAGATGATAATGTTAACAATAGACCAAGGACGACATTTGATTTAAATATTTGCAATGGGTTATTATGTTCTATGTTTTTTATTTTTATTACTTGATAAGTAAGATGCAATCCACAAAGTGATACACCAATGTACCAAAAGATATTATTATTTAATAAATATCCACTAATAATTAATAAGCAAAACATTAAACTATATGAACATCCTACAAAAAAAGTTAAGAAGTTTTTAGCTGATACAGCGGAATTTTTAATACCAAAAATTTCATCTTCATTTTTATCCTGGCATCCATAAATTGTGTCATATCCAATGATCCAGAATACAGTTGCCAAATACATAATGAATATTCCTAAATTCCACTCTTCATTTGCAGCAGACCAAGCTGTTGGGACAGCCCAACTAAAGGTCAATCCTAAGATAATTTGTGGCCATTTTGTAAATCTTTTAGCTAGAGGATATAGAATAACTAGAGGTATCGCTGAGACAGCTACAAACCAAGTGTAAACATTTAATTGATACAGACAAATTAAACCAATTAATAACATTGTAAATAAAAAATAGGTTGCGTGTAAAATTGAAATTTCACCACTGGCAAGCGGTCTTGTTTTTGTTCTAGAAATTTTTTTATCAATATCTTTGTCCCACATATCATTAATAGTACATCCAGCAGCTCTCATTACGATTGAACCTATTAAGAAAATAAACATTAGTTTTATACAGTTTATCAAATCTAAATTTGTTAATGGAAGCACCCACCACCCAGGTAGAAGTAGAAGCCAAAAACCGACTGGTCTGTCAAATCTTCCCAATCTTATCCATTTGATATAATGCTTAGGTAGTATGTCCCACCAACCACTATCTAGCATGTCAGAATTATTTTGTTTGGGTATATTCATAAATAATGCAATATCATTATACTATATTCTAATCAATGAGCAGTGAAATTAATTTAAGTTATACGGTTTTCGATAATGTTAGACCTATCTTATAAAGCTAAAATCAGACTTTATTTTCCAGGAGAAATATCTTTAAAAAGTCAAGTTAAACTAGAAAATAAGCAAGTTCATTATTTAATAAATGTAATGAGAAAAAAAATTGATGATTCAATTTTAGTTTTCAATAGCGTTAATGGTGAGTTTTTGGCTAAAATTTCTGAAATTTATAAAAATACAATTATTATTGATATCATTAAAAAAATACGAGATGTCAAAGTTGAAAATGATATCTGGTTATTATTTGCGCCAGTTAAAAAATCTCCAACTGAATATATAGTGCAAAAGGCAACTGAATTGGGAGTATCTAAAATTATCCCTGTAATTACAGAACGCACTATCACAAAAAATTTAAATCTAAAAAGAATGCAAGATATAGCTATTGAATCTTCTGAACAATGCGAACGCATAACGATTCCTGAAGTCTGTGCTGTAAAGAAACTTAAAGATTTAATTCCTAATTGGGATAAAGATCGAATTATATTTTTTTGTGACGAAACCATTAGAAACAATGATTTCGTCAAAATAGAGTTTCAAAATTTATCAACAAAGTCTTTTGGTGCTATTCTAGTGGGTCCTGAAGGTGGTTTCAGTACAAATGAAACAAATTATTTAAGAGAAAAGAAGTTTATAAGACCAATTGATCTGGGACCTAGAATTTTGAGATCTGATACAGCAGTAATTGCTGCACTTTCTCTTTGGCCCTATTTAAATAGAGATATTAAAAATAATTAATAATCTTATAATTAAGTTCAATCTAGATTAGAAATACTATAACATGTTAAGTGTTAATATTTTCAATTTATACCATAATCTAAATATGAGATCTAAATGCCAAGATTAAAAAAAGAACACCTCATAAATTGGTTTAAAGAAGGTGAAAAAAAAAGAGAAGATTGGAAAATAGGTACAGAACATGAAAAATTTGTTTTTCATTTAAATAACTTAGAAAGAGTTGGTTATTTTGGTAAATCAAGTGTAAGTGAACTATTAAATAATCTTGCAAAAGAAAATAAATGGGAAAAAATTTTAGAAAAAAACAATACGATTGCTTTAAAAGATGAAACTGGTGCATCAATTTCTCTTGAACCTGGTGGGCAATTAGAATTATCAGGGTCTCCTCTGGATAACTTACATCAAACATGTAGAGAGACTGGAAGACACCTAAAAATCATGAAAAAAGCTATGAACAAACTTGGATTATCAATGATTGGTCTAGGTTATGATCCTAAATGGTCTCGTTCAAAGCAAAATTGGATGCCAAAGGGTCGATATGAAATAATGAAAAATTTTATGCCTAAAGTTGGTCAACTCGGATTAGATATGATGTTAAGGACATGTACTATTCAAGTTAATCTGGATTATTTGAATGAACAGGACATGGTCCAAAAGTTTCAAACATCCTTGGCATTACAATCCATTGCAACAGCTATTTTTGCTAATTCCCCATTTATTGAAGGTAAGGAAAGTGGATATTTATCTTCAAGAGCAATGGTCTGGACAGATACTGACCCTAATAGAACAGGTGTACCAGAAATTGTTTTTAATGAAACTTTTGGCTATGAGAAATGGTTAGATTATGTCCTCAAGGTGCCAATGTATTTTGTATACAGGGAAGGCAAGTATATTGACGTATCTGGAAGATCTTTTGTAGATTTTATGGATGGAAAATTAGAAGGTTTTGAAGGTCAATTTCCTTCTCTCAAAGATTGGGAGGACCATGTAACAGTTGCATTCCCAGAAGTTAGACTTAAACAATATTTAGAAATGAGAGGTGCAGATGGTGGCCCTTGGAATATAATTTGTGCCCTCCCAGCGTTATGGGTGGGATTATTGTATGATAATGAGGCTCAATTAGAGGCCTATGATTTGGCAAAGCCATTTATGAATGCTCAGCTTCTAGAAGAAGGAAGAATTTCAGCTGCAAAATACGGTTTAAATGGGAAACTAGGATCAAAAAAAATTATTGATATAGCAGAAGAAATGATAAGAATTTCTAGTTTAGGTCTTCAAAGACGTAATAAATTAGATGAACGAGGTGTTGATGAAAGACAGTTTTTAGATCCACTGTACAATATCATTAGAAACAAAAAGACTGGATCTGAAATTCTTCTAGAAAAGTTTAATGGTATCTGGAAGAAAAATATAGACAAAGTATTTATCGATAACGCTTTCTGATACTTTAGTTTGTATCAGTTCCTCCTACTGTGATGCCCCCCATTAATAACGTAGGTTGTCCAACACCCACAGGAACACCCTGACCTTCTTTTCCACATGTGCCAATTCCGTCATCTAAAGACATGTCATTTCCAATAAGAGAAATTTTTGACATTGCATCGGGGCCATTACCAATTAGGGTTGCTCCTTTAAGTGGCTGCTTAACTTTTCCATTTTCTACTAGATATGCCTCTGAAGCAGAAAAAACAAATTTCCCATTTGTAATATCAACTTGTCCACCAGCAAAATTAACAGCATAAATGCCTTTTTTAACTGTACTTATAATCTCTTCTGGTTCAATTGTTCCATTATCCATGTAAGTGTTTGTCATTCTTGGCATAGGGTAATGAGAATAAGACTGTCTTCTCCCATTTCCAGTTGGTTCCATTTTCATCAATCTTGCATTCTGTCGGTCTTGCATATAATTTCTTAAAATTCCATTTTCTATTAAAATGTTCTTTGATGATTTTGTGCCTTCGTCATCAATTGTTATTGATCCTCTTTTGTTTTCAATTGTTCCGTCATCAATAACTGTAACCCCGTCAGCAGTAACCTTTTCTCCAATTTTCCCTGAGAATATTGAAGTGCCTTTCCTATTAAAATCTCCTTCTAAACCATGACCTACAGCTTCGTGTAACATAACACCTGGCCAACCTGGACCCAAAATTACAGGCATTTCACCAGCAGGTGTAGGTATAGATTCAAGGTTGGTATTAGCAATTCTCAAAGCTTCTTTAACTTGACCTTTCCATCTGTCAGAATTAATCCATTCTTCATATCTTCCTCTTCCACCACATCCAGAATTTCCAGTCTCTCTCCTTCCATTTTTTTCAACAACTAATGATACGTTAAGTCTAATAAGAGGCCTAATGTCAGCGGTTCTCTTTCCATCACCTCTTAATATTTGAATTGCTTGATAAGAGGCAGAAATAGATGCTGAAACTTGAATAACTTTTTTATCAATTGATCTTGCGTAAGCATCAATTTCTTGAAGTAAACTTGTTTTTATTTTAAATGAAGTTTTCTCTATTGGATTTATTGAAGTGTAAAGTGGTTTGTTAATTCCATGTGAAGGACCTGGAGCCATGATGCCTGAATAGTTTTTTGATACGGACCTGACTGTTTCTGAGGCTCTTTTAAGAGAAGATTCTGTTATTTCGCCCGAATGAGCAAACCCTCTGGCTTCACCTGCAATTGCCCTTAAACCAAAACCCTTTGTGCTATCGTAAGCAATATTTTTCATTCGTCCGTCGTCAAATGAAAACGATTCTGATTTTGTTGACTCAAGATACAATTCTCCGTCATCAGCATCTTTTAGAGTGTCTGATACAATAGATTGAGCTTTATTAAGATCAAAATCATTATCCTTGTAAAACAATTTATCAGTTATTTCTAATGGTGATTTATTTTCCATTTTTGAGCCTATTAATTAAATTTTTTATGTATATGACATGATAATATAATTACTATTCTTCAAGATTAACACTAAAAAATATAAATTTGATAATTAAATAATAATTTAATTTAAAAAAAATAATTTATTTGGTTTTAGATCTAGCATTTTTCATAAAAAAGTTTTAAGTAATACATATAAAGACGTATTTTAGAATCATTTCAAATTAATCTAAATTTAATCTATTACTTTAGATTTGATTTGATTAAAGCTTGAGGAGCATAAATAATGAAAATAACTTTCCACACTGTATTAAAAAGTTGGAAAAATATTTTAAATTATATTTTTTTAGCAACGGGAACAACGGTCTTTTTTTTGTTAAATATAGCTGTCGCATCAGAACCAAAACCATGGCAAATGGATCTGCAAGAACCTGCTGGAATAATTGCTACAAAAGCAACTGACCTTCACAACTTTCTTCTTGTTGTGATTACTTTGATTTCAGTTTTTGTGCTTGGTTTGTTAGTTTATGTATGCATAAAATTTAGAGAAAAACCTAACGTAAAACCATCGAAAACTTCACATAATACACTGATTGAGATTATTTGGACTGTGGTTCCGGTTTTGATTCTTGTTGTTATTGCTGTTCCTTCATTCAAGCTTCTTTATTTAACTGAAGCAGATAAGCCAGTTGATATGGTTGTCAAGGTGTCCGGGGCTCAATGGTATTGGAATTATGAATATCCAGATGAAGAAATTTCATTTGATTCATATATAATTGCAGAAAGTGACTTAAAGGATAATCAAAAAAGAATGTTGGATGTAGATAATCCACTAGTTGTGCCTGAGGGTACAAGAATAAAATTTCTTGTAACTGGAAATGACGTTATGCATTCATTTTTTGTTCCGTCTTTAGCTCTTCAAGTTTACTCTATTGCCGGAAGAATTAATGAAATTTGGACAGAAGTTCCCTTAGGAAAGAAAAAGTACTATGGGCAGTGTAATCAAATATGTGGTGTTAACCACGCTTATATGCCAATAGTAATACAAGCTCTTCCTAAGAATGAATATGAAAAATGGCTAAAAAAAGCAAAAGTTAAATTTGCAAACAACCCAATAAATGAAAATAATAAAATTGCATTATTAGAAAAAAAGGAAGTTAAGGAGATAAAATAATGGCTTCATTGTCTCAAACCGCAAATACAGGTTCATCACATGATCATCATGGGGCTCCGTCAGGTTTTGTAAAAAGATGGTTATATTCAACTAACCATAAAGACATCGGTACTATGTATATAATTTTTGCTATAGTTGCTGCTTTCATTGGTGGAGCAATGTCAATTTACATGAGAATGGAGTTGATGAACCCAGGTGTGCAGTACATGGAAGATGGTCATATGTGGAATGTTTTCACAACTGCACATGGTTTGATAATGGTTTTCTTCGTTGTTATGCCAGGTTTAATCGGAGGTTTTGGTAATTGGTTTGTTCCTATCATGATTGGTGCTCCAGATATGGCCTTCCCAAGAATGAACAACATATCTTTTTGGCTTTTACCTCCAAGCTTTGTTTTGCTGTTATTATCAGCTGTAGTTGATGGCGGTGTCGGAGTTGGCTGGACCATATATCCTCCTCTTTCAAGCTCGGCAGGTTCTCCAGGTATGGGTATGGACCTTGCAATATTTTCTCTACATTTAGCAGGCGCATCTTCAATATTAGGTGCAGCAAACTTTATAACAACGATATTTAACATGAGGGCACCTGGAATGACACTTCACAAAATGCCATTATTTGTGTGGTCTATGCTAGTTACAGTGTTTTTGTTGTTGTTAGCTATACCTGTCCTAGCTGGTGCAATTACGATGTTACTTACTGATAGAAATTTTGGAACAAGTTTTTTTATTCCTGAAGGTGGTGGTGATCCTATTTTATTTTTGCATCTATTTTGGTTTTTTGGTCATCCTGAGGTTTATATTATGATTTTGCCAGCTTTTGGTATTGTAAGCCAGATTGTTTCAACATTCTCAAGAAAACCAGTTTTTGGATATTTAGGAATGGCATATGCTATGGTTTCTATAGGTGTAATTGGTTTTGTAGTATGGGCACATCACATGTATACGGTTGGTTTGTCCGTAGATACAAGAGCATATTTTACAGCTGCCACTATGGTAATAGCTGTACCAACCGGCATTAAAATCTTTTCATGGATTGCAACAATGTGGGGCGGTTCTATAGTTTTTAGGATACCTATGTACTGGGCAATTGGTTTTATTTTTCTTTTTACTGTTGGGGGCGTAACAGGCGTAGTGTTAGCAAATGCTGGATTAGATGTTGTACTGCATAATACATACTACGTTATTGCACATTTTCATTATGTACTATCATTAGGAGCAGTGTATGGCTTATTCGCAGCTTTTTACTATTGGTTTTCTAAAATGACTGGATATGAATACAGCGAAGGTTTAGCAAAGCTCCATTTTTGGGTTACATTTATAGGTGTTAACCTAACATTTTTCCCAATGCATTTTCTAGGTTTAGCAGGTATGCCAAGACGCTATGTTGATTATCCTGATGCATTTGCAGGATGGAATATGGTTTCATCAATTGGATCTTATATAGGGGCTCTGGGTGCTATAATCTTTTTAGTCGTTATAATAGAGGCTTTTGTAAAGAAGCGAAAAGCTGTTAAAAACCCATGGGGTTCAACTGATAATACTTTAGAATGGACGGTTTCTTCACCACCTGCATTTCATACTTTTACTGAAATACCAAAAGTAAAATAATATAGGTTTTGAACTTTAATATGCCATCGATAGCAGTTAACACTAAGGATATTTCGCAAGATACCAATAACTTAGGTTCACCATATGATTATATTAATCTTATGAAGCCTAGGGTTATGTCGTTAGTAGTTTTTACAGCTTTCGTTGGATATTATAATGCGGTTCCAGTATTAGGTAATTCAACTAATCCATTTTTAGCTTTGATAGGAATATTTGCTATAGCCCTTGGAGCAGGTGCATCTGGGGTTCTTAATCAATGGTATGACAGAGACATTGATTCTTTAATGGATAGAACAAAGAATAGACCTATCCCATCTGGTAAGATCCAACCTTCTGAAGCTCTGTCATTTGGAGTTATTACATCTATTTTGTCTATAATAATATTAGGTTTATCTATAAATTGGTTAGCAGCAAGCCTACTTGCTTTTACAATATTTTTCTATGCAGTAGTTTATACAATGTGGCTTAAAAGACACACTGTTCAAAATATTGTAATAGGTGGTGCTGCTGGCGCATTTCCTCCGATCATTGGGCATATTTGTGCTACAGGTTCTATTGGGGTAGAATCTGTAATCTTATTCCTAATAATATTTTTATGGACACCGCCACATTTTTGGGCTCTGGCTTTAGTAAATAAATCAGATTACAGAGCTGCTAAAATACCAATGTTACCAATTATTTATGGTGATATGGTCACTCGAAAGAATATATTTATTTACTCACTTTTACTCATGCCTTGCGCATACCTTCCTTGCATTTTAAATTACTCTGGTAACTTTTATATGATAGTCGTTACGTTACTTAATATTGAATTTATAAGAAGATCTATTTATGTACTAAAAGGAAATAAAGATTCAGAAAGAGGTCTATTTGTGTACTCAATTTTTTATTTGAGTATTTTATTTGCGAGTATTTCTTTTGATAAACTCATTAGTGATTTTATGATAGGTTAAATATGAAATCTAATAAAAATGATGAATATATTAGAGCTTTTTACGAAAATAGAAAATCGAAGAATTTTGCTATTTTAGGAATAATAATATTTATGGTTGTTCTTTTCTTTTTTATTACAATTTTAAGAATGGATGTCACTGCATAAATGTCTTCAAGTTTATCCAAAAAAAATAATAATTCTTTAAAATGGGCATTCCTAATTGTTTTTTTTATGCTTGGTTTATCTTTTGCCTCTGTTCCATTGTATGATTTGTTTTGTAGAGTTACTGGATATGCAGGGACGGTTCAAAGAGCTACACTAGCTCCAGGATCAAATGGTCAATATAGAAATATCCAAATAAGATTTGACTCAAATATCTCACAAGAACTTAATTGGGAGTTTAAAGCCCCTAAAAAAGAAATAATTGTTCAGCCTGGTATACAACAAGTCATTTACTATACAGCAAAAAATTTATCGAACAAACCAACAACAGGTACAGCAGTATTTAACGTATCTCCTCCGAAAGCTGGAAGTGTTTTTATGAAAGTAGATTGTTTTTGTTTTGTAAAACAAACACTCCAGCCGGGAGAAGAGGTTAAAATGCCTGTTTCGTTTTATGTTGACCCAAGCATAAATGACGATGAAAACACAAAAAACTTGGAAGAGATCACTTTGTCATATACATTTTTTAATGCTGAAACATAGTTTATAAGTTAAAAATTTTTTGGATTAAGTTGAGTTAGGATATATAAAGGTTAATTAAGGAGAATGAAATGAGTGGCGAACAAAAACATCAATATCACTTAGTTGAACCAAGCCCATGGCCTGCCTTAGGATCTGCTGCTGGCTTCACCCTTTTTCTTGGGCTTACATTATATATGCATGAATATCCATACTCGTTATGGGTGTTAGGTGCAGGTTTGTTTATGGTGTTAGCTACCATGTTTTATTGGTGGAGGGACATTGTAAGAGAAGCTGAATACCAAGGTCATCATACACCCATTGTTCAAATTGGTATGAGATATGGCATGATTTTTTTTATTTGCTCTGAGGTTATGTTTTTTGTCGCTTTTTTTTGGGCTTTTTTTGATTCAAGTTTATATCCTGATACTGGTGTGTGGCCACCAGAGGGTATTGTTGCTTTAGACCCATTTGATCTACCTTTAATTAATACACTAATATTACTATTATCCGGTTGTACAGTTACCTGGTCTCATCACGCTCTCCAACATGATAATAGAAAAGATTTTATAACAGGTCTTGTTTTAACTATAATTTTAGGCGCAATATTTACAGCGGTTCAAGCATATGAATATCAGCATGCCACTTTTGCGTTTACTGATGGAATTTATGCTTCAACTTTTTATATGGCCACTGGTTTCCATGGATTTCACGTATTAGTTGGAACAATATTTTTAACAGTTTGCTTATTTAGGGGTCTTAAAGGTCATTTTACTGCTGATCATCACTTTGGGTTTGAAGCAGCTGCTTGGTATTGGCATTTTGTTGATGTTGTTTGGTTATTTTTATTTGTTTGTATATATTGGTGGGGTGGTTGATAGGTATTTATAATACTTATTAAAAATAAGGTTTATATACTAATAATGAAAATACAATTTAAGCCAATGTTATGGCCATCAATATTTTCTATATTGATTTTTGCTATTTTAATTAGTTTTGGCACATGGCAAGTAAAAAGACTATTTTGGAAAGAAGCTCTAATTAAAAATTATTTTACGCAAAGTCAATCTAATCCAATAACTGACCCTGCTGAACTAGAAAAGTCTTCAATTAATGAATTTAAATCTATAAGTATTTTAGGTCGTTTTATTCACAGTAATGAAATCTATATTACTGGCAAAACTTACGAAGGTAACGCAGGATTTCACGTGATAACCCCATTTATTATGGAAAATAACAAAATTGTTCTTATAAACAGAGGTTGGGTATCAGAAAGTTATAAAAATCCTGACAAAAGGAAATTTAGTCTCACCAAAGACTTAGTAAAATTAAAAGGAATTATTAGACATCCTCAAAAGAAAGGTTATTTTGTTCCAGAAAATGATGGAGAAAATGGTTTTTGGTTTACAATTGTACCTAATCAGATTTTTGACTTTATAAATATTATCTCGAACAAAACAATTAATGATTATTATATTGACGCTCTGCGTGTTGGTGAAAAGCTGACACTCCCTATCGGAGTAGATGGTAAGCCTAAATTTCGCAATCAACACTTATCATATGCCATAACCTGGTATGGATTAGCTTTATCTCTTCTATTTGTGTACTTTTCATATCATGCGTCATGTGGAAGATTAATATTTAAAAAGAATAAAAGAAATGGATGATTATATTAAATATTCAAGTACAAGAGGAGGAGATGATTCTCTTTCATACGAAGAGGTTCTTTTAGCTGGCTTAGCAAGAGATGGTGGATTATTTATGCCAGAAAAATGGCCAAGTTTTAGTCATGGTGACTTAAAAAACATGAAAGAACTTACTTATTCAAAGTTAGCTACTAAAATTTTAAAACCTTTTATTCAACCTTTTTTGGATGAGGATGATATTTCAAATATATGTGAGTCTACTTATTCAACATTTGGTAATGAAGTAGCTCCTTTAAAAGAGCTTAAGGAAAACACATACATTCTTGAGCTTTTTCATGGTCCCACACTAGCATTTAAAGATTATGCTATGCAATTTTTATCCAGAGCATTTAACATAGCGCTAGAAAAAAAGAATAAAAGAGCTGTAATTTTAGGTGCAACTAGTGGTGATACTGGTTCTGCCGCTCTAGAGGCATTTAAGGGGAAAGATAATATCGATATTTTTATACTTTTCCCGCACAAAAGGGTATCAGAAGTTCAACAAAAACAAATGACTTGGATAAATGAAGACGGAGCTCATGCCTTATCTGTGAAAACTGATTTTGACGGGTGTCAGGCAATTGTTAAAGATTGTTTTGAAGATTTAAACTTTAAAGATCGTACATCACTCTCAGCTATAAACTCAATTAATTGGGTTAGATTATTACCTCAAATAGTTTATTATTTCTACTCTGCGCTTAGAGTAGGATCTCCTGAAAAAGAGGTCGTTTTTTCAGTGCCCACTGGTAATTTTGGAAATATTTTAGCAGGATGGATGGCAAAAAAAATGGGGCTTCCTATATCTAAGCTGATATGTGGCTCAAACCAAAATGATATACTAACTAGATTTTTTGAAAATGGTATTATGAAGAGAAAAAATGTTTTTCCTTCTTATAGCCCAAGTATGGATATTCAAGTTTCTAGCAATTTTGAGAGACTATTATACGAAATAAATGATAGAGATACAAATTTAGTAAAAAAGCAAATGAATGAATTTAAAGTTGATGGAAAATTTCAAATTACTCAAGACCAACTTAACAAAATAAATAATTTATTCGTAGCTTTTAAGATAAGTGATTTTGATACTCTTAATATAATTAAAAAGATCTATATTGATCACAAATATATGCTCGATCCCCACAGCGCGATAGGTTATGGCGCTGTGCAAAAAGCTGTTGAACAAGAAATCATTTCCAATGATTGTCCTATAATTTCTCTTGCTTGTGCACACCCTGCTAAATTTCCACAAGTTATAAAAAAAAGTATTGGTATAATACCTGAATTTCCTTTGCATTTAGATCAAATTATGAGTCGAAAAGAAAACTTCAAAACAATTGATCCTAATTTAAAAGATGTTCAAGAATATATTATAAAATCTATGAGAAAGTTATGAGTGTAGAATTTAAAACTCTTGATAATGGTATAACAATTATTAATGATCAAATTGATGTTGAAAGTGCATCTATTGGAGTTTGGATAGGTGCAGGCAGTTCTAACGAAAACAATGATGAATGTGGAATTGCCCATATGTTAGAACATATGGCTTTCAAAGGAACTAAAAATAGAAATGCCGAAACAATAGCACGAGAGATCGAAGATGTTGGAGGTGATATCAATGCTTACACTAGTAAAGAAGTTACTGCTTATTTTCTTAAAGTATTGAAAGAAAACGCTGCATTAGGAGTTGATATACTTTCAGATATTATAAAAAACTCAACTTTCCCTAAAGATGAAATTGAGAGAGAAAGAGGGGTTATAATTTCTGAGATTGGACAATCTTATGATGCTCCAGACGATAGAGTATTTGAAAATTTTACTAAAACTGCTTTTAAAAATCAACCAATGGGAAGACCCATTCTTGGCACTAAAGAAACTGTAAGTAATTTTAAACAGTCTGATTTAAAATTCTTTCTAGATTCAAATTATATTCCAGAAAACATGGTTGTCTCTATGTCTGGAAACTTAAATAAGGATCATTTATTTAAAATCGTTGAAGAAAAATTTTCAGAAATCAAAAAAGGTAATAAACCTAAAAAAGTTAACTCTAAATGGACTTCAGGATTTATTGCGGAAGATAGAGACTTAGAACAAACACAATTAGTATTCGGTGTTGAAGGTTTAAAAAACATAGATGTTGACCGTTTTTCTCTCAGAGCGCTATCAATTATACTAGGTGGTGGGATGTCTTCGAGGTTGTTTCAAGAGATAAGAGAAAAAAGAGGTTTATGTTATTCCATTTTTAGTTTTACACAGATGCAAAATTCTTCTGGCGTATTTGGTTTTTATGCTGGAACTTCACCTAGCGATGTTGATCAATTACTTGAAGCAAGTTTAATAGAATGGAAAAAAATAAAAAAATTCATATCTTCCGAAGAGCTTGATAGAGCAAAATCACAAATGAAATCTGGTTTTATAATGGGTCAAGAGAGTAACAGTTCAAGGTCAGAATATTTTGCAAAAAATATGATTAGTTTTAGAAAATTGTTAGAAACTAAAGAAGTTATAAGAAGCATAGAAAATGTATCTATTTCTTCTATTTATGATTTATGTGAAAAGTTGTTAAATTCTGCGAAACCAGTTTTATCTGTTATAGGACCAAACGCCAATTCATTAAAAAAATTAGAAATTTCAACAATACTAAATTAAAATAGCCACTAGGCACTTCCTGAATATGAGACTAACTTACTTGGGTCTACACCCATGTTTTTTAAACATTTTTTCCACAACGAAAATTCCAAGTGATTATGAAATATCAGATCTTTATTTGAGTTAGTTATAATCCAAGAATTTTCTAGTATTTCATTGTCAAGTTGTCCTTGATCCCATACGGCACATCCCAAGAAAATTTTTGCATATTCTGGTGATTTATCTTTTGAAATATCAATTAAGATTTCTTCTGAACTTGTAATCATTACACCATCTAAAATATTTTCAGATGTTTTATATTTTTTTTCATTAGAATGTATAATAAAACCTTGATTTAGATGGACAGGACCCCCAAAAAAAGTAGGGCTTGGTTTAAAATTAGTGACAGAATTAATTTTCATTTTTTTTAAAAACTGGGATGTGTCAAAATTGTATAGGGGTTTGTTTAGTATTAAACCCATTGTGGCATCTTTAGAATGTTCACAAATCAATATAACAGAATCCTGAAATCTTATGTCTTCAAGTCCCGGAGAGGCAATAAGCAGTTTACCTAACAATTCTTGATCCATAATTGTAATTCCAATATATTACTGACAATTCTTATAATAACCAAAAAGAAATAATGCACAATAAACTAGTACATTTTAAATATTATAAAGTTTTAATTTTGTTGTTATTTTTAACTTTAAGTATCTTGACTAATATAAGCAAATCTGTATCAAACATCTTAGCTTCTAATCAAAATACTATAACTAATGAAAATTATGATTTTGTTAAATTTGATATTTTATTTGGCAAAATATTTGAAACCACACCAACAAAAATTCTCATAGGTTTACAAGTAACCCTCTTACCAGAATGGAAAATTTATTGGAGAAATCCTGGTGATGCAGGACTACCTCCAGAAATCAAATGGGAAAAAGGAAATAATATTAAATCAATGAATTTACTGTTTCCAAACCCTAAAAGATTTAAGTTTTTCGGCATTGAAACATTTGGTTACGAAAATGAAGTAATTTTTCCAATAGTTATAGAACGGTTAAACAAAAACAAAAAAATATCAGGACAACTTCTGTTTGAGGCACAAGTATGTGCTGAGATATGTGTTCCAGTTAGTTTTAATTATGATTTAAGTAAATTAATTAAAAATTACAAAAATAATTCTAAATTATCAGATATACTTAAATATAAGAGTAAAGTACCAAAAAATGCGGGACATAAAGATTTAGAACTTTTTTCATTTGACAAATTTGATAGTAAACTCAAATTAACTTTTACAAATAAATTAAATATTAATCCATATGATATAATTGTAGAAGATAATAAAGAATTTATTTTTGAAAAACCTTTGTATTCAAAAACTGGCGAACTTTTAAATCTAACTATTAATTTTAAAGATAATAAAAATTATGAATTTGAATTTTTAAAATTAACTTTTCTTAATAATGATAATAGTTATGAGAGAATTATAACTAATAAGTCAAATTTTTCGAATAAAAATATATTAAACTT
The DNA here is from genome assembly GCA_902517815.1 of uncultured SAR116 cluster alpha proteobacterium. Taxonomy (GTDB): domain Bacteria; phylum Pseudomonadota; class Alphaproteobacteria; order Puniceispirillales; family Marisalimonadaceae; genus Marisalimonas. Next base: position 73,150 of record CABYED010000005.1, read on the forward strand.
TAATGAAAATAAAATTTTAGTTGGTCTTGAAATTTTCATAATAGCTTTAATTGGTGGTTTTATTTTAAATTTTATGCCTTGTGTTCTTCCTGTATTATCTTTGAAAATGGTACAATTAGTAAATCTAAGAACGGAAAACAAAGTAATATTTAGAAAGAAAATATTATTTAATATAATGGGTATATTAACATCTTTTTTATTGCTAGCAGTTGGCACTTACGTTGTTAAGTCTGCAGGTGAACTTGTTGGTTGGGGCGTACAGTTTCAAAATCCATCTTTTCTAATTTTTATGATTTTACTTACAGCTTTTTTTGGTTTCAATCTCTTAGGGCTATTTAATTTATTTTTACCTCCAAAAATTTTAAATATTCTATCATTTAGAGGTGAAGGTTTTTTTGGAGATTTCATTACTGGAATTACATTAACTTTATTAGCTACTCCTTGTACGGCACCATTAGTGGGTACTGCAGTTGGTTTTGCTTTATCTGGAGACACTTTCGAAATTTTCTCTATTCTTTTAATAATGGGTTTAGGTTTGTCATTACCCCTAATTTTAATAATGTTATTCCCAAAAATTATATCAATTATTCCAAAGCCTGGTGAATGGTTAATAACTTTTAAAAAATTTATGGCTATTTTCCTTCTATTTACATCGTTATGGTTAATTAATTTATTAATAAAATTAGAGACAAAAATTGAAACCACTATAAATAACTACTCTAATTTAGAGATAGTTAATTGGGATATAAACAAAAATTTTTCATTACCAAACCAGTTGGCAACTAGAGGAGAAATAGTATTTGTTGATATTACTGCTGATTGGTGTTTAACATGTCAGGTGAATAAAGCCTTGGTACTAGATACTAAAAAAATATCAGAAATTTTTAATAGCAATAATGTAAAAGTTCTGGTCTTAGATTGGACTAAGCCGAACGAAAATATTAAAAATTTCCTAACTAAAAAAGGTCGTTATGGAATACCGTATAATGAAATTTATGGTCCATTATTATTAAATGGAAAAATTTTGTCTGAATTGCTTACTATTAAAGAGGTCCAGAAATATATCGATAAAGCAAAATAATTTTATTTTAAAACCTAGTTATATAGTTTAATTATAATTTTAAGAACTAAAAGGAGTTTGAATGTCAACAAATATAGGTAATAGTTTCCCCTCTGGAATATTTCTTATTAAAGATAGTGAGGGAGTCAAAGAAGTAAAAACTAAAGAGTATTTTAAATCAAAAAAAGTTGTATTGTTTGCTTTACCTGGTGCTTTCACTCCGACATGTTCTGCTAAGCATTTGCCAGGTTATATAAAATATTATCAAGATATTAAAGCTAAAGGTGTAGATATAATTGCATGTATGGCAGTGAATGATCCACATGTAATGCGTGCATGGGGTATAGCAAATGAAGTTGAAGGAAAAATTGACATGTTGTCTGATTCTGATTGTTCAGTCTCTCAGTCTCTTGGTCTTGATATGAATTTTGGTAGAATAATGGGGCATAGATCAAGAAGATTTGCAATGGTAGTTGATGATAATATAATCAGAAAGTCATTTGTGGAAGAAGTAGGAGCATTTGAGGTTTCAACTGCAGAAAATATTTTAAAAAATCTATAGTATTTTATTATTACTCATTCATTGCATTTACAGCCAATTTATCTGCAATTTCATTATAATGGTTTCCAGAATGTCCTTTAACCCAAAACCATTCTACATTATGAAGATTCACATTTTCATCTAGTTCAATCCAAAGCTCTTTATTGGAGACCTTTTTTTTATTAGCAGTTTTCCATCCATTTTTTTTCCAATTAATAATCCATTCTGTTATTCCATTTTTAACATATTGTGAATCTGTATATAATTTTATTTTACTTGGGTGTTTTATTGCTTTTAAAGCCTCAATTGTTGCCTTAAGTTCCATTCTATTATTTGTGGTTAAATTTTCTGATCCAGATAAATGTTTTTCATTATCCTGATAAAGTAAAACGGCTCCCCATCCACCTTTTCCAGGGTTTCCAGAGCATGCACCATCTGTAAAAATAGTAATTTCTTTTTTCATGATTAATTTTCTACATATTTAATATTTTTAACTAATTTCTTAAAGTGGTTGTGTTTTGTTACGTATTCTTCTGGATTTTTGAGAACAACATTAGCTTCAATAGGTGTGTTTACCCAATCAAATAATCTTGTTAATAAAAAACGTAATGAAGCAGCTTGACACAGTAGTGGTAAAAAGAATTCTTCATCTTTACTTAATTTCCTCTTAGATTTGTATCCTTTTAATAGAGCTTGATATTTTTTATCTTGAAAATTGTATTGCTTATCAAAACACCAAGCATTAATAGCAATCGCCAAGTCATATGCAAGTATGTCAGTACATGAAAAATAAAAATCAATTACTCCTGTGATTTTATCATTAATAAAAAAAACATTATCAGGAAAAAAATCTCCATGAATAAAGCCTTTAGGTAAGTCACTTGGCCAAAATTTAGAAACAAAATCAAAGGAATTTTGTATATTTTTCATTAATTTAGGTTGAAGTTTATCTAATACGTTCACTGGTACAGAATTGTTACAATTTTTAATTAATGTTTGCCATCCCTTTATAGAAAGAGAGTTGTTCCTTTGAAGTTCAAAATCTTTACTAAAGAGGTGCATAAGACCCATACTGGAACCAACTTGATTACAATCTCCAATTGTTATGTTGTTTTTGGATTTACCTTCAAGGAAATTAACAATTATTGTTGGTTTCCCACTTAATTCTTGAAGAAATTCGTCATTCTTATTATATATTGGTTTAGGACAATAATAACCATTTTTGTTTAAATGAAGCATAATTTTGATAAAAAAAGGAATGTCCTTAATATCTACTCTTTTTTCAAAAATAGTGAGTATAAAATTACCATTAGATGTTTTTACATGAAAGTTACTGTTTTCTATTCCTTCTGTAATACCAGAAAATGAAATTAACTCACCAATATCGTATAGCTTTAAAAAGTCTGTTATTTGACCTTTATTTAAATTTGTATAAACTGCCAACTCTAAAACCTATAAATTATCGTAAAATTTTTGGTAAATTAAATTTAACATCTTCTTTTATTACTTCATGATCTATAAAATTAACTTCAAAATCTTTTTTAAGTTTAGATATTAACATTTGTACTAGGGTCTCAGGTGCTGATGCACCGGCAGTTAAACCAATATTAGGAGATTTTAAGGGATCAAATTTTTTTAAAAACAAATCAAGTTTATTCTCGTTAGGTATTAAAATAGCTTTTTTTACACCGTGTGATAACGCTACTTCTACAAGACGAACAGAATTAGAAGAATTTTCAGCTCCTATAACTAAAATGCAATCACATATTTTTGACATTGATTTTACTGCCATTTGTCTATTTGTGGTTGCATAACAAATATCTTCAGAACTCGGCCCTTTAATATTTGGAAATCTAGATTTTAAAATACTTAAAATTTTACTTGTATCATCTATAGACAATGTCGTTTGGGTAGCAAAAGCTAAATTGTCTGGATTATCTACTTTAACTTCATAAGCATCTTCTTCTGTTTCGATCAGAGTAATATTATTTTTTGGAACTTGCCCCATAGTTCCAATTACTTCTACATGGTTTTTATGTCCAATTAATAGAACGTGTCTTCCTAAATTATAATGACGAATTGTCTCATTATGAACTTTAGTTACTAGTGGACAAGTTGCATCTATATAAATCATTTTTCTTTTTTTTGCTTCATCCATAACAGATTTAGCAACACCATGTGCTGAAAAGATAATTGGACGATCAGTTGGTGCCTCATTAACTTCGTCAACAAACACAGCACCTATTCTAGCTAAAGAATTAACTACGTCTTTATTATGAACTATTTCATGTCTAACATATACTGGAGATCCAAATCTTTTAATAGACTCTTCTACAATCTTTACAGCTCTATCAACACCTGCACAAAAACCTCTTGGTGATGCAAGATATAAATTAATTTTTTGTTTCTTCATAATTTATTTTTGATGTATTACAATCAATACGTCAATAAAGATTAACCAAGTTACAAAAATTTTTAGGTTTTTAGGATGTTATGTATGATTAGAGCTTTTATTATAATTTCATTTTTATTTTTTAATGGTTGTTCAACATTTAAAAAAGAAGTTGTTGAATGTCCAAAATTGATTGCACCCAAAAAAGCTGCAGAAATTATTGTTAATTCAGAAAACAACTTACCTGTTTATATAGGATTTAGAGGTGTACAAAAGTTTTGCTTTAAAGATGGCGATGATATTAAAATGGACCTCTCTGTTAATATACGAGCAATCAGAAATGACGCAACAGAGGATGATTATGTTCCTGTAAATATTAGTATAGTATCGGTAGATTCAAATGAAAAAAAATTTGATAGAGATGAATTTAACTATTCTCAATTTTTATTAAAAGGTAGTAAAATAGTAGATAGAGCTACAACATTTGATTTGAAAGTTCCTGCTGGAGGTCAAGTCTTTCTAGGTGTAAAGTAGTTATTTTATATTAGAAGACCTGATCTCGTTTGAAGATTTAGAGATTAAATTAATGTTTTCTTTGTTATCCAAATTCTGTTTTATATAAGTCTTGGAAGATTCAATAACGATGCTAGTAGTAATTCCCTTAATGTTTTTTATAGCCTCTGCTTCTAATGATAAAATTTTTTGCTTAGCTTGCTCTTCTTTTCTTTTTATAATTTCAATGGATTTTAAGTTTGCTTCTTCTTGAATTTTCTTAGCAGTTTCTTTTGCATTTTTAATTAGATTTTCAGCTTCATCAGAGACATTTTTTTGGTTTTGTAAAGCAAGCCTTAGTTCTTCTAAGGCTTCTTCTTTAAGTGATTTAGCTTCATTAAGTTCTTTTTCAATTAATAATGATCTCTCATCTATTAAAGAAAGTATAGCTTTCTTTCCTTTTTTCCACACCAAAACAAAAAATAATATAAATGCAATTGCTACCCACGCTGTCTCATCAAAGTACATTCTATTTCTCCACTAATATATTTTTTGATGCTGTATTAATTGCTTTCTTACCCTCAACCTTATCGTATTTTAGATCAGTTAAATTTTGAATGACTTTTGCAGTGAGTGCTTCGGCGTTGCTTATGACTTCTTTTATAACTAATTTTTGTGTGTCCATTATTTGTTTCTCAGCTTTGACAACTTTTTCATTTAATTTTTGATTTATATCTTTTTCTTTTTTTTCGATGTCTTTTTTTGCTTCATAAAGAGCTCGATTTACAATTGATTGTGATCTTGATTTTAATTCTGTTTGAGAATTAATAATGTTTTCTTTTATTTTGTCAGTCTCTTGACTTGAAGTTTTAGCTTTTACTAAGTCATTTTGTATATTAGTTTCCCTGTTATTTAAAATTGATTTTATATTGGGAGTTACCAAATATTTCATTAATATATAACCTATAATTAGGGATACAACAGACCAAAAAACAAGAGATGGATATGTATTAAAATCTAATTGTGGCAATCCAGCTTTACCTTCATCAGCTTGAGAAACATAAGAAGTATTTATATAGAGAAGTACAACTAAGATAAATTTACAATGATATGACATTTTTTATTCTTATTTAACTAAAAATTTGCCTATAGTAAGATTACTATAGGCAAAATTAAATTTTTATTAGAATGTGAATAATAGTAATAGCGCAATAACTAGTGCAAAAAGCGCAACTGCTTCTGTAAGAGCAAATCCTAAAATAGCTATTCCAAAAACTTCGTTTTTTGCTGCCGGGTTTCTACCAACTGCTGTGACTAATGAAGCAAAAATATTACCAATTCCAACTCCAACTCCGGCTAGAGCTATAACGGCTAAACCAGCTCCTATTAATTTTGCGGCATCCATTTCCATATTTTTTTCCTTTCTTAAGTAATTTTAAATTTAGTAATGAATTAGTGTAAATGTATTGCATCGTGAAGGTACATACATGTTAAAATACTGAAAACATAAGCTTGAAGCGCGGCTACTAAAAATTCCAGTCCTGTCAAACCAATAACTGCCAAAAGAGGTAACACAGCTCCTGCTTTTAAAATTCCACCTGCTGATCCCATCATTATTATGAGTCCAGCAAATACCTTCATCATTGTATGTCCGGCTAACATATTAGCAAATAATCTAACAGATAAACTAATTGGACGGATAAAGTAAGAGATAATCTCAATTGGTATCAGCAGAGGTGCTAGGCCAATTGGTACTCCAGATGGAAAAAAGTATGTAAAAAATTTAAAGCCATGTTTTAAAATTGCAATAATTGTAACTCCTACGAAAATAATTGCAGCCAATGTAAAGGTAACTGCTATTTGTGAAGTAAAAGTGTAACTGTAGGGTATCATTCCAAGTAGATTTCCAAATAGAATAAACATAAATAAAGTGAATATAAATGGAAAGTAGGCTTGACTACCTTTGCCTGCATTTTCTTTAACCATATTTGCAACAAACTCATATGACATTTCAACTAAGGATTGAAATCTTCCAGGTATAAGTGCTTGCTTTCTTGATCCAAAATATAAAAAACAAACTGACCCAAGAATAGACAACATCATGAATAGAGAAGCGTTAGTGAATGATACATCAATACCCATAAAGTTGAGTTCGTATAAAGTTTTAATTGTAAATTGTTCAACCGGTGAATTCATCTTATTTTTCTTTTTCGTTAAAAAATCCCATTTTCAAACCTTTGCCAGTCAAAACTCTCCAAAGGTTATATATCCCAGCTACACCACCTAATAAAAAAAATACTAATAGAAATAATGGAGTTGTATTAAACCACTGATCTATTGTCCATCCTAAGCCCGCACCAATTAGCAAACCTGCGAGTAATTCTGTTCCAACTCTATAGTAAATATTAAGCGAATCTGTGTCTTTAAATGTTTTTTTATAATCCTTCTTAGCTAGTGCAACATCTATTCTTTTTGATAAATTTTCTTTTTTATTTAAAGTGCTCATACTATACTTTCAAATGAAAACTATAAGCGTGCTTAAATTATTTTGAGCTAACAAATAAGTCAAGAGTTTACTTCAAAAACTTTAATTAGGCTATATCCTTTATTTTATTTGCTTGTTCTAAATCAACAGAAACGAGTCTACTTATGCCTTTTTGTTCCATAGTCACACCAAAAAGCCTATTCATTTTAGCCATAGTCAATCTATGGTGTGTCACAACTAAAAAATAGGTTTCTGTTTCATCTACTATTTTATCTAGTAAGTTACAGAATCTGCTAACATTACTATCATCCAAAGCAGCATCTACCTCATCTAAAATACATATTGGAGCAGGATTGCATAAGAAAACAGAAAAAATGAGAGATATGGCTGTTAAAGCTTGTTCTCCACCTGACAACAAGGAAAGTAATTGCATTTTTTTTCCAGGTGGACTTGCTAATATTTCCAACCCAGCTTTAAGAGGATCATCATCTCCAACTAATTTTAATTCAGCGTCTCCACCTCCAAAAAGCTCTTTAAAAAGATTCTTAAAGTTTTTATTTACGAGCTCAAAACTATCTTTAAGACGTTGTCTGCCTTCTTTATTTAATTCAAAAATTCCACTTTTTAGTTTTTCAATTGCTAATTCTAAGTCAACTCTTTCCTTAGACATCAATTCAATTTTTTGTCTCATTTCATTCATTTCTTCTTCAGCACGTAAATTTACAGCGCCTAATGATTCTCTTTCATTTAATAATCTTTGAACTGTTTTTTCTAAAGTTTCGATTGATGAATTTAATTCTTCGTTGTCACTTAAATTAACAATTTCTTTTAGTTGATTCGACTTTACCCTGAGTTTCTCATAAACTCTATCCTCGATATTTTCTATTTTTGTACTAGCTAGATTAAGTGCGGCTTCTACTTTTATCATATCTTCTCGAAAAGATGCTAAATTTTGTTCTGACGATTTTTCTAATTTTTCTGCTTCATTAAGTAATGTTTCCGTATGTACTAACTTATCTGCAGCAAGGGTTCTTTTTTGTTCAGCTGTTTCAATCTTGATATTTAATTCATTCGCTTTTTCCACAAAATTATCTGGTAGCTTCTCAAGTCTTGATTTATCTTCTTTCAAGTTATCTAGTCTTTCTTTTAAAGATTTAATTCTTGTTTCTGCCTCGTCCTTTCTGTTTTCCCAATCATTTTTTTGATTGTTAATTTGCATTAGGTTTCTTTGTTGATAACTTTCCTGATTTCTAATTTGTTGCTCTGCAGCCATTGCATCTGTCAATTCGTTTCTACATTGATCAGCTGTGTTTCTGATTTTTAATTCATCTGCTAGTAAAGTTGGCAAGTTTAATGATTTTTTAGATAGTGTTTCTAAATCTACTAATTCTTTTTGAGATGTATCTAAAATATTTTGATGTTCTTTTAATAAGATATTACTTGAATTTATCTTTGAATCTAAACTTGAAATTGATAATTTTGTGTCATTTAATTCATTATTCAGTAAGTTTATTTTAGATTCTATTTCCTTCGTTGTTCCAAAAAATTTCTTTAATTCTAACTCATTTTGATTAATTTCATTAACAATTGTAACTTCTTCTTTTTCTTTAGATGGTAATTCATCTTGTAAATTTCTTAATTTTGTAATTTGTTGTAATCTTTCTGAATAACTATTTTGAACACCTAAAGGTTGAACATATCCATCCCATCTCCACAAGCCTCCTTTTAAAGTTGTCAAAGCCTGTCCAAAAGATAATTCTTTTTGAAGTTTAAGAGCAGTTTTTTCATTTTCTACGATGCCTATACCGATTAATGCAATATCTAGAATTGAATTCTTTTTAATTTTTGAGATTATAGGAGTGGCACCTTTGGGTAACTTTTCTTCAAATTTAGCTGTAATTTCTTTCCAGTAAGAAATGTTCTGTTCGTCTGAATTGTCTAATTTTACAGGTGCTAATATTGTTTCACCTAGTACCGATCCAATTGCATCTTGAAGGTTCCCTATATCATCTATTGTTGCTTCTAGAGTGTTGTTTTTGAATTCATCATAGCCTAATAGCGAAGATAAAGAATGTAAATCAGCTCTCATTACATTGAGATCATAATCTATTTTACCCTTCTTTTCTTTTAGGTTTATATTTAAATTCTCTTTAGTTTCTAATTGTTTTTTTATTAATTCTAGCTTGTTGCTTTCTTCTTTAATTAACTTTTCAATATTAACCCTTTTCTTGTTGTGCTCATCGATTAATTTTTTATCTTCAGTAATATTGAACTGTGATTTTTGATCTTCTGATTTTTTTATTTTTTCTTTTAAATTATTAATACGATTTTCCAGAACTGATTTGTCAGATTTTATTGAAAAAATTTCGGAATTAATAGATGAAAGTTTTGCATCTGCATCTTCAGATTTTATTTTAAGTTCATTTACTTTTTTTGAAGCATCATTTTTCTTAGTTGTGAAATCCTTTGTGTCTAATTGTAGCTTGTCTTTTTCTAAAAGAAGATTTGCAATTGTTTTATTTGCATCGTCTTTTATTTCAATTTCTCTTTTAATATCAGTTTCTATTTGTGTGATTTGGTTTAGAACATTATTCAACGTAAATTTTGAAGTTGCTTCTTCTTCTTCTAATCTTATTTTTGAAATATTTAATGATTGTAAAATAGCAGCTTTTTCTGTTTCAATTTTTCTTAGCTCAGGTAGCTTATTAAAAATTTCTAGCTTTGATTTTGTGTTTTTAGATAAGTTTATTTGTGCCTCTTCAACGTTATTTTTTGATTTCTCAAATTTTGTTTCTAGTTCATCAAATTCTTTTTCAGCGGTATTTAGTAATGACAAGAAAAGCGAAGCTTCTGCTTTTCTTAATCTATCTCCTACTGACCTGTAACGAGCCGCCTTTCTACCTTGTTTTTCTAATTCAATTAGTTGTTCATTGTATGTATTCTCAATATCTAACAACCTACTTAAGTTATCAGTAGCTCCGTTTAATTTTAATTCCGCTTCATGTCTCCTATTATGTAACCCTTTAATGTTTGCGGCTTCTTCAAGAATTATTCTTCTATCTTCAAGACTGTACTCAATTATTTGTGAAATCCTTCCCTGACTTACAATTCCTGATGATCGAGCTCCAGTAGAGGTATCTGCAAAAATTAATTGTACATCTCTCGCTCTAACTTGTTTAGAATTAACCCTGTAAGTCGAACCTTTATCTCGTTCAATTTTTCTTGAAATTTCAATTTCATCAAATTGATTAAAATTAGCAGGAGCTTTTTTTTCAGTATTATCTAATTTAATTGTAACTTCTGCAAAATTTCTTGCTGGACGTTCATTTGATCCAGAAAAAATTACATCATCCATACCTTCGCCGCGCATTTGTCTTGCTGAGTTTTCACCCATTACCCATTTAATAGCTTCTACAATGTTTGATTTGCCACAGCCATTTGGACCTACTATCCCTGTTAGCCCCTCATTAAGGTCTATTTCTGTTGGCTCTAAAAAAGATTTAAATCCAGAAATTCTTATCGATTTGAATTTCATTTGTTTTCCAATTTTACCTTAAGACTTTTTTGCGTTAATTGACTTCAAAAGTTCTTTTTCAAAGTCTTTGAAAGATAGAGCTCCAGAAATTTTATATTTATCATTTACAATGAAAGTTGGAGTGGAGTTTATATCAAAGTTTTTAGACTCTTCCTCCATTTTTGTAACAATTTCCTGCATAAGAGGAATGTTTTGAGAAATATCATTAAATTTTTTTGATGATATGCCAAATAATTTTGCGATTGATTGTAATTCATTCAAAGGATTTTTTGAATATGCCCATTGTTTCTGCTTTTTTAGTAAAATGCTAACAGCTTCTATATATCCATCCTTTGTTGGTATTGATCTAGCTAATGTAGCTGCTATAACGGCAAGTCTGTCAAGAGGGTAATCAATAAATTCTAATTGAACTTTACCCGTATCAATGTATTTTTTTTTGAGTTGAGGTAATGTTTTTATATGAAAGTTAGAACAGTGACCACAGGTTAATGAAAAGAATTCTTTTATTTTAATAGGTGCATTATTAGAACCCAAAAATTGTTTTCGCATCAACTCGTTTAATGAGGTTTGATTTGAAAAACCTTTTTTTGAAAATAAGAAAAAAGCACCAATACCTAGTAAAAATTTTCTTCTATTTAAAAACATATTTTTCCCCAAATTTTTTTGCTCATTTAAAATTTCAAATAATAATAATCTTATATACTAAGATTAATGTACAAAGAACAAGATTTTATAAAATGCGACTATTTTTTTCTAGAAATCTCAAATTCTTGCATTGCTAATTTCAGTTCGCTGTCTGGAAGTATATTAGACTCCAAATTTTCTAGAGTATTTTCCAAAGTACGTTTAATAGGTTCTTTTTTAATTTCAAAGTTGTTCTGAATGTCAGCTTGAATGATTTTTATTTTTGATATTGCTTTAAACCCGAATCGAGCATTAATTTGATCCAATAGAAGTGGAATTGCGTATTGAACTTCGAGTCCGAAGCCATTTTGGACTTTGATTGTTATTTGGCCATCGATATTTTTTTTTCTACCAAATTTTATTTTATGTGGAATTGTTATATCTGCATATTGACCTGCAATATGTGCCCAATTGAAAAATATATGATTTTGAATAGATCCTAATCTACTCAGATTTTTCTCAACAATATTTTCTGTGATTTTTAATAAAGACTTCATATGTTAACAATCATTTTAAATTAAATTTTTTTGATTTTATTATATAATAAAATTCTATGACACAGTTAAAAAAAAATAACTACAATACTTTTTCTAATTCATTGTTATCTTGGTACGACTTTAATAGAAGAATTTTACCCTGGAGGGCGCCTCCAGGTGAGATTTCAAATCCTTATTTTGTTTATTTATCAGAAATTATGTTGCAACAAACTGTAGTAAAAACAGTAATACCATATTTTTTAAAGTTTGTTAGAAAATGGCCTGACATTAATGCCCTTGCAAAAGCAGAATTACATGAGATTAATTCATATTGGGCAGGACTTGGCTATTATAGAAGAGCTAAAAATTTGCATGAAACAGCAAAAATAATTTCTAATAAATATGATGGATTTTTCCCTATAGATAAAAATTCTTTAATGGCCCTTCCTGGAATAGGCGAATATACATCATCAGCCATTATGGCTATAGCATTTAATAGAAAATCAAATGTTATAGATGGAAATGTTGAAAGAGTTTTTTCAAGATTTTATGCGGTTGAAAAACCCATAAAGGAATCAAAGATTTTTATCAAAAACATTGCTGAAAAACACCTTCCTGATAACAGGCATGGAGATTATGCACAAGCCTTAATGGATTTAGGTTCATTAATTTGCATTCCTAAGTCACCAAGATGTAAAATGTGTCCTTTATTAGCTATTTGTGACGTCGGGGGCACAACTAGTGCTAAGCAATATCCAATAAAACTTCCAAAAAAAGAAAAAGAAGAGCGGTATGGATTATTCTTCTATTTACAGAATAAAGATGGTGCTGTTTTGTTTGAAACCAATAAGAGTAGTGGACTTTTAGCCAACATGGATGTGTTGCCCTCGATAGGCTGGTATGAAGAAAGTAATAGATTTAAAAAATCTCCAAAATTTAATAAAAAAAAACTTAATTTTTTAGGTATGAAATGGAAGATATTAGATCAGAATTTAAATCACATTTTCACTCATTTCAAACTTAATTGCTCTGTGGCAATTGCTACAATAAGTGATGAAAATGCATTGGTTAATGACTTAAGCAAAAGCTCTTACAGATTTGTACAAAAAACAAATATAAATAATTTAGCTCTCCCAAGTTTAATTAAAAAAATTTTGAATGCTTTAAAAAATAATGAGATTCTTGATTTTTAATGCCTAAAATGTCTAATTGATGTAAAAATCATCGCAATATTTCTTTCATCAGCTGCTTCAATCACCTCTTTATCACGAATAGATCCACCTGGCTGAATAACAGCGGTTACACCTGCGTTTGCCGCACCAATCAAACCATCAGCAAACGGAAAAAAAGCATCACTAGCTACAACGGATTTATATGCCATTGACGTTTCCAATTTAGCTAAATTGGACGCCTTTTTTGCTTTTTCGTTAGCTATTGAAGTGGAATCAATTCTACTCATTTGACCTGCTCCAATACCTACAGTTTGTAAATTTTTTGCATAAACAATAGCATTTGATTTTGTATGTTTTGCAACTTTCCATGCAAACAACAAATCATCAATTTCTTTATTTGTTGGTTTCCTTTTTGTTACTATTTTAATGTTGTCACTGTTTAAAACTTTATAGTCACGCGATTGCACTAACATCCCACCAGAAATAGATTTAAATAATAAACCTGTATCCTCTGGCGATGCTAGTGAACCAGTTGTCAATATTCTAACATTAGGCTTGTCAGCGAAAATCTCTAAAGCTTCTCTGTCAACACTGGGAGCAATAATGACTTCTAAAAAAAGTGATTTCATTTTGAGAGCTAAATCTTTTGTTAATTCTCTATTTATAGATACTATGCCACCAAAAGCACTTACAGGGTCAGTTTGAAGTGCCTTTTCCCAAGCAGAATTAAGATCATCGTTTTCTGCTACTCCGCAAGGATTGGCATGTTTAATTATGGCAACAGCAGGTTTTTTGAATTCACAGATTAGCTCAAATGCGGCGTCCGCGTCATTTACATTATTATAAGAAAGTTCTTTGCCTTGAAGTTTTTTACTATTTGTAATTCCTTTTCTTTTATCAGATGTTTTATAAAGTGCTGCTTTTTGATGTGGGTTTTCACCGTATCGCATTTCATATGATTTATTTAAATTAATTGACAAATTTTCAGGAAAAGTTGATGAGATAATCTCTTTATCTTCTAACCAATCTGAAATAGCGTTATCGTATTCGTTAGTTAATCTAAATGCCTTTGCGGCAAGATATTTTCTGTAAGAGTACTTAATTTTTCCGTTGTTATAAATTTGTGAAATAAATTCTGGATAGTCATTGGGATCTGTAACAACTGTTACAAATTCATGATTTTTTGCTCCAGCTCTAATCATTGCTGGTCCGCCAATATCAATATTTTCTATTATATCTCTGTTTTTAGACGTTTTTTGTAACGTCTCTCTAAATTTATATAAATTAATAATCAAGAGATTTATTTCGTAAATATCATGTTTCTGAATTTGTTCTAAGTGTGAAGGATCGTCTCTTCTAAAAAGAATACCACCATGTATTTTAGGATTTAAGGTTTTAACTCTTCCATCTAAAATTTCAGGAAAGTTTGTTTGATCTGATACTTCTTTTACAGGAATAGAATTTTGTTTTAAATATTTAGCAGTTCCTCCTGTAGAGAGAATTTCTATTTTATTTTTTACTAAAACTTTAGCTATTTTTTCAAGATCACGTTTATCTGTTACTGAAATTAGAGCTCTTTTGATTTTGATATCTTTTGTAAAAAAAATTTCTTTTTTATTATTCATGTATAAACTTTTAAATTTGTTGAATGACTTTCAAATAATTTCTTTTCATGAGATAAGTCAACTAAAAATTATTTTTGAAGTTCAAATGCCCAATTACAAGAAATACTTTTGTAAGCTCTTATTTTTTCTAAGTTTAAAATAATACTGAGCTCTTTACATGGCTTTGGGCCATTAGGAGTAAACATTACTGAATTTTCTATGCTTATATTTTTATTGTTAGAGCTCATTTTCCATACATAACCTTTTTGATGATTTAATAGTATTGAACCACTTCTTGTTTTTATGAGTTCAATCCCTGGATATAAATGAAAACGAATATATGCGTTTTTGGGAATTGAACCAATATTGCCAATATTTAAAATTTCATCTCTTCCTCTAATTTCATTTTTTTTATTAGAAAGGTATATTTGTCTTTTGTGGTGAACACCAAAAATTGTTTCGTACCCTGAATGAGTTACATCTAATAAATTACCATCTTTAGTTTTTCCAAATTGGATATTTGATATTCTTGTAATTCTTCTCCCATTGAGGTCTATATTATTTCTATCATCTATATTCAGGCTAGAATGAGCCGCCGTAGAGGAAAGAGAATTTTTCATATTTTTATATTTTGAGTTATTAATTTCTCCAAGGTTGGAAATTATCTTTTCTTTTTTATAAAAAAATTCAAAACCAAATAGGCTAGCTTTTTTATTATGAATTGTTTTTTTATTTAGTCCTATATCTACAAATAAAACAGAATTCATATTTGACAACCTACAAAACCCAGTTTCTTCAGCAAGGCTAAAAATCCTATTTTTATATCCAATTCTATTTAAAGTTTGCTTTATAATTTCTTTTCGTATTAAGGAACCACCATGAAACCATGAAAAATATTCATCAGGCATTTGAAAACTTCTACAAAACTCTCCCATTTTTATTGTTTTTTGATGCAACCCATCAGCATCTACATTTTTTAAAATCGCAATTATAGATCTTATCTCAATTAAATGTCTCAATAAATTTAATTGCTTAACAGGACTTCTACTTATGTGCCCACCATCAGTATTAGTCA
Organism: uncultured SAR116 cluster alpha proteobacterium; assembly: GCA_902517815.1. Classification (GTDB taxonomy): domain Bacteria; phylum Pseudomonadota; class Alphaproteobacteria; order Puniceispirillales; family Marisalimonadaceae; genus Marisalimonas. The sequence continues at coordinate 88,666 of CABYED010000005.1, forward strand.
AGATTTCAAGTTTTTCATTAATAACAGTTAATAATTGATTAATATTATCTATCGTTTCGTATAAAATAGACTTAGATACTAAAATCCCTTTAATAATAATTATCTTTTCAAGGTTGTCGTTTGATAGATCGAGTTTTAATTCAAGAAATTTAGATTGTAAGGCAACTGAATTTAAAATTTTTTTTTGAAAATCTAATCCACCACTCTCTGCAAACCAAGAATAATTAAAGCTCCAACATGAAATTCTTTCTGCCATTATTACAGAATTATATTCATGAGATCGGAGGTTATAATCTTCGTTGATCCAGTTTTCCACTAATGATCGTGCAGTCAACCTTGCTTTTATGCTTCCTTCTGATTTTAAATCTCTTATGAAATTGAATTTATTAAAATCCTGAATAGTTTTTGTATTAACTGGGTTACTTAATATTCTTTTTCCACTTTTAGTTGAGCCTTGCCAGTTATCAGTCAGTCTTCTTACTGGTGTTTTAGGAATTGTCACTTTAAGTTTTTGTTTAAGAAAATAATTATTTGTAATTATATCTATTAACTTAAGCATTAAATTATTTTTCCTTTTTCAATAATGCTATAAAAAATCCGTCAGATCCATTACTAACATTTTCAAAATTAAAATTAAAATGATTAGGTAGAATTCTAATAAATCCTTCTTTTGTAATGCTATCACTTATTTTAGGAAAATCTTCAGAGTTAAAACTTACTATTGAAAATTGTTTATGACTTTTTAAAAAATCTTCTATTCTTCTTTCTCCTTCGATTTTTTGAAGAGAGCAGGTCACGTACATGATAAGGCCATTTTTCTTTAGGATTTTTGCTGAATTATCTAATATTTGATTTTGTATTGATACAAAGTTATCTAAGTTATTTGGAGCATTTCTTATAAAAATATCGGGATTTTTTCTAATTGTACCAGTTCCTGAACATGGTGCATCTATTAAAATAACATCAGCCTTATATTCTGGATTAAAGTCTTCTGCATTCACATTAATTAAATTTGGATTAAAATTAAGTCGAGCCATGTTTTTTTTAAAAATTCTGGATCTATTCTTATTTTTTTCAATACAATCTATGACTAAATCACTATCCAACAGTTGTGCAGTTTTACCTCCAGGAGCGCAACACATTTCAATTATTTTAAGAGATTGTATTGATTTTAAATAATTTTTTTTTATTTTTTTTAATAATATAGTACAAGGTATTTGAGATGCTGCGTCCTGTATCCACCATATACCATCTTTAAATCTAGGTAGATCTTCCACATTCCCATTAAATGGGCACCTTAGGACATTAGGAAATATCTCTACGCCATTTAACTCTGATTTAATTATTTCTTTTTCTTTTTTAGTTATTTTTGTTGATATAACAATATCAAGTGGAGGAGGATCCATTGCTAATTTAACAATCTCGTCAACATTTTTTTCCCCGTATAAGGATTTCCAACTATTAAAAAGCCATTCTGGTAAGTTAGAAGCTTCATTTGAAATAATATGAGAAAATTCTTTATTATTTTGACTAATTTTTCTAAGAATTGCATTTACTAGCCTAGATTGCTTCTCATTAATGAATAATTTTGCTTGGTACACGGCTTCATTTATGACTGCATAAGGTGCTATTTCTAGCCAAATTAGTTGAACAGTTGCAATCAACAAAATACTATTCAAGTATCTGTTCCTTGGATCTATACCTTGCTTTGCGTATTTAGTATAAATTCTTTGTGCTTGTTTATGTCTCCTCATAGATGAATTAATCAGAAGATATACAAAGGATTTGTCCCGTTTATCTAATTTATTAAAATCAAAGGAGTTATCTATTGTTTTTTCAAAATTTTTGTTTTTATAAAAAATTAAAATCCAAATTTCTAAAGCAATTAACCTCGTGTTTTTCGCTAATTTTTGAAATTTAAGTGATTTTTGTTCAATCAAAACTACTACCTTGTATTTATAACAAAAATTAATATTATACTGTGATTCGCTAAATGAGATTTATAGAAAGTAAATTATTATGAGTAATAAAACTACAAAATTAAACGAAGAAAGAGAACAAAATAATACAAAAGATAAATTAAATGAAAATGTAAATATTCCAAAAGAGCAAGGTGGCCCAAAGGGCCCAGAACCTACAAGATACGGAGATTGGGAAAAAGCCGGCAGGTGCTCGGATTTTTAATATTCAAATAAAAGAATATGAATGAATTAAAAGCAGAAACAATAATTAATGCAGGCATTAGAATTGCAGAGAAAAATTTAACAAGTGCTTATATCGTTAAAAGAGGAGATGAGCAGGCCGGTGCTATATTTGTTAAAATTGACACTTTAGACGGTTTTGCCAAACTTTTTTCACGAAATATCAAATATGATTTAAATATTGATAAAGAAATTATTGAGTTTATAGATTTATATCCTCTAAAAAAAATAACTTCTCAAGATATTGACAAGAGAATTTCTAAAGAAATAGAAATAGATAGAGATTGTTGGGTCGTAGAAATTGAGGATAAAAAAGGTTTTAATGCATTTGAAAATTTAGATTGTTAATTTTTCTATAAGATCGTTTCTTTTATACAAACCTAAATAATTTGCCTTTAGTTTTAAAATACTGTTTATGTGCTTTAACATGGGTGTGGCAATATTGAGTTTATTTCCAATTTCTATTATTGCGCTCATTATAGGATCTATTTCAAGAGGCCTTTTCATTTCAATATCTTGTCTAGTTGATGGTTTATGTCCAATTATTGAAGAAGCTCCATCAATTCTTTTGTCAATTGAAACACCAAAATTAACACCAACTGCCTCTCCAACTTTTTGACACTCTAGCATCATTTGTTTGATTAACTTTCTTGAACTTGGATCGTTTCCAATTATATCCAAGCTAGCTCCTGTAATTGCGCTTATAGGATTAAATGAACAATTCCCCCATAATTTAATCCAAATTTCATTTCTTAGATTTTTCTTTTGTGGAGCTTTTAGTCCACCTTTAATAAAAAATTCAGATAATATTTTTAATCTATCTGTATTTATGCCACTAGGTTCTCCAAGGCTAAATCTATTTCCCTCTATATGTTTTATAACACCTGGCTTTTCTATTTCGCATGCTGGATAAACAACACAACCTAATGCTCGTTCTGGATTAATATTTTTCCAGATAATACCCTCAGGATCAACAGAATCTATATGAGTGTTTTCTAAAATTGTATTTGAGTTTGCTTTGTAAAAATACCACCAAGGTATTCCGTTAACTGCAGATAAAATAGATGTATTTTTATTTAAAAGTGGTTTTAAATTTTCAACAATACCAGCTATAGCATGCGCTTTAACGCCAATTATTATATAATCTTGAGTTTCTAACTCTTTTGGATTTTCTGTTACTTTCAAATTAAAAGTATCTGAACTATTTCCAGTGATTAAGGTTAACCCATTTTTTTCTATAGCTTCTTTATGGGGTCCCCTAGCAATCAATGAAACATTGGCTCCAGCTTTACTTAAGCAGCATCCAATATATCCTCCAATAGCTCCTGCACCAAATACACAAATATTCATTTCAACATTTCTCTATTCTAAACCAAGTTTTTCTGCTAGTCCGATTCTTTGCAATTTACCTGTGGCTCCTTTAGGTATTTCTTCTAAAAACCGTATATATTTTGGAATTTTAAAATCAGCAAGATGTTTTCGGGCATAATTTTTAATATCTGTTTCATTACAATCAATTCCACTCTTTAATACAATTGCAACGCCTATCGCCTCTCCAAGTAAATTATCTTTAACTGCAAAAGTTATAACTTGTTCAACAGCCTTGTGTTCCATTAAGGTATTATCTACTTCTAAAGGTGATACTTTTTCTCCACCTCTATTTATAATTTCCTTTAATCTTCCAGAAATTTTTAAATATCCCTCATCATCAAAATGACCTTGATCTCCTGTCCTAAACCATCCATTTATAAAAGCAGTTTTATTAGCCTCTTCATTATTTTCATAGCCATTTGTCACGTTATCTCCGCGGATACATACTTCTCCATCCACACCACTATCAAGTTTGTTACCTTGTGCGTCCATTATACAAACTTCAGGTCCTGCTGGTTTGCCAACAAAGCCAGCTTTTTGTTTTTCTGGAGGCATAGGATTTGATGTCATTTGATGAGTGGCTTCGGTCATTCCGTAAGCTTCAATGACGGTTGTCTTAAATATCTTTTTTAGTTCATCAAAAACAGCTGGAGGTAATGATGCAGATGAAGATCTGATAAATCTTAGAGAAAGTTCTTCAGCAAGTTTTGGGTTCTTTTTTGCACGCATTAAAATAGCTTGATGCATTGTTGGAACACCAGAATACCATGTGATTGATTCTTTATCTGCTGTTTCTAAAAATTTAAGTGCATTAAAACCACTGCTCGCATAAACAGAAGCTCCAGCATTAATCGAAGAACTTAATACTGCAATTAATCCATGAATATGAAAAAGAGGCATAATGTTATAACAATGATCTTGTGAGCTTAGTTGAAGAGAATTTGAAATATTAGTTGCTGATGAAAAAATATTTTTATTTGTTAATGGAACAACTTTTGGTCTTGAGGTTGTTCCAGATGTATGCAAAACCAAGGCTTCATTATTTTCAGTAGCAAGTTCGAAATTTGTAGTTTTGTTGTATAAATTGAATATTCCAGCTGGTGCATTATCTATCTTTTTGATTTCACATATTTCTATACCCAGATTTTTTGCAGCTTCAACTGCTGGATTCTGACTATCCTTTTCTACAATAACTATTTTAGGCACAAGATCTTGAAGGTAAAATTCATATTCTTTTAATTTATATGAAGGGTTTAAAGGAGCAGCTGACATATAACTAGAAATTGACAAAAAGGCAGTTGCCATTTCTGGACCATTTGGCAGGACTATCGCCGCTCTATTGGATGGTGTAATTCCTTGGCTAGCTAATTGACCAGAAATATTAAAGATGTGTTTTTTTAAATCTGAATATTTGATTACATTATTATTTTCAGATGTGATTGCAATATTTTCATCTTTGTTGTTATTAATTAAATCTCTTATCGTATAACTCATCCGCACAACACCATTTTTTAGTTTATTTATACAATTTTAATTATCAAAGGCAATCTAAATTCAAAAATGATAAATGAGCTTAATATAAACTTATTTATAATTATTTTTGATTTAAAAATTTTTTGGCTGCTGGTGTCAAATCTTTATCATTTTTATCATTGGATATCTTGTTAGCAATAGTTTTCCCTAGTTCCACTCCCCATTGATCAAAGCTATTAATGTTCCAAAGCAATCCAGATGCAATTGTAATATTTTCATAAAGAGCTATTAACATCCCAATATAAAATGGTGTGTTTTCTTCCCAACTTATTATTGTTGAAGGCCTGCCTCCTAAAAAATTTTTATTTTGATTAATTAAATCAACTGAGCCTCTTGCTAGAGCCTCAGCCTGTGCAATTGCATTTATTAATAAATATTCGTGATTTTTCTCAGAGCCTTTGAAGCAAATTGTACTTAGAGGTTTACGAGGCACTAAAATATCTGTTGGGCTTACTTCTAACCCTTGATGCAAAAATTGAAAGAAACTATGTTGTGCATTAGTGCCTACTTCTCCCCAGATTATTGGGCTTGCTGGCATTTTTAGAGTAGCGCCGTTAATATCAACACCTTTCCCATTGCTTTCCATTTCTAATTGTTGCGCCCATGCAGGGAATTTAGAAAGATTGTCAGTATAAGGAACTATGCAATGATTATTTCTATTTAAAAAATTTCGGTTCCATATTCTCAGTAAAGCAAGGATAATCGGAATATTATTTTCAACTTCTTCATTTATGAAATGCTCATCCATTGTCCTTGCCCCAAGAAGAAAATTTTTATAATTATCTTCCCCTAAACCAATAAATATTGACATACCTACTGATGACCAAAGAGAGTAACGTCCTCCAACATTTTCTGATATTTCAAAGATGTTTGAATCTTTAAATCCCCAATCTAATGCTTTTTTTCTCACTGATGTAACCGCAACCATAGAATAATTTAAAGAAACTTTATGTTTGGATAACCATTCTGCCACAATCTTTGCGTTTTCAAGAGTTTCAAGTGTACTGAAGCTTTTAGATGTAACTATAAATAGAGTTTCTTTGGGATTACATTTTACAAATATTTCAGAGATCTTGGTTGGGTCAATATTGGATACATATAAAATATCAGGAACTTTATAAAAACTTTTCAACGCTTTGTTAACCATTAAAGGTCCTAAGTCAGATCCACCAATGCCAATGTTCACAATATGTTTAAAATTATTTTTGCTTGAAATATTTTGAACAAAATTTCGAAGTTTCTTCCATTCTTGTGTTTTGAAACGTTCTTCTTTTCTTAGACTAAAATGATCAACAGAACGATTTTCAGATAAGTTTACTTTTACACCTGAAATAAGTTCACTTATTTTTTTTTTAATTTTAGTTTCTTTAGCAAGATTTATCAAATCTTCCTTTATCTCTTTGTCAAGAGATTGCCTTGTAATATCAATTTTTAAATCTAAAAGTTCATATTGGAATTCAGAAGATCTTTTTTCATCAAAAATAAGATGATTTAAGTTTCGAAAATCTTTGTGTTTTAACTTTTCTAATATAATTTTTGTGATTGGGTTATCAGCTAATTGCATAAATCTTGATTGTTACCTTTCCATTTATTTGATACTAACTGTAATAAGTTATACAGCATGATTTAATAAATTAGGATAAAAATTTATGGTTTCACCTAAGTATGTATTAAAGTTCTTATATTTATTTACTTTTATTTTGTTATCTTCACAAAGTTTTTCTGAAACAATTACTTTTAAAGGTTTAGTTTTATCAGATTTTTGGATAAAAAAAGTAATTGCTAATAATAATATAACTGCAGGTTATATTAAAATTGAAAATAAAAATGAGAAAAATGAACGTTTGATTTCTGTGGTGTCAGATTTTTCAAAAAGGATAGAAATTCATGATATGTATATTAAAAACAACGTAATGATAATGAAACATTTAGAACAAGGAGTGTTAATTAAATCTAAATCACAATTAGATTTTAAAACTGGAAGCCTTCATATTATGTTTATTGATTTAACAAAATCTCTAAA
>CABYED010000006.1 GCA_902517815.1 uncultured SAR116 cluster alpha proteobacterium
TGGACATGCTAAATTTATCTCTTTAAAATCAAAAAAAAATAACGAAAATTTACTTAATATAGAATTTGGATATGGAAAAAATTATTGTAATGAAATAAATCTTATTTCTAGATACAACATAAACTACAGTTTAAAACCTTTTTTTTATGGCAGAGAATCTCAGGTAGAGATTAATTTATCCAAAAATGATAAAAAATTTATAAAATTCTATGAAAATAAAAATTCTTTTGTAAAAATGATAGCTGAATGGTATTTAAACAAACGAACACACATTCAAAATGAGTTTTCAAACTTCGATAGGATTTCTTTTATACAAAATTCCTTAAATAAACTTTCTGAACAATGGAGATCACATGTATAATAAAAGTGTAATCTTACCTTTTGAGCAATCAAAAGAAGATGAAAGAGGTTATATAAAATCTATTATAAATCAACCGAGTACAAATACTTCAATAATAATGTGTAAACCAGGTTCAGTTCGAGCTAATCATTATCATCTGAAAGATTGGCACTATATGTATGTCTTAGAAGGTAAAATGGATTATTTTTTCTTTGACAACCAACTTGGTAAAGTTTGTTATTTTTCTCTTGAAAAAGATCAAATTATATTTACCCCTCCTATGGAAGTTCATGCAACATTTTTCAGCGAGCAAACAAAATTAATAGTTGTTAGTTATTTACCTCGAGATGAAGCAAGCTATGAAGCTGATACTCGAAGAGTAGAATTTATTAACGTAAAGAATATGGAACTAGCGAAGCAAGGAAAACTTTCATGTCACTTTCCGGAATTAAAATAACTAAATGTCGCTTATGTAATTCAAGTAATTTAAAGTCTGTTATTGATTTTGGATCTGTTCCATTAGGAAATGATCTTAAATTTTCACTTAAAAAGGCATTTAACTCAAAAGAGTTTCCTCTGTTAGTTAATAATTGTAATTCCTGTGGACATTTTCAATTATCTTTTTCTGTTTATAAAGAAATTTTATATCAAGATGATTATTCTTACTTATCCTCTATTGGGAAAAAGTTTGTAAAACATTTAGAGTGGTCAAGTGAAGATATATTTTCTCAACAAAATATTAAAAATAGAAATCCAGAAAATTTGTTTGTAATTGATATAGGTTCGAATGACGGTACAGCCTTAACTTTTTTCAAAAATAAAGGTTGCAAAGTTCTAGGAGTTGATCCGTCTGATTCGCCTGTTAAAGAGGCTCAAAAAAAAGAAATTAATACAATAAATCAATTTTTTAATTATTCGCTTTCTCAAAAAATTAAAGTGAATGAAGGAGAAGCTGACATTGTCATTTCTCATAATGTATTAGCTCATGTAGAAAATTTAAAGGATATTTTTACAGGTATTTTTAATCTACTTAAAGATGATGGAGTGTTTGTTTTTGAAATTGGGTATTTTGCAAGTATGATAAGGGAAAACATATATGATACAATTTATCATGAACATTTAGATTATCATACATTAATTCCTATGGTAAAATTTTTAAATTCAATTGGATTTAATGTTTTTAATGCAGATATTGTGAATTCCCAAGGCGGATCTCTTAGAATTTATTGTAATAAATCTAAAGAAGTAAGTAGTAAAGAAAAAATAAACAATTTATTTGCCTCAGAGTTACTTTTATTAAAAGAATATAAAATTGAAAATTGGAAAAATGGTATTTTTTTAACTGCAAAAAAAATTAATAGAGTCATAAAAGAAGTTAAATCAAACGAGGGTAATTTATATGGATATGGTGCACCTACCAAGTCTACTTTAGCCTGTAAGATAATTGATATAAAAAGGAATAATATTGTTGAGATTTTAGAGGATAATATAATAAAAGTTGGAAGATATACTCCTACTCTTGGCATTCCTATTGTTTCCAAATTTAATTCCAAATTATCTGAAAAGGATTTAATTATATGTTTTGCTTGGAATTTTATTGAGGCAATTATAGAAAAAATAAGACATCAATATGGAAAAAAAATAAAAATAATTTCAACTAAAGATGGAAAGGTATATGAAACATGAAAAGTTTGTATGGGGAAAGTGTATGTATTATTGCACCTCATCCTGATGACGAGGTGTTAGGATTAGGTGGTTCTATAAGCAAGATGGTTAATAATGGAATAAAGGTAAATTTATTAGTTGTAAGTGGTCATCTTCCTCCTTTGTATCCAGAAAGCTCATTTGAAACAACAAAAGAGGAATGTATGAAATCTGCCAAAGTTTTAGGTATCAATAATGTTGAGTTTGCAAAAATACCTGCTACTTATATACACAATGAACCTATCTCAAAGTTGAACAATATTATACAGAATTTTATTTTTAAACACTATCCACATTCTGTATTTATTCCTTTTCCAGATAGGCATATTGATCATAAGCTTATATTTGAAGCATGTATGGTCTGCACAAGACCAACTGGAAAATTTTGGCCCAAATTAGTTCTCAGTTATGAAACTTTGTCAGAAACTGATTGGAATGCTCCATATCTTGAACCATTTTTTATACCTGAGTGGTTTATTAATATTGAAGATTTTATAGATAATAAATTAAAAGCATTAAATTGTTACAAATCTCAAATTAAAAATAATTTAAGTAGAAGTGAGGAAGCTGTAAAAGCTCTTTCTAGATATAGAGGTTCACAAAATGGATATACGTACGCAGAAGGGTTTAAATTAATTAGGAACTTAAGTTAGAAATTAAAAATACTTAAGCTATTTTTTTAATTTTTTGAAAATATATCTCTCTGGTTTTATCATCAAAAATGCAGCCAAATAAAGGGTAACTGAGGATATAATTAATGCAACATTATAAGAATTAAATAAATCTATTATAGCTCCGCCAAAATAAGGTCCTATCATTTGCCCAGTACTAAATGATGAAGTTAAAATCGCAGTTGAAACTCTAATCGAACCTTTATATCTTGACTGACCCTCCAATAAAGCAAGTGCAGTTATTGGTATAAAAGTAAAACCAAGTAAAATAGATGCAGAAGTAATACCAAACTTATTTTGTAATAATACAGGCGTTAAAATTCCTAATCCCATTATAGTACAAGCAAGAAAAAGAGCTAAATCATTGCCAATTTTTTTGCCAAACCATGGCCAAAAAATAACCATAGGTATGCCTGCTAAACCAACTAACAACCAAACATACATTTCAGTAGATTCCAAGCCAGCAGTTTCCCTTGCCATAGTTGAAATAAATGTTCCTAAAATAACGTATCCAAAACCATACAAACCATAAGAAATGGTAATTAAAGCAAATCCAAAATCATTTTTATGTTTTGAGTTTTGAGAATATGCATGCTTTAAAATTTCTTTAGGAGTAAAAATAAAAATTGGAATAGCTAGAATCACAGATAACATAGCTACCCCAACCCACAAATCATCCCAATGGAAACCTAATTCTCCTAAAATTGTTACTAGAATAGAAGATATAACTATCCCAAAACCTACACCCATGAAGTGTGAAGTGCTCAGTGATTTTTCTCCAAATGCTTGTATGCTTGGTAGAATTAAAGCTGTACCAAATATGAGAACAAATGCACTGGATAAACCACTTATAAATCGAACAATAATAAAAAATATTATTTCATCATTTATGCTCATCAAAAATGTAGTTGATATTGAAAGAAATATAGAAATAAAAAAAACTAATTTAACTTGTTTTTTAAAAATTGACAAAATAGATAATAATGAGCCACATAGGTAACCAAAAAAATTCCATGAAGCAATTAAACCTCCTGCCGTTTTAGTGATATTTAACTCATCTAGCATAAAAGGTAGAATAGGAGTATAAGTAAACCTACCTATACCAATCGCTAGAGCAAGAGCTGCTGTTCCAGTTAAAATTAAGACTAAAACTCTATAATTAAAATTTTTCATAAAATAACAATTCTTTTTTATCAAATTTAATGTGCTTTTTATTTTAAGTAAAACAAACAATAAAATAAGATTATTGATTGACCAAAATTCAAAAAAAGTTTCAAATGAGAATTTAAACAATTTATAATCAAAAAATGGATAATTTTTTTTCTATTAAAAATGAAACTGAAAACATAGCTAGGATTGAATTAACTAATGGTAAAAAACACAATCCATTATCTTTACAATTAATAAAAGCTCTCACAAAAGCTCTAAGAGATGTTTCTGCGCAACCTAAAATAAAAGTTATAATTATTTCTTCTGAGGGGCCTGGTTTCTCAGCTGGACACGATCTAGAAGAGCTTAGACAAAACAAGAAAAATAAAGTTTTCTTTAAAAATTTATTTGATGAATGTTCAATCTTAATGCAAACAATATTAAGGTTACCACAACCAGTTATAGCAGAGGTTTGTGGAATTGCTGCTGCTGCTGGTTGTCAACTAGTAGCAAGTTGTGATTTAGCTGTTGCTTCAGACCAATCTTCTTTTATGACTCCAGGTGTAAATATAGGTCTTTTTTGCTCAACACCCATGGTTGCGGTTTCCCGAAACATTAGCAGAAAAAAAATAATGGAAATGCTTTTAACTGGAGAAAAACTTAGTGCAAATGAGGCTGTTCATTTTGGGCTTATTAATAAATGTGTGCCACTCGAACGGCTTCAAATTAATACACTAAACTTGGCAAAATTAATAGCTTCAAAGCCAACTTCTACGGTAAAGATTGGAAAGGAGGCTTTTTATAAACAAGTAGAAATGTCACTAGACGATGCTTACAATTATACTTCTGAAGTAATGGCAATCAACATGATGGAAATAGATGCACATGAAGGTATTAGTGCATTCCTAGATAAAAAGACTCCTTCTTGGAACGAGAAGTAAAAAAATCTATATTTCTAAAGCCCCTTTTAAGTCTTCTACTATATCTTTGTGGTTTTCCAATCCAATTGATAAACGGATCATTGCATCACTAATACCAGACTTTTGCTTTTGTTCTTTATTTAATTGTCTATGAGTTGTAGATGCGGGATGAACTATTAAAGTTTTTGTATCTCCTACATTAGCAAGGTGAGAGATAAGGTTGCAGCTTTCAACTAATTTTACTGCTGCATCATACCCTTCTTTAAGTGAGAAAGTGAAAACAGATCCAAAACCGTCTTCAAAATATTTTTTGGCTAATTGATTATAACTATTTTCTTTAAAACCAGGCCAAGAAACATGACTTACTCTAGGATGCGCAATAAGAAATTTTGCTACAATTTCAGCATTTTTCATATGTTGCTTCATTCGTAGAGGTAGAGTTTCTAAACCAATTAGAGTTAGATACGCGTTTAGGGGAGCCATTGTCGTACCTAAATCTCTCATTACGCATGCATGACAATAATTAATAAATGCATGATTACCAAAAGTTTCATAAAAATTAATATCATGGTATGAAGTGTCTGGTTTTGTTAATTTTGAAAAATCTCTACCTTTATCCCATTCAAAGTTACCCATATCTACAACTGCACCACCAATTGCGTTTCCATGACCAGATAAAAATTTAGTTGTAGAATAAACAATAAGATCAGCACCATATTTACCTGGTTGACACAAAATCTGAGTTGCCATTGTATTATCAATTACTAATGGGATACCAACTTCATGAGCGATTTCAGCTAAAGCTGAAACATCACTTATATTGCCATCAGGGTTTGCTAAACTCTCAGCAAATAAAACTTTAACTTTAGGATCTTTTACAGCCAATCTAACAGCGTCTAGATTGGATACATCAACAAGATCTGCTTCCCATGAAAAATTCTTAAATGTTTTTGTAAATTGTGTTATGGAACCACCATATAATTTAGAGCTAGCAACAATTTTTTTTTGAGGCTCCATTAATGGAAATAAAGCCAGTAGTTGTGCTGCGTGTCCAGAAGAAGCACAGCATGCTCCTAATCCATTATCAAGAGCGGCTATTCTTTGTTCTAATGCAGAAATTGTTGGATTTGACAAACGTGAGTAGATATTTCCAGGTTCTTGTAGATTAAATAAACTTGCTGCATGATCTGTATCATCAAACACATAAGAAGTTGTTTGATAAATAGGCATGCTTCGTGAACCAGCAGCACTATCAGGTCTAGTCCCAGCATGAATTGCTAAAGTTTCTAATTCGTTTGATCTTACCACTCCACCATTTCTATTCGCAAGAGGTGGAGAATTTGAAACATTTCTTTTTGATGAAATTAAGTTAGAATTAAACCCTGCTAAACCAAGAGCACCAGATAATCGAGAATGTTCCATTTTTGGACACTTGTCCATGATAACGTTCTTTCCATTTTTTTTACCCAATTTTGAGGCTGCTTCACTGTTAATACCTAGTTGCATCCATATAGTATTAACGCCAATTTTTATTGCTTCTTTCGTAATAGAAGGACAATATTCACTTCCTCTAAATATATTGACCATATCAACTTTGATAGGGATATCTTGAAGTGAAGAATAACAGAGCTCTCCTAATATATATTCTCCAGCATTTCTTGGATTTACAGGGATAACTTTATATCCATGTTTTTGTAAATACTTCATAACAAAATTAGATGGTCTTTTCCAATTCTGGCTAGCTCCTACCATTGCTATAGTTTTGCTTTTAGATAGAATATCTGCAATAAACAGGTCATTTTCCATATCTTCAGTTAAAGTCATTTATCTCTCGTAAAAATTAAATATCTTAATATATAGTTTTTTGTATTAGGTATAAAAATTTTTTTACATAGAAAAATATTTCTAGATCTAATACTATAACAGCAATTTTTTTTATATTTTTTACAATTATAAAAGGTAATTTTTATGACTCAAAACTTTGATTTTATTGTTGTGGGTGCGGGAACTGCTGGTTGTCTTTTAGCGAATCGATTGTCAGCAAACAATAAATTTTCTGTAGCATTAATAGAAGCTGGAGGAAATGATAATTACCATTGGGTTCATATACCAGTAGGATACCTTTATTGTATGGGAAATAAAAGAACAGACTGGCTTTATAAAACCACTTCTCAAAAAGGTTTAAACGGTAGATCTCTAAATTACCCAAGAGGTAAAATCATGGGAGGTTGTTCGTCTATTAATGGTATGATTTACATGAGAGGACAAGCGGGTGATTATGATCAATGGAGACAAATGGGTAATGAAGGTTGGAGTTGGGATGATGTTTTACCATATTTCAAAAATATGGAAGATAGTTATGAAGGTGAAAGTGAGTTTCATGGCTCTGGCGGCGAATGGAAAGTAAATCAACAAAGACTTTCGTGGGATATTTTAGATAGTTTTAGAGATGCAACTATTGAAGCTGGAATCCCTAAAACAGATGATTTTAATGAAGGAAATAATTTTGGAGTGTCTTACTTTAAAGTAAACCAAAATTCTGGATTTAGGTGGAATACTGTTAAAGCATTTATCAAACCAATTCAAAACCGAAAAAACCTTAAAATAATAAGTAAATGTGAAGTTAATAAAATAATTTTAAAAAACAAAAAGTGCAAAGGCATAAAAGTATTTAGAAATGGAAGGTTAGAAGAAATTTATGCTAACAAAGAAGTTATACTTTCAGCTGGATCTATTGGATCTCCTAAAATATTAGAATTATCAGGTATTGGTAATCCAAAAATACTTTCAAACTTAGGCATTAATACTTTGGTTGAGAGTAATAATGTTGGTGAAAATTTACAAGATCATCTTCAATTGAGAGTTATTTATAAGTTAGAAAATGCCAAAACACTCAATCAAAAAGCGAACTCTTTACTTGGTAAAATAGCCATTGGTTTGGAATATGCTCTCAAGAGATCTGGACCAATGTCAATGGCGCCAAGTCAATTAGGTGTATTTGCAATGTCTGATACATCTTATGAAACACCCAATCTTCAATTTCATGTTCAGCCTCTTTCTCTAGATAAATTTGGAGATCCGTTGCATAGATTTCCAGGTTTAACAGCAAGTGTTTGTAACCTTAACCCTCAAAGTAGAGGCAAAGTTCATATTACTTCAAAAGATTACAAGATAGCTCCATCAATAGACCCCAATTATTTATCTGAAGAAAAAGATAAAATTGTAGCTGCTCAATCTATAAAGTTAGCTAGAAAAATAATTTCTCAACCTGCAATGAAAAAATATAATCCAAAAGAATTTGCGCCGGGTATACAGTTTCAGACTGAAGATGAACTAAAAAAAGTTGCTGGTGATATTGGTACAACGATTTTTCATCCAGTCGGCACGTGTGCAATGGGCTCAAACAAAACCTCAGTGACAGATAGTAATCTTAAAGTAAGAGGAGTAGATGGGCTTAGGATTGCGGATGCTTCCGTAATGCCAACTATAACTTCTGGTAATACCAATGCGCCGACATTAATGATTGCTGAAAAGGCATCAGAGATGATTTTACAGTCACATAAAATTTAGTAAGTATGAAATGGGTAATGAAGAGGTAAAAAATGAACTTTGAATATAATGAAGATCAGTTAAATATAAAAGAAATGGCAAAAAATTTTGCTGAAACAGAACTCATGCCTTATGCATCTGAATGGGATCAAAACGAGATTTTTCCGGTCGAAACTCTAAAAAAAGCAGCTGAACTTGGTTTGGCTGCTATTTATGTGAATGAGAATTATGGAGGTTCAGGTCTCAGTCGGTTGGACGCTGCTATTTGTTTCGAAGAACTTTCTAGGGGGTGCGTGTCTACTGCTGCGTACATATCTATCCATAATATGGTTACTTGGATGATAGATGCTCATGGGTCAGATCATGTAAAAGAGAGATTTATTAAAAAGTTATCAACTATGGAAATGATGTCTAGTTACTGTCTTACTGAACCAGGTTCTGGATCAGATGCTGTGGCATTGAAAACTAAAGCTACAAAAAAGGGTAATAGTCATTACGTGTTAAATGGTTCAAAAAGTTTTATATCAGGGGGACCTACAAGTGATATTTTTGCAGTAATGTGCAGAACAGGTGAAGAAGGTGCTAGTGGTGTTTCATGTATATTAGTAGAAAAAGGAACAAAGGGTTTATCATTTGGAAAACAAGAAAAGAAAATGGGTTGGAATAGTCAACACACATCTATGGTTAATTTTGATAATTGTGAAATATCAATAGATAATCTTGTTGGAAATGAAGGAGATGGATTTAAAATTGCAATGAAAGGTCTAGACGGTGGAAGAGTAAATATTGCCGCATGTTCTTTAGGTGGAGCAAGGGCCGCTTTAGAAGCATCTATGAGTTATTCTGCAGAAAGAAAACAATTTGGCAAATCACTAGACAAATTCCAAGTCACACAATTTAAGTTAGCCGATATGGCAACTGAGTTGGAGGCTTCTCGCCTCATGGTTTTAAGAGCCGCATGTGCATTAGACACTGCAGATAAACAAGCAACAAAACTATGTGCAATGGCTAAAAGATATGCAACTGATGTATGCTCTGAGATATGTAATATGGCTCTTCAAATTCATGGTGGTTATGGATATTTGAAAGACTTTCCGTTAGAAAGACTTGTAAGGGATTTAAGGGTTCATCAAATCTTAGAGGGGACTAATGAAATAATGAGAGTTATTATTTCAAGACATTTAAAAGCTAATTAGATTTAAAAGGATAATTTGATGATGCAAGATGAAGTTATATTTACTGAAGATAATGGCGTAGGTGTAATTACGTTAAATAGACCAGATAGATTAAATGCTCTTACTTATTCAATGGTTCAAAAAATAAATAAAAATCTCAATTCTTGGGAAACTAACGATAATATAAACTGTATTATAATTGAGGGTGCTGGAGACCGTTCGTTTTGTGCTGGAGGAGATGTTGTTAAGTTAAGAAAAGAGGTTTTAGCAGATGGTGGCCCACCAACCAACTTATCTAAATCTTTTTTTTATGATGAATATACTCTTAATTATAAAATTAGTAATTCTAAAAAACCTTTCATTTCTTTAATTAATGGATTTACCATGGGTGGGGGAGTTGGTGTATCAATGCATGGTAGTCACGTGGTTGCCTCTGAAAAAACAATGTTTGCAATGCCAGAAACAGCTATTGGATTATTCCCAGATGTTGGAGGAGGTTGGCTGCTTGGACAACTAGATAAAGGTATTGGTGCTTGGTTGTCTTTAGTTGGTGCAAGAATTAAAGCTCATGACTTGTTGAAGCTTAAACTAATTACTCATTATGTTTCCTCAGAAAAAGTTAATATTTTAAAGAATTCAATCATTTCTTCTTCACCAAATTCTAATCAAAAGGTTAACAATATTATTGATCAATTTTCATCAAAACCACAAACTGAAGATAGTGTATTGATGGATAATGAGGAATTGATAAAAAAAGCTTTTTCTTATGATACAATCGAACAAATATTTGATGAATGTGAAAAACTTGTTGAAAATGAATTTTTGAAGATTCAATACGATGAGTTGAAACATAAATCTCCAACTTCCTTAAAAATATCTTTAAAGCAAATCAGAAACGCTAGTCATATGAGTTTAAAAGATGAACTTATAATGGAGTATAGAATGGTACAACGTTGTGTAGAAATTGGAGATTTTTTTGAAGGTGTTAGAGCAATGCTTGTAGATAAAGATAGAAAACCAAATTGGAAACCCAAAAATATTCATGATGTTGATGAAACTCGAGTCAATCTTTTTTTTGAAGATTTAGGAGATTTAGACTTAATTTTAACTAATTAGAACAAATGTTATTTTCTGGAGGAAAACTAAAATGAACAATGTTTACATTATGTCAGCAAACAGATCCGCAATTGGAGGATTTGGAGGTACTCTTAAAAACCATTGTCCTGTCGATCTTGGAACTTTAGTGGCAAAAGAAGCCATTGCAAGATCTGGATATGAGGCTAATGAAGTTGAGCATGCTGTTTTTGGTAATGTTATACATACAGAACCAAGAGATATGTATGTGAGTAGAGTTATTGCGCTACAAGCTGGAATGGACAAAGCATCTGCTGCGTTAACTGTAAATCGACTTTGTGGCTCTGGGCTTCAGGCAATTGTAAGTGCTTCTCAAATTATCATGCTTGGAGATGCTTCAGTTGCTATGGCAGGAGGTGTAGAGGTTATGTCAAATGGTGCACACATTGTTCAAGGGTTTCGATGGGGTTCTAGAATGGGTGATGGACAAGTTCATGATATGATGTTGGGTGCACTTCATGATCCTTTTGGTCATGGACATATGGGTATAACTGCAGAGAATATTTCTAGTAGATATCAAATTAGTAGAGAAATGCAGGATGAATTTGCATTAACCAGTCAAAAAAGAGCTTATAATGCCATCGAAAATGGTGTTTTTAAGGATCAAATCCTTCCTATTGAAATTAAAACAAGAAAAGGAATTGAGATTTTTGAAACAGACGAACACCCAAAACCAGAAACTAGTATGGAAACATTAGCAGGTCTCAGAACTGCTTTTAAAAAAGATGGTGTAGTAACAGCTGGTAATGCTTCAGGAATAAATGATGGAGCTTCTGCTCTAATTCTCGCTAATGAAGATAAGGCAAAAAAAGGTAAGCCATTAGCAAGAATAGTTTCTTATGGGTTTGGTGGTGTTGATCCTGATGAAATGGGTATGGGACCAGTACCTGCGTCAAAAATGGCATTAACTAAAGCTCAATTAACTGTTGCAGACCTAGATTTAATTGAATCTAATGAAGCTTTTGCTGCTCAAGCATGTGCCGTTAATAAACAATTAGGTCTTAATCCTGAGATAGTTAATGTCAATGGAGGAGCTATTGCATTAGGTCATCCTGTGGGGGCGACCGGTGCAATTATTATGACAAAACTTGTATATGAATTAAGGAAACGTAAAGGAAAATATGGTCTTGCTACTATGTGTATTGGTGGAGGACAAGGAATAGCAGTCATTATCGAAGCTTTATAAAACAAAATGTCTTACAATCGTATTTCAATTAAAGATGCAAAAGGTCTTTTATCAAAAGATGATCTAATCTTAATAGATATAAGAGATTACAATTCGTTCAAGAATGGGCATATTGATAATGCCATCCATGTTGAAGATTTAAATATTCAAAACTTTCTTAAAGAAAAAGATAAGAACGATACAATTTTAATTTACTGTTATCATGGCAACTCAAGCCAATCAGCTGCCAATTTTTTCAGTCATCATGGTTTCAAAAATGTATTTAGCATGGATGAGGGATATGAAGGCTGGACAAATATAAATCAAAAATAAAATTTATTTTGAATTAAGGCTTCACAGCTTGTCTCAACAAAAATGATTTATATATATATATAAAGTCATAGTAATCAAATGAGGTAAATTTTGGAAACTCGCAAAGGTGGTCGTCTTATAGATAGGCCAGAATTTAAGTCTAAACCACAACCCATCACATTCTTAGGAAAAGATAAAGTGTCTGATGCGATCAACGTCATGGCTGATAAAAATTATGGATCAGTTGTCATTGTAGATAATAAACAAAAAGTTGTTGGTATTGTTACAGAAAGAGACATCTTAAAAAAGTTAGTGAAAAATAACAAATCACCTAAAACTACCAAACTAGAAGAAATAATGACCCCTAACCCAAGAGTGGCCAATGAAAATGATGATGTTCTTGATTGGTTAAGAATAATGTCAAATGACAGATTCAGAAGATTACCAGTAGTAGATGCTAACGGTAAAATTAAAGTGATTTTTACGCAAGGTGATTTTGTATCTTACACATGGCCAGACTTAATTTTTCAAGCCTCTCAATTAGCTAAAGCTTCATTCATGAAGGGATTTTCAATTAATACATTGCTATTATTTATGATTGTTTATGGAGTTGCGTTAGTGGCTGCAATGAAAGCTTTTTTATAAAATTAAGACTTTGTCCTAAGCATTTGGTTAGATATCCATGTCATAACAATTTCATTATTTTGATTTGTTACAGTATGCTTTAACCTTGTAGTACCTCTTCTAGGGTTTTTTGCTGATTTTCTTGCTTCTAGAACTTCTATTTTTGTTTTTAATAAATCGCCCGGATACACAGGTTTAGTCCACCTTAGCTCGTCAATTCCCCAAGCACCCATACTTGTTCCATCATAAACACCAGTTTTAAAAATTTGTGTAAATGATTTACCTAGTGTCATAAATCCACTTGATGTTAACTGACCAAATGGACCATTTTTAGCAGCTTCTTCATCTAAGTGGAATGATTGTGGGTCGTATTTTGAAGCAAAGTCAATGATCTCTTCTTTTGTTATTAGAGTGGGTTCAGATTCAAAATTTAAACCTACCTCAAAATCTTCAAAATATTTTGGCTTAAGTTTCATAAAGAAAATACACTATGTATATTATCTAGGAGCTAAACGAACTGAACCATCAAGTCTAATAGTTTCACCATTAAGTAATACGTTAGTCACAATACTCTCTACTAACATTGCATACTCCAAAGGTGTCCCTAAACGTTTGGGAAAGACAGTAGTAGCAATTAAGCTTTTTTGAACTTCGTCACTCATTCCTGCAAGCATGGCAGTGGCAAACAACCCTGGTGCAATAGTATTTACCCTGATACCATTTGATGCAAGTTCACGAGCAATAGGTAAAGTCATACCAACAATACCACCTTTTGAAGCTGAATAAGCTGCTTGTCCTACCTGACCGTCATAAGCTGCCACTGAAGCAGTATTAATGACAACCCCTTTTTCACCTTCTTTGTCAGGTTCATTAGCTTGCATTTTGTCTGCGCACAATCTGAGCATATTAAAGCTACCAATCAAGTTTACTTTGAGAACCTTTTCAAATAATCCTAAATCATGCATACCTCTACTCGATACAACTTTAGCCCCAACTGCAATACCTGCACAATTTACTAAGCAATTTATCTCATTAAAATCATTAATGGCATTTTTCATCTCTTCTTCGTTAGAAACGTCTCCAACAACGTATTTACAATTTATGTCATCAGCTACCTTCTTTAGTCCATCAGCATTTAAATCAATAAGCAGTAATTCTGCTCCTTTATTTTTTAGGTATCTAGCAGTTCCTTCACCAAGACCACTTCCTGCGCCTGTAATAACGGCTTTAACATTTTCTATTTTCATTTTTTACTCTCCAAAATCACGTATATCATCTATCACTTTACCATCATTTGGTAAACTTTTTATGGGGACTATTTTAGTAGTGCCTCTTAAATTTATAACATTCTTTATTTCATCAGATATCTTTTGTTGCAAAGATTCTACCTGATCTGTATCTGTAACCTCAGCCTCGACTTTCAACATTAATTCATCCTTATCATTTGATCTACTAACAATCATTCTGGCAGAGCTATTAATCTTTAAATTTTCTAAAATTTTATTAACTTGCGACGGTTGAACAAACATACCTCTAACTTTTGTTGTTTGGTCTGCTCTACCCATCCAACCTTTTATCCTTTTATTAGTTCTACCAGTTGAGCTTCTTCCGTCTAGTATTGCTGAAAGATCACCTGTAGCAAACCTGATTATAGGTAACTCATAATTATTTAAAACAGTTACGACAACTTCTCCTACTTCACCGTCATGTAACGGTTTTCCAGTGCCCGGTTTAACGATCTCTAAAATTACATTTTCATCTATAACCATTCCGTCATTATCTGCTGCTTCATAAGCAACAAGTCCTAAATCTGCTGTTCCATAGCATTGTCTTACATGAATATTTCTTTCTCTAAAATTTTGAGCAACAGCAGGAAATAAGGGTCCTCCGGTAACCATTGCTTTTGTCAATTTTGATAAAGATATATTTTTTTCGTCAGCTTTTTCTAGGATGATTTTTAAAAAATCCGGAACACCTACATAAGCAGTTGTACCAATATCTCTCATTACTTCTAGTTGTAAGTCAGTATTTTCTCCACCTGCTGGGAAAACTGTACATTTTAAGATTTTTGCTGCTTCTTCAAACATGGCGCCAGCAGGAGTAAAATGATAAGAAAAACAGTTTTGTACAATATCACCATAACCAAAACTAGCAGCATGCAATGCTCTAGAAAATCTCCACCAATCTTTTGAATGACCATCTAGGTCATATATTGGTCCAGGAGACCTATATATATGAGCAAAATCTTTAATCTCAGAAACATTTAATTCTGCAAATGGTGGAAAATTAGATTGTTTTTGAATTAATTCTGATTTTCTTAACAATGGTATCGAGCTTAAATCCTCTAAATTCTCAAGAGGTTTATCAAGTCTTACAGATTGATTATTATTATCTTTAGCTATTTTGGTTAGGTTCTTTAATTTTTTAAGATGATCACTATTTCTTTCATCAATTGAACGCGTTTCAAGATCATCAAAAAATTTATTTTTTGTCATATAAATATTACAACCATCTTTTGCGTCTGCGATATTGTTTTACATCCTTAAAAGATTGTCTTCCTTCACCTGAAATTCCAAGATAGAATTCTTTTACATCCTCGTTGTCTCTCATTGACTCAGCTGTACCTTCCATAACTACACGGCCATTCTCAAGGATATACGCATATTCTGCATATTGAAGAGCCATGTTTGTATTTTGTTCAGCTAGCAATATTGTTACACCCTCTTTTCTGTTTATCTCAGCAACAATTTCAAATATTTGTTTAACTAACTGAGGTGCAAGGCCCATAGAAGGTTCATCAAGTAAAATCATAGTAGGATGAGCCATAAGAGCTCTTCCAATTGCAATCATTTGTTGTTCACCGCCTGAAGTATAGCCGGCTAAAGACGTCCTTCTGTCGCGCAGTCTAGGAAAATATCCGTAAACTCTTTCTAAGTCTTCTTTCACTTCTTTATTATTAGTTCTAGTGTAGGCCCCTGTCAGTAGATTTTCCTCAACAGTTAAATGTTCGAAGCAGTGTCTTCCTTCCATTACTTGGATTACACCTTTCTTAACTAATTGAGATGGGTCAAGATCGTGTATATATTCGTTACTGTATGTAACAGAGCCTTTGGTGACCTCTCCTCTTTCTGATGCCAGCAGATTTGAAATTGATTTTAATGTAGTACTCTTTCCAGCTCCATTACCTCCAAGTAAGGCTGTGATACCACCTTTTTTAACTTTTAAGCTTACGCCTTTTAGTACAAGGATAACATGGCTATAAACAACTTCTATATTATTTACAATTAAAACATCTTCAGATGTGTCTGATTTTTTATTTTTACTAACTTTTATGTCATCCATTTTATTTTCCTATATGTAAAAGAGAGCCTAAATAAATAGGCTCTCAATTTTTTTAGTTACAACGCTCAGCAATTTTTTGCTCAGCAGCATACTTTGACGAATCTTCAGCGATTAATTTTTGCACCACGTCAGAATCTCCATACATATACTCAGTAATCATGTTCCACTTTTTAGCTTTAGCATCCCACTGCTGTACTGCAGCAAGTCCACTACCACCATGATTTTCACATGAATTTTTGAAAGGAGGAGCAAAGTCTTTGAAACCTAGCTCTTCTAATCTTTTAGCACTTAAATTCACATTTTCCATACCATCTCTGTACATAGCTGGAGTGATTTTTGATGTACCATGAATTTTTTGCGCAACTACAGCAGCTTCAACTTGAACCATTGCTTGGAACAAACCTCTATTGTAAAGCACTGTTCCAAAGTGAGATCCATCTCCAGAAGCTTCACCTTTGTCATGAACATATTTTTTAATATCTTTATGTACTTGATAGTTAGAACCAGGAGCATTAAAAGTTAAAGACTTATAACCGTGTGCACCCTGTCCTGCTGGTAACACATCATTTTCAGAACCTGACCACCAAATTCCAATAAAGTTTTCCATTGGAAATTTAATAGAAGCAGCAGATTTAACAGCAACTTGGTTCATAACACCCCAACCCCACATAAGAACGTAATTAGGACGGGCTTTACGAATTTTTAACCAAGTAGCTTTTTGCTCTTGTCCTGGATGATCAACAGGTAATAACATCAATTTATAACCATGCTTTTTTGCAAGAGTTTCAAGAGTTCTGATTGGCTCTTTTCCATACGCAGAGTTATGATACACAAGCGCAATCTTTTTACCTTTAATATTACCAAGGTTTTGCTTTAAGATATGTCTTACGGCAATAGATGCACCGTCCCAGTAAGTAACTGGAGCATTAAAAATCCACTTGAAAACTTTACCATTTGCAGCAGAAGTTCTTCCATATCCTGTTGAGTAAACAGTAACACCATCAGCTGTAGCTTTTGGTATTAACTGATAAGTAATACCAGTTGACATTGGCTGAAATACCATAGCGTCTTTCTTATTTTTCTCATAACACTCAACACCAACTTGAGTTTTATATCCTGTCTCACACTCGGGGTGTAAAATTTTCTCACCACCGATTCCACCATCTCTGGCATTGATCATTTTGTAGTAGTCTACAAAACCATCAGCATTTGGAATACCATTAGGTGCATAAGCTCCTGTTCGGTAAACCAACATAGGAAACTTGAGATCCGCAATCGCCATTTCTACATAACTAGAAACAGCAATTACAGACGCTGTAATTCCTATTAAAAGTTGTTTTATTCTCATTAGATCCTCCCTTAGAGAAAAAATTAACATTATCTACTAAATTACATTTAGTAGGGGAACGGCCATCGTCTTAACTTTTCTTTTGCGATGGACCAAAGTCTTGCAAGGCCATGTGGCTCTACAATAAGAAAAACTATCATTAACAATCCCCAGATTGTTATCTCAAAATGTTTAGCTGTAACAGCTGACAAACCTACCATATCAACCATAAGAAATTTTAGACCTATTGGTAAGGTAACAACGAACGCGGCTCCTAGAAAAGAGCCTAACATTGAACCTAGTCCTCCAATAATAATCATGAATAAAACTGGAAATGATATAGTCATAATATCAAATGATTCTGTAACTTCAATCGCACCTAAAAAGACAGCAAAATACAATGCCCCAGCAACACCAATGTAGAATGAGCTTATTGCAAATGCTGATAACTTTGTCTTAAGAGGTGGCACACCAATAATTTCTGCAGCAATATCCATATCTCTGATAGCCATCCAAGAGCGACCCATTTTGCTTCTTATTAAATTTTTGGCTGCAAAACTTAATAATACTACTAGCACTAAACAGAACAAATAAGTTGCGTATGAAGGGGCCTCCGCTCCTGTAACAGGAATACCAAACATAGTCCTTTCTGATACAGTAATTTGCCCTGTGTCAGAGTAATTATAAAACCATGGAACTTTGTTGAACAGCCAAACCAAAAAAAATTGAGATGCAAGTGTGGCAACAGCTAAATAAAAACCTTTAATCCTGAGAGACGGTAGACCAAAAATAATACCAACAGCAGCAGTAATCAGTCCCGAAATAAGGATAATAATCATTATATTCATATCTGGGAAATAGGTCATAATCTTATAGGTTGAGAAAGCACCAACAGCCATAAATCCGCCTGTTCCCAATGATACTTGACCACAATATCCAGTTAAAATATTTAATCCTATTGCAGCTAATGAAAATATCAAAAATGGAACTAGGATTGCTTTTTCCCAGTAACTATTAATTACAAATGGTATTATTAAAAAAGCTATAAACATGAGTGTACTAAATGCTATTTTATCCTGTAACAGAGGAAAAATTGCATGGTCTGATTTATATGAAGATTTGTATTGACCAGTTTCTTTGTAAATCATTAAATTTAAACCCTCTCGATAATCTTATCGCCAAATAAACCTTGTGGACGAAATAATAAAAAGACTAAAGCCATGACGTAGGCAAACCAATTTTCAAGCGCACCTGTTTCAAAATAACCACCTATATAAATTTCAGCCAACTTTTCACCCACACCTATAAGAAGTCCTCCAATAATAGCTCCAGGTATAGAAGTGAAGCCTCCAAGTATGAGAACAGGTAATGCTTTCAAGGCTATTAATGATAAAGAAAACTGAACCCCTGACTCAGTTCCCCACATAATCCCAGCTACCATTGCAATAAAACCAGAAATAGCCCAAACAAGTATCCAAATACTTCTTAGTGAAATACCAACTGACAATGCAGCTTGATGATCGTCAGCAACAGCTCTTAATGCTCTTCCTGTTTTTGTATACTGTGAGAAAAGAGCTAAGGATACAACTAAAATGACAGCAATTACTGTTGCCCAAATATTTAAAACATCCACATACATTCCGTAATAATCACTTCCTTCTGCGGCAAGACCAATTGTTGCTTCTTCTAACCAGATTGATCCTCCACTTGGTATACCAACATCTAAAACTTTAACATCTGATCCCCACATCAAATCACCAACACCTTCGAGTGCAAAAGCTAAACCAATAGTTGCCATAAATAAGATTATAGGATCTTGATTAACAAGGTGTTTTAGAACCAGTCGTTCTATTATCCATGCAAGAGCAATCATAGTTACCATCGTTAATAATATAGCAAGAAAATTTGGCATCGAAGCGTACCAATTATGGTAATTCGTTCCAAAAAGTTCGTTAATTAGATGTGCGAAAGGCACTTGGCCAGTTTGATAACCAACTAGAGTAAGCGCAGCAAAAAGAGCAAAAACGCCCTGGGCAAAGTTGAAAACTCCTGATGCCTTAAAAATCAAAACAAATCCAAGAGCTACGAGTGAATACATCACTCCGGACATTAATCCATTCAATACCGTTTCAATAAAATTAAGTAATTCTACACTCATAAAATAATTTCCTTACTAATCATCAGACACACCTAGATATGCATCAATAACTGCTTTGTTGTTTCTAATTTCTTTAGGTAACCCAGATCCAATTTTTTTGCCATAGTCCAATACAACTATTCTATCTGAAATATCCATCACGACACCCATATCGTGTTCTATTAATACTATAGTTGTCTTTAATTCATTATTAACTGTAAGAACAAATCTACTCATATCTTGCTTTTCTTCTACATTCATACCTGCCATAGGTTCATCAAGCAAAAGTATTTCTGGTTCCATTGCCAGTGCACGACCAAGTTCCACTCTCTTTTGTAAACCATATGGAAGTGATCCAACAGGTGTACGTCTTATTGATTGAAGGTCTAAAAAATCTATAACTCTTTCAACCCTTTCGCGATGCTCTTCTTCTTCCTTTGCCACGGGACCAAAATATAGCGCTTGCATAATAAAATTTTGTTTTTGTTTTAACAATCTTCCGGTCATAAGGTTATCTAATGTGCTCATTCCTTTAAACAATGCTATATTTTGAAATGTTCTAGCAATTCCACTTTTTGCAGCCAATTCAGGTTCCATTTCATTTCTGTCTGTGCCAGCAAAATTTATTGTGCCACTTGTAGGTTTGTAAAACCCATTTATAACATTTAACATTGAAGACTTACCTGCTCCATTGGGCCCTATGATTGCAAAGACTTCGCCTTTTTTTACATCAAAAGAGACATCCGTTAGAGCTTTTACACCCCCAAAAGCTAAGCTAATGTTTTTAAGCTCTATTGCAGTCTTTCCATAAGGTATTTTTTTTAAATCTTCTAAACTCATTTATTTTTTACCTTTACTAGATTTCTTTGCTGTAGAAGTAGGTTTCTTAGATTTTGTATTAGGAGTTTTTATTAAATGCCTAATTTCCATAGTTGCACTGATTTTACTTTTTCTTCCATCTTCTAGTGTAAATTCTGTATTGATTGTGGCAGTGTCTTTATCAAGATATAAGTCTTTTATTATATCTTTATACCTACTATTAATTACACTTCTCCTTACTTTTCTTGTTCTGGTTAATTCACCATCATCTGCTTCTAACTCTTTAAATAATAATAAAAATTTTGCAATTTTAGTATTATCAGGAAGTTGTTCATTAACTTTTTTGATTTCATCTTCAATAAGTTCATAAATTTCTTTATGTGCTGCTAGTCCAGTGTACGAGGTAAATGGTAATTGTAATTTCTCAGCAAGTTTCGATACAATAGAAAATCTTATACAAATAATTGCAGTTAAGTATGGTTTTTCAGAACCAATGACTACAGCTTCTCCCACGTAAGGAGAAAATTTTAATTTGTTTTCAATATTTTGAGGTGAAAATTTAACACCATCTGATTTAACAGCAATATCATTTACACGATCAAGCACGTTAAGTCTTCCTTTTTCATCAAAAAAGCCTGCGTCGCCGGTATACATCCAACCTTTTTTGATAGTGTCTTTATAAGCTTTCTCATTATTATAATAGCCGGAAAACATGCTTGGGTGTTTTGTTATTATTTCACCAAGTCCATTTGGATCTGGGTCTACAATTTTTACTTCACAATCTGGAAAAGGAACACCTACAGTCTCACAATCCATTGTACCATCTGGCACATCCTGCAGTGTGTAAGCGCCCATAAGTTCAGTCTGTCCATAAAGTTGTCTAAGAGGAATACCCATAGCAAGAAAGAACTTAAATGTTTCAGGACCAATGGCAGCCCCTCCAGTGGCTGCTGATTTAACCTTGCTAAAGCCAAGTCTATCTTTCAATGAAGAAAATAATAGTTTGTCTGCAAGAAAATCTCTTTTTCCCTGATCAACAGCTTTTAATCCCCTTTCTACCATAGTGTTAAATAACCATTGAGTTATTTTGGGGGCGTCTAAAATTCTCGATCTCATGTCAGCTGCAATTTGTTCCCATAATCTAGGAGCTCCAAGCATAAAAGTTGGACCAACTTCTCTCATGTCTTCCATTGCCGTTTCAGGTCTTTCAGGAAAATTTACTTTCATGCCTCCAACAATATTAAAACCCACACCATAAGTTTGTTCCATTATCCATGGAAATGGTAATACTGAAACGTATTCATCATCCACAGACTTTGGATCAACTTTAAGATACCTTATTACATGTTCAATAAACTTAGCACCTGGAAGCATCGCTAATTTAGGATTTGAGGTTGTTCCAGATGTTGTGCATAGAATAGCATTTTTTTCACCTGAGATTTTCTCTATCATTTTATTATATTTATTGGGGTCTTTCGAGGCGATCTCTTTTCCTTCTTCAATTAAATCAGTCATGTCAGTGATTTTTGGATCGTTTAATTCTTTAAGACCACGACTATCTTCAAAGAAAATATTGATTTGATTATTTTTAGGCCTTTTAATAGTTAATATTTTATCTACTTGTTCTTGATCTTCTGCATAAACAAAGTTCACTTTTGCAGCATTTATTAAATAGCCAACTTCTTCATCTAATGTATCTCTATATATACCTAAGCTCATTCCACCTACAGCTTGCGCCGCTAGTTCAAAAAATAGCCAAGAAGGTTTGTTGTCGCCAATTAAACCAATAACATCTCCCGACTTGAAACCTCTTTTAGATAAGCTAAGAGCCAAATATGAAACGTTATCATTATACTCTTTCCATGTGATTTCGTTCCAAATACCTAAATCTTTATCTCTTAAAGCGACTGTATTTGGTATAGTCTCAGCTCTGTGTTTCAGAATTTTTGGAAGCGTATCGTGAATATTTGTATCTGGATAATTAGACATATCTACTTTTAAATTTAACCCCATAAATATTTAAGTATCTACTAAACTAGTAAATTACTTACATTAATAAAAATTGATGAGATCAAACTTAGAAATAAGTAGCCCCCCCATATAATTTATAGGCTATCCAAAAAAACATTAAAATCAACATAAACTTTAATAAAATTAAAAAAAAATTATCTCATTTGTTTTCAATGACTTATTTGATAAAAAAACTATGTTTTAAAGCAAAAAACTTAATTAATTTACTTGTTAAACAAAAGAATCATCTGTTAACTGAACTATGGTTGCTCCTTTCGTAACGATTTTGAAATGAGACTCTACCCTAGGCAAAATATGAAAATCAAAAAAATCAGCGGAGATAATTTTACTTTTTAGAAAATTTTCATTTTGAGATTTTTCTGACAATTTTAATTTAGCTTTAAGTTTTCCTTTATGCATAAGCCATCCACCAATCAAATAGCCAAACCCCATCATGTAATCAAAACTAATACAAGATAGCATCTCAGCATCATCTCTATTTTCTAAAACAAAATCTAGAGTGTTTGATGCTAAGGCAATCATAGTTGACATTTCTTGATTTTGTTCGCACTCGACTCTAATTTCTTCTAAAAATTCTTTTGCAGTTTTCCCATTATCTTTTAAAGTTTTTCTAAACATAAAGTCATTGGCTTGAATAGCATTAGTGCCTTCATATATTGGTAATATTCTTGCATCTCTCATATACTGAGCGGCACCAGTTTCTTCAATGAAACCCATACCCCCGTGGATTTGTAGTCCATTACTCGTAACTTCTTGTGCTAATTCAGTTGACCAACCTTTGATTATAGGAATTAAAAAACCTTCTTTCAATTTACATTTTTCATTACCGTTATGCGCTCTTTCCATAATTTCGGATGAAACTAATATTAAAGCACGCATCGCCTCTGTAAGACTGCGCATGGATAAAAGCAGTCTTTTTACATCACCATGTCCTATTATCGGCGTGCCTTTTTCTCTGTTAATAGGAGTTCCTTGAATTCTTGTGTTTGCGTACTCTAATGCTTTTTGTCTGGCAGCCTCAGAAATTGCCATCCCTTGAAGTCCTACATCGAACCGTGCTCTGTTCATCATAATAAACATGTATTCAATGCCTCTACCTTCTTCTCCCAACATATAACCGATAGCGCCTTCATTCTCTCCGTAAGACATAACTGCTGTTGGGCTTGCTTTTATACCCATCTTATGTTCGATGGATATGCATTTAAGATCATTTCTAATTGTATATTCACCACTTTCATCTTTTAGGAATTTTGGAATTATAAAAGTAGAAATACCTTTTATACCTTCAGGTGCTCCCTCAGTTCTTGCAAGGACTAGATGAATTATATTTTCTGACATATCATGTTCACCATAAGTGATATATATTTTTTGTCCTTTTATTCTCCAATTCTCACCATCATGTTCAGCTTTAGTTTTTATTGTAGCTAGATCTGTTCCAGATTGAGGTTCTGTTAAATTCATAGTGCCTGTCCAGGCTCCAGAATTAAACTTGGGTAGATAAGTTTTTTTCTCTTCATCTGTGCCTACAAGAGTAAATGCGTCAATTAATCCTTGAGTTAATAAGCTACATAACGCAAAAGACATATTCGCTCCATGCCAATATTCATTAATTGCAGCGCTCATTCTAGCTGGTAGTCCCATACCATCATAATTAGAATCACTTGCTACTCCAATCCAGCCTCCCTTAGCAATTTCTGAAAAGGCATGACTAAATCCTTCAGGTGTTTCAACTTCGTGATCTTGCCGAAGAATAGGATTATTCTTATCACCAAAATGATTTAGAGGTGCTAAGTAATTATCGGCTAGCTTTCCAGCCTCAGACAGAACTGCGTCAATTGTTGTATCATCAAGATCCTCATGAGTAGGCAAAAGGTTTTCTAAAACAAATTTTGTGTCCTCTAAAGGAGACGTGTAACCCATTTAAAACTCCGGTATATTTTCATAGTTGATAAAATCCAGCACTACTATTATGAATATTATTAGGAGGAAATCAACTATGTCTGAAATAGAAAATGGTTTAAGTAAAAATAAAGCAAATTATGCCTCGTTAAGTCCTTTATCATTTCTAGAAAGAACAAGAAAAACATTCCCAAATCAAATTGCTATTGAATATAAAGATTATAAATTAACTTACCAGCAAGCTGGTGAAAGATGTGAAGCATTAGCAGAATTTGTTAGAAATAAAAATTATGCTGACGGAAGTACAATCGCAGTAATGCTACCTAACATTCCAGTTATGTGGGAGTGTCATTTTGGTATACCGATGGCAACTGGTGTCTTGAACGCAATTAATACAAGACTTGATAGTTTTACTGTTCGTTTTATTCTTGAACATGGAGAATCTAAAATTTTCATTTATGATTCTGAATATAGTCAAATAGTTGAGAAAGCCATAGAGAATTTAAAAAATCCTCCATTATTAATTGAATATGTTGATAAAATTGCTGGTAATCGAAGGTCTAGTTTTGCAGAGAAATTTAACTGCCTGGACTATGAGACAGAATTAGAAAAATTTTTTGGTTTTAAATTTGAACATGTTTTGCCAACTGATGAGTGGAATTCAATCGCTTTGAATTACACCTCTGGAACAACGGGCAACCCAAAGGGAGTTGTTTATCACCATCGTGGCGCATACTTGAATGCCATTGGTAATACGCTTACCTGGGACTTACCAATGCACCCTAAGTATTTATGGACACTTCCTATGTTTCATTGCAATGGATGGTGCTTTCCTTGGACTATTACTGAAAGAGCAGGCACTCATGTTTGCTTAAGACAACCAGCTGGAGAATTAATTGTGGAGGCTTTTCAAAAACACAATATAACTCATTTGTGTGGGGCCCCAATTGTAATGCAAATGGTAGCAGATTATTTATTACAAAATAAAATATCTCTTAAATCAAAAATTAAAATGATGACTGCTGGTGCCCCTCCTCCTGAGGCTGTTCTGAGTAAAATGGAGACCTGTGGTATTGATGTCATTCATGTTTATGGCCTTACAGAAATTTATGGGCCTGCCGTTGTTTGCGCATGGCATCCAGAGTGGAACCAATATGATGCCTCTGAACAGGCTAAATTAAAAGCAAGGCAAGGTGTTGTTTACTCTGTACAAGAAAATATGAAAATTATAGATCCTGAAACTAAAAAAGAAGTTCCAAAAGATGGAATATCATTAGGTGAAGTCTTCATAAGAGGTAATATAACTATGAAAGGTTACCTAAAAAATAAAAAAGCAACTGATGAGGCTTTTGAAGATGGTTGGTTTCATACTGGTGACTTAGGTGTTTGGTATGATGATGGATATATTCAACTTAAGGATAGATCAAAAGATATAATTATATCTGGAGGTGAAAACATATCCTCCATTGAGGTAGAAGACGCTATATATAAACACCCTGATGTTATTGCAGTGGCAGTTGTCGCAAAAGAAGACGAAAAATGGGGTGAAACACCTTGTGCATTTGTAGAAGTAAGTGAAGGATCTTCCATTGGAGAGACAGAGTTAAGAGATCATTGTAAATCTTTACTAGCTGGATTTAAAGTACCAAGATATTTTAATTTTGTGGAGCTTCCGAAAACAAGCACAGGAAAAATACAAAAATTTAAACTAAGAGAACAAGCAAAACTTGTTTGATTTAACTTACTTTTTTTAAATTCTGGTTATTTAGAATTTTATCAAAAGATTTATCCCATTTTTCTTCAGCAATTTTTATATTTTTTTCTTTAACATGACCATACCCTTTTATTGATAAAGGTATATCAAGAAATTCGATAATTTTTTTATAATTATTATCATTTAAAATTTCAGATATTTTATTAATAGTAGTAATAGTTTTTTTAGCTAAAGCACGTTCTTTTTTTCTTTCTGATGTATATCCAAATATATCTAATTTTGTTCCTCTCAGAAATTTAAGATAAGACAATACTTTGAAAACTTTATATACCCAATGACCAAACCTTCTTTTAAGTAGATGACCTGTTTCAGGATCTTTTTTAGAGAACAAAGGTGGTGCTAGATAGTATTCTAATTTCGCGTTTTTATTTTCATTTAAAAAGGTTTGGGCAAAATCCCCACTAGTATGTAATCTAGCAACTTCATATTCATCTTTGTATCTCATAGCTCTAAATAAAGTAAGAGCAGCTTTTCTGGATAGAGGTAATTCTTTTTCTGAATTTTTTATTTGGTTTTCTTTTTCAATTACTTTTTTTACATTAGAAAGAAAAATTTTTGAATACTCTTTGTTTTGATATTTTTCAAGGATGCCAGAAAAATTATCTACATATTTATTTATTGATATATTCTCTGACATTTTTGGGTTTAAGCCTGCTGCATCAAATACTGATTGAGGTTGTTCGCACAATAATCGTCCCCAATTGAAAGCCATTAGGTTTTGTTTAATAGCCACTCCATTCAACTCTATAGCTTTTTGCAGAGAAGCAACCTCTATTGGAAGAAGTCCTTTTTGAGCCGCTATTCCTAACATCATTATATTTGCAGAAACTGTGTCGCCTACTAAAGCTTCTGCTAAGTTGGATATATCAATAAAATCTATATTTTCAGTTTGAAGATGATTTTCTAAATGTTTTTTTAATAAGCTATCATCGACAACTGTACCAATATGAACGCCAGCAACTCCAACTGGCTCTACTCTTCCATTTATTATGGCATTCGTTTTTATAGGATTTAATGTTCTAGTAATAGAAGGAGAAACTGACACAACAGCGTCACACCCTATAAGTACGTCTGCTGTTTCATTTGGAAGTCTTGCAGATCTATCATAAAGTGATTTTTCTTTTCCAATTCTGATTTGACTAGTTACGGCTCCATTTTTTTGGGCTAATCCAGTAAAATTCATTGATTGTGCAAAAAGCTTATCAATTCGAGCAGCCATAACTATAATAGCTGCAACAGTTGAAACTCCGGTGCCACCAATACCTGCCATTATTATATTTTGAATATTTTTTAAGTCTTTCTTGGGTTTTTTTAACGTATTAATTGTCTTTGGAATTTCAGGGAAAGTCTCTTTTTCTTTGATTGAAATACTACCAGCTTGCACACCTATGAAACTTGGACAAAATCCTTTTTTACAAGAATAATCCTTATTACAAACACTTTGATCAATTTGTCGTTTAGTTCCATCAAAATGCTCAACGGGTTTCACAGCCACGCAATTTGATTTTTCAGCACAGTCTCCACATCCCTCACAAACATCAGGATTAATATACATTTTAATATCTCGATCTTGAACATATCCCCTTTTTCGTCTTCTTCGAAGTTCTGTTGCACAAGTTTGCACATAAATTATTGCTGTAACTCCTGAGATTTCTCTTACTTCTTTTTGAATATTTATAAGTTCATCTCTATGAAATATTCCAACTTTGTCTGCAAATAACTTTGTTTCTTTGAACTGTTCTGGTTCATCTGATACAACATAAATTTTTTTAACACCTTCTGCTGCAAGTTGTTTAGAAATTGCCCATGGAGTTGCTCCACCAATGGCCTTTTGACCACCAGTCATTGCTACTGCATCATTGTAAAGAATTTTAAATGTTATGTTAACATTTGCTGAAACGGCTGCTCTTATTGCTAGAGAACCAGAGTGAGCATATGTTCCGTCTCCAATATTTTGAAATGTATGTTTATGATTTGAAAATGGAGCTCTTCCTATCCAATGTCCACCCTCGCCGCCCATTTGGCTAAAATTAGTTAATTTTTCAGGATGGAGAAAATATCCAATAGAGTGGCAACCAATACCAATTCCAACAACTTCTTCGTCAGGTGTCTTAGTTCCTGAGTTGTGGGGACATCCTGCACAATACCAAGGTGTTCTTGAAACAACTGGTGGTAAATTTCCACCAATTGCTTCTGATTTTGTTTTGGGAATATCAATGCTTATCGAAGAATGGATAGCTTTTTTTAGCAAACAATCTGCGATAATATCACTGGATAATTCTGATATCTTCGGAACTAACTCCTCTTTAGCGGAAGCATCTAACTTTCCAGATAATCGAGGTCTTGATTTGGAATTAAAAAGAATATGAGCAACTTGTTCTTCTACAATACTAGCTTTTTCTTCTATAACTAAAATTTCTTCAAAGTTTTTACAAAAATTAATTATTTCTTGGTCTATTAATGGCCAGGGAATTTTGCATGCAAATAGACCAATTCCACTCCTTTCAGGATCTTTAATGCCAATTTTATCTAAAGCATCTATAGTTTCTGTAGTAGCTTTTCCAACAGAAATTATACCCAATGTTTTTTTTGTTGGATTAAATATCACATTATTAATTTTGTTTTGTTTAATAAAATCCTTAGACGCAGGTATTCTTCTTTTAATTAGCGCTGCTTCTCTATCTAAAGCTGGGTCATGTCTATTGACATGAACATTAATTGGATTTTCCAACTTGGATGAAATAGGTCTTAATTTCCCGAGGTCAATCACAGAATTTGAATCAGCTGTATCACTTGTAATTTTGAGTGCAACACATACGCCTGCATGACGTGACAAGGCAAAAGCTTGCAGACCCATTGGTATAACTTCATCTACATTTGCTGGATAAAAAACTGGAATACCTGCAGAAATAAGAGATTGCTCTGATTGATATGCAATAGTAGAACTTTTCCCAATTGGATCGTCTGCAACTGCTAATACCATCCCCCCTTTTTTTGAAACACCACCCATATTGGCGTGTCTTAAAGCATCCATAGATCTATCTAAACCTGGCCCTTTCCCATACCACATTGAAAAAACACCATCTATTTGGGGTCTGTCATATAAACCGAGCATTTGGGTTCCCCAAGCTGCAGTAGCAGCTAATTCCTCATTCACTGCTGGTTGAAAAATTATATTATGTTTTTCTAGATGTTTTTTTGATCTTCCAAGTTCTAAATCAAGTGTCCCAAGTGGTGATCCCGGGTATCCACTGACATAACCATGTGTTACTAATCCATTATCTTTGTCGAGTTTTGCTTGTTCGATTAAAAGACGTACTAGTGCTTGAACACCATTCATCAGTGCTAAATCATTGTCCTTAGTAAAACAATCGTCTAATCTAATATTATCAATGTAATTCAAAGCTGACCCGATGTAATTTTGTTCATGATTAATTTAAATAATTAAAATGATTTTAACAAGTAGTAAGAATAATTTAAGGAAAGGTGATTATTTTTTATGCTTCAAAAATTGAATAATTTTGAAGAGCTATCTTTATCATTTAAATGGAATATTCCAGAATTTTACAATATAGCGTCTGATACTGTTGACCAGGATATTTATCAAAATAGGATAGCATTAATTAATTTTTTACAAGACGGCAAGATAGAGGAATGGTCTTTTGTTGATATAAAAAGATATGCAAACAAACTTGCTAATGTTTTTGATCATTTTCATCTTGAGACCAACGCAAGGATTGGTATTATTTTAGGTCAATGTCCTGAAACTGCAATTGCACATATGGCTTGCTTCAAGTCTGGAAAAATTTCAATACCTTTATTTAATTTATTTGGAACAGATGCATTACATTATCGTTTGTTGAATTCTAGAGCATCCTTGGTGATTTGCGATAATATTGGCTTAAATAAAATTTTTGAAATTAAAGATAGATTACCAGATTTAAAAAAAATAATTTGTATAGATAGTAATGAAGAAAAAAGGAATGTTTTTAATTTCAAAAAATTATTAGAACATGCCTCAGACAGTTATATTACAAAAAAAACAAAAGCATCTGATCCCGCTTTAATAATTTATACTTCTGGAACGACAGGAGGGCCTAAAGGTGCTTTGCTCCCTCATAGATCGTTGTTAGGACATATACCAGGAGTAGAAATTCCTCATGAGTTTTTATCTTCATCTGAACCAGTTACAGATTTGTTTTGGACACCAGCTGACTGGGCATGGATAGGTGGGTTGTTTGATGTACTCCTTCCAGCATGGCACTTTGGTATTCCTGTAGTAAGTTACAGATCTCAAAAATTCGATCCTGAAGTTACTTTTGATTTAATATCAAAGCTAGAGATAAAAAATACTTTCTTGCCACCAACTGCACTTAAAATGATGAAATCATTTAATCCCTCTAAAACAGTAAAAAACTTGAAATTAAGAACTGTTGGCTCAGGTGGTGAATCTCTTGGAGAAGATTTGCTAGAGTGGGGTAAGCAAATTCTAGGGGTTGGTATTAATGAGTTTTATGGTCAAACAGAATGTAATTTAACAGTCTCGAATTGTGGAGCAATTATGCCAACTAGACAAGGTTCAATTGGTAAACCCGTTCCCGGTCATGAAGTTAGAATAATTAACGAAAATGGAGAACTTATTAAAGAACCTGGATTAGATGGAGAAATAATAGTCAAATCCGATACCCCTGTATCTTTTTTAAAATACTGGGAAAATGATAAAGCAACAAAACAAAAAGTTAGGGATGGTTGGCTTTACACTGGCGATTTTGCCTATAAGGATGAGGAGGGTTATTTTTATTTTAAAGGTAGAAAAGATGATATTATCAATACCTCAGGTTATAGGGTTGGACCAAGTGAAGTAGAAGATGCTGTGCTTTCTCATCCCAAAGTTAGTATGGTTGCAGTAATTGGTATTCCAGATAAATTAAGAGGTCATATCATAAAAGCTTTTGTTGTTCCTAGGGATCATAATAATGTTTTAGCTGAAAATGAAATATTAAAAAGATCTATCCAAAATCATGTAAAATTAAAGTTGGCTGCTCATGAATATCCTCGACTTATAGAGTTTGTTCACGAATTACCTTTAACAACTACAGGAAAAATTATCCGTAAAGATTTAAGAGAAAATAATTAATATATTTATGATTAATTTTGACTGACTTTCAAATGAGTTTTTATCTTATACTTTTTATTAGGTAAATTTATATTTTTAAGGTTTAAGAAATAAGCTATAATATTTAAAATTATTTTAAGGAATCTCAATGAGTGAAAATTACAAATTCGATACCCTCTCTTTACATGCTGGTCATATTCCTGACAAGGAGACTGGTTCTCGTGCTGTACCAATTTATCAGACAACATCTTACGTTTTCAATAGTACAGAAGAAGCAGCGTCTTTATATAATATGGAAGTTGGTGGACATTTATATACTAGAATATCAAATCCTACAGTTGCAGCACTCGAGCAGAGGTTAGCATCTCTTGAAGGTGGAGCAAGTGCGCTTGCATGTTCGAGTGGAATGGCTGCAATGCATCTTGTGGTCTCAGCAATTTGTAGTAGTGGGGATCATATTGTTGCATCAAGTAAAATGTATGGAGCAAATATTAATTTACTTCAGCATACAATGCCTCGTTTTGGTGTTAATACCGACTTTGTTAATCCCAATGATCCAGAAGCAATTAAGAGCGCAATAAAACCAAATACAAAATTAGTATTTGGAGAAGTTATTGGTAACCCAGGATTAGATATTATGGATGTTCCAAAAATTGCTAAAATATGTAATTCAAAAAATGTCCCTCTAGTACTAGACGCTACTTTTAATACCCCATATTTAATGCAGCCATTTAAGCACGGAGCTAATATTATTGTTCATTCACTTACTAAATGGTTAGGTGGTCATGGTATCGCGATAGGAGGTGCTATTGTTAATGGCGGTAACTTTGATTGGGGAGATAAAGACAAGTTTCCTACAATTTCAGGACCACATTTTGCTCTAGGTGGTATAAGTTTTTGGGAAGAATTTGGTCCATCTGCTTTAATAGCAAAAATAAGAGCAGAAGGTATGTATAATTTTGGACCTTCTTTATCACCTACTAATGCATTCCATTTAATGCAAGGAATTGAAACGTTACCTTTGAGGATGAAAAAACATATTGAAAATACTCACTCTATATTAGATTTTTTAGTAAATCACGAAATGGTAGAATGGGTAAAGCATCCAGATTTAGAAACACATCCTGACCATGAAGTAGCTAAAAGAATATTACCCAAAGGATCTGGGTCAATTGTTGCTTTTGGTATTAAAGGTGGACGTGAAGCAGGGAAGGCATTTATTGAGTCTGTACAATTAGCTTCACATTTAGCAAATGTTGGTGATGCTAAAACATTACTTATTCATCCAGGGAGTACAACTCACTCTCATTTGAGTTCTGAAGCAATGAAAGAGGGTGGATTAACGGATGATATGATAAGACTTTCAGTTGGATTAGAAGATATTAATGACATCACAAAAGACTTTGAAAGAGGTTTCAAGGCCGTAAAAAAGCTTAATAAGTAGGAATATCATGATCATTAACTTTAAAGGTGCTAATACTTATTTAGGTACAGGTGGTAAAAGCTTAGACATTAATAAAAGGACTTTGTGTTTTTTACACGGGTCAGGTCAAAATCATTTGAGCTTTATTCAACAGGCTCGTTTTTTTGCGTATAAAGGGTATTCTGTAATTGTCCCTGATATGCCAGCCCATGGATTTTCTGATGGTAATCCATGCAAATCAATAAAAGAAAATGCTGAATGGATAAATGACTTATTAGTTAAACTAAATCTTAAAGACGTGGTTGTTATCGGACATTCTCAAGGATGTTTAGTAGCCCTAGAATTGAATAGGATTTTAAAAAATTCTTTAGAAGCACTAATATTTGTTGCGGGCTCAAATGAAATTCCAGTTAATCAATTTTTATTAGATCTTTCAAAAGAAAATCCACAAAAAGCCTCTCAAATGATGGTTACTTGGGGACATGGAGTTGATGGTGACATGTCAATTAATAA
Source organism: uncultured SAR116 cluster alpha proteobacterium (assembly GCA_902517815.1). Lineage (GTDB taxonomy): Bacteria > Pseudomonadota > Alphaproteobacteria > Puniceispirillales > Marisalimonadaceae > Marisalimonas. The sequence goes on from CABYED010000006.1 coordinate 33,125, forward strand.
ATGGCCAGGACATTCCCATTATGGAGAAGGTAATAATATAATGTGCATGAACAAACCAACAGCTTTAATGTATGATTTACACTCTTGTAATGATTATTCAGACGGAATAGATGCTGCAAAAAATATCAAAGTCCCAGCATTGGCTGTTTTAGCAAAAAATGATCAAATGACGCCATTAAAATCAGGCTTGAAATTTGTAGAACTAATAAAAAATTGTGAAATTCACATTCTTAATTGCGGTCATTTTCTCCCATCTGAAAGGCCTATTGAATTAAACTCAATAATAAACTCTTTTCTTTCAAAATTAAAATAATTTTCAAATAGGGATTTTGTAAATTAAATGAACGAAAAAAATTACTTCTTATTTAATAATTCTGAAAATCCAGATCATTGGAAAATTTCTGAAATTATCCTAGATCAATGTAAGAAATATCCAAAAAGAGAAATTATCGAATTTATAAATGGTCCAAAATGGACTTTCAATGACCTAAAAATTAAATCTTTAGAAAAAGCTCAAATTTTAAAAGAATTGAGTTTAAATAAAGGTGACAATTTAACAGTGTTAATAGAAGACCCAAAAGAATTCATATTATATTGGATAGCATGCAGTTTTATGGGAGTTATGTTTGTAGCTATCAATACTGCTATAAAAGGAAATGTATTATTACATCAAATTAAGACATCTAAATCAAAAAATGTTCTTGTTGAAGATCAATTTTTTGATGAAGTAAAAAGCTTGGTTAATCTTCATAAATTAGAAGTTGAAATTTTAAATTTTAAAGATTTAAATAACAAAGATATTTTGAATGAAGACGAGATTATTTTAGGAAAATTAAGTGACAATGTTTGTACAATGTTTACAAGTGGAACATCAGGGCCTTCTAAAGGAGTTATGATGCCCAATGCACATTGTGTTTTGTTTGCTATAGGAACAATTGAAAATTACAACTTAAGAAATAATCACACTTTTTACATCTCCTTACCCTTATTCCATGCTAATGGATTATTTATGCAACTTTTAGCATGTATTATGACTGGTGCAAAAGCAGTTATAAGAACTAGATTCTCAGCCTCAAATTGGCTTAAAGATATTAGAAAGTATAATATAACTCATACTAATATGTTAGGTGCTATAGCTGCGTTTATTGTCGCACAACCTCCTACTAAATACGATAAAGATCATAATTTAAAAGTGATTGGTTCAGCGCCATTGCCAAGTGAACCTGAAAAAATTTTTAGAAATAGATTTGGTGTAAAATATGTATTACCGCTTTATGGAATGACAGAAGTTAATATTCCAATATATGGTTTAAAAAATGAAATGGGTAATGGTAGGTGCGGAAAACTATATGAAAAATATTTTGAGGTTGAAATAAGAGACCCTGAGAAAGATACACCTGTTAATGATGGCTTAGTTGGTGAAATAGTTGTAAGACCAAAACAACCCTTTGGTTTTATGTCTGGTTATTTAGGAATGCCAGAGAAAACTGTAGAAAGTTGGAGAAATTTCTGGTTTCATACTGGTGATGCAGGGATTAGAGAAAAGTCAGGACATTTTGTTTTTGTAGATAGAATTAAAGATTGCATTAGAAGAAGAGGTGAAAATATTTCATCATACGAGGTCGAACAAGCTTTTTTAGAAATTCCATTTATTACAGAAGCAGCTGCATATGCAATTTCAGCTGATGGAGGTGAGGGAATGGAAGATGAAGTAATGGTAGCTTTGATGATTGATAATAAAACCAATATAGATTTTGATGAATTACTTGAAAAAACAAAAATAAACTTAGCTAAATTTGCCATACCCAAATATATAAGAGTAATGAAAGAGTTTCCAAAAACACAAACAGGTAAGATCCAAAAAAACAAGCTAAGAGAAGAAGGGGTTACTATAGATACTTGGCAAAATAAAAATATTTAATTATTATAAATTAAAAAAAATATGAAGGGGTCAAAATGGCAAATAATAAATTTCAAGGTTGCTGGCCAGTGGCTCCAACACCTTTTAAAGACAATGGTGAACTCGACATAGAAGGCATGAAAAGAGTTCTAGATTGCATGGTGGATCAAAATGTTGATGGCATTTGTATACTTGCGAATTACTCCGAGCAGTTTTTGTTATCAGATGATGAAAGAGAGATTTTAACTAGATTATGTATTGAACACGTATCAGGCAGAGTTCCTGTAATTACAACAGTAAGTCATTTTTCAACAGACATTGCGCTTACACGAGCTAAATTAGTTAGAGAACTTGGTGGTGAAATGCTTATGATGATGCCCCCATATCATGGAGCATTAATGAGAGGAACGTCTCAACAAACATTTGAACAATTTGCAAAAGTAGGTGAAGCAGGAGTAACTATTATGGTTCAAGACGCACCATTATCAGGAGTTGATTTGCCTGTTCCCCTTTTAATTAAAATGGCTAAAGAAATAGAAACGGTAAAATGTTTTAAAATTGAGTGTGCACAGGCGGCTTCTAAATTACGAAAACTCGTAGTTGAAGGTGGTGATGCTATTGAAGGACCATTTGATGGTGAAGAGGGAATAACATTGTTTGCTGATTTAGAAGCTGGAGCAACTGGTAATATGAGTTCAGCAATGATACCAGACTTAATTAAACCAGTTGTTTTAGACTATTTGGACGGAGAATTTGATAAATCTGAAGAAAAATATAATAATATTTTACCTTTAATTAATTATGAAAATAGGCAATGTGGATTTAGAGCTACTAAAGTAATTATGAAAGAAGGGGGTGTTATTCATTCAGATTTTTGTAGACATCCAATTCCGCCTTTAGAAGAACAAACAAAAGCAGGATTAATCAAATTAGTTAAGAAATATGATCCAATTGCCTTAAGCTGGGGAAAATAAAATTTAAAATACTTATAAACTAATTTTGGAGGAACTATTGCCTTATACTTTAGATGAATTAGTTCAAGATATTAAAGAAATTATTAATACTGAAAAAATGCCATATGGGGCAGATAAAATTTGCTATTTTGTTTCAAAAGCACTTATGGATCAGAATTTTATCATTGATAATCTTCCTGATAGAGCTGATGGTGAATTACCTAGGCAAATACTTTATGAAGATAAAGAAACTGGTTTTTGTGTCTGTGGTCATGTCCATGATAATGAAGCGATAGGAAGCCCTCATGACCATGGATCAAGCTGGGCTATTTATGGACAAGCCTCTGGTGAAACAGAAATGACTGATTGGGAAATTGTTGGAAAAAATAATTCAGATGACGTTGTAAATGTTAAACCAAAACAAACATATATTATGAAAGCTGGTGATGTACATTTTTATGATGTAGGACATGTCCATTCACCAGTTAGAAAGTATCCTGTTAGATTATTAAGGATCGAAGGGGCTAACTTGGATAATGTAAGAAGATCTAATATTAAAGTAGTTACCTAAAAAATCCCCTTTCTTCTTCATCCATGTTTTTTATTAAATCAGTTTCCCATTTTAAGTAATTTTTTGCGTGTTCTTTGTTTCCTTGATGACGAAGGTGCGTATGAAAATTAAAATCAATAAATTTTTCATCCAACTCAACTTCTGTTGTATCGATATAATCCAGATAATGTTCAACGTCTGTTTCATTCCAATGATATACTTGAACAACAAACTTTGGATCTTTTTCTTGAAGATCATGTACAATTAGACTTGCTTTAGGTATATCATTGGTAATTAGAATGATAGATTTGACATAGTGTGTCATCACTTTTGTTATTACTGATCTATTGGTCCAAACTGACTTCTTTATTCTTTTTTTGCAATAATCAAAGCTGTTGCGGATATCAAAGATAGGAGTACCTTTTAAATTTTTTAAATTCTCTAATTTAATTAAATTTATTGGGTTAGCTCTAAAGTTTACATCATGTTTGAGATTTAAATTTTTTATTCTTTTAGGGCTTTCATTTACAACATAACAATGATAATTCATTTTTTTTAACCATAATGCTGTCATGCCGGCTCTAACTAGATCACCGTCATCAAATACAATTACATGTGATTTTAATACACCTATATATTTATCAGTAGCTTGTACTAATTGACCACCAGGTACGTTTCTTAATTTAGATAATTTATTTTTTTGATTTGAGCTTGTTCTTACATCAAAAACATATTTAGTTATGTTGTCATCATTAATGAGTTTTTGGGCTTGATTAAAATCAATGATTTTAACTTTATTTTCTAATAAGTTTACTATCTTGCCTCTAAGTTCATTAATTTTTTCATTATTTGGTGTTTTGTCCAAAAATTTTGTTTTTCCATTATCTAATTTTAAATTAGCTAAAAACCATCCTTGTGTTCCATTCTCTAATGCATAAACTTTATTTTTGATACCAAAATTTATCAGTGCCTGAGCACCAATAATTGATCTTGTTCGGCCCGCGCAATTGATTATTATTTCAGTATTTGAACTTTTTATTAGTTCAGAAATTCTAAAAGGTATTTCAGCATTTGGACAACAAACACTTCCAGGTATACTCATCTTATTATATTCATCAAATGGTCTGCCATCTAATATAATAATATCTCTCTTTTCCTTTTGTTTCTGAAATAATTGAGGTGCTGTTATAGATGGTGTATTAAATGTTTTTTCGACTAATTCCCCAAAACTTTTACTAGGTACATTAATTCCGTCAAACAGACGAAACTTAGAATTTTTCCAACCATCAACGCCATTTTTTAAAATAAAAACATTTATATATTTTAAATTTTTTGCCAGTTTATAAGTTATCTCTGAAATTCCGTCGTTATTATCAAACAAAACTATTCGGACATTTTTGTTAGGCAAAAGCTTCTCAATTTTTATTTCAAATTCGCTAAATGGAATTGAAATAGAAAATATAGGATGACCTGAAGTGTGTTGAGCTGTCTCTCTAACATCAATAAAAGCTAGTTCTTTTTCGTCTGAAATCCAACTTTTTACTGTTTTGGCTTCTACAAAATTTTTCATCATTTAATACAATTATTGATTTAAATTTAATAATTCAAAAAATTAATATATGTTTTTTGATAAGGATAGTCAAAATGGGGGATATAATGAAAGACTACAATGTGGGAGATTTAGTTTCAGAGTTTTTGCATCAAATAGATGTTAAGGATGTTTTTGGTGTGGTCTCAGTACATAATATACCGATGCTAGATGCAATTGGTAGAAAAAATCATATTAGAATGATCCCTGCAAGAGGTGAAATGGGAGCTGGCCATATGGCTGATGGTTATGCTAGAGCCCATAATGGGATTGGTGTTGTGTTTACAAGTACAGGCCCTGGTGCAGCTAACGTTACTGGTGCAATTGTAGAATCTCGTTTTGCAGGTTCCTCTGTTTTGCACTTTACAGGCCAAACAGCAACAGAAAATTTAGATAAAAATCAAGGCACAGTTCATGACGTTCCTAATCAATTAGGTATGCTTAGTTCAATTTCTAAAGAGGCTATTAGAATTGATAATGAAGATGAGGCTCTAGAAAAATTAATCTATGCATGCAAGATTGCTCTTACACCTCCAAAAGGACCAGTTTCAATTGAGATACCTATAGACATTCAAAGAAAAAAAATTGAAAGACCTTCCTTACTGGATGCTATTAGTTTACCTCACATAAGCAGTGAATTAGGTGATACAAAATCACTAGATAAAATAGAAAATTATATAAAATCTTCAAAGCGAAAAATTATATGGGTAGGAAATGGAGCTAAGTTCGCTACTGAAGAAGTTAATCTTTTCATCAAAATGGGTTTTGCAGTAGTAACAAGCACTCAAGGTAGAGGAGTGGTTTCAGAAACAAACAAAATGTGTTTGGGAGCCTTTAATGCCGTCCCCTTAATAGAAGAATTTTATAAAACATTAGATTTAATGCTTGTAGTAGGTAGTAGATTAAGAGGTCATGAGACCAGAGATATGTCACTAGAATTGCCAAAAAAATTAGTACAAATTGATATAGATCCAAGCGCCAAAAATAGAACATACAAAACAAATCAATTTCATTGTGGAGATGCAAAAAAGGTTCTGGCCGAATTAGCTAAAAGATTAGCGAGCAAAATTTCTGTAGATAATGAGTGGATAGATGAGGTTAGTGATTTAAAAAATCAAATATATTTAGATTATAAAAATATGTTAGGTGCGTATAAAGATTTTCCAGAAATAATTAGAAATATTCTTCCAAAAGACGGTAAGTGGGTAAGAGATGTCACTATTTCAAATAGTATGTGGGGAAACCGCATGATGTATGTAAATGACCCTACTGAAAATATTTATCCTGTTGGAGCAGCGATTGGACCTGGTATGGCTTTGGCTATTGGAGCTGCAATTGCCAGTGAAGGAAAAAAAACGATAGCAATGTGTGGGGATGGGGGGTTTATGCTTAATCTTCCCGATTTATGGACTGCTTCTGAAACAAATTGCGATGTTGTGTTTTTAGTAATGAATGATAATGGTTATGGTGTCATTAAACACATACAAGACAGCATGTATGGTGGAAGAAAATTTTTTGCTGATTTAATGGGGCCAAATTTTGAAGATTTAGCAAAAGTAGCGAAAATGAAATATAAGAAAATTGACTATGCAAAAGATTTAGAAAAGGTACTTAAGGAGGCTGTAAATTTTGATGGTCCGGTATTAGTAGAAGTAAATGTAGCTTCAGTTGGCGAAATGCCACGTTACTTTGCTCCACCTCCTCACGCTCTTAAAAAATAAAATGTTTGATTTTCCTGAATCGATTTCAAACCTTACAGCATATTTTCTAATTTTTGCCAGCATGACTACTTCATTCATTACATCAGCTTTTGGGATTGGCGGAGGAGCAATTTTGTTGGGATTATTAGCTGTCAAACTACCACCTATTGCATTATTACCAATACATGGAATTGTTCAAATAGGCTCTAATCTTGGAAGAACAATAATATTTTACAAAGACATTAAAAAAGAAACTTTAATTCCGTTTACTATTGGGACTATTATTGGTTCTATAATTGGAGGTTCCATTTTTATTCAAATAGATGCGTGGTTGCTTCAGTTATCAATATCTTTATTTATATTATGGTCAGTATATGGAAAAATTCCAATTATTGGATCAAAACAAATAACAATTGGTGGTACATTTTCAGGTTTTATGACAATGTTTTTTGGAGCATCAGGAACTCTAGTAGCAGGAATGGTAAAAACACTAAATTTAGAACCTGTAAAACATTTAGCAACACACTCAGCATTAATGTCTATACAACATTTGATTAAAGTAGTTGTATTTGGTTTTGTTGGTTTTGCTTACTCAGAATATTTTTTACTTATTTTTTTAATGATAATTAGTGGATTTGCAGGAACTATTTTAGGAAAAAAAATTTTAGTAAAATATGGAAGTAAATATTTTAAATTAATTTTAAATGCAACTCTTACAATTATTGCAATATACCTTCTTTGGAATGCTATAATAACAAGTAAAATTCTAGATGATTTTAATCTTTTTGCTTGGTAATCCAAGAATAAATCATAGGTCCACATAAACCTAAAAATGCAAAAACTAAAAACATTAGTGCAAGTGGTTGAGCAAGTATCATCCACCACGCTCCATCATACATTTTAAGTGAATGTTGCAAGTTTGTTTCCACCATCTCTCCTAAAATAAGACCGACAGCAATTGGAGCAACAGAAAATCCATGCCTTCTAGCAAAATAACCAATGACTCCAAAAATTAACGCTAGCCATACATCTAAAAGTTGACCTTGAAAAGCATATGCACCGATCACCGATAAAGCAAAAACAATAGGCCATAGAATCTGTGTTGGAACTAATGATACTCTAGCAAATAACTTAGCAGCATAAAGACCCATCAACATAAACATCACATTTGCAACAAACATTGAACCAAAGATTTGATAAACTTTTTCTACTTGTTCAGTAAACAAATAAACACCCGGTCTTAGACCATGTACCATTAGGCCAACAAGTATAATTGCAGTAGTTCCGCTACCTGGTATTCCTAGTACCATAGTTGGAACCATAGCTCCACCTGTGGCTGCATTATTTGCTGCTTCAGCTCCAGCAATTCCCTCAATAGCACCTTTCCCAAATTCTTTTTTATTTTTTGACCATCTTCTTGCTTCTGAGTAACCAATCATTGATGCAACAGTGGCTCCTTCAGCCGGAAGAACACCAATAAAAGTTCCAATTCCACATGATCTAAGTATGGTCTTCCAAATTTTTTTGTAATCCTCTAACGTAGGTAACTTAACGGCTTTCATAGTTACTGTATTAATAATTTTATTAACTGTTTTTGATTGAACTAAAAGTTCAGAAATAGCAAAGAGACCTATAAATATTGGCACAAAGTGCAAACCTTCATATAATTCGTAATTACCAAACATAAATCTTTCTATTCCAGTTACACGTTCTGCGCCTATGGTTGATAGCCAAACACCAAATATACCACCTATTAAATTTTTGACTGCTCCACCAGCACTTATACTTGCAAGCATTGATAATCCAAATACAGTTAAAGCAAAGTATTCTGGAGATCTGAATTCATAGGCAACCCTTGCTAATAGTGGTGCTGCAAAACACAAAATTATAACAGAAAAAATACCACCGACTGTACTTGATATCACCGCTATTCCCAGAGCTCGACCAGCTTCACCTTTTTGTGCAAGTGGATATCCATCAAATGTAGTAGCTGCAGCTGCGGATGTTCCTGGCGTATTAATTAATATTGCTGTAATTGATCCTGCAAAAGTAGCAGATACATATATGGTTGCAAGAACAGCAATAGCATGAACAGGATCCATTGTAAGTGTAAATGGTAACAGTAATGCTGCCCCAGTAGTAGCACCGAGGCCTGGTAGAACCCCAATGATAACACCTAATATTGTAGTAGCAAATATCAAACCTAAAAGATATGGGTCGACTACAACTGATGCCATTGCAGATATTGCTTGCTCAAACATAAATATTTTTCCTAACCATAATATAAATTCATTAATATACCCCTAGGAAATCTGATTTTTAAAACATAGTCAAACAACAAAAAAACTAACCCTGGAGTTACTGTGGCAGTCAAAAAAGCAACCCATATTCTTCTCTCACCCCACAAAATACTCATTAAAAAAATCACAACAAAAATTCCAATAAACATATCAGTATAAACAGTTAACAAATAAAATAGCAGAAATAAAAACATACTTCCCCATGTGTGATATTTCTCAAGAGTTACAGGTTTGGGATTATTTTTGTAAAATTGATAAGTCATAACTCCGATCAAAATTAATTTCAAAATCATTAAAAAAATTGGGAATGATCGTGCTTGCATACTTTCACCAACTATCATTTCGGGTGAAGTATCAAGCTGCAAAGCTATAGCTATTACAGATAAAGAAAAAATTGTTAATATTAATGGTACTAAGTAGATATTTTTCATAATGTTTAAAGAAAGACCTCCCATAAATTGAGAGGTCTTTTATCTTCTTTATATTATTGTTTTATTTTAATAAGCCCATTTCTTTTAAGGCAGGACCGAACTCACCCACCATAAATGCAATTTGCTTACCCCATGGTCCAGATGGCTGTGGAGATGTACTATCTAAGCCAGAGTTAGCTAGGTAAGCTTGATACATTGAATGTTTCATAGCTTTTTGAATACCTTTTTCCATTTCAGCAACTCTGGCCTTGTCTACACCAGCATGTGTCACAAATCCTCTAGTTGTTGATAAAACAAGGTCAATGCCCAATTCTTTTGCTGTTTTAGCTTTTGGAATTGGAGCCATTCCATTTTCTGCAAGAATAACTAGTGGACAAATGTCTCCAGCTTCAACAGGTGCTGCAGCTTCTGATAAGTTTAAAGTTCCAACGTCAACTTCACCAGCAACTAGTCTTGTTGCTAACTCTCCTCCGCCTTTGTAAGGAATGTATTTTGGCATTTTTTGGCCAAGTCTCTTAGCCCATAAAAAGACAGTTATATGATCAATAGTACCAGTATGTGTGCCGCCAAAAGTAATTTTATCACCTTTTTTCATGCCAGCAACAAAATCTTCAGGTGTCTTATAAGGACTTTTCTTACAATTAACCATTAAAATTTGTGGATCATTAGTACCCCTTGAAATTGGTGCCATGTCCTCAACTTTTAATTTTGTTTTACCCATTGCCATTGTAATTGCATGGCCAACAGTAAAAGTTAATATTGTATTGCCATCGGCAGGCCTTGTCATGAAATAATTCATTGCAGCTGCACCGCCACCACCTCTTTTATTAACAACAACCATGTCTTGCTTAAGAGTTCTTCTTGAACGAAGCATCATCATTCTTGAGTTGACGTCAGTTCCTCCGCCAGCTCCTGCATGAGTAACAACTTCAATCGCAGGCTTTTTTGAAGCCAGAGTAGGACTAGTAGTGAAAGCAATAGCTGATACTATAGCAGCCAGACCAGTTCCAACTTTGAAAAGTGTTTTAGATTTAATCATTTATTTTCCTCCGTAATGATTGCCCAGCTAATGCTGGCTTGAAATACCATTAAAAATGGTATTATCTTGAGTAAGTATATACTTAACCCCATTCAACATTATAGCAATTTAGAAATTTCAAATTACTTACTAAATGAATAATTCGATTATTACGAATTAAAATTATGAGTCAAGCACTACAACAAGTTAAATGATGAATTTGTTAATAGTTAAATGATGAATTTAATTATTAGGTTTATCTTGAAAATTTGAACTCATACTAGATCTATAAAGTTCAATAATTTGCGTTCTTGTAATATTGGAGTTTTCTTCTTTCATAAAAAATTCAGAAATGTTTGGTGTAGCTGTAGCTAGTTGAAAAATTACAGAAAATATTGATAACGGTTCCAAATTTAACTCCATAGAATTAGATTAAACCTGCAATTGATATGCCATTCATATTCTGAAAGAAAATAAAAAATCAAAATAAAGCTTTTAACGCATTGAAAATTCAAAACTTAATTTTAAATAAATAAGATATATATTCAAAATCGGAAAAATGCCAGACTCTAATATTATAAAAAAGTACAATGCTTCTAATATTCATGTTCCTAGCTCTATGTTAAATTGGATGAGATCTAATCATGCTGGAGAAACAGGCGCAGTTTGGATTTATATGGGTGCTAAATGTGTATTTTGGAATAAAAAAATTCAGGATATGAGTAAAGAGCATTATGAAACAGAAAACAATCACCTAATTGTGATGAGCCATATCCTACCTAAAAATAGTCATAGTAAACTCTTAATTTTATGGAGAATATTAGGATTTGGTTTAGGATTTTTTTCTGCATTATTGGGCTATAGATTTTTTTGTGTAACAATTCAGTCAGTGGAAACTTTTGTCGAAGAACATTACCAAGAACAAATTGATTTTTTGTATAAAAACTTTACTTCTTTTGAACTGCTTAGAGTGTTAAAAAAGTGTTGTGATGAAGAAGTAGAACATCAAATTGATGCAAAACTCCAAAAGGGAAATGTTAAGAATAATAGTTTTGAGAGATTTTGGTCAAATTTAATTGGTTCTGGGTCTAGTCTTGCAGTAAATATTTCAAAACAATATTAGGTTTATAATTATGAAATTAACTAAAGTTTTTTATGATGGAAAATGTGGGCTTTGTAGTAAAGAAATTAATTATTACAAAAGAATAGCCCCCAAAAATATTTTTGAATGGCATGATATAGCTTCAAATCCGGAAAAATTAAAGCAGCTTCACGTTTCTCAATATGATGCTCTAATGTATTTACATGCAACCGATCAAAAATCTAACTTGAAAATTGGTGTAGACGCATTCATTTTGATATGGAGTCATATTAAGTATTGGAAAATTTTATCTGTTTTGGTTAGAACGCCTTTCATATATTCAATTGCTAAAATAACATATAAATTATTTGCTAATTACAGGTTTAAAAAGCTTACACATTGCCAAATGGCTAGTCAGAAAGTTATCTAAAAAAATGATTAAATGGATAAAAAATTTAAAATATAAACAAAATATTGTTTCTGAAAAAGAAAAAACTCGGTTAGAACAGATGAAAAAAAATCCATACAAAAGAGTTGATAGTGAAAATATGACTGATATTGAAAAAATGGATCAAGGTTTTAATGGAAAAACTTTCACTATTAATAGTATTGAAATTGATTTTTAACCTATCAACAAATAATTTTTATACTTTGCCTTTGAATAAATTGTTATATACTCCTGATTCTTATTTAAAGGTTAATTAGGGGATTAAATATGAAAAAGTTTACAACAACATTAGTGGCTCTATTGATAATGGGGTCCACGTCATCATTTGCTGATGGTCATAAGGTAAAAGTTGGTATGATAACAACATTGTCAGGTGGCGGTTCTGGTTTAGGAATTGATGTAAGAGATGGCTTTATGCTTGCTGTTAAAGGTAACAAAAATATTTCTGTCATCACAAAAGATGATCAGCGTAAGCCTGACATCGCAGTTCAGTTGGCTGATAAAATGATACAATCCGACAAAGTCGATGTGTTAACTGGAATTATCTGGTCAAACTTGGCAATGGCTGTTGTGCCGGCTACTGTAAATCAAGGTAAATTTTATTTGTCACCAAATGCTGGTCCATCAAAATTAGCAGGTAAAGGATGTCATAAGAATTATTTTAATGTTGCCTGGCAAAATGATAATTTACATGAAGCAGCAGGAGGTTACGCAAACTCTGCTGGATTTAAAAATTCATTTATACTTGCTCCAAATTATCCTGCTGGTAAGGATGCATTAACTGGTTATAAAAGATATTTTAAGGGAAGCTTAGCTGGTGAAATTTACACAAAACTAGGTCAAAAAGATTATGCAGCAGAAATTGCACAAATAAGAGCATCGGGTGCTGATAGCGTATTCTTTTTCCTCCCAGGCGGAATGGGTATTGGCTTTATGAAACAATTTTCACAATCTGGAATTAAACTACCAGTCGTTGGTCCAGCCTTTTCATTTGACCAAGGTATTCTTAAAGCTGTAGGTGATGCAGCACTTGGTGTTAAAAACACCTCTCAATGGTCAAAAGATATTGACAATAATGCAAACAAAAAGTTTGTGAAAGATTTCCAATCAGAATATGGAAGGCTACCCTCATTATATGCTTCCCAAGGTTATGACACAGGTAAACTTCTAATTTCAGCAATGTCAAAAGCTAAAGTTAAAGATAAGGATAAATTTAGAGATGCTCTTAGAAAAGCTGATTTTTCGTCTACAAGGGGTAAATTTAGTTTTGATAAAAATCATCATCCTATTCAGGATATTTATGTTCGTGAAGTAATTAAGGAAGGTAAAATCCTTACTAATAAGATTGTTTCAGTTGGGTTGAAGGATCATTCAAACGCTTATGTCTCTGAATGTAAAATGTAAAAATTTAATAGGTGATTTCTAGTTTAGAAATCACCTAATTCTAAATTTTAAATGACGTCTATACTTTTTTTTGAACAATTATTAAACGGCATACAATTTGGAACTATGTTGTTTCTTATGTCCGCTGGTCTAACTCTTATCTTTGGAGTTATGGGTCTAATTAATTTGGCTCATGGATCTTTTTATATGATTGGAGCTTTTAGTGCTGCTTTGATAGCAAGTCTTACAGGCTCTTTTTGGCTTGCATTATTGGCAAGTTTATCAGGTGCGGCGATTGCAGGAGTATTGATTGAAATAATAATAATTAGACGTTTATATAGAAGAGACCATTTAGATCAAGTTTTAGCAACATTTGCACTAATATTGTTGTTATCTGAAGGTGTTAGATGGTATTTTGGAGCTTTTCCTTTATATTTAGATATTCCAGAAAATCTTAATGGTACTTTACCAATTTTAGATGATATTATTTACTCTAAATATAGATTATTTATAATATTTATGGGTCTTTTGATAGCCGTTGGGCTATATATTCTCATATCAAAAACACGTTTAGGTGTTCGTATAAGAGCAGGTCAAAATGATCGCCAGATGATATCAGCACTTGGTATTGATATTTCTAAACTCTACACCATAGTATTTGCATTGGGGGCTTCCTTAGCTGGTTTGGCTGGAGCAATGATAGGAGCCATTCAATCAGTTGAAGTTGGAATGGGTGAACCTATTTTAATTTTAGCGTTTGTGGTAATAGTAATTGGAGGAATTGGTTCAATAAAAGGAGCATTAATTGGATCTATTTTAGTAGGTGTAACGGACACTATTGGTAGAATTTTTTTACCAGAGCTTTTAAAAATTTTTATGGAATCAGCAAGCGCCACCTCAGTTGGTTCTTCAATTGGTTCAATGCTAATATATATTCTAATGGCTTTAATACTTATAATAAAGCCATCTGGATTATTTGGAAAAACTTAAAATGATTATTGAAAAAACTTTTAATAAATGGATATTGGTTTTTCTTTTTTTAATTCCGGTTTTAGGATTTATTTTTGAAGAGCCTTATTACATAACTTTAACAACAAAAGTAGTTATTCTTGGTATTGCAGGTATTGGACTCAATTTAGCACTCGGTTATTGCGGCTTAATTTCTTTTGGTCATGCTGCTTTTTTTGGATTAGGTGGTTATGTAACAGGAATACTATCTTTTCATGCTTTGAACTCAGAATTAATGTTTAGTTGGCCTTTTGTCTCTTCAGGTAGTTCTGATATGTTGGTTATTTGGCCAATAGTAATATTATCAAGTGCATTTTTAGCTCTAATTATTGGTTTATTGTCACTAAGAACTACAGGTGTTTACTTTATAATGATTACCCTTGCATTTGCGCAAATGTTATACTTTTTTGCAATTAGCTGGCCCAACTATGGAGGTGAAGATGGTTTATCTATATATATGAGAAATTCGTTACCAATGATTAACACTATGGATCCATTGAACTTTTACTTTATATGTCTTTGTTGGCTGTTAACAGTAATTTTTATTTCAGCTAAACTAATAAATTCTTCTTTTGGTATGGCATTTCAAGCTATTAAGCAAAATGAAGAGAGAGTAAAATCTGTTGGCATTGAAACTTTTAAAGTTAAGTTACTAGTTTTTGTCATTTCAGGAACAATCACTGGATTAGCGGGGTCATTATATACTGACTTAAATAGGTTCATTAGTCCTTCAGTTCTTAATTGGCAGATGTCAGGAGAAATAATGGTATTTGTAATTCTTGGAGGAATTGCAAGGCTTTATGGACCTCTTGTTGGTGCGGCTTTTTTTATTGTCTTAGAACAAACTTTAGGAAGTTACACAGAAAATTGGCAGTTTTGGTTGGGATTAATACTTATTTTAGAAATATTATATGTACGCACAGGTATTTTAAGTTTATTTGAAAAGAAATTAAAATATGAAAAATAAAATTTTAAATATTAAAAACTTATCAAAATCATATGACGCGTTTAAAGTTACAGATAAGATTACAATAGATCTTCATTTTGACGAAATACATGCATTGATTGGACCTAATGGAGCAGGAAAATCAACATTAATTAAGCAAATAGTTGGAAGCGTAAAACATGATATAGGCTCAATCATCTTGGATCAAGAAGACATAACTGATTTAACTGATGTTGAAAGAGCTAAAATTGGAATATCAAGAACATTCCAGGTTTCTTCTATCATTCCTCAGTTTAGCGCGATAGATAATATAGTTTTATCTTTATTAGACAAATCAAATAAAACGTTTCAATTGTTCAAAAGTATAAGGAATAATAAAGAATTATATTCAAATGCAAAAAAAATTCTAAAGGAAATTGAATTATTAGAAAAAAGTGAAATTTCAGCTTCTGACTTAAGCCATGGTGATAGAAGAAAACTCGAAGTTGGTTTAGCTTTAGCTATGGATCCAAAAGTTTTTTTGTTTGATGAGCCAATGGCTGGCTTGGACGAAAATGGTACTAACATGATGATAAATTTATTCAAAAAAATAAAATCTAATTCACCAATTTTATTAATTGAACATGATATGGATGCTGTTTTTGCTTTAGCTGATAGAGTTTCAGTAATTAATTATGGAAAGATAGTAGCTACAGGTACTGTAAATGAGATAAGACAAAATGAATTAGTTAGAGATGTTTACTTAGGCTATGAGATCTGATGCAAAAACTTCTTGAAATAAATGGATTAAAGTCATGGTACGGCTTAAGTCAGGCTCTCTTTGATGTGAATCTAGAAATAAATCAAGGTGAAGTTGTTGCCCTTCTTGGTAGAAATGGCATGGGCAAATCAACCACAATCAGATCAATTTGTGGTTTAATAAGCAGTTATGAGGGTGAGATAAAATTTAAAAATATTTCAATTATTAATCAGCCAAGTTATAAAATTGCTCAGCTGGGAATTGGTCTTGTACCAGAAGGTAGAAGGGCATTTACAAATTTAACTGTTTTAGAGAATCTTACAGCAACTGCAGTTGAAGGAGAGTGGTCCTTAGAGTTGGTTTTTAGTTTATTTCCAAAATTAGCAGAAAGAAAATTTCAAAGCGCCTCTACTTTATCAGGTGGCGAACAACAAATGCTTGTAATTGGACGGGCTTTAATGACAAACCCAAATTTACTCATTTTAGATGAAGCTACTGAAGGGTTATCTCCAACTATAAGGTCAGAAATATGGAAAGTTATAACAATTTTAAAAAGTAAAGGAGTTTCAATTTTAATAATTGATAAATCACTTAAACAACTCCAAGATTTAGCTGATAAATTTTATATTTTAGAAAAAGGAAAAACAGTATGGGATGGTTTTTCAAATGATTTAACAAGCAAAATTGCTCAGAGATATTTAGGTGTTTAGTTATATATGATTATTAAAATCATCTAGCATATTAATTTCAGATTCACCTCCAACACCAGAAACAATTGCCCCCATTTCATTAAATTCTTGACTAACTTTTATCCAATTTTTTCTACCTTTTTCAAAGTGTGACTTTGAAATCCAATATTTCACAGTAAGAAAATTTGTGTCAGAAATGTCAACAGTTGTTTGTTTTATAAGACCAACTTTCATTTGCTCATGTGCTACTTGATTACTATGTAGCTTTATGGCTTTTTTTGCTGTTTGGTTTGGGCATTTAATAGTTACTACTCTTACATACATGAAATTATTTTCTAATCAAAGTTAAGGTTATATTTAAATTCATCAAATCAAAAGTTACAAACAGAATCAATAGTGATTTTGAGTTTTTCAGAAATTTCATCAATCTCATTCTCATTAATAATAAACGGAGGTGCAATTAGAATATGATCGCCAATTTCTCCGTTTATTGTTCCCTGCATTGGATAACAAATTAATCCTTCGTCTAAAGCCTTTTTCTTAATCTTTCCTGCTACATTTAATTTTTTAGGAAAAGGCTCCTTAGTTGATCTGTCAGCCACAAGTTCTATAGCTCTGAATAAACCTCTACCTCTAATATCTCCAATATATTGATTTTGGCCTAACGATCTTGTTAAGCTTTCTTGCAGTATGTTACCTTTTTCTTTTACTTTAGACGGATAATTATCATTTATTAATTTACCTAAAACGGCATATGAAGCTGCAGATGCTATTGGATGACCAAGATATGTGTGTCCATGTTGAAAAAATCCAGATCCACTTTCTATCGCTTCATATATATGATTTTGACATATCATAGCTCCAATTGGTTGATATCCTGCTCCCAAACCCTTGGCGACAGTAATAATATCAGGAATAACCGGTTCATCATCGCAAGCAAATAAAGATCCAGTTCTTCCCATACCACACATAACTTCATCTAAAATTAATAAAACATCGTATTTATTACAGATTTCTCTTATAAGCTTGAAATATCCTGGTACAGCTGTAAGAGCACCTGCAGTTGCTCCAACAACTGTTTCTGCAATAAAAGCCATAACATTATGTGGACCCAAATTTAAAATTTCATCTTCCAATTCTTTTGCAACTCTTTGTCCGTAATCCCATTCAGTTTCGTCTGATCTTTTATTTCTATATACGTAACAAGGTGAAATTAAGCTGGTTTCAATTAGTAAATCCTCAAAAAAATTTCTTCTCCAAACATTACCCCCAGATGCTAAAGCTCCAAGAGTATTTCCATGATAACTTTGTCTTCTAGATATAACCTTGTGTTTTTTTGGTTTTCCTATTTCAATAAAATATTGTTTTGCAAGTTTTATTGAGGCCTCTACAGCTTCAGAACCACTTGAAACAAGGTATACTTTATCTAATCCAGATGGAGAAATTTTAGCTAATAAATTTGCTAGTTTCTCAGCAGGTTCGTTAGTAAAAAAAGATGTATGTGCATAAGCTAATTTTTCTGTTTGATTAATAATTGCGTCTTTTACTGTATTGTCCGAATGACCTAAGCATGAAACTGCAGCACCACCTGACCCATCAATATATTTTTTTCCATTATTATCTACTATATAACATCCTTCACCTTTAATAGCTGTGGGTAGGATATAATTTGAATGTCTAGGAAAAATATTACTACGTTTCATATTGTTTTCTAAAATGTTGTTTCTCCAAAATCTTGAGTAACTCCACCAACAAAGTGGATTGTTTTAGGTGATAAGGTTTTGACATATTTAGCTATGTTTTCATCAATTAACTTATCAATTTTTTTCATTGATTCAGCATCAGGAAACTCCCATAAAACTACACTTACGTTGGGTGTTTGCGGATTTTTCATAGCTCTAAACCTAACTCCTTTTACTTGTTGAAGTAAATTAGGCCATCTAGTTTCAAGTATTGATTCGAATAATTCGCAATCTTCAGTAGATGAGAAGGTTCTTACAAAAATTTTAATTAACATTGTTTCTCCAGACGTAAAACCATCTTAAATTTATTACAATTTAAAGTTTTGTATATTATGTTAATTTTTGCAAATAATATAAATTCTTGGTGGGGAAATGATGTTTAATATAGCATTTAGAAAAGATGTTTTTCTTAGAGCTTTAAAAATGGCTTTGATAGTAGGGATCATTTTAGCAATAATTAATCATGGGGATCATATTTTTTTAGGAACGATAACAGTAACAAATTGGACTAAAATCTTAATTACTTTTTGTGTTCCCTTTTGTGTTTCAACAGTTTCATCTGTTCTTGTAATTAAAAAAGACCAGTTAACATTTAGATAAAGATAAGTTGGTAATGAATAAATTTTTAAATGTCTTAATTTTTATAACAATCTTTTCCTTATTTAACTTTTCAGCAAGTTCCAAACAAGAAAATTATTATTATGAGGCTCAGTTTGGAAATTTATTTGTTGGTAAAGCAGAAGTTTTGTTTAGATCAACGTCTCAAAATTTATATATTAATATAAAATCACAAACTGCTGGCATTTTAGACGTATTATATGAATACAATGGCGTATTAAAATCGACATCAATAAAAAACAAAAGTACTTGGTTGCCAAATAAATTTTCAGCTGGTGGAGTGTTTAATAAGAAAAAGCGAACTACGGATATTCAATGGGTCAATGATTATAAAACTGTAAGTTATGTAAATGTTCCTGCTATAGATCTTAAAAAATACCATGAAGTTCAAAAGTCAAGTTTGGTTAATGTAATCGATCCAATAACAGCCTTTATGAGAGTTATTGAAAAAATTAATGAAGAAAATACTTGTGACCAAAACTTCAAAGTTTTCGATGGCAGAAGGCGATATGACTTAGAAATTAAAACGATTGGAAATAGCACAATTGATAATGATAGACCTAAATCATATAAAGGCAATGTGCTGGTATGTGGATTGAGAGTTTTCCCAATAGGTGGTCATAGGCTTAAAACAAAATGGAAACCAAGCGAAGATAAGATTTCTGACGTCAAAGTATTTTTTGGCAAAGATCAGAATAAAGATTATGTGCCCGTTAGAGTTCAGATAAAGAGATGGTTTGGAACAGTAGTTATACGTCTTATTCAAAAGACGCTTTAGATTATGAAAATTGGATTAATAGGTAACAATATTTCATCCTCAAATGCTCCAGATATTCATATCCGTCTAGCAAAAATATTTCAAATCCCCTTAGAATATTTATTGTTTGATTTGAAAGATAAAGAAGAAAATTATTTTGTAGTTTTGTTACAAGAATTAAGAGCTGCAGGGTTCAAAGGAGTGAATATTACATTTCCTTTTAAAGAAAAAGTAATTAAGCATGTTGATAATATATCTAAGAACTCAAGAAATGTTGGATCAGCAAATACACTTATATTCAAAAAAAAAATTACAGCTCAGAATACTGATTATACAGGTTTTTTGAAAACTTATAATTTTCATTTTGGTAAAAATACTCCTGGAAAAATTTTAGTGTTAGGTACTGGTGGAGTAAGTAGGGCAATTTCTTTTGGTCTAGCTTCTCTGGGAGCAGAAAAGATTATTTTAATTGATAAAGATGAAATTAAATCGAACAGATTATCTAAAGATTTAAGCATTTTAAATATAAATTGTGTTGTAACAAAAGCTGATCAAATAGAAAAAAATTTATCTAGTTTTGATGGTATAATTAACTGCACACCAGTTGGTCATTATGATTTTCCTGGATGTCCATTAGGTAATCTAATGCCGAATAAGAAACAATGGATTTTTGATGCAGTGTACACTCCAGCTAAAACCAATTTCATCAAGAAAGGAGAACAAGTTGGCGCAAAAATTATTTCAGGCATTGATCTTTTTATTTTTCAAGCAATAGACGCTTTTTTATATTTTACTGAAAACAAAGAAAATGATCACGATCTTACAAATCATATACATAAGTTAAGAAAACATTATTTCGATAAGCTATATATTTGAATTAAGACTTGTTTTCAAAAATAATTTCATTTTTAAAAAGTCTATTAATTCCATCCTCTGAATAACCATTTTCCCTTAAGACTTCTCTTGTATGTTCGCCAATAACAGGTGGTTTATATTTAACGCCTACTGCCTTAGATCTACTAAACTTAATCGGTGAAGAAACACCTTTGTAATCCTCTTTTGAGATAGTCATTTTTCTTTCTTTTGTTTGAGGATGATTTAAAGCTTCCTCAATATTCCTTACGGGTCCTGCAGGAACGCCTGCTGACAACAGTTTTTCTGAAAATTCAACTCCATCTACTTTACTAAGAGCATCTTCTAAATATTTGGTCAGTTCTTTTCTGTTTTTTACTCTATCACCATTAGTTAAAAATCTTTTATCTTTTGCAAGATGATCTAAATCTAAAGCTTTACAGAGTCTTATAAAACCAGCATCGTTACCGATTCCCATAAAAATCTCATTAGTTGCTGTTTTGAATTTATCATATGGGGAAATATTTGGGTGTGCATTTCCAGTAGCTTTACCTGGTTTTTTTGATAAAAAATAATTGCCAGTATGTGGGTGCATCAATGCAAGTGCTGAATCATAAAGAGACATATCCAAAAATTGACCTAAGCCAGATATTTCTCTTTCTTGCAGTGCCATTAAAATTCCTATTGTCGAATAAAGTCCAGTACCCATATCAACTACAGGAGCCCCAATTCTTACATCGCCTCCGTCAGCATGACCATTCACTGACATCATACCAGTCATAGCTTGAACTATCGCATCATAGCCTGGTGCCCCACCAAGTGGACCTTTAGCTCCAAATCCTGAAATTCTACAGTGAATTAATTTAGGAAATTTTTCTTTTAAAACTTCCTCATAACCCAAACCCCATTTTTCCATTGTACCAGTTTTGAAGTTTTCAATAACTATATCTGAGTTTTTTAGAAGTTCTAAAATTATTTCCTTACCTTCTTGTTTGGTAAGATCGATTGCTATAGATTTCTTATTCCTATTAACGTTTATAAAATATGAAGCCATATCGTTTATAAAAGGTGGTCCCCAAGCTCTAACTTCATCACCAATTTTTGATTCTATCTTAATCACATCAGCTCCGTGATCTGCAAGTATTTGAGTAGCGTAAGGTCCTCCAAGAACTCTTGTCAGGTCTAAAATCTTAATCCCATTTAATGCATGGTTATTTTTAATTTTTTCTATCATTATATTACTTTCTAACAACTAATAAGATTTTGGTAGTCCAAGAACACGTTCGGAGATATAATTTAAGATCATTTGAGCACTTACAGGAGCCAATTTGGGGATCAAAGATTCTCTCAATAACCTCTCAACATGATATTCTTTAGCATATCCCATACCACCCAAGGTTACGACTGCTTGCGTAGCTGCTTTAAATCCAGCTTCAGCTGCAAAATATTTAGCTGCGTTAGCCATTCCTCCTGCGTTTTCTCCTTTATCGTATTGATAAGCTGCTCTTGCAATTAGTAGTTCTGCAGCTTCTAATTCTATCCAATTTTCTGCTAATGGGTGTTGAATACTTTGATTTTTCCCAATAGGTCTATTAAAAACCACTCTGTCATTTGCGTACTTAACTGCTCTTGACAATGCATTTTTACCTATTCCTAAAGCTTCTGCGGCAATAAGAATTCTCTCTGGGTTAAGGCTGTCTAGAATATATTTAAAGCCCTTACCTTCTTCACCAATTCTGTCAAATTCAGGTACTTCAAGATTATCTATAAATATTTGGTTGCTATCAACTGCTGCTCTTCCCATCTTAGAGATTTCTCTTACTTCTATTTTTTCTCTATCTAAATTTGTATAAAACAAAGTTAAACCGTCTGTATTTTTTTTACATTCTTCAATGGGACTTGTTCGGGCTAATAAAAGTATTTTATCAGCAATTTTAGCAGTTGATGTCCAAATTTTTTGACCATTAACTAAATACCCATTATTCATTTTTTTGGCAAAAGTTTTTAATCTACCAGTATCTAAACCTGCATCTGGTTCAGTAACACCAAAGCAAGTTTTTTCTTTTCCTAATATTAATGGTGGTAACCACTTGTCTTTTTGTTCTTTAGTTCCATATACTACAATTGGGTGTGGTCCAAAAATATTAATGTGTATAGAAGATGCAGCTGCCATACCGCCACCTGTTTCTGAAATTTTTTGCATAAAAATTGATGCTTCACTCACACCTAAAGCACTTCCTCCATACTCTTTAGGCATACAAATACCTAACCATCCCCCATTAGCTACCTCTTCATAAAACTTTTGGGGGAATTTACTTTCTTTATCGCATTGAAGCCAATATTCATCATTGTAGCTTTTCATAATATTATTCACGGAATCAATAATAGATAACTGAGTTTGATTTAGATTGAATTCCATAAACTTATCTTGCTAAATTATGATAATTATTATTTGGTTCCATTTCGGTTGCCGAAGCTAGTCTGTTGGTCATGTTAAATAAACCAACAATTGCACTAATGTCCCAAATATCTCTATCTGAATATCCAACATCCCTCAGTTTTTTTCTATCATTTTCACCAATTTCAGATGGGTCTTTTGTTAATTTTTTTGTAAAATTAAGTAATTCGTCTTGTTTTTTTGGCAATTCTGCAGACCTGAAGTTTGCAGCTATTCGTTCTCCTAATTGAGGGTCTTTTGATAATTCTCTAACTGCAGATCCATGAGCTACTAAACAATAAAAGCAATGATTTTCTGAAGAAACCGTCACGGCAATCATTTCTCTTTCTAATTTTGTTAAACCAGACTCACCTAACATTAAAGCATTATATAATTTAGTAAAACCTTCAAATTGTTTTGGAAATTTTGCAAAAGCAGCAAGAACATTTGGTATAAAGCCAAGTTTTTGTTGAACAATTTCTAAGTAGTTCTTTACTTGATCTTCTCCATCTTTAGTACCTTTATAATCTAGATCTAATTTAGTTAAGTTGCCCTTTTGGCCTTGCTTTGTAATCGTTGCCATTTACTTCTCCATTAACCAATTTGGTTTTCTCTTCTCAAAAAAAGCATTAATTCCTTCTATTGCCTCAGGATTTTCCCATACATCTGCGAGAGCTTCAACAGTAAATCGAATAGTATTTTCATCTATTTTTACAGATAAATTTCTTACCAGTTTTTTTGAAGCACATAATGCAGCCGGCGCATTTTTTAAAAAAGGTGAAATTTCTTTTGTTATGGTGTCATCTATTTTATCACTTGTAGTAAACGACTTTATTAAAGCAATTTTTTGTCCTTCTTGAGGAGAAAATGTGCGGGCACTGGTAAACATGTCTATGGCATTGCTCGATCCAACTTTCAAAATCACATATGGACTGATTGTTGCTGGAATTAAGCCAAGCTTTGCTTCTGTAAGTGCTAATTTTATATTATCTAAAGATATTGCTATATCACATACAGATATAATTCCAATGCCGCCCCCAAAAGCATTTCCTTCAATTTTTGCAATTAAAGGTTTTGGAAAATTATACATTTTAAAAAGAAGCATTGCTAATTTTTTAGCTTCTTTTATTCTAGTTGATCTGTCAGAAAAAATTTGTTTTTTCATCCAATCTAAATCTCCTCCAGCACAAAAAGATTTTCCATTGGCTGACAAAATTAACACTCGAGTATTTTCATCTTTTGATAGATTTTCAAAAGCATCACTTAATTCTTCAATCATTGTTGGTGATAAAGCATTATGTTTATCAGGTTGATTTAAAATAATGTGAGATACTCCCCCCTTATTCTGTAATATTATCGAATTTTTTTTAATTTCAGTCATGGTTTCAGTTTAAGATTAATTTCTGAGCAATTACACTACATTCTTTTAATCTATCTCTATCAAGGTTCGTTTCGTAACCTTTAGATAATAGTAATTTGTTAACTTTTTCTGTTGCTACATTTCCTTTTGCTCCTGGTGAATATGGACAGCCACCTAATCCCCCTACAGATGCATCAAACGTCTTTATACCATTTTCTAAGCAGACATTAATGTTATCAAGGGCATTTTGATAAGTATCGTGAAAATGGCCAGCTAATTTATCTGCTGATAAATATTTTAAGCATTCTTTTACTACCTCTAGTGTTTGATCTGGTGTTCCTTTGCCGGTCGTATCACCAAGTGAAATTTCGTAGCACCCCATTTTAAACAAATCTTTTGCAATTTGACCCACAATTTTAGGATTGACAAAATTCTCATAAGGGCAGTGAGTTACGCAACTAATGTAACCTCTTACAGGTATATTTAATTTTGAAGCTTTTTCAGTTATTGGAATAAATCGTTTGAGACTAGTTTCAATGTCGCAGTTAGTATTTTTTTTGCAAAATGTCTCAGATGCTGCAGTAAAAATTGCTACTTCATCGACATTAGCATTTAAAGCGTCATTAAACCCTCTTTCATTGGGTGTTAAAGCAGTGTATTTAGTGTTTTTATTTCTATTAATTTTACTAAAAACTTCTGCTGCATCAGCCAGTTGAGGAACCCATTTGTGACTTACAAAACTAGATGTCTCTATCTTGTTAAAACCACACTGAGATAGTTGGTCAATTAAAAAAACTTTTTCATCAGTTGAAATAAATTTTTTCTCATTTTGAAGCCCGTCTCTTGGGCTCATTTCAAAAATATTTACTAAATTTCTCAAATAAGCACCTATTATTTTATTTTTTCTAAATTTAAGAGTTTGGATTTTTCAGTGACCTGTTCACCATTTTTACAAAATATCTCTTTAATGATTCCGTCTCGTGGGGCAATTAATGAATATTCCATTTTCATAGCTTCTAATTTCAATAATACATCACCCTTTTTAACCCTATTTTTTATTTTTAAATTATTAATTTTTATTATTCCATGCATGGGAGCAAAAACACTATCTTCGAATTTACTCTGTTCAACTGTATCTTGAGTTAAAGAATTTTTTAAGATAGCATTAAATGTAGTTTCATCACTAAAAATGGTAAAATTTTTATTACCTGTTAATTTATCTCTAAAAACATAAAACTTTACTTCAAATTTTTTGTTTTTTGTCTTCGCTTTTAAAGTTGAATCGTGAAACGAAACAGAAGAAAAATAAAAATTTTGATTATTAAATGAAATTTCAAAATTCTTATTACTAGTTTTTGTAATGAAAAAAGTTGTTACTTTCTTACCTATAGTTATATTTATTGGATAAGTAGTAGGTTTCCAATTATACCAATAATTTTGTTGTAACAGTGTCAGATTATTAAAAATTATTAATGATGCTAAAGCTTTAAGTTGAGGTTCAATATCTTTATCCATAAATTGTTCGATGTTGTTTTCTACAAACTTTGTGTAAATATTTCCTTCCCTAAACTGATTATTTTTTAATAATTTTTTTAATAAGTTTAAATTAGTAGCAATACCTGCAACTTCTATATCAAATAAACAATTTCTGAGATGATTTATTGCCTCATTTCTGTTTTTGCCATGTGAAATTATTTTTGCAATCATTGGATCATAATAAGGGCTTATAGAGTCACCTTTTTTGTTACCAGTATCTATAATGCAATTGGGATGATCAGAATTTTTTGGAAATTTTAAATGATTCAGAAAACCACTTTGTGGAAGAAAGTTTTTATTTATGTCTTCAGCATAAAGTCTGGCTTCTAAAGACCAACCATTTAAACATATTTCATTTTGTGACTTAGGAAGTGCTAGGCCATTAGCTACATGGAACTGCCATTCAATAAGATTAGTTGATGTAATTTTTTCTGTAACTGGATGTTCAACTTGAATTCTCGTATTCATTTCCATAAAGTAAATCTTATTTTTATTAAGGCCATCAGTAATGTCTGCAATAAATTCTATTGTTCCAGCGCCTTGATAATCAAAAGACTTCAACGCGTTTACAGCTAAGTCACCTAAAAATTTGCGAATATCCTTACTAAGTCTTGGTGAAGGTGCTTCTTCAATAATTTTTTGTTGCCTTCTTTGTAATGTGCAATCTCTATCAAAAAAATGTACTACATTTCCGTGCTGATCAGAAAAAATTTGCACTTCAATATGACGAGCTTTAGTTATATATTTTTCAATCAAAATATTTTTATCATTAAAATTAGATGAAGCTTCGCTTGAAGACTCTTCTAAAGCAGAAAAAAAATTCTCTTTATTTTGTACAACTCTCATGCCTCTTCCGCCCCCGCCAGATCTTGCTTTTATAAGAACTGGGTAACCAATTTCATCGGCTTTTTTTCTAAGGAAATCCTTATCTTGATTGTCACCATGATACCCTGGAATAACTGGGACACCTGCTTTCTCCATTATAAGCTTTGCTTTATCTTTTTCTCCCATTTTTTTAATAATTGTGCTTTTAGGGCCTATAAAAATTAGATTGTTTTTTTCAACATTTTTAACAAATTTTGCATTTTCAGATAACAATCCATATCCTGGGTGAATTGCGTTAGCTTTATATTTTTTACATATACTAATTATCGCAGGCCCATTCATGTATGTTTCTGAGACTAAAGAACCAGGAATGTTTACAGCTTCATCAGCAAGTTGGATATGTAAACTATCAGCATCTTCATTTGAATATATAGCTACTGTTGGTATATCAAGATTTTTTGCACATTTAATTATTTTACATGCAATTTCACCACGGTTGGCAATTAATAATTTTTTTATCTTTTTTTTAATCATAATTGTCTAAGTTACATCCTAAAAATACCAAATTTAGTATCTTCAATTTCTTTGTTTAATGAAATTTTAAGACTAGCAGATAATATATCTCTTGATTTTTTTGGATCTATTATTCCATCATCCCATAATCTAGCAGAGGCGTATAGAGGATGAGATTGATTTCGAAATTGTTCTAAAATAGGTTTTTTAAATGCACTTTCGATGCCTTTGTTCCATTTAGCTTTTTTGTTAAGAGTGTTTCTTTTTTTTAGGGAGGCTAAAACACTTGCTGCTTGTTCACCTCCCATTACCGAAATTCGCGAGCAAGGCCAAGTCCATAGAAATCTTGGAGCGAAGGCCCTTCCACACATTCCATAGTTACCAGCGCCAAAACTACCACCAATTAACAATGTTATTTTTGGTACTTTTGTTGTTGCTACTGCGTTTACAAGTTTGGCGCCATTTTTTGCTATTCCGCCATGTTCAGCCTTTTCGCCTACCATAAAACCAGTTATATTTTGTAAAAAAATTAGAGGTATTTTTCTTTGACTACATAGTTCTATAAAGTGAGTGCCTTTTAATGAACTATCTGAAAATAGAACTCCATTATTTGCAACAATTCCACATAAATCACCTTTTAATTTTGCAAATCCAGTAACTAAAGTTGTACCAAAGTTTTTCTTAAATTCATCAAACTCAGATCCATCTACTATCCTCATAATAATTTCTCTGACGTCAAATGTTTCTTTTGGATCCGCTGGAACTATGCCAGTTAGTTCGTTTTGGTCATGTAATGGTTCTTCAAAAGATGAAATATTGCTTGAGGTTTTATTATTAACATTTAAATTTTTAATACACTGTCTAGCTAAAGTTAGGGCATGCTCGTCATTTTCAGCAAGATAGTCAGCAACTCCGGATATCTTTGTGTGGACTTCTCCTCCACCAAGACTTTCAGAGTCTATGATTTCTCCAGTTGCAGCTTTTACTAAAGGTGGTCCAGCTAAAAATATTGTACCTTGATTTTTTACAATTATTGTTTCATCGGACATAGCAGGAACATACGCGCCACCCGCAGTGCAACTTCCTAGAACAACCGCTATTTGAGGTATCTTTTTTGATGACATGTTTGCTTGATTGAAAAAAATTCTTCCAAAATGTTCTTTGTCCGCGAAAACTTCATCTTGATTTGGTAGATTTGCTCCACCAGAATCTACCAAATAAATACAGGGTAAATTGTTTTCAAGAGCAATTTCTTGTGCTCGTAAATGTTTTTTTACTGTTATTGGATAATATGTACCTCCTTTAACAGTTGAATCATTACAAATTACCATAACGTCACGGTCATGAACTTTCCCAACTCCTGTAATTATTCCAGCTGAAGGACTCTCATTATTATACATGTCATAGCCAGCTGTTAATCCTACTTCTAAAAAAGAACTTCCAGGATCTAAAAGCTTAGATACTCTATGCCTTGGCAGCATTTTGCCACGTTTTTGATGACGGTCATTCAATTCTTTCCCACCACCATTCATGGCAATCTCAACTGCTTTATTTATAAGTTTATAATCAACAAAAAGTTGTTTTTGGTTTTTTAAAAACTTTATATCTTTACAGTTAACTTTTGATTTTAATACCGTCATTATGATGTTTCCAAGAACAGCTCTCTACCAATTAACATTCTTCTTATTTCAGAAGTTCCTGCTCCAATTTCATATAACTTTGCATCTCTAAGAAGTCTGGCTACAGGAAAATCATTAGTGTATCCATTACCACCTAATGCTTGTATTGCTTCTAAAGTTAATTGAGTTGCTTTTTCTGCTGCATATAAAATACAACCAGCAGCATCTTTCCTAGTTGTTTCCCCTCTGTCACAAGCTTTCGCTACTTCGTATACATATGACCTACATGCATTCATGGTTGTATACATATCGGCTATTTTACCTTGCATGATTTGAAATTCACCAATTGATTTTCCAAATTGTTTTCTTTCATGAATATAAGGGACTACGGTATCCATTGCGGCTGCCATTATACCCAAAGGACCTGCAGCAAGAACAACCCTCTCATAGTCAAGTCCACTCATTAAAATAGAAGCTCCTTTTCCCTCTTCACCTAAAATATTTTCTTCTGGAACAGGACAATTTTCAAAAAAAAGCTCTGCCGTATTTGATCCCCTCATCCCTAATTTATCTATTTTTTTGCCAGTAGAAAATCCTGTCATTGTTTTTTCAATTATGAATGCAGTGATACCCTTGGATCCTCCCTTAGGGTCAGTTTTAGCATATACAATCAAGGTATCAGCATCGGGTCCATTAGTAATCCACATTTTTGAGCCATTCAATAAATAAGTATTATTTCCTTGTTTCTCAGCATGGAGTGTCATAGATACGACATCTGAACCAGATCCTGTTTCACTCATTGCAAGAGCACCAATTTTTTCACCCTTACATAAGCTTGGCAAATATTTCTCTTTTTGTTCTTCGCTACCATTTCTATTTATTTGGTTAACACATAAATTAGAAAAGGCTCCATAAGACAGGCCAACAGAAGCACTTGCTCTACTTATTTCTTCCATAGCTATACAGTGAGCCAAATAACTCATTTCACTGCCACCATATTTTGAATCAGCTGTAATGCCTAAAAGTCCTAATTCACCAAGTTTTGTCCATAGTTGATTTGGAAAGGAGTTTTCTTTGTCTATTTTATCAGCAATAGGAGCTATTTCTTTTTGTGCAAATTTATAAACTGTTTCTCTTAAAGCTTCATTATCTTCGCCGATTGAAAAATTCATTGAATGAAAAAACATTTAATACTTGATCCTTTAATTTATTAAGCTTGATTTAAGGCTCTTTGTTTTGCTAAAGCACTTTCTTCCCCAGACACATAAAGTAATCCATTCATTCTTCTCATTAAATTAGCTTCAAAGTCGTCAACCACGCCATCTGAAAGAATTACTCCCCACATCATTTCAATGACATCAATTCTTTCTTCGTGGTTCATTTCATTTAGAATAATTTTTATTTGAGAGAAAATTTCAATCCTCTCATCACTTTTTTCTAGAGCTTCAAGTAAGTTTTTTTCAGCTTGATCTGAAGTTAAATTAAATTTATGAACTAAAAGTTTCTTTATATATTCAAGCTCAACTTTGCCAGTATCTCCGTCAATTTGACATGCTTCTAATAGCAATATTATGACTGCTTTTATGTCCTCTCCTTCGTATTCATCTTCATTCTTGTCTTTAGAGGTAATATTTTGAAAAGCAGTTTTGAGATTTGAAAACATTTTTGACCTATTAAATTGAAATAACGAATTGTTTGTTTATTAATTTCTAAGATGAATAAAATATAAATTTTTTCAAGTTTAAAATAGACATTATATACTCCTTTTCTATTTTTGGTTTTTGTGTAAAGGTTATTTATTAAAAATTGTAAACAGTATAAAATTCTATAAGGGGGCAGTCCTAAAAGGATTGAAATAATTATGGCTAGTGACGCATTTTTAAATTCCATTGAAATCAATTTTAAAAAAGCGGCTCAATATATTCAAAAAATTGATGGAAATGAAATACTCTCAGAAGATTTGTCAAATCAAATCATGATGGCAAATGCTACATATGTAGTTCGATTTGGAGTTAGACTTAGGGGTACAGTACATACATTTGTTGGTTATCGTTCAGTTCACTCTGATCATTTTGAGCCGGTTAAAGGTGGTATAAGATATGATTTAGCTGTAAACCAGGAAGAGGTTGAAGCTTTAGCTGCTTTAATGACGTACAAATGTGCTTTAGTAGAGGTTCCCTTTGGTGGATCAAAAGGTGGCCTTTTAATTGATATAAAAGAGTGGAAACCAGAAGAATTAGAGAGAATTACAAGACGTTTTACTCAAGAGTTAGCTAAAAGAGATTTAATACATCCATCTCAAAATGTTCCAGCCCCAGATGTTGGAACCGGAGAACGTGAAATGGCATGGATGGCTGACGAATACCGTCGACTTAATCCAACTGACTTAAATGCTTGGGCTTGTGTTACTGGTAAACCAGTTAATAAAGGTGGAATTTCTGGAAGAACCGAAGCAACTGGAAGGGGTGTGAAACTAGCTCTTAAAGCATTTTTCCAAAATGAAAAAGATGTAAAAAAAACTGGTCTTACCCCAGGATTAAAAGGAAAAAGAATAATAGTCCAAGGCCTTGGAAATGTGGGCTATTATGCTGCTTATTTTTTATCCAACGAAGATGAAGCAATAATTACTCATGTTATAGAACGTGATGGTTCAGTTATAGACAAGAATGGTATTAATATATCATCATTAAAAAATCATATAATTGAAAAAGGTACTATAAAAGGTTTTAAGGGTTTTGTTGCTTCTGGGCCAGAAATTTTGGAAGAAGAAGCAGATATTTTAATTCCTGCAGCAATGGAACTAGTTATAGATGAAAAGAATGCAGATCGAATCAAAGCTAAACTCATTGTTGAGGCAGCTAATGGTCCAGTTTCAGCAAGTGCTGATGAAATACTTAACAGAAAAGGTATTGTAATTATACCAGATTTATATGCAAATGCTGGTGGAGTCACAGTTAGTTATTTTGAATGGATTAAGAATTTAAGCAGAATTAGATTAGGAAGATTACAAAAAAGAGCTCAAGAAAATCAGGTTTCTAATTTAATAGAAGGTATCGAAAACATGACTGGAAAAACTTTTCCTTCTGATTTTAGGTCAAAATCTATTGAAGGCTCCTCAGAAATAGACTTAGTCCGTTCTGGTTTAGAAGACACAATGTTGGAAACATATAAAGTCATTAGTGACGTTTGGAATCAACATAGTGAAATACCTGATTTAAGGACAGCTGCTATGATTGTGGCAGTTAAGAGAATAGCTCAAAGTTATAATTCTCTTGGAATATAAAAAAGGGAGGCAAAGCCCCCCTTTTATAATATAATTTTTGATTAAATTTACTTTTTAAAGTCTGGATAAGCTTCCATACCAATTTCAGCTAAGTCAACGCCTTCAAGTTCTTCTTCAGCGGTAACTCGGATTCCAATAGTTAATTTAATTATATACCAGACAATTCCTGACGCTATAATTGTAAATGCACCTATTGCAAATATTCCATAAAGCTGGGCACCTATTGTCGCATCTGAATTTGATAATATAACAGCTATTGTTCCCCAAATACCGGCAAAAAGATGGACAGGAATAGCACCTACAACATCGTCTATTTTGAATTTGTCAAGCATAGGTATGGTCAATACTACGATTAAACCACCAACAGCCCCTATAAAAATTGCAAGCATTGGAGACGGAGCAAGTGGCTCAGCTGTAATAGCAACTAGCCCACCAAGTGCACCATTTAAAGCCATTGTCAAATCAGTTTTCTTGTAAAACATCATCGTTAATATAAGTGCAACTACTACACCACCAGCAGCTGCGAGATTTGTGTTGATGTAAATATTTGAAATAGCTGCAACATCTGCTCCAGATCCCATAGCTAATTGTGAACCGCCATTAAAACCAAACCAACCAAACCACAATATAAATGTCCCTAAAGTTGCTAAGGGTAAGTTTGAACCTGGCATTGGATTTACACTTCCGTCGTCTGAATATTTACCTTTTCTTGCACCAAGAATGATGGCACCAGTAAGGGCTGCCCATCCACCAACACCATGAACAATTGATGAACCAGCAAAGTCAAGGAAACCAGCTTCACTTAAGTAACCTCCACCCCATGACCATGATCCTTGTATTGGGTAAATGAAACCACATAATAAGACAACAAAAACTAAGAAAGCTTTTAATTTAATTCTCTCTGCAACGGCACCACTAACAATTGATGCAGCCGTTGCACAGAAAACCATTTGAAACCACCAATCAGAACCAGAAGAATAGGTAGCATCATTTTCTCCACCAAAAGTTTCTCCATCGGATGGACTCCAAATTGAAAATGAACCTATATATCCAGAAACATCCATATACATAAGATTATAACCAACAACTGCAAACATGATGCCTGCAATTGAATATAAACCGATATTTTTAGCACATTGGACAACGGCGTTTTTAGCTCTCACTAAACCAGTTTCCAACATACAAAAGCCTGCTGCCATCAACATCACTAGAAAACCGTGAACTAGAAAAGAGAAGGAATTAAATATATAAGCTGTTTCTGCGTCTGGTGCTGCAGAAGCAACTCCCACAAAACCGAATATAATAGTAGGTATTAACAAAAGTAACCTAATTAAATTAGACATCATAACACTCCGTTTAAATTTATATTTTTAAAATATCCCTCTAAATAAATGTGAATAAAAGATGCAGTAAATTGACAAGAATCAGATATCTAAAATTGAATAAAAAATAACCAATAATTCTCAAAAAAACATACTATGATTAAAAATTAAGCATTTTTTTAGCTAAATTTTTTGTTCAATTCTAAATTTTAATGTCTATAATTTAGATTCTATAATTTTATTCAAAGTATTAAAAATATTGATCTTTCCTTGACTTATCGAAGCTTTTAACGAACCAAGGTCTTTTTCATTTAATTCATTTATTAATAAATTTATTGCTGCGTTGGGTAGATTATTTTGTTTTTCATTTACAAAACAAATATTAACAACTTGGTCTAAGCGGTAAAAAATACTTTCCAATTTTTTAAATAAAAGTAGTTTTTTGTCCATTTCATATTTATCAATAAAATTTGAATCTTTTTCATAAAAAAATTTAAGAAACTCAATATCTCTTTGCCCGCCTGCCACATATTTGGTTTCAAACCACTTGGATACTATTTTTTTATCTAATTTTTCATTTCTGTTTTTTAACTCATTAACATTCACTCTCATTTTTTTTATTTCTTCAATAACATCTACATCAGATATCGGAAGTAAATTTAATTTATTCAAAAGTTTTGAAATACTATCACTAAATTTATTTTCTGTTATAACTCGAGTTTTTTTTAGAGCTATTTTTTCCCAACAATATGACATATTCTTGTGATAACTCTCAAAATTATCAAAAGTGCACGCAACTGGACCATGATTTCCGGAGGGTCTTAATTTTGTATCCACCTCGTACAAAATACCTTCGGATGTTTTAGTAGAAAGAATGTTTATAAGTTTTCGAAAAATGTTTACGTATATTTTTCTTTCAAATTTTTTACCATAGACAAAGACTAAATCTAGGTCAGAATTTGAAGTCATTGTAAAAGTACCAAATCTTCCATAGGCTACTATACAGAAATCCTCACAATTAATCTTATGATTATTATAAGTTTCACGTTTAATAATTTGTAAAACATAATCAACTGTAGCTTGTGCTAAATAAGAAAATTCAGATGAAGCTCTTTCTAAACTTATTTCATTATTTATTAAAGCAAATAAAATTTGAAATTTAGTTAACCTGTGGTGCTTTCTTAGAGCATTAAGCATACCTTCAGTTTCGTAATTTTGTAAATCTAACTTTTCGAAAGAATTTTTGTAATAGGAAATATTACCATTTAATCTAATTGCGTATTCTGGTTGAATAACTTCTAGTAGTTTCATATCCCTTGATAGAATATCTGTTAAGATTCCTGAAAATGATAGAACTTTTGATAAATTCTCATAAACGAATGAACTGTTTTTGAGTATTTCTAAATAATCAAGGTTTGAGTTTATAGAATTTATATATCTTAAGAGTTGATAAAGTCCTTCTTCTTTGTGTTTTTTTCGAAAAATAATAGGAATTATTTCTTTAAAGATCTTAGATAATTTTTCTCTAGTTGCCGAAGATAGACTGTTTTCAAAAAAATTTTCAAATAGTCTTATTGTTGCATCTATATTTATATTACTCACATTTCGTAATTTAATAATAATATTACTTTCAACTTCATTTACCTCTATTTCCTCATCATTTGCTAAAGGCAAATTAATTGGTAGATTTAGTTTTTTATAAAGCATTCACAAACCAAAAAAAATTTATTATCTTATACAAACTTACATACGTTTCAATTTCGTTTCAATATCGTATTAGTAGAATTAAAAATGGATCTAGAAAATTATTTATTAAGAAATTCTAAAGAAGAAGAGATTTCATTAATCATCAAATCATTAGCTGATGCTGCAATTAAAATATCTAATACTATAAGAAGTATCAAACCACAGGAAAGTATCTCAAATAATGATAGAAAATTGAATTCAGATGGCGATATTCAAAAATCATTAGATATAATTTCAGATGAAATTTTGATAAGCTTTTTAGAACAATCACCCGCTGCAGCGTATGCCTCCGAAGAGCAAGAAGGGTATATCGATTTTAAAAATAATAATAATTTTATTGTTTTCGCTGATCCGCTTGATGGGTCAAGTAACATTGACGTAAATGTTTCAATAGGTACTATTTTTTCGATAATGTCTAAAAATAATTTGCCTTTAGAAAAAGCATTTTTTCAAAATGGCAGTCATCAAAAATCATCAGGTTTTTTCGTTTATGGACCACAAACAACCTTATTTATTACAGTTGGGGTTGGAACATCTTTGTTCGCATTAGACGAAATAAAAGGTAAATTTATTCTACTGAAAGATAAAGTCACCATACCAGAAACGACTGCTGAATTTGCAATAAATGCTGCTTACAGAAGATTTTGGGACAACGCAACATTAAAATATATTACTGAATGCCAGAATGGAAAAAATGGATCCAGAAAGAAAAATTTTGGAATGAGGTGGGTTGGATCATTAGTAGCAGATGCTAGTAGGATTTTTAATCGAGGAGGTATTTTTTTATATCCCTCGGATACCAGAGAAAAATATAAAAATGGAAGGTTACGTTTAACGTATGAAGCAAATCCAATAGCTTATCTGGTAGAACAAGCTAATGGCGAAGCTACTGATGGACATAAAAATATTTTAAACATAGAAGTTAGAGAATTGCACCAAAGATCACCATTAATTTTTGGTTCAAAAGAGGAAGTTTTAGAATATAAAAAATCAAATTCAAGTTTGTAATTTTTTTTGAAAACTACTATGTAATTTTTTTAACATAAATGTTATTTATAAATTTAATCTCTTTACACTAATTTTTCAGGAGTGTTTTTATGCAAGGACACATAAAATCAAATGATAATATGTCCTCTAAAATGGCTGATGCAATAAGATTTTTATCTATGGATGCAGTGCAGGCTGCCAATTCTGGTCATCCAGGCATGCCCATGGGTATGGCAGATGTTGCTACCGTTCTTTTCAAAGATTTTATTAATATTTGCCCGGATAAACCAGATTGGCCAGATAGAGATAGATTTGTTTTATCTGCAGGTCATGGATCAATGTTATTATATTCACTTCATTATCTTTTAGGTTATAAAGACATGCCAATTGAAAACATAAAAAATTTCAGACAGTTAAATTATAATACTGCTGGGCACCCAGAATTTGGTCATGCAGATGGTATAGAGACTACAACTGGTCCATTAGGACAGGGTCTTGCAACCGCAGTTGGAATGGCTTTAAGTGAAAAGTTAATGGCATCCAGATTTGGTAATAATTTAGTTGATCATTTTACTTATGTTATTGCTGGTGATGGTTGTCTACAAGAAGGTATAAGTCATGAAGCAATTGAGTTTTCTGGACATCTTAAGTTATCAAAGCTAATTGTTTTTTGGGACGATAATAAAATTTCAATTGATGGATCAACTGACTTATCTAATTCCTCAAATCAAATCAATAGATTTAAAGCAGCAGGTTGGCATACCCAAATCATAGACGGTCATAATCATGATGATATTCAAAAAGCTATTATGAATGCAAAAAAATCAAGAAAACCATCACTGATTGCATGTAAAACTAAGATTGGATATGGCGCACCTAATTTAGCTGGAACAGCTAAAACTCATGGCGCTCCTCTTGGTGCTGATGAGATAGCTGCAACAAGAAAGGCATTGGGATGGTCAAATAATCCATTTGAGATACCAACTGAAATATTAACAGAGTGGAAAAAAACCTCAAAAAGATCAAAAGAACTTTTTAAGGCGTGGGAAAAAAAATTAGAAAAAAGCCCTAGGCGTAAAAGATTCCAGATGTTTATTGAAGGAAATATTCCTGATTCTTATCAAAGAAAAATGAATTCATTTATTAAACAAATGAAAAAAGAACTACCAAAACTTGCTACAAGGCAAGCAAGTCAAAAAGCTTTAGAAGTAATAAATAAAACTATTGTAAATACATTAGGTGGATCTGCAGATTTGACCGGATCAAATTTAACTAAGACTAGTGAGATGAAAACTGTTACTTCAAGTAAATTTTCAGGAAATTACATCCATTATGGCATAAGAGAGCATGCTATGGGCTCTATTATGAATGGTGTTGCATTACACAAAGGTTTTATACCTTATGGAGGAACATTTTTAGTTTTTAGTGATTACATGAGAGCATCTATAAGATTATCTGCATTAATGTCATTAAGAGTGATTTATGTATTAACTCATGATTCGATTGGTCTTGGTGAAGATGGACCGACACATCAACCAATTGAACATTTAGCAATTTTAAGAGCAACACCAAATTTAAATTTGATAAGGCCAGCAGATATTGTTGAAACCGTAGAGGCTTGGGATGTGGCACTCAAAACTAATGGACCAACTGTTTTGGCTTTGTCAAGACAAGGTTTGAAAGCTTACAGATCAGAAAAAAATAATAAAAACTTAGTGTCTTATGGTGGATATATTCTAAATAATATATCAAAAGACAGAGATATTACTTTGATAGCTACAGGATCTGAAATAGAAATAGCTATGGAAGCTTCTGAAATAATGTACAAAGAAGGTGTTAAAGCTACTGTCGTCTCGCTTCCTTGTTGGGAATTATTTGATAAACAAAGTGAAGAATATAAAAATCAAGTTTTAGGAAATTGTCCACGTGTAGCTATTGAGGCTGCTTCTGAAATGGGGTGGAGCAAGTATATAGGTGAAAATGGAATTTTCATTGGCATGAAAAGTTTTGGAGCATCTGGACCGGCTTCTGACTTATACAATCATTTTAATATTACTAGTAAATCAATAATTGATTCTGCAAAATTATTATTAAAATAAGTATAATTACAATGAGTGAATTTTTTTAAATGTCTAGTAACATTAAAAGCATAGTTAATGTAGATGTAAGTAATAAGGTTGTTATTTTAAGAGCTGACTTAAATATTCCTATTGTAAATGGTGTTGTCCAAGACCATACCAGACTTGATAGGTTAATACCTACAATCAATTATTTGTTAGAAAATCAATCGAAACTAGTTATTTGTAGTCATTATGGTAGACCTGAAGGAAAATTTGATGAAAAATTTTCTCTTAAACCTTTAGTGAATGTTTTGTCTGAAATTACAAAAACAAAAGTTCAATTTCATTCATCTTGTATTGGTGATGACGCTTTGATTAAAAAGAAGTCACTAAAACAAGGAGAAATTTTATTATTAGAAAATTTAAGATTTCATGAAAGTGAAATTAAAAACGACAATGACTTCGCAAATGAATTATCTAAAGGGTGTGACATATTTGTGAATGACGCCTTTTCTTGTTCACATAGAGCTCATGCAAGCTTACACGCAATAACAAAATTTCTTCCATCTTTTTCTGGTTTATTACTTGATGAGGAAGTTAAAGCACTTACATCTGTTTTGAACTCTCCAGTCAAACCAGTTGCAGCACTAGTCGGTGGCGCTAAAATATCATCAAAAATTAATATTATAGAATATTTGTTAACTAAAATGGATTATTTGGTTATAGGCGGAGCAATGGCCAATACTTTTCTTGTTGCTCAGGGTTTTAATATGAGAAAAAGCCTTTACGAAAAAGATTGTATTGATATTGCAAAATCAATATTAAAAATAAGCGAGACAAATAACTGTAAAATAATTTTACCCTTAGACCTAGTTGTTTCTAAGAAATTTGAAACTAATGCAAAATTTGAAATAGTATCTTCAGATGCTGTCCCATCAGAAATGATGGCTTTAGATATTGGTCCTAAAACGATAAACAAAATTACTTCTGTGTTTCAAAAAGTTAATACTTTACTCTGGAATGGTCCAGTCGGTGCCTTTGAAACGCCACCATTTGGAGAGGGAACTTTCAAGCTTGCTAGGGAGGCTGCTAAATTAACGGTAAATAAAAATTTAATTACTGTTGCTGGTGGAGGTGATACGACTTCTGCTTTAAACAATGCTAATGCTGTCGATGATTTTACATATGTATCCTCAGCAGGTGGAGCTTTTCTAGAATGGCTAGAGGGTATAGAATTACCGGGAATATCAGTATTAAGTAAATAATTAAGTATAGTATAAATTTAGAAAGGAAAAAAAATAATGTCAGTAAGGGTTGCTATTAACGGTTTTGGAAGA
This sequence comes from uncultured SAR116 cluster alpha proteobacterium, assembly GCA_902517815.1. Taxonomy (GTDB): domain Bacteria; phylum Pseudomonadota; class Alphaproteobacteria; order Puniceispirillales; family Marisalimonadaceae; genus Marisalimonas. The sequence continues at coordinate 72,853 of CABYED010000006.1, forward strand.
ATAGGAAGAAATATTTTAAGAGCTATTGTTGAATCAGCTCGAGATGACATAATTGTTGTTGGGATAAATGATTTAGGTCCAGTTGAAACTAATGCTCATTTATTAAGATACGATAGCATTCACGGAAAGTTTCCAGAAGATGTTAAAGTTAGTGGCACTGATTTGGATGTTGGACAAGGGCCTATTAAAGTAACTTCTATTAGAGATCCTAGAGATTTGCCTTGGAAAGAGCTTGATGTAGATATAGCTATGGAGTGTACTGGTATATTTGCTAGCCGAGAAAAAGCCTCAATGCATTTAGACGCAGGTGCTAAGAGGGTGCTTGTTTCTGCTCCTGCTAGTGGTGTGGATCTTACTGTTGTTTATGGAGTAAATCATCAAAAAATATCTCAAGATCACCTTGTTATCTCAAACGCATCTTGTACTACGAACTGTCTAGCACCTGTGGCTATGGCATTAAATAATGGGGTAGGTATTAATCAAGGTTTTATGACTACAATTCATTCCTATACAGGTGATCAACCAACATTGGATACAATGCATTCTGATCTTTATAGGTCTAGAGCTGCAGCTGGGAATATGATACCAACCTCTACTGGCGCAGCTAAGGCCGTTGGATTGGTTTTACCAGAATTAAATGGAAAATTAGATGGTGTTTCGGTAAGAGTTCCTACACAAAATGTATCAGTTGTTGATTTTAAATTTAATGCTTCAAGATCGACTTCAGTTGACGAAATTAATAACATTATTAAAGAAACTGCCAATGGAGAGCTAAACAATATTCTTGGCTTTACAGACGAACCTCTTGTATCAAGTGATTTTAATCATGACTCACGTTCTTCTATTTTTCATATGGATCAAACAAAAGTGATGGACAATACATTCGTTAGAGTATTAAGTTGGTATGATAATGAGTGGGGTTTTTCTAATAGAATGTCAGATACCGCAGTTGCTATCGGTAAGACAATTTAAAAAAATTTAAACTCTATGAAATAAAAAGGAATATTTGCATGTCCAATGTGTTGATAGCACCATCAATATTATCATCAAATTTTTCATATTTAGCTAATGAAATTAAAGCTATTGATAAAGCAGGTGCAGATTGGATACATTTGGATGTTATGGACGGTCACTTCGTACCAAATCTTACATTTGGACCTCCAATTATTAAATCCATAAGAAATTATTCAAAAAAACCGTTTGATGCCCATCTAATGGTTACTAACCCAGATGATCTTTTAGAAGAATACGTGAATGCTGGAGTTAACATGATAACTGTTCATAAAGAAGTTACTCCACATTTAGATAGAACTTTGAATCGTATTCGTGAATTAGGATGTAAAGCAGGAGTTTCTATTAATCCTGCCACCTCTATTTCAGGTCTAGAATTTTTGTTAGATAAATTAGATCTAATTCTTGTAATGACAGTTAACCCGGGTTTTGGTGGTCAAGTTTTCATAGAATCGTCTTTGAATAAAATTAAATTGATTAAAAAATTAATTAACGACATGCCTATAAAAATTCAGGTTGATGGTGGCATTAATAAGGAGGTTGCCCCAAGGGTGATTGAGGCAGGTGCAAATGTAATTGTTGCAGGTTCATCTGTCTTCAATGGAGATGGTATCGAGAGTTATTCAAAAAATATAGAAGCTCTTCGTTATAAAATTTAAAATATGAAAAAAATTAATTTTAATATCATTTTTGACTTAGATGGCACTTTAGTTCATTCAGTTCCTGATATGCATCATGCAATAAATAAAACTTTAACTAAATATAATTTAAAAAATATATCTGAGGAAAAACTGCAGACTTTTGTAGGGGAAGGTATGTTATCTTTGTCAAAAAAAGTAGTTGATTTTTGTGGTGGAGATAAAGGTTTATATGAAGTAATTTTCAATAGTTACAGACAAAACTATTCAGAACAACCTTATAAATATAGTACTTTAATGCCTGGAGTAATGGAGACACTTAATTTTTTTTATGAGCGAAAAATATTAATGGGCATTTGTACTAACAAGAGACAATTTGTAACTGAAAAATTAATTCAAGAAATGAATCTAAGTAAATTTTTTACCACAATCATTGGGGCAAGAGATAATATTCCGTTAAAACCAAAGCCGAATATGTTGATATTAACAATGAAGGGTTTTAAAACAACAAACAAATTGTTTTACATGGTTGGTGATACATCAAATGATATTGAAGCCGCTAAAGCAGCAAATATACAATCAATTGCGGTTGCAGGTGGTTACACTGACAAGGATGTAAACAACCTTGGAGCAAATCACACCTTAAAAAATATGAAAGATATTATCAAACTTCTAGGTTTATCTTAAATTGGATCCCAGCTAAAAACATCACCACTTCTTTCATTTGGTGTCATTGAACTTTTAAATGAGGGGAGTACTCTTTCGGCAATTTGTTGTGGTGTCCACCCTGCTTCTGAATGAACGCTTTTTACAGGTCTGTTTTGATTATATATAAATAATTCATTTAATCTTGAACTGAATATTTGTCCACTTACATTTTTAGCAGCTTCTGAAGCTAAAAAAACAGCTAAGGGTGCGTTGGTTTCAGGAGTCATTTTCTTTAATCTTTCAACTCTCTCTTTTTCAGCTTCAGTATTAGAAGGTATGGAATTGGTCATTCTACTCCAAGCAAATGGTGCAATACAATTTGATCTAACATTAAATCTACTCATATCTAATGCAATAGATTTTGATAACCCAACAATACCTAGTTTTGCAGCTGAATAATTAGCTTGGCCAAAATTACCAATTAAACCTGATGTACTTGTCATATGAACATATGAGCCTGAATTTTGCTCACGGAAATAAGGTGCAGCAGCTCGGCTAACGTAAAAACCGCCATTTAAATGAACGCTTATAACATTTTCCCAGTCAGAGGGTTCCATTTTATGAAAAATTGTATCTCTCAAAATACCTGCATTATTAATAACAATATCAATTTTCCCAAATGTATTTATTGCCTTTTTAATAATCATTTGAGCACTTTCCCAAGTAGAAACACTCTCGTTACTAATAACTGCTTTGCCTCCCTTTTGTGTAATTAAACCAGTAGTTTCTTCTGCTGGAGAATTTGAACCACCTTCACCAGTCAAAGAAACTCCTATATCATTTACAACTATAGATGCTCCCTCTGCAGCTAGTGCTAATGCTATTTCTCTACCAATACCTCCACCTGCCCCAGTTACAATAGCCACTTTATCCGTAAGTTCTAAGTCAACACTCATATCTTAATTCCTAAATAGTTTAATCTTTATAATATAAATTTTTGTTATTAAGTCACCACAATTATTTCAAATAATCTAACTGTTGATAATTAAGCTTATATGATATTAATTAAGCTCAGTGGCCTCGTAGCTCATCTGGATAGAGCGCAAGATTCCTAATCTTGAGGTAACAGGTTCGAGTCCTGTCGAGGTCACCATTATTTTATCAAATAAATAGGTTAAGCATTTGTCTTCTTATACTTAAATTCTTGTGAATTATTTGTCAAAACTAAGTATTCAAAATTTTATAAAATAAGGAGAGTTTTAGAGAATTGTATAGTTTTTTTATGATATAAACTACTTATATCATTCACTTAATTAGTTGTTTTGGCAATACAATCAATTAAAATTTCCAATGATCTGTCATAATCTGGTAAGGCAAATAATAGGGTATTAATATTTAATTTACGAACTTTCAAAAGAAAATTTTTAAGACCTTCTACATCTGTTATTAATTCTTCAATACCAGCGCCACTTTTTACAAGATGTATATTTTTTTTACTAAAATAACCTTTTAAAGGATTACTGTAAGATAATTCATTAATAAAGTTCTCTGCAGCTTTTTGATCTACATCTTTATCTAAAAGAAACTTGTAATATTCTTCTGCCTCAGACACTGTGTTTCCAACAAATAATGACATTGCGCTAGAAACGTTGTTAGAAGGAGCTACATTAAGTAAATGATTTTTTCTAATAGTTGTAAATATAGAATCAGCGTATTTTTTGGTAAATTCACGTCCCTCTTTAGAAAAAGCCGCACACATAACTTCTGCTTTTTTATTTTCAATATCACTTCCAATTATTGAGTTAAGTGTTTTTAAATGGCTTTTTTCTGCTCTTTTAAATCTATCAGTCCAAATAGCTGCAAATTCATATATTTTCTTAGATGAATCTAAATATTCCTTTTTGAAGTAATCAAATTCATCCTTTTTCCATCCCCCAACAATATTGATACCGAATCTATTATTAAACTCAATATTTAATCTAGAAGCTACGTGTGCAACTAATTCAGGTTCATAAGCAAAGGTGGAAAAGGTTCCAAAAATTTTTGAATTTTTAGTTCTTGGAAGTAGAAATGAGGATAAGATTATTGATTCTATTGCATCTCCCGTAATTTCTTTTTCTCCAGAATATCCTTTCCATCGAGAAATTGGAACAAAGCTGAAATGATTATTTGGTAACGATTTTTCTACTATTTGAAGTTTTTCAGCAATTTTTTCTAAAGTAGGTTTCCATTGTGGATTTTTTGTCATGACTAGACCACCGGTTACATTCATTCCAAAAAGACCAAATTTCATTCTCTAAACCTTATTTAACTAAGTTAACAAACTACAAAAGTTTTACAAATTGCTATTAGCATATTATTCCATCAAAATTATATAGTTTTTAATTTTTTTAGGTGACATTCAATTTTTTGAAATTGCTAAAATATTTAAAAAGGTTGGTTTTAGTTTATAGCTTTAAATTCTTTTTTTATCAATGAACGATCTAATTTTCCATTTTTATTGATTGGTTTATCAATTAAAAAATGGTACTCCTTTGGAATCATATAATTTGGAATTCTTTCTTTCAAAAAATTTGATATAAATATTGAACTCTTAGCTTTTTTAGTTATTACAACTGATGCAATGAATTTACCTGCTTGATTTTCTTTTACAATACAAACTGCCGCATCAACATCTTCTATTAATTGAATATTTCCTTCTATTTCCATAAGATCTATTCTATGACCACTAATTTTTATTTGTGAGTCTTTTCTACCAAGACAAATATACCATTTGTTGTCTTTTTTTAATATATCTCCAGTTTTAAACCATACTTTATTATTTTTTACAAAAAATTTGTCTTTATCAACCTCTTCAAAATACCCTTTGGTAACTTTTGGTCCAGTTACAAAAAGCTCACCGTCTTCAGCAATAGAAATTTGATCTTCATTTATGGGTTTCCCAATTGGGATATAAGATAAATTTCTCTTAAAAATATTAAGGTCATTAATTTCTAAATAGAAAATCCACGGAGCCACTTCTGTTGAACCATAAAAATTATAGACTTTTTTAGGTTTCAATGATTCTTTAATGAACTTCATAGTAGAGATATGGCAAGGTTCTCCACAAACTATTAAGCAATCAATTTTCAACGTTTTAAAATTTTTTGATTGACTAATTCTGTCTATCAATGAGGGAACAGTTATTAGACAACTAACTTCATGACGTTTAAAGAGGTCTAATGGAAAAAACGCCTCTACTTGATTATTGGGAATTGAAATTGTTCCTCCCTGAATAACACATGGAAAGATAACAGGTATAGATATTACGAAACTTGTGTCATGTATATCTGAAAAAACTTTAGTTTTTCCATAATCAATTAAACGTAGCATGTCTTTAACATTAGCTATATAGCTCTGATGTGATATTAGAACTCCTTTAGGTTGACCAGTTGATCCAGAAGTAAAATAGATCATTGCTGTGTCATTAGGTATGTAAACTTTATTAAGTGTATTAGCTCGTATTTTTTTTGTATTTAGAATTTTTTTGTTCAATACAATCTCATCAGAAAGCAAAGCAACTTTAAGATTTTCAAAATTCAAACCACTTGTATGGTCAGTTATAATATATTTTGGTTTCAATCTATCAATAATATTGTTTAGCCTTTTAGTTCCCATTTTAGGAGAAAGAGGGACCCAAATGTTATTGGTCAAAATAATAGCAAATATTGCAGCGTACATTTCTAAACTTTTGTCTGCAACTGTTACTATTGGTTGTCTTTCAATGTGATTAAATTTCCATAAAAAAACTTCTAAACTTTCTCTAAGTTGTTTATAAGAAAATTTTTTTGAACCACTTTTTAAAAAAATACCTTTTGTTTCATAAATAGAGTTTATTAGATCTTTATAAAATTTTTCAGTCATGGCTAATTATTAAATGTAAAAATGTTTTTAAATTAATTGAAATTATTTACCTTATAACCAATCTTTTTTATTCTGTATAAAATTTTAATATATAAATTGCTATATTTTAAGGATAATAAAATCAATCAAAATTAATTTTAATAAAATGAAACTTTATAACAGTAAATTTTACCTAAATATCATTACTAATGAAAAAAAATTAGTGAACGATAGTTAATACTTAAATATTTGTTTTATGCAACATAACCCACTGATATTATCTAATATTATATAAGTTAAGGAGAAAGCCACTTTCTTCCTGATCTTGAGTTGACAGGCTCGATTCCTATCAAGATCAATATTATTCAATTAAACCAAAAGTTTAAGTTTTGGTGTGTTTTTCCAAAAATGTCTGTCTAATGTCTAGGTTGGTAAATTGAAATCTTAATAGAAATATTTATTATCAAACTTTGGTATAATTTACACTAAGTTAAACTTTACGAAGTATTATAATTAAGATTTTTTATCGAGTGCTAAGATATATATAATCAATTAGAGATTTGTATTTTAATTATATAGTTATAAAACTCTTGCTTTATTGGCTTCAGTGATAAAATCAATAAACAATTAAATTTCGATAACTAATAATATATCTTAAAATTTTCATTTTTTAGCCTCAATAAACTAACATTAATTATACTTTTGAAATTTACGAAATAAAATTATATATATTGTTAAAACAATTAAAAATTTCTAATCAATTTTATTTGGAAGAGTATATATGCATAACAATACTCATGAATTTTACAGAGATCTATGGCAAGCAATATCTTTTGAAGATGATAACTTCTATTCTGATAGCTCAAGAAACTTTCATAGTTATAAAGAACTTAAAAATAATATACTCAAATGCTGCAAAACTTTTGAAGGGGATTTTCAACTAAAAATAGCAATCCTTTGTGATAAAAATTTTCTTAACTATTGTTCCATTTTAGGTGTTTTGTTTACAGAAAATATATGGGTTCCTTTAAGTATAAAAACACCAGATGAAAGGAATTTGCAAATATTGCAAAACTTGGACGCGGATATTCTAATAATAGACAACTCAACATCAGAGGAACTAGTTCAAAAAATATCTGATAGCAACATTAAAATTATATCAGTAAGCAGTTTATTTGCCCAAGACCCAGAAATAAGTTATCAACCAAAATTGACTAATAAGCCTGAAGACCTTGCAATGGTTTTTTATACTTCTGGATCAACAGGAATACCAAAAGGGGTTATGGTAAAAAATGAAGGTTTTGTAAACACTATTAAAAATGTTATTGATATTTTTAAATTTAAAAAATCACGTTTTATCGATTTGCACGATTTAAGTTTCAACCTTTCTTATCCAATATTGTTTCCTTGTATTCTATCTAAAAGTCATTTGTTTGCAGCCAATTCTGATATTGATATTTTATTTCCTGGGAAAGCTATACTTAGAGAAAAAATCAATGTTTTGTTTACAGTGCCATCAACTCTCAAACGGATTATCCCAGAAAAAAATTCAGATGAAATAATTAATTTGCTTGAATATGTTGTGGCTTGTGGTGAACCACTTACTTTTGAACTTTTAGAAACATTCCTTCTAATTAACAAAAATCAAATATTTTACAATTTTTATGGTTCTACGGAAGTTTCAGCTTGGAATTTTGTACAAAAATGTACCCAATCGACTCTTAAATATAAGTCTACTATGAATTTTGTACCTATAGGAAGGCCAATGATTGGTAATGATGCTATAATCCGAAATGATGGAATGCTTCTAGTGAAAGGAGTCCAAGTTACACCAGGATATATTGGGCATAAGTCAAACAGTCACTTAGTTGAGTATAGGGGGGCGGATTGGTTTCCGATGGGAGATGCTGGTGAACTAATTGATGGAATCTATTCATGTAAAGGAAGAATAGATGGAGTTCTGAAAGTAAAAGGATATAGGATTCATTTATCTGATATTGAGACTAATTTGAAGAAAATTGAAAATATTAATGAATGTGTCTGTTTTGCTAATCATGAAAAAATAACGGCTTTTGTTTTTTCTAAAAAGTACAAAGAACCAAAATCTGTTTTACAAAAAGCTAGAGAAGTTCTTCCCAGTTACATGCTTCCCTCAAAAATTATTATAGATTTAGATGTTCCAGTTAATAAAAATGGTAAAATTGACAGAGCCAAGATTAGAGAAAAACTCTAAACTTGAGCCAAAAAACTATTAGGGTTTTTCTTGATAAGATTTCTTGTAACTGAATAAATATCCTTTGCATTCACTGAGTGTGCAATTATATTTTCGAAATTGCTCTCAGTAATAAATCTTCTTTTAAAAAGGTATTTATTTACTTTTGAGTAGTCGTTAAATTTTTGTGGATCTGATCTGACATAATGCTCTTGAGAACATTTTCCAATATATTTTGAATTGTCATAAATCTTACCATCAAATTTTTTAAAATGCCTATAAGGGACTTTCATAATTTCTTCAGTATGATGAACTATAACCCATCCGTGATGCGGGTCTGTCAAAGAGGGTCCTAAGCTAAGAAGTAGAGCATTATTATCTATTAACCATTGATAAATACTATCTTGACCAAATGTAGTTTTGGAACATTCATAAAATTTATTTGGTATTATGTTACTACTTATTAAATGGCTTGTCATGGGAGACAAAGTTCTTTTGAAAAATTTAGATTTAAGAAGTAGGTTTGGTAGCACACCTGTCTCGGGTTTTGTTTTAGTTATATCATAACGTTTATTAATAGAAAATTGATAAGTAAAGCTTGGTAATATAACAGTCTTGTCATTAATAGCCAAATCTTCAATAAAAATTTTTAGAGTTTCAATATAATTTGGAATTTCGGATTTTGGTTGATTTAAAAATAATTTTAGTAGATCAGAAAATATATATATACTTTCATATTCATACACATTCAATTTTTCAAAAATTTTTTGAATTACTTTTTTTTGTGTTTTCATGATTATGTCAACATGTTATTAATATTTATGGATATTGTAAATAAGAATAATATATCAACTATTGTTGATAGCTTTATAGAGAAAAAGGGTTACAAAGCAGAAGACTTTTCTGAAACAGATGATTTACTCAACAATGGTATATTTGATTCTTTAGATGTAATAAATATCATTTTAGAAATTGAAGATACTTTAGGATTGAATGTAAACACTGAAAATTTAAATGAAACTATTAACAAAAAATGGTTTTTTAACGTTAATTGATTTGAATTTAAAAGTTATAACAATTGATAATTAAATGAGTTTTGATATTACTGTGTTTTTATAACAGCAATACGATTTTTTAAACATTTATATATAAGTTAATCTAAGTATTGGCAAAATCTTATTATTTTTTTTGTTATAAATCTTTATCAAGATTATTTAGTTTATATTAATTTTAAAATTAATTATTCATAAGCAGTTATCAAGTCATGACTCTCAAGTTTATCTACTAAATCGTAAAGTTTCCAAATTGGCATATTCAATTTATTTGCAATCTCAATTAATGAAGTTTTACCATCACTTAAACTTATAAAATTCATCATTAATTTTACAGTTTGAACTGAAGTTTTAGTCGATAACGTAGGATATAACCCTCTCTTACTCATTTGAGGTTCGCATAGGACAGTTACTTTATATTTTTTATTCCGTTCGATAGCTTCAATAGCTCGACGAAGCACCCAATAACCCCCATCTAACCCTTTAGGAGTAACTACATTTTTTAGGTCATCTAAGGATGTATGATATTCTCTAAAATGCGTGTATCTTGAACGCATTATTGAGGCAACAGGTAAATCAATTCCAGGAGCGCAGTACTGTCTTTCATCACTGCCACGATCAAGCCAAGTATAACTTTTATAATTATGGTCAGTCCAATACAGAACGTGCTTAGCAACAACGTCACTCATCGTTTCACCATTGCGAGACGGTACGTATGAAAAAGAACGTTCATCACCAATACAACTTATACAAAATCCAGCAATAACTTTATTTTTCATTTCCTTATAATGAAGACTTAGGTAAGTGATTGAGCCAATTGTTTCTGGTATGAAAACTATTCGATAGGAGTATTCAGGATTTTTAAGTTGCATAATCCACTTTACTAAATAAGTTAAAACTGTTGGACCTGATAGTTGATCATTAGCCATTGAGGGGTGACAAATAAATGTACTCAAAAAGATTTCTTCTTTACGATTACCTTTAACTAATAGTTCTCCATAATTCAGAACACCGTTAAATTTTTTTGTATCAATGTGAACGATATAGTTACCTTCTTTAAGGCTTTCAAATTGATTATGAGATAAGCAGAACCCCCATCTTTCTTCGTAGTAGCTTGTTATATAGGGTATTGCATCGGGAATTTCTGGAAGAGTGTATAAATGATTTTTAAGTTTTTTTAAACTAATTTCTCCTTTAAAACTAATACTGTATCCTAAAAGGTGTAAATTATTTTTTGAGAAGTCGCATATCTTTTCACCATTTGGGGTAATTATATACGCTTCTTTTACATACCATTCTTTTGGAATTTTCCAATCAAAAACATTTGTTCCTGATGGAACAGATTTGATACATAGATTAGGAATATGTTTAGATATTATTCGCAGGGTTTCACGGGTTCCTTCTCCAGTAATGCTTCTATTCAGTGGCCAAAGTTCACTGGCCAGATTATGAATGTCTAAACCGATCATTTTATTCATTAATCTTCTTAATTTTAGTTAATAGAGTATCTACATATGTTCTTAAAAACCTGTATTTTAATAAAGAAAATTTTTTTTTGAACTGACTTATAATGAGGAGAAACTTACTAGAGTAACTAATATAAGA
>CABYED010000007.1 GCA_902517815.1 uncultured SAR116 cluster alpha proteobacterium
TATATTTTAGTAAATTTCTACGTTGCCCAACCATACTTAAAAGACCACGTCTAGATCCAAAGTCTTTTTTATGTATTTTTAGATGCTCAGTTAAATTTTTAATTCTTTCAGTTAATATTGCAACTTGAACATCTGCTGATCCAGAATCAGTTTCTTTACTGCCAAAGTCTTTAATAATTTTAATTGTTTGATTTTTATTAATCGACATCGTATTTACCTTTCTGTTTAATAATTAATGACACGTTTTGGCTTAACCAATCCACCATCTATCTCAATTAGTGCTACAAGTTTTTTATTGCTTACTGTATAAACTCGTTCATATTCTTGATAATTTGGATGCTCTGTAATGAAATGATTTTTAAATTTAAATGAATTTAATTTGATTTTTTGTCCTTGCCTAAGCTTCATTGCCTCTGTTTCAGTTAAAAAAAGTGCCGGGATGTCGTCTAGCACTTTTTCAATTGGTATAATTTTATTTAAAATTGCTGGACTATGTATTATTTCTTCAGAAAAATCTATAAGAATCTTATTTTTTTCGTCGAAATTTCCTACAAAATTCCTTCTTAACTTAATTACATGCCCTTTTGTTTTTAACTTTTCTGCTAAATCCCTAGCTAATGATCTTATATATGTCCCCTTTCCGCATATTACCTCAAAATCCGCAGAATCAATATTTAAGATTTTTTTTAAATTAAACTCATAAACTTCAATTGGTCTTGGTTTATGATTTACTAATATATTTTTTCTAGCTAAATTGTAAGAACGCACACCGTCAATTTTAATGGCTGAAAAATTCGGAGGTGTTTGGTAAATTTTACCTATAAATGAAACCAAAGCATTTTGAATTTCTTCTTTGTTTGGTCGTGAATTTGATTTTTCTATAATCTTTCCTTCAATATCGTCAGTATTTGTTGCCTCACCCCATTTAATTGTAAATGAGTATTTTTTCTTTTTACTTTGCATAAAAGAGATTAGTTTAGTTGCCTCACCCAATGCTATTGGCAAGATTCCTGTGGCTAATGGATCCAAGGTTCCACCGTGTCCAATCTTCTTAAGATTAAAGATTCTGGAAATTTTAGAAACAGCTTGACGAGAAGTAATTCCACTTTGTTTATCTAAAATTATCCAACCACTAATTTTGTTAGAATTTGATTTTATCATTAAATTTAATAAAAATTTTATTTTTTTATTTTATCAAGTATATAATTGATCTTTTTTGCATACTCAAATGTTTCATCAATCTTGAATTTAAGCTTTGGTGTTTGTCTTAAATTAATATTAGTTGATATGATTTTCTTTAAACGACCTGTAGCTCTAATTAAACTATTTAATGCATCTAGTTTGTTAACACCTCCCAGAGGCATCACATATACTTTTGCATTTTTTAAGTCTGGACTTACGTTAACTTCTGTAATTGTAATATTGTTATTTTCAATATGTTCGTCATAGAAACTCTCGCGAAGTAGCGCATTTGAAATTAAATGCCTTAATTCTTCACCAACTTTAAGTTGCCTTTGAGACTTTACAAAACTGTTTTTAGATTTTTTATTAGAATTAAATAAAAAATTATTTACCATTATACCAATGTTTACCCAACTTTTTTATCAACTGATTCTAAACTTCTTGCAATTTCCTTAACTTCAAAGCATTCCATTACATCACCCTCTTGGATATCATTAAAATTTTCAAATCCCATACCACACTCAGTACCTTCACGTACCTCTTTTACTTCATCTTTAAATCTTCTTAAAGTTTTCAAAGATCCTTGATGAATTACGGTATTGTCTCTAAGCAAACGAAAACTACATCCTTTTTTTACAACACCCTCAGTAACAAGACATCCAGCAATTTTTCCAATTTTAGAAACAGAAAATACCTGTTTTATTTCGGCATAACCTATAAAGCTCTCTTGTAAATCAGGATCTAACATTCCGGTCAATGCTAATTTTGCGTCTTCAATTAGTTCATAAATAATAGAGTGGTATCTGATTTCAACATTATCTCTTCTGGATAATTCCCGAGCTTGTGGTATTGCTCTTACATTAAATGCAAATACAAGTGCAGAGGATGCTGATGCTAAAGTAATATCTGATTCACTTATTGCTCCAACTGCACCAGATAAAACTCTAATTCTAATAGCAGAATTACCTATTTTTTCTAATGCAGCTTTAATTGCTTCTAAAGATCCATGTACATCTGTTTTAATAATAACAGGTAATTCAGAAGATTCTCCTGCCTGTATGTTAGCTAACATTTGTTCTACAGAACCTCTGGCAGTCAAATTAGCCTCTGTTAGCTTTGACTTTCTTTGTCTGTAATCTGCAATTTCTCTTGCTCTTGATTCAGATTCTACGACGTGCGCTAAATCACCAGCATCTGGTGTACCTGACAAACCAAGCACTTCAACAGGCATTGAAGGTCCTGCTTTATTTATTCTTTTACCTTCATCGTCTAACAAGGCTCTAACTTTACCTGATTCTGTTCCTACTACAATAATATCCCCAACGTTAAGTGTTCCTGCTTTTACAAGTAAAGTTACAACTGAACCTTTGCCTCGTTCAACTTTAGATTCTACAACTACTCCATTAGCACTTATTGTTGGGTCGCTCTTTAATTCCATTAAATCAGCTTGTAACTCAAGTGCATCAATTAAATCATTCAATCCTTTTTTGTTTTTAGCAGAAACGTCAATACATTGAACATCACCACCCATTTCTTCTGGAATTAAGTCATATTGAAGTAATTCAGTTCTAACTTTTTGTGGGTTAGCTTCGGGTTTATCACACTTATTCACAGCAATTATTATTGGACAATTTGCAGCTTTAGCATGCTTAATAGCTTCAATAGTTTGGGGCTTAATACCATCATCTGCTGCAATAACTAAAATCACAATATCTGTTAAGTTTGCTCCTCTAGCTCTCATTTCTGTAAAAGCTTCGTGTCCAGGTGTGTCTATGAAGGAAATCTTAGAATTCGTTCTTGTTGTAATTTGATATGCCCCAATATGCTGAGTAATTCCACCAGCCTCTCCATCAGCAACTTTACTTTCTCTTAAAGCATCTAATAATGAGGTTTTCCCATGATCTACATGACCCATTATTGTAACAATAGGAGGACGGGAAACTAAATTTTTAGGATTACTTTCTTCTAAACCAAGATCTAATTCCACATCAGATTCAGAAATTCTTTTTGGCTTATGTCCAAATTCTGTGGTTATTAATTCAGCAGTATCAGAATCAATTACTTCTGTTGCAGTTGCCATTATTCCATTTTTCATCAATTCTCTAACTACATCTGCTGTTTTTTCAGTCATTCTGTTAGCTAACTCTGATACTGTAATCGTATCTGGTATAATAACTTCCCTGAACTGTTTAACTGCCGGTGTCTGATCTGCTTGCATTCTTACTTTCTCACGTCTCCTTTTAATTGACGCTAACGATCTCACTCTTACATTTTCTGAGTCCAGAGCACGAGCAATAGTCATTTTCCCCTGTCTTTTTTCTTGAAATCCTCTATTCCAGGAAGGTTTTCTTAAATTTTCTTTATAAATTTCTTTTTCTTGTACTTTATGACCTGTCCAGAATTTATTTGTATTTGGTAATAATTCAGCATCAGCTAGTTTTTGTCTGTCTTTTTCAGCTTGTAATGCCGCTTCTTCAGCTTTTTTTGCATCTGTTTGTAGTTTAAGCTGTTCTTCTTCAATTCTTTTTATCTCAAGTATTTCTTCAGTTTCTGCTTTTCTTCTGGCTAACATTTTATCTTTAGGGGCTAAAGAGGATGCTGCTTCTGTGGCTTCTAGTGCATTTGCAGCAATACGAGCCTCTTCTAGTTTAGCTTTTTCTATTTTTTCAGAGACAATTATTTCAGCTTCAGCGGCGGTCTTTGCAAGGCCTTCTTGTAACTTCCTACTTCGAGATTGAATTTCTTTAGCACTTAAACCTGAAATATTTTCTTGAGAAGCATTTTCGTTGATGTTTATTCTATTAGATAATCTTTTAGTTCTTTTTACTTCAACTTGAACAGTACCTCTGCCTACTCTTGAATTAGCTGTAATGCTGTTCTGAGATTTATTTGCAGCAATAGGATTTTTTAACGTTAATTTTCCACCAGAAGAAAGACTTAATTTTTTTCTTTCTCCATTTACTCTATCTTTCATAACAAAAATTCCTTTAACTACAAGTTAATCATCAACTTTATTTTCTGTAAACCAATGTTGTCTAGCTTTCATTATTATTGAACCTGCATCATCTTCATTCATAAAAACTTTATTTCCTAAAATATCAAACAGTTCACCACTATCTAATTCAGCAAGTTCATCTAAAGTTTTAATATTATTTTCGGCTAAAGTTAAAATACTTAATTTACTAAGTTCCGAAAAATCATATAAATCATTTTTTACTTTGAGATCTTTAATAGCGTTATCAATTCTTTCATTTTCCATTTTTACAAAGTTCTTAGCTCTTTCACTTAACTCTGTGGATATATCTTCATCAAAACCTTCAATTGACATCAATTCTTCAATAGAAGCTTCGGCTATATCAGAAATTGTAATGAAACCTTCACTTACCATGAGGTGGGCAATAACATCGTCAATATCAAGGGCTTCGATAAAAATCTTACTTCTTTCAGAAAATTCTTCTTGTCTTTTTTCTGATTCTTCTGCTTCAGTTAAAATATCAACAAACCAACCAGTCAATTGTGATGCCAGTCTTACATTTTGTCCCCTTCTGCCTATAGCTAAAGACAATTGGTCATCAGGAATAACAACTTCCATTCTATTTGCATCCTCATCCATAACTACTTTTGAAGGAACAGCAGGAGCTAAAGCATTAATAACAAAGGTAACTGGATCATCTGTCCATGGAATAATCTCTATTTTTTCACCTTGTAATTCACCAACTACAGCTTGTACTCTTGATCCTCTCATTCCCACACAAGCGCCAACCGGATCAATACTAGGGTCATTAGAAAAAGCTGAAATTTTGGCCCTACTTCCTGGCTCTCTAGCAACACCTTTTATTTCTATAATGCCATCGTAAATTTCTGGAACTTCTTGTGTAAATAAGGCAGCTAAAAATTCATTTGAGGATCTTGACAAAAATATTTGAGGGCCCTTCCCCTGTTCACTTACCTCAATAATAAAACACCTTAGTCTATCACCAGGCCTTAATTGTTCTCTTGGTATCATCTGATCTTTTTTAATTACAGCTTCAGCTCTACCTAAATCAATTGTAACTGATTGGTTATCAACTCTCTTTATAGTTCCAACAACTATCTCGCCCACACGATCTTTGTATTCTTGAAATTGTCTTTGACGTTCAGCTTCTCTTACTTTTTGAGAAATAACTTGCTTTGCAGTTTGTGCTGCAATCCTTCCAAAATCAATTGGTGGAAGTGATTGCTTATAAAATTCTCCAATACCAACGTTTAAATTTCTTCTTTGAGATTCGTTGTAAGTCATTTGAGTATATTCATTTTCAACAATTTCAACTACTTCAGTGAATTGGGCAATATTTATTGATCCATTTTTTCTGTCGATATTTGCTCTTATATCTCTTTCTAAACCATATTTTGTTCTAGCTGCTTTCTCTATTGCTTCTTCCATAGCAGTGATTACTTCTTCTTTATCAATTGATTTTTCTCTAGACACAGTTTCTGCTACTTGTATAAGTTCTAATCTTGGTATGGATTTAACTTCCATTATGCTTCCTTTTAAAATAAACTAACTAAATTAGTTGTTTTCAATCGCCCAATTAGGGTCAATATTAGCTTTTTCAATTTCTAAAAAATTAATTTTTATTTTATGTTTATCAGTTTCAAGTAAAATTTTACCATTTTTATCTACTCCCTTAAGAAAACCTTTATAAGTTTTTTTTCCTAAAAATTTTTCTTTTAATACTATTTTCGCCTTATTGTGTTTAAATGATACATAATCATCAATCACAGTCAAAGGTCTTCCCACTCCTCCAGAAGAAACTTCTAATACATAAGAAGAATTAATAGGATCATCAACTTCTAAAAAAGTAGATATATGTTTGCTTAAATAAACACAATCTTCAATATCCATTTTTTTATCTTTAATTCGCTCTGCCATAATCTGCAATGTTTTTTTTTTGTTGATGTTAATTAGTTTTATACGAATAAGATGATATCCTAGTTTCTTTAATCTTAATACCAAAGAGTCTCTTATTTGTTCTTCAACCATAAGTTAAAATTCCATAAATAAAAAAAGCGAGTCAAATGACCCACTCTTGAGGATGTAATATAAATTTTTCTATGAAAAAATCAATAACTTTGCATATATAATAAGTATAAAGTTATTTTTTTTTGAAAATAAACCAACTTGGTTTTCTTTGCTGATTAATGGATTTAAGTTCATATTTTGTTTGAAAGCAATCGTTAGGCCTTAAACGCCAATCATTTGAACTTTTAACTACCCATTCAAATTCTTTATGATATTGGAATTTTTCTAGCACCCATTTTTTTAATATATCATGATCTGTGGAAATAGTAATAGTGCCTTGGTGTTTGATAACTGGATATATTATTTTTATAAACTCGTCCTGAATTAACCTTCGGTTTTTATGTTTTTTTTTCGGCCATGGATCAGGGAAAAGTATTTTTATTTCTGAAATACTGTTCTTAGGAAAAAACTTTAAAATTTTTCTTACGTCATCTTGCCAAATAGCAATATTTTTTAAATTATATTGAATAATTTTATTTAAGCATTTAGCCGTTGTATTTAAGAAAGGGTCAGCACCAATATAGAAAAAGTTAGAATTCATTTTTGCAGAATTAATCAAATTTTCACCATCTCCAAAACCAATTTCAAGAATTATATTCTTCTGATATTGGAAAATATTTAAAATATCTTCTTCTTTAATTAAATAATCTTTCCCTTCTTTTATTGCCAATTGACCAGATTTTGATAATTTTCTACCTCTTCTTCTACCATAGAATTGAGGGTTATCAATGCAATTATTAATATTCAACTTTTTTATATATCTTTCAAAATATCATCAACAAGATCAGTTTTTTCCCAAGAAAAAGAACCTTCAACACTCTCATCTGGAACTCTACCAAAATGTCCATATGCAGAAGTTGGAACATAAATTGGTTTATTTAACTTTAAATGTTCACGAATTCCCCTTGGGGACATATCAACTAAATTAATAATAATTTTTTCAATTTCACTATCGTTAATCTTTCCTGTCCCATCAGTATTAACATACAAAGAAAGAGGTTTAGATACACCAATAGCATATGCAATTTGTATTGTACATTTAGATGCCAGACCAGCAGCAACAACATTTTTGGCTAAATATCTAGTTAAATAAGCAGCTGATCTGTCAACTTTAGTAGGATCTTTACCAGAAAATGCTCCACCACCATGAGGTGATGCTCCACCATAGGTATCTACTATAATTTTTCTTCCAGTAAGCCCAGCATCTCCGTTAGGACCTCCAATTTCAAAGATCCCTGTGGGGTTAACATAAAATTCATCTTCTGGACACATCCAGCCTTCTGGCAAAACTTTATTTACTGTTTCTCTTATAATTTCACGAATATCATCTTGTGAACAATTATTTTTGTGTTGTGTAGAAACAACAACAGAATTTGCTTTTACAGGTTTACCATCTTTATATTCTAATGTTATTTGTGATTTACTATCTGGTAACAAAATAGAATTTTTGTCATTATGTCTTATTTTTGCTAATTCTTTTAATATCTTATGTGAATAATATATTGGAGCAGGCATTAACGCATCTGTCTCATTACAAGCATAGCCAAACATTAAACCTTGATCCCCTGCGCCTTCGTCTTTGTTACCTGATTTATCTACACCAATAGCAATGTCCGAAGATTGAGAATGAAGATGACATTCAAAATGCATTTTTTCCCAATGAAATCCTTCTTGCTCATACCCAATATCATAAACGGTTTTCCTTACTAATTTTTCAATTTCATCATTAGTAATATCAATTCCTTTTGGAAGTCTGTATTCTCCAGCAATTATTGTCCTATTAGTTGATACCATTGTCTCACACGCAACTCTTGCTTCAGGGTATTTGTATAACATTAAATCTACAACAGCGTCTGATATTCTATCACAAATTTTATCTGGATGACCTTCTGACACAGATTCAGAGGTAAATAAATAATTATTTTTCATTTAATATTTTTTCCTTAAAGATTAAGCTATAAAATGTGTTTATACCTAAAAAAACTAAAATTAAAATAATAAAAATATATTCTCCATAAGTTTTATATAAAGTATGATCCAATGCGGGAATTAAATTAAAAGTTTTCACCCCTTTAGTATCTAAAGAAATGCTACCTAATATTTCTCCATAAGGTGAAACATAGGCTGAAATACCAGTATTTGCAACTCTTGCCAGTGGCAAACCAAATTCTACTGCTTTAATTTTTGCAAGAGCTAAATGCTGATAAGGCCCAATCGTTTTACCAAACCATGCATCATTTGTGATGTTAATCAATAAATTTGTATTTTTTGATATTCTACTGTTTATATCATTTGTAAACAAGATTTCATAACAAATTAAGGTTATAATATTTTCAAAACCATAAATAGTTGGATTAGATTTTAATTTACCATTAGTAAAATCTTTTGGCGCCAACATATCTGCGAAACTACCTAAATACTTTCGGAAGGGAATGTATTCTCCAAAAGGTACTAATTTTATCTTGTCATAACTATGGATTATATCTCCCCTAAAATTTAAAAAAACAAGTGAGTTGAAAACTTGTTTTTCATCAGTTCTCAGAAGACCTAAAATTAATGTAGTATTTTTGTTTTTTAATATTTTTTTACTAATATTAGATAATAATTTTGTTTCACTAGGAATTGATCCCTCAAAACTAGTTTCAGGCCAAATAATTATTCTATTTTTTTTATTGGAATTATCACGATATTTAATAGATAACTTTAACAAGTCGTTTAAATGTTTTTCTCTATTTTTTAAAATCCATTTATTTTTTTGCTTAACATTAGGCTGTACAATGGTAATTAATTGCTCAGTGTTTTTCAGGAAACTCTTATTGTAATATCTTAAAATTCCAAAAAAAACTACAACTACTATTGGTATTAATAAAATTAAAAAAATAGTATTCTTTCCTTTGAAATTTGAAAAAAAAATAAATGGTAAAATACATATTGTTAAAACTATTATGTTTGTTGAGAAACTTCCAACAAATGAAAATATTTGTATTAAATAAACATTTGATGCAAATATCATGGAAGGCATTAACCATGGAAAACCAGTAAATAGTTGTGCTCTTAAATATTCAAATAATGATAAAAAAACAATTATATATAAAATGGAAAATTTTGTTTTTCTATTAATTAATTTAGCACAAACACAAGCACATCCCCAAAATACTGCTAATAAGCCTGGTAGAATTATAATTGCAATAGGCATTAAAAAAACGTGATAAGTGTCAGCCATAAAAAAAGCTGAACCAATCCAGTATAAACCAAACGAAAACCAGCCAAATCCTAAAAACCAGGCAGATAAAAAAATCTTTAATAATGAATATTGATAATTTATTCGATAAATGCCAAAGCCAATACCAAAGATAAGCGGAAGAATTGAAAAAGGTGGATTTGAAAATGTTGCAATAGCCCCAGCAATATAAAGAGTGAAATAATTAAATATTTGCAAAACAAGAAATTTATTCATTTATAGATTTATAATTTTAATTTATTTAAAGATGTCATGTGGTTAAGGCCAGTAATTTTAACTAATATAACTTTTCTAGGATCAGCTTCTAAAATTTCGAATTTCAATCCTGAAGGAGAGTACTTAATAACTTCACCTTTTACAGGAACTCTCCCAGCGATACTAACAATAAAGCCACCTAATGTTTCAATTTCCTCATTTAAATCTTCATTTTTTATAGACTCAATAAAATTCTCAAGTAAATCGATAATGATTCTAGCTTCAACAACTATCGATCCATCTTCCATTTTTTCTAATCTGCATTCTGAGGATAAATCGTGTTCATCTTCAATCTCACCAACAAGTTCTTCAACTAAATCCTCTATTGTAACTAAGCCATCTATGCCACCATATTCATCTACTACTAGAGCTAAATGACGTCTTTTTATTCTCATTTCATAAAGTAAGTCTAATAAACTAATTGATGGAGATACAAAAATTGGCTTTTTTAATAAAGTTTTTATATTTTGTTTTTCTTTTAAAAATAAATTAGCTAGCACATCTTTTATATGAAGTATACCTACTACATCGTCTAGACTTTCATTTCTTACAGGAACTCTACTATGGTTCGTTTTAATTAACTGTTTGACTATCTCATTAAAATCATCTGACATTGCAACTGAAACGATGTCAACTCTAGGAACCATAACATCTGAAGCAGTTATTCCACGTAAACCAGCAAGATTTTTTAGCAACTCATTTTCATGACTTAGTGTTTTACCATTAGTATCGTCTGCATTAATTCTCTTAGCAACAAATTGCTCAAGTTCATGATCAAGAACTTTATCTGAATTTTTTGAATTTATTTTCTTAAAAAACCTTGGAAAGGTGATTTTCATTGATTTAATTCTTCATTCTCCATTATTTATTATTAACTCATTTATAGGGATTATCTATTTGAAGATTACTTAATATTTGTATCTCTAAATTTTCCATTTTTTCTGCTTGTTCTTCAGTTTCATGATCATAACCTAATAAATGTAAAACTCCGTGAATAAACAAATGTATTAGATGATTTTCGATACTTTTATTATCTCTTTTTGCTTCTTTAATAATGGTTTCAATTGAAAAAATTATGTCGCCTAAAAATAATGTGTTATTAAATTTATAATTAGATGGAAAAGACAGTACATTTGTAGCTGAATTTTTTTTTCTAAAGCAATTATTTAGCTCCATAACTTTTTTTTCACATGAAAAAGAAATTGAAATTAAGTTTTTTGTATTATTAGAAATTAAATCAATTTGTTCATAAATTTCATATAAAACTTTATTTAATTTTTTATAAAAGTCATTAATTAACATTTCATCCCATAATGAAAAAGCTATAGTTGCTTCAATAACAAAGTTCTCATTTTTCCATATTCTGTAATCTTGTTCAGTTACGTTCATGAATACTTTTCGAAATTTTAATTTTTAATGATTTTATCATATGCTTTAATAATTTTGGCTACAATTGGATGTCTTATAACATCCTCAGCTTCCAAACATATTATCTTAATATCTTTAATTTTACTAAGTATTTTTTTTGATTCATTTAACCCAGAAACTTGGCCTATTGGTAAATCAACTTGACTTAAATCACCATTAATTACCATTCTAGACCCTTGACCAATACGAGTTAAAACCATTTTCATTTGAATTGATGTAGTGTTTTGTGCTTCATCTACTATGACAAAGGAGTTTGTAAAAGTTCTTCCTCTCATAAATGCCAAAGGTGCAATTTCTATTTCTCCAGATTGAATTTTTTTTTCAACTCTATCTGCGGGCATCATTTCATATAATGCATCGTATATTGGTCTAAGATAAGGATCTATCTTTTCTTTCATGTCTCCTGGCAAGAAACCAAGCCTTTCGCCTGCCTCGACAGCTGGTCTAGTTAAAACAATCTTTTCGATAAGACCCTTTTTTAACATGTGAATACCTTTTGCAACAGCTAGATACGACTTTCCAGTTCCAGCAGGTCCAAGACCAAAAACTAATTCAAAATTATTTAAAGCTTCAAAATATTTTCTTTGACCAATACTCTTAGGGAAAATTGTTTTTTTCCAGGTTTCAAATTTTAAATCTTCATTTTTATCAATATTTTGATTTGATTTTGGATTAGAATATGGACCCTGTATCATTCTTAACTCAGTTTCAAAATTTGAAAAATCAAACTCAAATGTATCTGATTTTTGAAGAGATAATTTATGGTAGACATTTGAAATAATTAATTTGGCTTTGTTTATATTTTCTGTATTTCCTGAAATATGAAATTGGTTGCCAAATAAGTTTATATTTACATCTATCAACTTTTCTAATTTTACAAGATTAATGCTGTGATGACCTACTAAAATTGCTATTAACGAATTACTCGGAAATTCGAGTGAAATTTCTTCTTTTTTTACTTTATAATTCAATACATCTAAGCTTTCAATTTTGATATTAAAAATTAGATACAATATTACCTTTTAAACTATTTTGAAATGCTTCAGTAATATTTAAATCTATAAATGATCCAATTAAGTTCTTATTCTTAGAATTATAACTAAAATAAACAGACTGATTAAAAGGTGACCTTCCAATATATTGATTTTTTTTCTTTCCTTTTTTAAGAACTAAAACTTTCATTATAGAGTTAATGGTCTTTTTATTAAAAGATAATTGTTGAGATCTCAATAATTCTTGAACTTCGTACAATCTAGTCTTCTTTGTATCCTCGTTCACGTGATTAAGGAAAACACTTCCTGGCGTTCCAGGTCTTTTGGAATATTTGAATGAGTAAGCTTGCGCGTAATTGACCTGTTTGATTAAACTTAAAGTTGACATATGATCTTTTTCTGTTTCACCGGGAAAACCAACAATGAAATCACCTGATATTGCAATTTTGGGATTATAGTCTCTAACTTTTTCAATAATTTCTAAATATTCTTTTGCTGTGTGTTTTCTGTTCATCATTTTAAGAATATTGTCTGAACCTGATTGAATAGGCAAATGAAGGTAAGGCATTAATTTCTTATTATCCCTGTGGGATTTAATCAATTCAATATCCATATCAAGAGGATGAGAAGTAGTATATCTAATAAATTTAAGCTCATTAATTTTAGCTAGTTCGTCTATTAATCTTCCAAGACTCCAATTTTGATTATCTAAACCTTTGGAGTTCCAGGCATTCACATTTTGTCCTAATAAAGTAATTTCTTTTACGCCAACATCTATCAATTTATTTGCTTCATCTAAAATTGACTTCAAAGGTCTGGAATATTCAGCTCCTCTTGTGTAAGGAACAACACAAAAAGAACAAAATTTATCGCATCCTTCTTGGATTGTTAAAAAAGCAGATGGACCTCTTTCTTCAATATTATCATTTAACTGGTCAAATTTTGGAATAGTGGGGAAGTCAATGTCAATATTTTTATATTTATTATTTGTATCTAGTTTAGCAATTAACTCAGGAAGATTTTGATATGATTGAGGCCCAACAACTATATCAACCCATGGAGAGCGCTTAATAATTTCTTGACCTTGGGCTTGGGCAACACAACCGGCAACAGCTACTATTGAAATTTTTCCAGTTTTTTCTTTTCTGGTATTAATTTTATCTCTTATGCGCCCTAACTCAGAGTATGTTTTTTCAACGGCTTTTTCACGTATATGACACGTATTCAAAACTATAAGATCAGCATCATCTTCATTGTCATCTAATTTATAACCATGAGGTTTTAATAAATCTGTAATCCTCTCAGAGTCATAAAAATTCATCTGACATCCATGAGTTTTAATAAATAGTTTTTTCATCAACTTAACATAATAAATTAGCGTATTTTACTGCCAGTTATAATTTCATTATGCAAGCTTTTTTGATAGAGCGCCAGAATAAACTTTTCTAATTTTTCCTTCTAGATAGTTACTTAAATCTTTTCTGTTTTTAAAATTTTGGGTATTTACTGGTTCTAAATAAATTAGTTTAGCTTTAATAGACATTAATCCAATTAATTTAGATAAATGTGGCTTTAGATCCATATCTCCATACCAGGCTATCAGAGGTCTTAGCCATCTATTAATAGGAATACCATTTAAATCTGAATAGAGAATAACTATAGGTTGAATTTTAAAGTTTTTGTTTTCTACCGATGAAAACGAACTTGACTTAAATTGTAATACTCTATTTCCATCAGATGTGGTTCCTTCAGGAAAAATAAAAACCTTATCACCAGAAGATAATATATCTAGTATTTTATTTTTTTGATTAAAGCTGTCTGTTTTATTCCTTCTTATAAAAATTGATCCACCTTTCTTAGCTAAAAAACCAAAAATTGGAAAGCTTTCAACTTCAGATTTTGCTACAAATCTCATTGGGTGTTTAGATCCCAGTATTGGGATATCTAAATAAGATAAATGATTACTGATAAATAGGTTACATTTTTTGGATTGACCTGTTTCACCTACTATTTCTACTTCCACAGACAATAACCACAGTAATATTTTGTGGAATAATACCGGCAACCATTTTTCGATTGAAGGTATTATTTTACAAAGTATTGCAGATAATGTGATTAAGAAAGCGAAAGCAAATGTAAACAGTACAAGTTTTGAATAGAAAATAAAATTATCTATAAATGATACGTTGTTAATAGGACTATAATAAAAATTTTTTTTAGTTATCATATTTTATTAATTTAAATATTTCTTCTTATATTTTTCATCTATATTATCAGTCTTTACAATCACACATAGATCTATTGTATTGAATTTATAGTCAACAAAACAATCATGACTGACCTTTCCACCTATCCTAAGATATCCTTTTATAAGTGGTGGCAATTTTACAAAAGTTCTTAAATCATTAGTGTTTGAATTAATTTCAATGTTTGCTGGATATATTTTTGTATCCAAACTTTTTACTGACAACTCATCTGATAAAGAAAAATTCTTTCTTAAGTAAGACAATTCATTAGTATATTTCATTACATCAGTTCCGTGAAAACTTGCGCAACCTAATAAGATTTTTATATCAAATAATTTTACATAATCAGCAATTGCTTTCCAAAGAAGATTCATAATGGTTCCATTTCTATAATCTTGATGAACACATGACCTTCCTAATTCAAGTATTTGACTATTTTTATAAGAATTCGATACCTTAGATAAATCAAATTCTGAGGAAGAATAAAACCCACCACAATTCGCTGCTATATCACCACGAAGAAGTCTATAGGTTCCAACAATTCTGTTTTTAATATCTTTTCTATTCTTGTCTATTACAATGATATGATCAGCAAATTTATCGACTTTATCATAATCTAATCTTAAAATTTTTTTTGATATTGTTGGTATAGCTTTTTTTTCTTTGTAAAAAACTGAATACCTAAGAGCTTGAGCTTTTTTTAATTCTGATTTTTTTTCAGCAATCTTAATAATGAAATTATCGACTTCGATTTTAGAAAAAATTTTTTTAACTTTTAAAGGTTCTAGACAATAAATTTTTCTTTTAAAAATTGAATTTAAATTTTTTACTTTAAGATCTTTGTTTATAATATTATCTCTTACTTTATCAATTAACATAAAACACCTACTAGAAATTTATTGTGATAAAATAAATTTTAAGTATTTCATTTTTATTAAAACTCAAATAATAATCTTAATGCATCTATCCTTTTATTATTGCCTTTATAATAGGCTTTTCTTCTACCAATTTTTTTAAAGCCATTTTTTAAGTAAAATTTTATTGCTTTAGAATTTTCAACAGATACTTCAAGAAAAATTTTTTTTATATTATCAATGTTTTTTATTTTATTGATTACTAAAGATCCATAATTCTTTCTTTGACACGATTTAATGATACAAAATTGTATAATTTCAATTTCATCTTTTACGAGATAAAAACTTACAAATCCAATAATTTTTTGGGTTGATACTTTCCAAATTTCGATTGTGTCTTCATCAAAATAATTTTCAAGATCTTCTATAGAAGTAGAATAATCAAAAATGTCCTTTTCAATCTCTAATAATTTTGATAGTTCACCTTTTTTTACTGACTTTATGTAAATCATTTTAGATTAATTTGAGCAGATCTAGCGTAAATAGGTTTTAATTTATCAAATTCATAGATAGTTTTGCTGACACCTATTTTATTTGAAATTATAAATGAAGCAAGCTTTCCAATTCCCAAAGAATCTGGATTTTGTATTAAATTTTTAGAAACGTTCAAGTTATTTATCATTTTTTTTGCTAAATTAGATTGATGACCAACAAATAAAACATCTTTTAAATTTATATCATTAACCACAATATAGTTATATAATTTTTCAATTTTTATAGTATCTATGTCACTTGTAGCTACAATTGGTAGTGATTTATTTTTAGTATTATTAATCTTAAATAACTGCAAAAAAAGATCATCCTTTTTGCTATCAATAGAGCTAATTATATATTTAAGTTTCAAAATTTTGGCTTCATATAATGCAGACATTGCCAAGCCAGCCAATGAGTTGATACCTATACTTTTTATTTGACTATTAGAAATAGTTATACCAAGAGCAGTTGAGATGATAGCACGAATTCCTGTAAAACTTCCTGGGCCACAACCTACTGCCAAAAAAGAAATATCATTAAAAGATATTGCGTTGTCTTTTAAAAAAAATTTTATTGTGGGCACAATAATCTCGGACAATTTATTATCAAAAGGAATAGATATGTTATTAACAACAGTTTCCTCATTTAATAAAGTAAGTGATAAATCTGATGTACTAGTTTCAATTGATATGATCATGAAATCTTTATTCAACAATAAGAAAAAGGTAGTATTTTATTAATATAATATATAATAAAGTTATTTTTAATTGAATTAAATTATTTAACTTTTGAGGACTAAATGAATTTATTACTTACTTTTTTATTTTTTATTATACCTTCTATTTCATACTCTCAAACTAACGAAATTAAAGGAGTTTCTAATGTTAATCACGCTTCTTTTATAATGTATCATAGATTTGGAGATAGCAGATATCCATCAACAAACATTAAAAAAGAACAATTCATTGAACACATTAACGAATTATTAAAGCCTGAATACAACGTAATAGGTATAGAAAAGGCAATTCTTGCAATAAATAATATTGAACCAGTAAAAGATAGATCCGTAGTCATCACTATTGATGATGCATATTCTTCGGTATATGAATATGCCTGGCCAATATTTAAAAAATATAATTTGCCTTTTACTTTGTTCATATCAACAGATGTTATTGATAACAAAACACCTGGATATATGAATTGGGAACAAATAAGAACTTTAAGAGATAATGGAGTTACTATCGGCAGTCAAACTAAATCACACCCACATATGTTTAAGTTAACTACTGAAAAAATTATAGAAGAATTGTCAATTTCAAATAAACGATTTATTGATGAAATTGGAAGCAAGCCTAAATTTTTTGCCTATCCATATGGAGAATATAATTTAGAAGTAATAGAACAAGTAAAGCTACATGGATTTATTGCTGCTTTTGGTCAACATTCAGGGGTGGCACATAAAAGTTTAGGTATGTATGAACTACCAAGGTTTGCGATGAATGAAAAATATGGAGATATGGAAAGATTTTTGTTGGCAACGAACGCATTACCTATGCCAATTTCGGATGTTTCACCTAAGAATCCTGTTATTTCAATCAATCCACCTTCTTATGGATTTACATTGTCTGATATAATTGAACCAAAGAATGTTATTAGGTGCTTTGCGAATAACGGTTTAAAAGCTAATACTAAAAGATTGGGCAAAAATAGAATTGAGATACGGTTAAGTGGTCCTTTTTCAAAAGGTAGAGGCAGAATAAATTGTACTATGGCTGGAAATGACAATAGATGGCGATGGCTTGGAAGACAATTTATTGTTAATTAATAATCAGATTAAAAAGTTGCTAAAGTAGAACTTTCATATTCACTCAATTGATTTTTTTTAATCATATTTTTTACTTTAGTTACATACTGCAAACCTATTTCTGCATATTTCTCAAGAAAATTTGCCATGTCATTTCCAGTAAGGTTTTTACCATCATTATATTGTGATTCTCTAAAATTTCTTAACCCCTTATAAGCTGGATGAGAATTTAAATTCAAAATATATGAATCAACTGATTCCTGTAAATTCTTAAAATTTTTAACAGAAAAATTTGCATCAATATTTCCTTTTGGCTTAATTCCATCATCATTTTTCCATGTCCATTGACCAAAAAGCGCATTTCCTTCTTGAGCAAATCTTGATCCCCCCCACCCACTTTCAATTATAGATTGAGCTAAAATTAAGGAAATTGGTATGCTATTAATTTTATTCAACAATTCTAATCTTAACATTTTAAGTTCAAGCCTATTTAAATTACTAAAATTGATTTTCTTAAAATTTTTTACTTTATATTTTTTTGAAAAGCGCTCTATTTGATAAATATTATTTTTAGAAAATGCTATCTTCATAAGCTTTCTTTCTTCCAGAACCAGTTCATTTCCTCTAAGAGCAATAGGTAAAAGGATAGCTATAAAAACTGACTTCTTCTCATTTATATTGAATTGACTGATGTTTTTTGGAATGTAAGGAAAATACATTCGTGGAATGGGAACATCTTTTTTGACATAATTCAAAATAATTGAAGACCACTTAAATACTGCATTTTTATCATTGAATTGATCCGAAGATAAATAATTGTTGTTAGAATAAAAGTTATTTAATCTGTTAATGCTTACAACAGGATTACTAAAATTATTTTGAATAGATTTAAAGTTAAATACTGGTTGTGGTATCTTCCAAAATTTAGGACCTAAAAAGCCAACTAACAATAAAAAGATAATGGCTAGTAAAAACAAAACTTCATTGTAACGACGCAGGCTCATAATATAATTTTAGTTTAGATAAATATATAAATTAAATTTCTTTATAATTCTGCCGCTCTTACTTCGGTAACTTCAGGAATATAATGTCTAAGCATGTTCTCAATTCCCATTTTTAAAGTTGCTGTACTAGATGGACATCCAGCGCACGCCCCTTTCATTTGTAAAGTAACAATACCTGATTCAAAAGAACAAAAAGTAATATCTCCACCATCCATTGCGACAGCTGGCCTTACACGGGTTTCTAATAAATCTTTAATTTGTTTAATAGTTTCTGAATCTTCAGTATTGTTTAATTCAGCATTTTTATCCTCTGTTTCATTAATTGCTGGAAGACCAGTAGAATAGTGTTCCATAATTCCTGTTAATATAGAGGGTTTTAAATTATTCCAATCTAATTTAGGATCTTTAGTCACAGAGATAAAGTCAGCAGCTAAAAAAACTCTACTAACTCCATCAATTTCAAATAATCTTGAAGCTAGTGGTGAATCCATGGCAACATCTTTACTTGAAAAATCTGCAGTTCCTGTTTTGAGAATGATATTGCCAGGAATAAATTTCAATGTTTCTGGATTTGGTGTATCTTCAGTTTGAATAAACATAATTGACCTCCTGATTATTATATAAGCATTTTTTTTACAAATTAAATTACTAAATTACAAAACCAACTAATTTTTTTACTTGTTTTAATACAGGTTCTGCAATTTTCCTAGCTTTGTCTGCACCATTTCTTAATATTTTGTCTATTTCTTTACGATCATTTAATAACTTTCTTATTTCAAATGAAATTGGGTTTAAAGTTTCAATCGCCAAATCAATGAGTTTAGGTTTAAAAAAGGAAAATCCATGTCCGCTAAATTGTCTTAAAGTCTGGTCAACTGATTGATTGGATAAAGATGAATAAATATTTATTAAATTTAACGCTTCAGGTCTTATGCTGAGTTCTTCTATAGTTTCTGGAAGTGGATGAGGATCCGTTTTGGCTTTTTTGATTTTATTTGAAATTTCTTCTTTAGTGTCAGTTAAGTTTATTCTAGATGCATCAGAAACATCAGACTTACTCATTTTTTTAGTTCCGTCTCTAAGGCTCATAACTCGAGTAGATTGACCTAAGATTTGTGGCTCAGGTAAAGGAAAAAAATCTTTTTTATCATTACAAGCAAACATATTATTAAAAGAAGATGCTATATCTCTAGCTAATTCAATATGTTGTTTTTGATCGTCTCCAACAGGAACATGTGTAGCTTTATAAAGCAATATGTCAGCAGCCATTAAAACTGGATATCCATATAAACCAACAGTAGCCTTTTCTCGATTTTTTCCAGCCTTTTCCTTAAATTGTGTCATTCTATTTAACCATCCTATTCTACATACACAATTTAATATCCAAGCCAATTCCGCATGTTCTTTCACTAAAGATTGGTTAAATACAATAGTGTTTTTAGGATCTATTCCTGATGCAATAATTGCTGCTGTTACTTCATAAATTGAAGATTTAAGTTGTGCTGGCTCTTGAGGAACTGTAATTGCATGTAAATCTACAATTGAAAATATTGAGAAAATTTCATTTTGAAGATTTACCCAATTTTTTATTGCGCCTAAGTAATTACCTAAATGTAAATTACCTGTTGGTTGTATTCCGGAAAATATCCTTTTTTTACTTTGATCTAATTGTGAATTAATCATTATATTATTCTGCTTTCTTGAATTTCGTATATATGAAATCATATAATTCTTGAGGAATAAATTTAAATATCAAAGATGTCAAAATATACGTAAAAAAACCAATTACACATAAAATTATTAGTAAAAAAACTTCATTTAAATTAAAAATTTCTAAGGTGTGTTGAAGTAATTTCATAATTATTATCATTAAAATAGAAACAAGAGTGGTTTTTAGAGAATAAAAAATAACAGAAAATAAATTTAAATCTTCTTCTTTCAGTGAAAATTTAGGCTTTGTAATTTTTCCATTTTTTACTAACAATGTTATATGTATTGCTGTTCCTATCCAAGACACAATTGATGTAGCTAACGCAATACCTGCATGATTTAGAAAACTCATTAAAATAAATGATATAATTATATTTAAAATTAATAAAATGAGACCAATATACATTGGCGTTTTTGTGTTTCCAGTTGCAAGAAAAGCAGGCTGACAAGACTTCATCATAATAAATGCTGGTATACCTAAGGAATATGCTAACAAAGCTATTGAAGTTTGTTTTGTTTCATTAAAAGTAAATTCACCTCTTTCAAACAAAACTTTTATAAGTAAATCATTATAAAATATAAAAACGAATGCAGCAGGTATCGAAAAAAATAATCCTATTTTTAATGATATTATTAATTCCTTAGAAAACTGTTTGATATCGTTTTGGGCACTTGCTCTGGATAATGAGGTTAAAAGGCTGGTACCTAATGCAACTCCAATTATTCCTAGAGGTAACTGTGTAATTCTATCAGCAAAATAAAGATATGAAACTGAACCAAATCCTAATAAACTTGCTAATATTGTATCTACCAACAAGTTTATTTGTAAAATACCACCACCAAATGCTGCAGGCAAAAATCTTCGCCATGTTTGTTTAATATGAGAATTAATTACACTTTCATTATTTTTTGCATCTACTTGTTTTCCTAGTTTTTTAGAGTTAAAAATCTTATACTTTTTAATCATTACAATCATAAAAATGAGTTGAAAAACACCACCTATTACCATCGCTAGCCCTAAGGGTAAGGATTTGATTGCCCAATAATCACTTATTGACAAACAACTTAGAATTATGGATGAATTTAATATTATGGGTGTAAATGATAGTATCCAAAATTTTCCTGATACATTAGTTGCCACACCTAACAAGGCGACTACGGATATTAAGGGCATAAAAATCATTGTAATTCTTGTAAGTGTAATAATTTGATTTGTAACGTCACTATTATCTATGAATCCAGGTGCAAGAACGCTCACAACAATTGGCATGAATATTTGAAAAAAAATCATTAATAAAATTAAAAAAAATATCATTTTGTAAATAATTTTTTTAAAGTATTGTATGGCAATATAATCACTATTTTGAGATCTCAATTTAGCATAAATAGGTAAAAAAGATGAAGTAAGCGCTCCTTCTGCTGTAATTCTCCTGAATAAATTTGGTAATTTAAAAGAGATAAAAAATATATCAGAAAAAATTCCAGCGCCTAAAAAAGCCGCTATAAAAACATCTCTTATATACCCAGATATACGACTTAAGGTTGTCAAGAAAGCTGATTGGGTAAAACCTCTTAAGAAAAAAGATGTTTTGTTTTCTTCTAGATTTCTCATATGTTTAATTTGTAAAATTTATTTGTTTTAATATTTTTGAAATTGAATTCTTTATTTTTTCTATTGTTCTTTCGTCATCAACTTTGGAACCAAAGGCATTTTTTATATAGAATATATCTACAACTCTGTCACCATATGTAGACACACTGGCGGTGTTTATTTGAACACCTATACTTGTTAATGTTTTTGTAATTTTATATAAAACTCCAGGAGCGTTTTTACATTTTATGTCTAAGATGGTAAAATTTTCACTTGTTTTATTATCAACTAATATTCTTGTGGGAGCTTTTACGGCTCTAAAACGTGCTGGTATTTCTTCCCATTTAATACTTAATGCTTTTTCAATATCAAAATTACCTTCCAGACCTAGAGAAATGTTTTTTACTAATTTTTTTCTTAGATAATCTTCTGATATTGGCTTTTTCTCTTTGTTTTGAATGAAAAATGTATCTAAAGCATATCCATCTGATCTTGTAATAATTTTTGCACTAACAACATCATACCCTGATGCGGCTACTAAACCAGATATAATAGAAAAAAGACCATGATGATCTGGAGCAATCACAATTAACTCAGTTGCTTGTAAGTCATGTTCTTTAGATAAATATATTTTAAACTTTTGATTGTCACCTTCCATTTTTTTAAAAATATCAAAGTGATTGATGAGAGTTTTTAAATCAAATATTTGCCAATAATTTTTATAATAATTTTTGCAGTACTGTTCTACTAACTCATTTTTAATTCCCTTTTTAGACAAATCTCTCTTAAATAATTCCTTTCTTGTTTCTAAGTATTCAACTACATTTTTAGAAGGTATTTCTTTTTGAAGAATATTTAAGCTTTTTATATACAAATCAGAGATGAGAGAACCTTTCCAATCGTTCCATATGTCAGGCCCAACACCTTTTATATCTGCAACAGTCAGTACTAATAATAATTTCAATTTTTCAACAGTTTTTACTTTTTTAGTAAAATCTTTGATTGTTTTTGGGTCTCCTAATTCATATCTAAAAGCTGTCTTGCTTAATAATAAATGATTAAGTACTAACCATTTAACAACTTCAGTCTCATCATTACTTAAACCTAGCCTTGGACAAACAGTTGATGCAACTATAGAACCATTGATAGAGTGGTCTCCTTTCTTACCTTTTGCAATATCGTGAAGTAACATTGCTACAAAAAGAGATCTGTAAGAACTTATTTCTTGTATTACTTTGCTAGCAAGTGGAGCAAAATCTATGAATTTTCCATTTTTCAACGAGTGAAGATTAGAGATTGTAAAAATTGTATGTTCATCTACTGTGTATGAGTGGTACATATCAAATTGCATCAAACAAACGATTTTTTGAAATTCAGGGATAAATTTACCTAATACATTGGATTCATTCATCAACCTTAGAGTTCTTGTTGAATCTTTTTGACTTGTTAATATATCTAAAAACATTTGGTTAGCATTAATATCACGTCTAACTTCAGAATTGATTAACTTTGTTAAACTTGTCATTAGTCTTAATGTGCTAGGGTGAATATCTATATTTTTTTCGTGAGAAATATAAAAGAGTTTAATTATGTTCACTGGATTTTCGGTAAGTGTGTTTCTATTTTGTACATATAAACGACCTAATTCAATGCTAAATGGGTCTACATTTTCACTTTTTTTAAAGCTTAAAAAGCTTAATCTCAATGGCTTGTTGAACTCTGTTTCAATAGCTGCACAAAAGATTCTTGTTAAATTTCCAACCGTTTTTGTAGCCAAAAAATATCTTTTCATAAATCTTTCAACATCTTTATGAGTTATGGTATTTTTAAAATTCATACTTTTAGCAATTTCTAACTGCGCATCCATTGCTAATCTATCATCTTCTCTTTGAGCTCTATAATGAAGATGACATCTTACAGAAAACAAAAACCGTTGTGCTTCAGCAAAAGCAAGAGCTTCATTTTTAGATAAAGCACCCATTTTAATTAACTTAGATGTAGAGTCGACCTTGTAAGCAAATTTTAAAATCCAGATTAAAGTGTGGAGATCTCTTAATCCACCCTTGCCATCTTTAACATTAGGTTCAACAACATAACGAGATCCTCCAAACTTTTTATGCCTTAAATCAGACTCTTTTAATTTTGCTTCTACAAAATTTAACGTTTTAGTATTTACAATGAAGGAATTAAATTTAATATTTAGTAGATTAAAAATGTGTTCATTACCTGCTATAAACCTTTTCTCTAATAAACTTGTCGATATCGTCAGGTCTAATTTACTTTTTTTAATGCAATCAAAAATAGTTCTTGTAGAATGTCCAATCGTGTAACCTAAATCCCATAGAAGGTGCAGAATTAATTGAATAAGACCTTCTATATTTTTATTTTCAGTTTTATTTAAATTTTCAGGAATAAGAAATAGTAAATCTAAATCAGAATGAGGCGCAAGCTCACCTCTACCATATCCACCAACAGCTATAATCGATAGTTTATAATCCATATTTCCAAAGAAATGTAGGTGAGTATTACTTAGAATTTCTCTTAACATACTATCAATCAAGATTACGTTTAAACCAACATTCATAGAACCATCGGAAGTCTCTAAAAATTCCAGTTTTATTTTTTTCTTAAGTTGATCTAGTTGTTTTTTTAAATTATTGAAAAGCAATTCTTTGAAATATTTTTTATCTCGATAATTAATTTTTATTTTTTTTAATTTATATAATTTTTGGCCATTGTTTTTAGCGTAGCTGACAGGTTCCATACTTTGGAACCAGATTGCACTAGTATCGATGTTTTCTTCTAATCTAAACTTACTGTTGTTCGAATTAATTACTTTGGATTTCTTAAGAAATGCAAATTTATTTTTTAAATTTACTTTTACCATAACTCTGTCTTTTTGATTTGAGTTTATATAAAAAATCTAGAGACTGACGTGGGCTTATTTCATCAATATCCATTTTATCAAATTCCTCTAAAAAATTTTCAGTTTCTTTTGAATTAATTGGAACTACTTCTTTAATATCATTTTTCTTCATTGTATTTTTTCTTTGTAGATTAGATAATATTTTTTCTGCGCTATCAGTTACTACCGATGGAATTCCTGCTAATTTTGCAACATGAATTCCGTAAGATTTATCTGCTTCTCCATCTAAAATTTTATGCATAAAAATTATTGTATCATTCCATTCTTTAACAAACATTTTATGGCATGAAAGATTTTTTAGTTTATCTTTTAGAGATGTTAATTCATGATAATGCGTCGCAAATAAGGTTATTGGTTTAATTTTATCATGCAAATACTCTAAAACTGACCAAGCAATTGCTAAACCATCAAATGTAGATGTACCTCTTCCAATTTCATCAAGAATTACTAAGGACTTTTCAGTAGATGTATTTAAAATTAGTGATGTTTCTATCATTTCAAGCATAAAAGTAGATTGTCCTTTTGCCAAGTCGTCAGATGCCCCTACTCTAGAAAATATTTTGTCAAATAAGCCTATTTTTGCTTTTTTTGCAGGTACAAATAAACCTGCTTGTGCCATTATTGCTATTAATGCATTTTGTCTGAGATATGTAGATTTTCCTGCCATATTAGGACCGGTAATTAACCATATTAAGTCTTCATTATTTAATTGACAATCATTTGAAATAAATGATTCTTCCGAAAGTCTCATCTGGTGTTCTACAACCGGATGTCTTCCACCAGTAATTTCTAATATTTTATTGTTGGTAATATTAGGGCAATTATAATTTCTAGTTATTGACTGATTAGCAACCATAAATGAAATATCTAATTCAGAGATAGATTGGACTATATTTAAGATTTCTTTGCCTTTTTTTAATATTTGATTAGCAAAATCATTGAACATTTCTAGTTCTATTTTAATTGCTTTTTCAAATGAGTTTAGTATTTGTGTTTCAATTTCAACAAGTTCATTTGTTGTAAACCTTGATGCCTGAGCTGTGGTTTGCCTATGAATAAACAAATCAATATTTCTAATTGATTGATCATGAATAGCTCTAACTTCTACGTGATAACCAAGCATTCTATTGTGTTTAATTTTCAATGAATTGATTTTTGTAAGTTCTGAGTACTTCTCTTGAAGTTTCATTATTTGATTTAATTCATTATTTCTAAGATTTCTCAAGAAATCTAGTTCTGCATTAAAACCATCTACTATAAATCCACCTTCTTTTGTAACAAAAGGCACGTCTGATTTCAGAGCTTTTGTAATATTAAAGAAAATACTATAATCTATTTGTAGATTATTTAATATTGAATTTAGCAACTTAGGTTTCAAGTTTGTTTGCTTAAATATTAAATTTTTTGAGATTTCTTTTATATTTAGAAGACCTTTGGAAATCAATAATAGGTCTCTAGGATTACCTCTTGATAAAGAAATTCTTGACAAAGACCTCTCTAAATCTGGTATGCCTTTTAAACTCTCTTGATAATTATTTATATCAATATTATTATCTAAAATCCAATTGATTACATCATATCTGTCCTGTATAAGATTGATATCATTAAATGGTTCAATTATTCTCTGTTTTAACAATCTTGCACCACTGGCAGTTTTTGTTTCATCTATACAAGAAATTAAACTTCCTTCATTATTTCCTGACAAATTTTTAAGAATTTCAAGTGATTTTTGAGTAAAATAATCAATCTCTAAAAAATCATTAATGTTTTCAGATTTAATCATTGAAAGAAATGGTATTTTTCCACATTGAGTTAATTTTAAGTAAGATAACAATACTCCAGCTGCAATAATTTCTCCCTTACTAAAGGAGCCAACACCCTCTAATGAAACAACTGAATAATATGAGCAAATCTGATCAAAACAAGATTGGTAGTGAAATAAACTAGGAGATTGTCTTTTGATTAAAGGGTGCCATTCATCAATTATATAATCCATATCCATATCTTCAGAGATTAATATTTCTGAAAAATCTTTCCGCAACATAAAATTGATTAATAATTGTTTTTGTTTTGAATTATTTTCTTTTCCAATAAGTCTTGATTTAAAAGATCCTGTCGAAACATCTACCCATGCAACAGAAATTGAACCGTTAAATATTGATATAGCCCCTAAATAATTATTATTTTCTCTCTGTAGCAAATTATCTTCTGTTAAGGTGCCTGGTGATATTATTCTTACAACTTCTCTTTTAAGAGGACCTTTTTTTAAATTAAGTTTAGCCTTTTCAGCAGTTTCTGTTTGCTCACATATAGCAATGTTAAAACCCTTTTTAATTAATTTTGGTAAATAGTTATTAACTGAATGGAAAGGAACACCACACATGGGAATATCTTTACCATTAGATTTACCCCTTTTAGTTAAAGCAATTTCTAATGCGTCTGAAGCTACAATTGCATCTTCAAAAAATAACTCATAAAAATCTCCCATCCTGTAGAACAATAAGGAATCTTTATATTTGTTCTTAATATTTAAATATTGCTCCATCATCGGAGTAAGTACATTTTTCACAATAAAATAATTTTCCTCAAAAACTCATGTAATCTTATTTATAATCGAAATATTTTTAATAAAATACAATTTATTAAGATCTTTTAAAAATTTTAAGTTATAATCCTGAATTACAATTTTAATTTTTGAGGAAAAGATGTCTACTACCAATAACGATGCTAACAATAAATCCAATCTAGAAAAAGAAGCCTTGGAGTATCACAAAAAAGGTCGGCCTGGAAAATTAGAAATAACACCAACAACACCTCTTATTAGTTCTAATGATTTGTCTTTAGCGTACTCACCAGGCGTAGCAACACCGTGTCTTGAAATTGAAAAAAAGCCTGAAACTATTTATGATTATACATCAAAAGGAAATATTGTTGCAGTTGTTTCTAATGGCACGGCTGTTTTAGGACTTGGAAACATTGGAGCTGCTGCATCAAAACCAGTTATGGAAGGAAAGTCGGTATTATTCAAAAAATTTGCAGATGTTGATGGAATTGACTTGGAAGTAGACACAGAAGACACAGAAAAATTTGTTGATGCTGTGTCTTTACTTGAACCAAGCTTTGGAGGAGTTAATTTAGAAGATATTAAGGCTCCTGATTGTTTCATAATTGAACAAAGATTAAGAGAAAAAATGAATATTCCAGTTTTTCATGATGATCAACATGGGACTGCAATTGTTACTGCAGCAGGAATAATAAATGCTCTTCATTTAACTAATAGAAAAATAGAGGACACTAAATTTGTAAGCAATGGGGCTGGCGCTGCTTCCATAGCATGTGTTGAACTCTTAAAAGCAATGGGAGCACAAAATAATAATATTATTTTAGTTGATAGGGATGGTGTATTATACAAAGGAAGACAAAGTAATATGAATCAATGGAAATCAGGTCATACTGTTGATACCAAAGCAAGAAATTTAGCTGACGCTCTAAAAAATGCAGATGTTTTTTTAGGTTTATCAGTTCCTGGATCAGTTACAAAAAAAATGGTAAAAAGCATGTCTGAGAAGCCAATAATATTTGCAATGGCCAACCCTATTCCTGAAATCATGCCAGAGGACGTTAAAAGCGTAAGATCCGACGCAATTGTAGCTACTGGAAGATCAGATTACCCAAACCAAGTTAATAATGTACTCGGATTTCCATATATATTTAGAGGTGCTCTTGATGTAAGAGCTACAACAATCAATGAGGAAATGAAAATTGCAGCTGCCAATGCTATAGCTGAATTAGCTAGAGAAGATGTGCCAGATGAAGTAAATGCCGCATACCACGGTGTTCAACTCCATTATGGCAATGATTATATAATACCAGCTCCTTTTGATCCAAGGCTGATTTCGTCAGTATCATCTGCTGTTGCTAAAGCTGCAATGGATAGTGGTGTAGCAAAACAACCTATCAAAAATTTAGAGTCATATAAAAGAGAATTAGAAGGAAGAACTAATCCTATAGCTTCTATTTTAGAGCCAATTAAAGCTAGAATAAAAGGGAAAAAACAAAGGGTTGTGTTTGCAGAAGGAGAAGAAGAGAAAACTATAAGAGCTGCTTTGTCATTTTATAATTCAGGGTTTGGAATACCAATATTAATTGGTAGAGAAAATCGAGTTAAAGAAACAATGGACAGAGTAAATTTAGAGGGGCTTAATGAGCTTATAATACATAATGCTAGTCTTAGTAAAAAAAATCAAAAATATATAGATAATTTATATAAGTTACTTCATAGAGATGGACATTTAAGAAGAGATTGTCAAAGACTAATCAACCAAGACAGGAACGTATTTGCAGCATCTATGGTATCTGCTGGTGATGCAGATGCGATGGTTACTGGAGTTACTAGACCATTTGGCAGATGCTTTAACGACATTACTAAAGTAATTTCTTCAAAAAATAACCAAAGTTTTTTATCTATGTCTATGATGGTGTCAAAAGAGAGAACTGTTTTTATTGGAGATGTAAATATACATGACACACCAAACGCAGAACAATTGGCTAATATAGCAACAGGTATTGCTAATACTGTTAAAAACCTTGGTTATAAACCTCGTGTAGCTTTATTGTCATTCTCTAATTTTGGAAGCTTATCTAGACCTAGTTCAAAAGATTTAAAAGAAGCAGTAAATATACTTGATAAAAAACAAGTTGATTTCGAGTTTGATGGTGAAATGACACCAGAGGTTGCTTTAGATTATAATCTGATTAAAGAAAATTATCCATTCTGCAGACTATCTGGTCCTGCTAACGTTTTAATAATGCCAAGCCTCCTGGCAGCAAATATATCTTTTAAATTATTGCAAAAACTTGGTGGTGGATCTATTTTAGGACCGCTTATGATAGGTGGCGAAAAGCCCTTTCAAATTGTTCAGATGGGCTCATCCGTTTCAGACATTGTTAACTCTGCATCAATTGCTACTTATAATGCAATTTTTTCAAAATAAATAATATATTATAAAATTGCTTTGAGTGAAGTTTTAGGACGAGCACCGATATGTTTTATGATTTCTGAGGCTGCTTTGTTTCCTAAATGTCCACATTTTTCAATTGAGTATTTATTAATAAAACCAAACAAAAAACCAGCAGCAAATAAATCACCTGCACCAGTTGTATCAACTAGTTCTACTAAGCTTATAGGATCTACAAAATATTCAAGTTTATTTTCAAAGACAACAGAGCCTTTTGAGCCAAGCGTAATAGCACCAAAATCAACGTTGTTTTTTATGTTATTTATGCTTTCTTTCAATTCTGATTGATACAAACTTTTAATTTCTTCTTCATTTGCAAAAATAATATCAACATATTCATCAATTAATTTAAGAAAATCTGTTCTATGTCTATCAACACAAAATAAATCTGATAAGCTCAAGGCTATTTTTTTATCATGAGATTTTGCTAAATTGCAACAATAATATATTGCCTCTTTTGCCTCAGGTTGGTCAAATAAGTAACCTTCAATGTAAATTATACTACTATTAATTATGAATTGTTCGTCAAAAGATTTAATATTAAATTTGTTACTAGCTCCTAAAAAAGTATTCATACTTCTCTCTGCATCAGGAGTAACTAAAACAATACTTTTAGAAGTTTTTTCTGATAATTGAAGATCTTTATCTTGAAAAAGTACACCAGAATTATTTAGATCCTTTGAAAACAAATCCCCAAACTTATCGTTACCAATTTGCCCTATAAAGGAACATTTACCTCCAAATGATTTGTAACCTACAGCAGTATTCGCGGCGCTTCCACCAGAAATAATTGTTAGATCTTTAATATATTTTAAAATTTTGTCAGAAGATTCTTCATCTATTAGCTGCATTGAGCCCTTTGGTATTTCAAGCTTATTTAGCGTTTCGTTGCTTATCTTAGACAAAATGTCTACTATTGCATTCCCAATAAAACAAATTTCTACTTTAGAATTTTTCATTTAATCCTCTAGGTGATTTTTAAATAGACTTCTTTACCAAGAATATTTATGAATATGATCTATGAAGTCTATACTTATTAAAATTATCTTTGGTTTTTGTACAGTTATTTTTATGAATGCATGCCACACCTATAAACACCAAAACATTTTTATTCAAAATAACAAAAAAAATTCTAAGGTAGAGTTATTAGATAAAAAAAATAAACCCTCAAAATTTATTGTTGAAAAATCTACAAATAATAGCGAAATGGCTCCAATAGAAATACCTAAACAAAAAGAAACAGTTAAAAAACTAGCTTTAAAAAAACAAGTAAAAATACCAAATGCTAATAAATTTAGTTTAGAGAAGTTTATAAATTGGAATGAAGAAAAACTTGTCAAAAAACTTGGTAAAAGTCACTTTGTCAAAGAAGAAGGAAAATTAAAAAATTATCAATATCATTTTAAAGAATGTTTTATAGATGTTTTTTTGCTAAAAAAAAATAGAATTTATTTAGTAAATTATATAGAAAAAAGACCCACAAAATTAAATGGAAAAATTAATATTAATGCTTGTTATAAAGAAATAAACCAGAAATTGAATTGATTATTTTCATCCACCATTTTCTAAAACATCTGCAAGAGAATAAAACCCTGGATTAGCACTTGCAGCCCAATATGATGCACGTAGAGCCCCAGAAGCAAAAATTGACCTGTCTGTAGCTTTATGAGCTAATTCTATTCTCTCTCCTGAGTTACAAAATAATACTGAGTGTTCTCCAACAACGTCACCACCTCTTAAAACTGCAAAACCTATTTCGTCTGATTTTCTTTTTCCAACTAATCCATCACGTGATATAGATTTTACATTTGAAAGTTCTTGTTGCCTTGCGTCTGCAGCTGATTTTCCAAGTAACAATGCAGTCCCTGATGGAGAATCAACTTTTTGTTTATGATGCATTTCTAAAACTTCAATATCCCAGTCAAAGCCTAATGTTTTTGTGGCGTTTGAAACTAGTTTGGACAACAAAGTTACACCTA
This sequence comes from uncultured SAR116 cluster alpha proteobacterium, assembly GCA_902517815.1. Classification (GTDB taxonomy): domain Bacteria; phylum Pseudomonadota; class Alphaproteobacteria; order Puniceispirillales; family Marisalimonadaceae; genus Marisalimonas. The sequence continues at coordinate 31,827 of CABYED010000007.1, forward strand.
TTGAAAAATTAGCTGAATAAACAATGGGTATTTTTTTAGAAAAAGATCGTAATTCATTTTCTTGATCAGCATTTAGTCCAGTTGTACCAATAACAATTGCCATGTTGTTGTTATAACATTCCTTAGCATGAAACATTGTTGCATCTGGAGCAGTAAAATCAATTAGTACATTAGCGTTTTGAAACATTGATGAAGGTTCAGCGTTAATTTCCTTATTAATTTTACTTTTTCCAGCAAACAAACCAATGTCAATACCTACTTCATCCTCATTAGGTAAACATGTTGCTGATGCTATTTCATATTTGGAACTTTCTAATATAAGGCCCAGAAGAGTTTTACCCATTTTGCCGTTACTGCCGGGGATAGAAATAGATATTTTATTCATAGTAATCTCTTTTATTAATTCAGTGTTAAATTATACACAGATCTTAAATTACTGAATTAATTTTTTAAATCTACTAGTTTTAGGACTGATTTTTTCTAATCCTAAATCTTTTATTTGATTAAAAAGTTGTTCTTGTTTTCTTGAGAGACCAACTGGTGTTTCAACATTAATTTGTACATATTGATCGCCTCTAGTTCCACCTCGCAATCCAGGCATACCTTTTCCCTTCATTCTTAAACGAGTACCACTTTGTGTTCCAGCACTTAAATTCATTTTTGCTTTAGACCCGTCAATACATGGAACTTGAATGGAATTTCCTAAAACAGCGTCAATAAAGTTTACCGGCACCTCTATAAAGGTATCTTTTCCATCTCTTTGAAAAAGAGAATGGTCTTTTATGTCAATAAAAATGTACAAATCACCAGCTGATGAACCTCTTGGACCAGCTTCTCCCTCACCAGAAAGTCGTATTCGCGTTCCGTTATCTACACCAGCTGGGACATTCACTGATAGCTTTTTATTTTTATTAACTCGTCCCTGACCTTTACAGGATCTACAAGGATCACCAATAATTTCTCCAGCACCGGAGCAAGCAGCACAAGTCCTTTCAATTGTAAAAAATCCTTGTTGAGCTCTTACTTTTCCATATCCACCACATTGACCACATTGCTTTGGTTGTGAACCTTTATTAGCTCCGGTTCCGTTACAGGATTCGCATTTTCCAGGAACTGTTAAAGAAATTTCGACTTGGTCCCCAGAAAAAGCTTGCTCAAGAGAAATAGATAAATCATATCGTAAATCTGAGCCAGCAGAAGCAGATCTTCTTCTTGTATCACGTCCCATGCCAAACATATCTTCAAAAATATCTGAAAAACCGCCAGTTCCAAAACCTGAAAATCCTCCACCCGGACTTCCTGCACCACCTTGAGAGAATGCGGCATGTCCATACTGATCGTAGGCAGCTTTTTTTTGGGGATCTTTCAAAATCTCATAAGATTCTGATATTTCTTTGAATTTTTCTTCTGCTTTTTTATCACCTGGATTTCTGTCAGGGTGATATTTCATAGCTAATTTACGATAAGAGGATTTTATTTCACTATCCGACGCAGATTTAGATAAACCAAGTATCTCGTAATAATCACGTGCCATAAATTATGCCTTAAGTTTATCTTTAGTCTATTTACGAAGCATCTTTCTTTTCTTCATTATCTTTGACTTCTTCGAAATCAGCATCCACAACATCTTCTTTGCTTTCACCAGCAGTATCGTCTGCGTTAACTGCACTCTCAGCATTGTTGGCTTCATTTGCTTTGTAAGCTGCTTCTCCCATCTTCATCATAATTGCTGATAAAGACGATGTTTTTTCTTTTATTATTGAAATATCTTCACCTTCTAAAGCTGTTTTGAGCTCAGCAACAGCATCTTCTACCTCTTTCTTTGCATTATCCTCAGCCTTATCACCTAAATCGGATAGTGATTTTTCAGCTCCATGTATCATTGATTCAGCTTGATTTCTAGCATCGATGGCTTCTCTTTTTTCTTTGTCCGCTTCAGCATTATCTTCGGCTTCTTTTACCATTCTTTCAATTTCATTGTCGTCAAGCCCACCAGATGCTTGAATTGTAATGTTATGAGCTTTTCCAGTAGCTTTGTCTTGAGCACTTACGTTAACAATACCATTTGCGTCAATATCAAATGTTACTTCTATTTGGGGTACTCCTCTTGGAGCAGGTGCAATACCCTCCAAGTTAAATTCGCCTAAAGATTTATTATCTGAGGCCATCTCTCTTTCACCCTGAGAAACTCTAATTGTGACAGCGGCTTGATTATCCTCTGCAGTTGAAAAAATCTGAGATTTCTTTGAAGGAATGGTTGTGTTTCTATCAATTAATCTTGTAAACACACCACCCAATGTCTCAATCCCTAATGATAGCGGAGTAACATCCAATAGAAGGACGTCTTTGACGTCACCCATTAAAACCCCACCCTGTATTGCTGCACCTGAAGCAACAACTTCGTCTGGGTTTACACCTCTATGAGGTTCTGTCTTAAAAAATGATGTTACAGCTTCAACTATTTTTGGCATTCTAGTCATTCCACCGACAAGAATAACCTCGTCAATGTCACTAGCATTAACACCGGCATCCTTCAAGGCAGCTTTGCATGGTTTAATGCTTTTAGTAACAAGATCATCTACAATACTTTCAAATTGTGATCTTGTTAATTTAACATTGAGGTGCTTTGGACCGCTTGCATCAGCAGTTACAAATGGGAGATTAATATCTGTTTGAGCAGCACTAGAAAGTTCTATTTTAGCTTTTTCGGCAGCCTCTTTCATTCTTTGAAGAGCTAATTTATCAGTCCTTAAGTCAATTCCATTTTCTTTTTTGAATTGTTCAGCTATGTAATCTATTATTCTTTGATCAAAATCTTCTCCACCTAGAAATGTGTCACCATTTGTTGATTTTACTTCAAAAACACCATCTCCAACTTCTAGGATTGACACATCAAATGTTCCACCGCCTAGATCATAAACTGCAATTGTACCGCTTTCTTTCTTGTCAAGACCATAAGCTAGAGCAGCGGCAGTTGGTTCATTTATAATTCTGAGGACCTCTAATCCAGCAATTTTTCCAGCATCTTTTGTTGCTTGTCTTTGTGCATCATTGAAGTAAGCGGGGACTGTAATTACGGCTTTTTCAACTTTTTCTCCAAGAAATGCTTCAGCATCTTCTTTAAGTTTTCGCAAGATAAAGCTAGATACCTCAGAGGGTGCGTAATCTTGTCCGTTAGCTTGCACCCATGCATCCCCATTTTTGGCAGATATAATTTTATATGGTACTAATTCAGAAAATTTTTTGGAATATTCGTCATCATGTCTTCGCCCTATCAATCTTTTAATAGCAAATAGAGTGTTTTCAGGATTTGTTACTGCTTGTCTTTTAGCAGGCTGTCCAACTAATCGTTCGTCATCTGTAATGCCTACCATAGATGGTGTTGTTCTGGCACCTTCACTGTTTTCAATAATTTTAGGTGATTTACCATCCATCACAGATACACATGAATTCGTTGTACCTAAATCGATACCTATAACTTTTGCCATTAATGCGCTCCCTAAACTCAGATTAATTCCTAAGAATTAGTTATTTAAATTATATAATTTTGTTATATGGGTTAAGTTGTTGAATTTACAAGATTATAAATAAAAATTATTTCTGTTCATTTTTTTTATTATTTTGTTCTGTAATTTCTTCTTCGGATGTTTTTGATATTCCTACCATTGCTGGCCTGACTAGTCTGTCATGTAAAAGATATCCTTTTTGTGAAACTTCAACAACATAACCTGGTTCCTTTTCATTTGTTGGAACTTCAAACATTGCTTGATGAAGGTTATAATCAAACTTCTCTCCTAGTGGATTAATTTGTTTTAAACTATGTTTTTCAAATGTGTTTAATATTTCTTTTTCAACAATTTCTAAACCAATTAATAAGTTTTTTATTGGCTCAGAGAGTTGTGATTTATCATCGGGGACTGCCTCTAGTGCTCTTTGAAGATTATCAACTGTTGAAAGTAAGTCTCTTACAAAAGAAATATGACTATATTTTTTAGCATCTGCTATTTCCTTTAAAGTTCTTTTTCTTAAATTTTCGCCTTCAGCTAAACTTCTGAGTAGTTGATCTTTAAGTTCTTTTATGTCTTTATTCTTGTTTTCAACTAATTCCTCAACCGAGATATCTTCATCTCCATTTTCATCTACATTAACTTCACCAGTATTTGTATCTGGGTCAATGTTAATGTTTTCTTCCAAAGAATTTTCATCTTTATTATCTGTTTTTGATGTCACCTTATTTTTAGACAATTTCAGACTCCGGATATTTAATAATTAATATTCACATAATAAATATTAGGTTGATTTACAAGAGTTAAAAAATTATAAAGGCTTAAAATAAATTTATATTAAATTTGCAAAAAACTTTGAATAAAATTAACTAATTATAAGTGCTTATGTTCAAACGACCATCAAATAGAAATTTTGACGAATTAAGAAATATATCACTTGAAGCAAATTTCTCTCCTTATGCCGAGGGATCTTGCTTTGCAAAATTTGGAAATACTCATGTTCTGTGTACTGCTTCAGTTGATAGCAAACTACCAGTATGGATAAGAAATTCGAGCAAAGGATGGATTACTGCTGAATATGGAATGCTCCCAAGATCCACTCATTCTAGAATGGATAGAGAAGTGACAAAAGGAAAACCTTCAGGTCGAACACAAGAAATTCAAAGACTTATTGGAAGATCCCTCAGATCAGTTGTAGACTTAAAGAAATTGGCTGAGTATCAGATAAAGATAGACTGTGATGTAATACAAGCCGACGGAGGTACGAGAACTGCATCTATAACTGGAGCATGGGTAGCCCTTTATCAAGCAATTAATTTTTTACTTAAGTCAGGTAAATTACCAGAAAACCCATTAATAGACCAAGTTGCAGCTATTTCCTGCGGTATTTGTGAAAATCAAGAATTAGTTGATTTGGACTATGAAGAAGATTCAAGCGCAGAAACTGATGGAAATTTTGTTATGACTTCAAACAATGGAATTGTTGAAATACAGACAACTGCCGAAGAAAAACCATTCAATAAAGAACAATTTCAAAGACTTTTAAATCTGGCAGAAACAAGTACAAAGAATATATTTAAAATTCAAAAGGAAGCTCTAGGTTTAAATTAAAATTTATGAAAAAAAATATATTTAATGATAATAAAATAGTAATTGCTAGTCATAATAAAGGTAAGATAAAAGAAATTAAAGTTATGTTAAAACCTTTAAAAATTGAGGTTTTATCTGCAAATGATTTCAATTTGGAAGAGCCAATTGAAGATGGTAATACGTTTGAAAAGAACGCTCTAATAAAATCTTCTTATGTCTGTAAAAACACAGGGTTTCCAAGTTTGTCAGATGATAGTGGAATTTGCTTTTGTGATCTAAATAATGAACCAGGTGTTTATTCTGCTAGATGGGCAGGACAAGAAAAGGATTTTAATTTTGCAATGTCTAAAATCAATGACTCAATTAAAAACGTAGAAACACCAAGTTATAACTGTTTCTTTGTGTGTGCTTTGTCACTTAGTTGGCCTAATGGAGATAACGTAACCGTTACTGGAAAAATTGATGGTAAATTTTCATGGCCACCTAAAGGTAATTTTGGATTCGGTTATGATCCAATCTTTAAACCATTGGGATATGATGATACATTTGGTGAAATGGATCCAGAATTTAAACATAGTATCAGTCACAGAGCTTTAGCATTTAAGAAGTTAAAAAATTTGTGTTTTCCTAGTTTAGAAAATTGATTAAATATAATCATAATTTATTGAGTCTTTATGTTCACTGGCCTTATTGTGAATCAAAATGTCCCTATTGTGATTTTAACTCTCACATAAACGAAAAAATTAATATAAACGATTGGATCAAATCATATAAAAATCAATTATTAGCTATGAAAGAAGAATTAATTGAAAACAATATAAATTTTAGACATCTGGATACACTTTTTTTTGGTGGCGGTACCCCTTCATTAATGCCATTAAAAATAGTAGAGAGTATTATAGATATATCCAAAAAAATATTTGGGTTTAAAAAAAATATTGAAATAACACTTGAGGCAAATCCAAGTTCATACGAAAGCAAAAAATTTATTAAATTTAAACAATTAGGAATAAACAGGATATCGATTGGTGCGCAATCTCTAAATAACAAATATTTAGAATTTCTAGGAAGATTACACAATATTGAAGATGTCAAAATTGCATTAAATAATGCATCCGAAATATTTGACAATATTTCGGTTGATTTAATATATGCTTTTCATGGTCAAAAGATACATGATTGGATAAATGAATTAGAAAGTTTTCTAAATACTTATAATTTACAACATCTCTCTTTATATCAATTAACAATTGAGGAAGGAACAAAGTTTTTCAAAGATCATAAAAATGGGATTATTAAATTAAAAGATAACGACAAAGCTGCTGAATTTTATGATATCTCTAACAAAGTACTCAGTGATTTTAGATTTATCAAATATGAAGTTTCAAACTATGCAAAAAATGGTTTTAAATGTAAACATAATTTAAATTATTGGAACTCTGAAAATTGGATTGGCGTGGGACCAGGTGCATATGGTAGATTGTGGTCAGCAAAGAAAAATAAAAATAGAATTGAATATCAAAATTATAAGAATCCAAAAACTTGGTTATCTAAAAATTTGTTGCAACCAGATTTTGAGAAAATTACTAAATTAGACACCAACGTTTCTGACATTGATACACTTACAATGGGTTTAAGACTATATGAAGGTTTAGAAATTTCCAAGATAAATAATTTATCTATAATAAATTTTAAGTCTCTTAAGGAATTACAAAATCAAAATATGTTAACATTTAAGAACGATGTCTTAAAAGTAAACAAAAAACATATGATAAAACTAAATAGTATTTTAGATTATTTAATTAGTCATTAGACTTACTACATTCTTTTATGTTGGTTAATTTTCCTAAATCCTCTATTTGCATAACTTGAACAGGCTTTTTGACAAAACCATTATCATCAAAAATTAATCCAGTAACTGGACCTTCAACATTGTTTAAATATTGAAGATTTTTTTGCAAATTATTAATATAGTTTATACCTATTACACCAGCATCAAAACCTGCATTTGAAAAATAATCATTAGTACCTCCCCAAATATCTTTCCAAAGAAATTTAAACTCATTGTTGTTCTTACTTAGTATGACAGGAAACCATGATTTTTCTAATGATGGTTCATTTTTAATTTCTTCATTATTAAATGTTTCAGTACCCAAAATTTTCACAAATCTTGAGTCTACATTAAAGAAAGCTAACAAAGGTGCTATCTCTAATATAAACTCTTTTGTTCCTCCAATAAGAATAGTGTCAAATTTTGCGTGTGTTTCTTCAGTTTCAGAATACTTTAAAAATCTTCTCAAATTTGAATAAAGATTTGTTTTATTATTTAATTCTTCATTTGAAAGAAAAAGTGAGCTGTAGTAATTATTTTTATCTACTGAAATTAAATCTATTGATTGTCTAGAAATGATTTTCCCATACAGGTTATCTGGAACTATAATGCCAAATTTACTATATTCCTGCAATAAGGCACACGAAATTACACTTTGAACCTGTTCTTCTGGAGAGAATCCCAAGGACCATACATTACTCTCCACCATTGCTATATCATTTGAAAACGTTAGGATTGGTATGTTATCCTTCTTTGCAAATGGCTTGATTTTTAATAATACTTCTCTTGTAAATGGGCCAATAATAAATTTAGGGTTAAGTACATTAAATAAACTTGATAGAAACTCTAGGTCAACAATTTTTCCAGTATCAAAATAAATTAATTTTATTTTACTGTTACCATAGGTTAACATACTTAAATCAAGTGATTTTCTTATTTTATTTCCAAAACTTGAATACTTACCTGTTAAAGGTAGAAAAACAATAATATTTTGATAATTTATAGTCTTATTTGATTCAAAAATATACCTGTTCAAAGTAGAAATATTTTCGTTGTTTTTTAAGTTTAGTTCAGTGTCACTTGAGCTTAAATTTTTTTTAAACATTTTCTGAACGGCTGATAATGCTAGTCTCGTTTTTTTATTTTCGACTTTATTAGAAATATTTCTGCCTTGAAGTAATCTCTCATTTCTAAATTCAAAAATAATATCACTTGTCTGTTTTTCCTTGGGTGTTACAGTATTTTTTTTTAATATTGTGCTTTTTAATACTTTTTTCTTTAAATTGTTTTTATTAACAAATACTTTGTTTGTTATATTTGATTTTTCTTTTGTTATATTTGATTTTTCTGGTGTGCTCTTATTTTCAATTATTAGTTTACTGTTTTGTCTGTTACATCCATTTATCATTAATAATATACAAAAAATTATAATAAGATTATGTTTAAAATTATTTAAAAACATGAAAACTCGCTATTTATTTTAAATAAATTTTAAGGTAATATATTGAAAAAAGTAAGTAAAGAAGATCTAAAACATCCTGATAAAGTGATAAAAGGATGTTTATATTTAATCGCTACTCCTATAGGTAATTTTGATGATATTAGCCTAAGAGCTATTAAACTATTGGAGGCTGTAGAAATTTTGCTTTGTGAAGATACCAGAAAAACTAAAAAATTACTTTCACATCTTAATATAAAACGTAGAAATCTTATTTCTTATAACGATAATAATGCTTCAAATAAAAGGCCATACATTATTAATAAACTCCTTTCAAAAATAAGCATTGGAATAGTTAGTGACGCAGGAACACCATTAATATCTGATCCTGGTTATAAACTTGTCAAAGAATGCCAGTTAAATAATATCAAGGTAACTCATGCACCAGGTCCTTCTTCTGTTATTAATGGATTAATACTATCTGGCCTTCCAACTAATCAATTTTATTTTGGTGGATTTGTTTCTTCCAAAAAAAATGTTAAAAAAAAACAATTTTTGGCCACTCAATCATACGTAATGACAGGAATATGGTTTGATACTTGTTTGAGAATTAGTAATACACTTAAAATAATGCACGAAGTGTTTGGAAACAGAAAAATTTCAATCGCAAGAGAGCTGACAAAAACATATGAGGAAATTATTGCTAGTGATTTAGAGAATATTCTTAACATTATTGACAAAAGAAAGAAAGATGACAAACCCCTTAAAGGGGAAATTATATTAATAGTAGACGGTTATGCTAAAGAAGACTTTAATATTGAAACATTAAATTTAATTATCAAAAATAAACTAAAAAAACTATCACTTCGTGACACTGTAAATGAAATTATAAATGAGACTAAATTGCCGCGAAGGTTAATTTATAAGGAAGCAATAAAAATAAGAAATGATAAATATACTTAAAATTAACGATGACAATTTTTATTTTTAATTTATTGTTCTTTATTTAGAAAGGGTTAAATATGAGAAATTTATTATTTATATTAATTATTAATTTATTTGTGCAATCATGTGCTCCTTTAGTTGGCACTGTAGGAATGGTTTCTCTTGGCGCTGCATCTAAAGAAAAGGGGTTCGGCACATCGATAAACGACAGCCTTATAAAAACAAAAATATCTAATTTGATTTATAAATATAATGAAGATTTAATAGCAGACACAAAAGTTTTTGTTAATAATGGTTCAGTTTTATATACAGGCAAATTGAATAATCCAAATGACAAAATTGAGTTTACGAAGTTAGCTTGGAGTATAAGAGGTGTTAAAGAAGTTAACAATGAGATACAAATTACTGATACGTCTTCTTTGAAAAATATTGCAAGAGACATAGCTTCAGTAGGTGAAATTAGAGCACGAATAATGGCAGACAAATCCATAATTAGTATTAATTTTTCAATAGATGTGGTTAATGATACGGCTTACATTAGTGGTGTTGCTTCTAACGAATTAGAAATGAACCTTGTTAAAAGTCATGCTTCAAGTGCAAGATTTATTAAAGAAGTCTACAATTATATTATACTTAATAAAGATACAAGATGAGTCGTAATCTTAATATAGCATTCTTAATGGATCCCTTGGAAACATTGGATCTTAAAGGAGACACAACTTTTGCTCTTGCTATAGAAGCTCAAAGACGAAAACATCATATAAATTTTTTTAAACCTGAGGATCTGATGTTCAGCAATAATGATGTGTTAGCAAACATATGTGAATTAGAGTTGTCTGAATCTAAAAATTTATATGAGTTTAAATATCATGATACATTTATAAAACCATTATCAAAATATGATGTGATTATGATGAGACAAGATCCTCCCTTCAATATGGCTTATATAACTGCAACTCATATTCTCGAAAAACTTTCAAATTCAACATTAATTGTAAACAACCCTTTTGAAGTTAGAAATTCCCCAGAAAAAATCTTTGTTACAAATTTCTCACATTTAATGCCAAAAACATTAATCAGTCGCAACATCGATGCTATTAAAGAATTTCGGAAACAGTTCAAAGACATCATTATAAAGCCATTATATGGAAATGGTGGACAGGGTATATTTCACATTCTTCCAGAAGATGAAAATTTAAATTCAATCTTGGAGATGTTTTTTAGTCAAAACAAAGAACCCTTAATGATACAGGAATATTTGAAAGACGTTAGAAACGGAGATAAAAGAATTATTTTATTGAATGGAGAGGCAGTTGGTGCAATTAATAGAATTCCAAAATCAGGTGAAAGTCGCTCAAACATGCATGTTGGAGGAAAACCTGAAAAAACAGAATTAACTGAAAGAGATAAATTTATATGTAAAGAAATTTCACATTCTTTAATAAAAAAAGGACTTTATTTTGTTGGAATAGATATAATTGGTGACCACATCACTGAAATAAATGTAACTTCTCCAACTGGAATAAGAGAGATAAAAAATTTAGCCTCAATAGCGATTGAAGAAATGTTCTGGGATTTCATTGAGAAAAAGTTAGAAGTTTAAGACTCATCCAACCATTCTCCCTAAATTTTCTCCTCCTAGGAGATGAACATGAAAATGAGGTACGTCTTGATTACCGTTTTTTCCTGAATTTGTAATAATCCTAAACCCTTCTTTTTCAATTTTATAGTGCTCAACAACATCATTAACCAGTTTCCAAAAACTTTCATGTTCTTTATTTGGGGCATTTTTTGTAAAGTCATAAAAATTGATATAAGAGTTTTTGGGAATTACTAATATATGAATTGAGGCTTGAGGATTAATATCAGAAAACGCCAAAGCAAATTCGTTTTCTAATATTTTATTGCAAGGAATTTCAGATCTTAATATTTTGGCAAATATATTGTTTAGATCATATAAATTATTCATTTTACACCTCTATTTTTTTTTTCTTCAATCCCAGATATTAGCTTTCTAGAAGACAACTCTTTCCAAATTTCCTCTGGGTTAATACCCAAAGAGACCCAGATAACTAAAACATGATAAATTAAATCTGCAGATTCTTTTATTGCACCTTCTTTATTGTTTTGAATAAAGTCTATGATTAGTTCTGATGATTCTTCACCAATTTTTTTGGCTAAAAATTCGGGATTTTTTATCAAATTAGATGTATATGATTTTTTTTCACTAGATATTTTTCTTTGTGTTAGAATATTAAATATTTCTTTAATGATTTGTTCATTCATTTTAATTTTCACAATCTCTTACAAATATCCCATTTTTAGACATTTCATTTTTTACAGACTTTATTGTATGAATACCATAATGAAAAATAGATGCTGCTAGAACGGCAGATGCACCAGCTTTTAAAACGACCTCAACCATGTCTTTAGGGCTTCCAGCTCCTCCTGATGCAATCACAGGAATAGGAACATTTTTAGAAATTAAATTTGTTAGTTTTAAATTGTACCCTTTTTTTGTTCCATCTGATTTCATTGATGTTAATAAGATTTCACCAGCTCCATTTCTTACACCCTGTTTTGCCCATTTAAGAGCATCTATGTTTGTTTTTTTTCTTCCTCCGTGAGTTGTTACTTCATAACCACTAGGCATTGATATATTTTCAATGGCATCAATTGCTAAAACAACACATTGGTTTCCAAACTTGTCTGAAGATTGTTTTATTAATTTTGGGTTATAAACTGCAGATGAATTTATTGATACTTTGTCCGCTCCAGAGTTTAATAAGTCCCTAAAATCAGAAAGATCATTTACACCTCCTCCAACAGTAAGTGGAACAAAACAAGTCTCGGCTGTTTTAGAAATTACATTAAACATAGCTCTTCTTTTTTCATAAGTAGCGGAAATATCTAAAAAACAAATCTCATCGGCACCTATTGTGCTATATTGTTTAGCTTGTTCCACTGGATCACCAGCATCTTTTAAGTTAATAAAATTTATTCCTTTAACTGTTCTTCCATTGTGCACATCTAAACATGCTATTACCCTAGTTGAAAGCATTAAATTTTGCCTCTTTTATCTTTTGTAACGCGTCTGAGAATGTAAACTTTTTATCATACAATGCCCGTCCAACTATGACCCCTTGTACTCCATTTGAAAACTCTTTGGCTAATCTTGAAATATCATTTAATGATGAAACCCCCCCTGATGCAATAACAGAATGAGGGATTAACTTGGCAAAATTTACAGTTTGTTCTAGGCTTACGCCATTTAAACTCCCATCTTTAGTTATGTCAGTATATATCACAGAACTAATAATAGAAGAATTCAAATCTTTAATTAAATCTACAGCAGTTATATCTGATTGTTTTTTCCAACCGTGAGAAGCAATTTTTCCCTTTCTTACATCTGCCCCGATAACAATTTTTTTTGAGTAAACTTCGTCGAGTTGATTAATAAAGTTTGGGTCTTCGAGAGCTAATGTGCCCAAAATTACTCGATTAACTGAATTCTGGATCCAAAAATCAATATCGTTAATATTTCTTATACCCCCGCCTAGTTGAATTTTTACTTTGTTTTGAAGTTTGTGCAAAATTTCTTCAATTACTCTTTTATTTATATTTTCGCCAGTAACAGCACCATCTAAATCAACAATATGCAACCACTCTGCTCCTTGATCAACAAACCACATAGCTTGATCTAATGGATTATTATTATAAATTGTTTCTTTTTCCATTTCTCCAAAAAGAAGTCTAACGCATTTTCCATCTTTAATATCAATGGCGGGGTATAATGTAAAAAAGTTATCTTTCATTATTTAAGTTCTTTATAATAATAATAGCCGGCTATATATTTTCCATCTATGAAAACTGACTTTGGATTAATACCTGATCTAACATATCCAGCCTGTTCATATAATTGAATTGCTCGGAGCTGTGTCTCTCTTACTTCCAAATTAATAATTTTAAAGCCATCTTGCTTTGCTTTTAATTCAGCTTTTTCAAAAACAGCTTTGGCAAGACCAAACCCTCTTGCCCAAGAAGCAAAGAAAAAAGTACTTAATGTACAAGAATGAGACTGAGCTTCATTGTTCTTAGCTGGTTTAATTAGTTGAGCAGATCCAGCTACAACATTATCTAGTTTTCCAATAATTAAAACTCTTTCTGGTATAAGCAAAACACCTTTCCAATAATCTTGAAGTGTTTTTAATGATGGAGGTGAAATCCAGCCAAAACCTCCTCCAGCTAAAATTGCCTCTTCAGTTGCGTCACATAATTCTTGTAAATCAACTTTACTCAAGCCTTTACACAATTCTGCTTTAACATTGTATTTTGATAATTTCGTTTCCATTTGATCTCTCTAATATTACGGACACCATTTAAGCCAGTTATATATAAATTTTTGACCCGAATTACTACTCTTTTCTGGATGAAATTGAACTCCTATATAATTATCTTTCCCAATTATCGCTGGAATTTTTTGGTTATAATTAGTGTAAGCTATTATTTGATTGGTATTTTTACTTTCTAAAGCAAAAGAGTGAACAAAATAAAATTGTTCATTTTCAGTAATATTTTCTAAAATAGGGTGCTTATACTCGAATTGTAAATTATTCCATCCCATATGTGGAATTTTATAATCCCTGCCAAGATAGTCTACGCCCTTTTGCACAATTTTTTTGAAGTAACCATCAAGCCAAAAAAATCCTTCAGTTCTTTGTTTTTCGAGGCTAAAATCAACCATAAGCTGCATACCCACACAAATTCCTAAGAATTTTTTTCTTTTATTTATAACTTCATTTGTTAATAATTTGACCAAACCTTTTACATCTTCTAGGCCTTTTTTGCAGTCAGGGAACGAGCCAACACCAGGTAGAACTAAATGATCTGCTTTAGAAATTAATTCTAATTCATTAGTAACTTGAATTGTAAAATTTAATTTATTAATTTTAACAGAATTTCTAAATGCATTTTCTACAGATCTTAAATTACCCGAACCATAATCGATTATAACTAGGTTCATGTTACTTGTTTCCTGTTAAAGTTCCTTTTGTTGATGGAACATTTTCTAAGTTTCTAAAATCAAGTTGAATTGCGCTTCTAAGAGAAACAGCCATAGACTTAAAGCATGATTCTATTATGTGGTGTGTGTTTTGACCATAGATATTTTCAATATGTAGTGTGATTTCTGCAGATTGCGAAAAAGATTGAAAAAATTCTTTGAATATTTCAGTTTCTATATCTTTTATTGTTACATTTGGTAGGAAAACATTCCAAACCAACCAAGGACGACCAGATATGTCAATGCAACATCTGGTTAGACACTCATCCATAGGTAAATAACTGAAGCTATATCTCTTTATGCCTTTTTTATTTCCTAATGCTTTATTAATAGCTTTCCCAAGTGCCCAACCCACATCTTCCATTGTATGATGTGAGTCAATTTCAATATCACCATTACATTTTATATCAATATCAATTAAGCTATGTTTTGAGAGTTGCTGGATCATATGGTCAAAAAAAGGTAAACCTGTTTTTATTAAGTGTTTACCACTACCATCTAAGTTAACACTTACTCTAATCTCAGTTTCATTAGTATTTCTATCAACAGTCGAAGCTCTATCATGAATTTTTTTAGTCATTTATCATCCACAATTAATAATTAAATTTTTTTGAATCTGTTTTTTATTCTTACCGATAAAGCTCCTTCGCCTCCAAATTGACTTGGTGCCACATTAAAACTTACAACATATTGGTTGAATGATTTATCACTTAACCATTTTGGCACTTCCCCCTTTAAAGCGCCTTTATTATTTTGTCCTTTTCCTGTTATAATTAAAACATTCCTTATATTTTTTTCATAACAATTAGAAATAAATTTTTGTAATAATAACTTTGCAGAATATAGCGTATATCCATGAAGATCTAAACTTATATCTGGTTCTATTTTTTTTTTCCTAATGTTTTTAAAACTATTTAATGATTTATCTTTTTTTTTGACAATTTTATTGTCGCTTAGTTTTCTTTTTCTTAGACTATCATTTTTTAAGAATAAGACAGATTTTTCAAAGTTAGTGACATAATTTTCCCATACTTTTTTATCATGTTTTGAGATTGCAATCATATTTTTAATTACTTTTGGTTTCAACAAGTGTCCAATTAGGATTTTTATCGTTTATTTTTCTTTCAAAGACCCATTCATCCTTTACAAGAATTTCATTTTCACTATTACCATCAATTATTTCATCGCTCTTGTCCATTAGTGCTCTAATTTGAAAAGATTCAAAAATTACATTTAATTTTATAGATGATTTAGTTAATGTGACTTTAGTTATTTTATTTTCTTTTATCGATTTTAAATCAATAATAAGTGTTTCTTGTTCTCTATTTCTTTCATCAACAGCAGATTTAAAACTTTTAAATACGGATGGTTTTGTAAAATTTTTAATATTTTCTAAATTACCATTTACAAAGCTTTCTAAAACCATCTTAAAAAAATTTGTTGATCCAGAAAGAAAGTCATTAACATTGAAATTAGGGTCAATATTCAGAATTTTTTTTAATTCTAAATCATCAATTTTTCTTTTATCAGATTTTATAGGAACTACATTTGTAAATTGTTTATTTTGTGTTTTTTCGCTTACTCTTGTTTCTTCAAAACCCGTTTTTGTACCTAAAATGTTCTTAAGTCTAAAAATAAGAAAAATTGCTATTACTCCAAAAATCAGAATATCAATATATGGGAAACCGTTTTGCATTTTTTCTAACCACCATTACTTTAAATAATTTATTAAATATATTATACAAAAAAATAAAAATTAATATTCATTATAATTTATTTCATATATAAATACGAATGATTATTGTTTAGAGAATTTAATGAATAATGTAAATGTAAATCAAGAATATAACATTAAAATAATAAAAAATTTTATTCAAGATTTGTCTTTCGAAAACCCTCATAATTTAAATGGCAATAATTCTGATAATAATGAGATAGATTTTAATACGAGCGTCATATTCAAGCCTTATGATAATAATTACTTCAGTTTAATTCTAAAATATACTTTAGATTGTTCTTCTAAACAAAATGAGAAGAAATTATTCATTCTTGAGCTAGATTATTTTGGTTATTTCAAAATTTTGGGAAATGAAAATTATGATCAAAAATCATTAGCAGAAAAGGGTACAAAGCTTTTATTTCCTTTTGTGAAAGAAATTATAGAATATATTACCCGAAAAGGAGGAAGTATCCCTATATTATTGAATGAAATAGACTTTAATCTAAAATAAATTAGTTACTCCTCAATTTTTCCCATATATTGTTGCTTATTGTTTGAATACTTTTCAAATGAAGCTTATAATCTTCTTCGTTAATTTTTATATGATTTATTTGTTTTAAGTTCATCTTTTTATAAAATTTATCAAGATCAAATAGATGATTATCTTCTGTAGATTTAATTATTTTACTCCTTTTTTCAAAGTCTAATCTAGTTTGTCTTCCTCCTATTAATTCCAAATATACTGAAGCTAAAAGTTTTGCATCTTTAAGCGCACCGTGGGTGTCCCTTCCAGTTAAGTCAATATTATATTTTCTACAAAGTGTATCTAAACTGACTGACTGGCCAATAAATTTTTTTTTTGCTAAAACTAGTGTGTCTATAACATCATCATTATTTAACTCTCTCATATTACATCTTATTAATTCTGCGTTTATAAAACCGACATCAAATGATGCATTATGAATTATTATTTTACTATCTGAAATATAATTTATAAATTCTTCAGCTATATCTGAGAATTTTGGTTTATCATTTAGAAATTCTCTACTTAATCCGTGCACTGCTTGTGCTTTTTTGTCTGATTCTCTTTCAGGATTTAAATAATAATGGAAATCGTTACCTGTTGGTATATGGTTTTCCAATTCAACTATACCTATTTCAACTATCCTGTGACCATTTTCATAGTCCAAACCTGTTGTTTCAGTATCTAGGACCAGTTCTCTAATCATTTTGTTTTCTTCTAATCCTTATTCTAAACAAATAAAACAAGACTATAATAAAAGTAATTGTTTTCCCAAAAGATGTATTAATTATAAAAGGGTTTTCTCTAATTTTCTTTTCAAATGGCCATTGAGAATTATTTATAAGTTTAAACTTTTTCTCAGTCATATTAGGTCTTCTTAACACTCTTCTCCTTTGAATTTCTTTTCTTGTATTTACTAAAAAGATATAATCACAATTTTTATTCATCCCTGTTTCATATAATAAAGGAATATCTAATCCAATAATAGAAGACTTGCCTGATTTCTCTAAAAAAGAATTTTTTTCTTTTTTTATAAGTGGATGTATTATCTTTTCTAGTTTTTTCCTCTCTTTTTCACTTTTAAATACTTTATTGCCAAGTAATACCTTGTTAATCTTTTTTTCTTTTTTACATAATGATATTGTATCTGGCCAAACTTTTGTTATTTTCTCCTTAATATCATTATTTTCTTCTAAAATCTCTTTCACTTTTTGATCTGAATCAAAAACTGGTATTTTTAGAATTCTAAACATGTTAGATACAGTTGTTTTTCCCATACCTATTGAACCTGTTATACCAATAATTATCATAAAACGTTTTCTTTAGTTGATAAACTGTTAATAATCATAATTTTGTCCTTATGTATTCAATTATATTTATTATATTTTTTTTTTATCCATAATTAAATCACATGTTAATAATATTAAATTCATAAATTTTAATTTGTTAATAACTTTATTTGATTATATAATTCAATCAGTAATATTTGAATAAATTGTGGATATTTTTTTTTTTTTTTATAATTCACAACTTTATTAAAAACAACATCATCAATTAATTTTAAATAAAGTAATATTTCTGTGTTAGAAAACTTAATTAGTGAAACTCTTAATCATAAAAAGTCAGATATAGCTATTTGGTTTTTGAGACAAGCTGGTAGACACATACCTGAATATTTTGAAATTAGAAAAAAAGAAAAAGACTTTGTAAATTTTTGTTTAAACAAAGATCTAATAATAGAAAGTACATATTTACCTCTAAAGTATTATGATCTTGATGCAGTTATCATATTCTCCGATATTTTAATGATACCATGGGCTATGAATAGAAATGTTGCATTTACGAAGGATTTTGGTCCTTCTATGGACCCTATGATACCAGACGATACTAGGATACTTAAAAAAATATCAATAAGTTCCAAACTTGAACCTTTAAAAAACTCAATTAGTTATCTCAGAAATAAGTTACCAAAGTCCATAGCATTAATTGGTTTTGCTGGTGCACCTTGGACTTTAGCCTGCTATATGATTGAAGGAAAAGGAAGTAAAGATTTTATTAATACTAGAAGAGCCTTATGGGGTTCATATAAATGGTTTATGGAACTTATTGAAACTCTTATAGTTTATATTGCTGATAAGTTAGAAATGCAAGCTAGAGCAGGTGCTGATGTTTTAATGCTCTTTGATTCATGGTCTCATATGATACCTAACAACTTCTTTTACGATTGTGCTATAAATCCAACGGCAAGAATAATAGATATTTTAAGATCTAGAAAAATTTTTGTACCAGTTATTGGTTTTCCATTTAAAGCTGGATCTTCTATTGTAAGATATTCCTTTGAAAGTAAAGTTGATTGTATTGCGTTAGACTGGTCAGTAGATTTATGTTGGGCTGTACAGAATATTAATAAGGATATAGCTATACAAGGTAATCTTGATCCAGCATCTCTTATTCCATCTCATAGTGATTATTTAAAAGAGAATGTTTTAGCTATCTTAGATATAATGAAAGATAAGAGATTTATATTTAACGTTGGTCATGGCCTAACTCCAGATTGTAAAATTGATAACGTAAAGGAAGTTATTAATATTGTCAGAAATCATAGTAGGAAAATTTAATAATTGTTTTATGATATAATTAAATCTTTTCATTTAATTTCAATAATATCCTGGATGGTGGGATTATTATACTTGCCCAGGCTATTTGTGTATCATAATGATACTAAAAATTTAAGTGAAATGCATGAAACTTTCCTTCTTATGGAGTATAGGTTATTGACTTTTATAATGACACCTGCACTGGTTCTGACTTATATATTAGGATTTTTGTTATTATATGATAATATTTATTTTTTGAGTGAAAGTTATTTCTTAACTAAATTATTCTTAGTTTTTTGTTTAACTATATTTCATTTATATTTATCTATTCTTTACAAAGATTTTAAAAAAGGGTATAGAAACTATAAAACAAAATTTTACAGAATAATAAACGAAATTCCAACTTTATTAATGATCATTATTATTCTTTTAGTTATAGTCAAACCAAATTTCCAAATAATATAAATCCACCTCATGAGAATTAAATGCATTTAAAAGATCTTAAAGCAAAAAACCCATCAGATTTATTAACTTATGCTGAAAGTTTAGAAATAGAAAACGCAAGTACTTTAAGAAAACAGGATATGATGTTTGCCTGTTTAAAAAAGCTAGCTGAAAATGATATAGCCATATATGGGGACGGAGTACTTGAAGTGTTATCTGATGGATTTGGATTTTTAAGATCACCCGAATCTAACTATCTTGCTGGACCAGATGATATTTATATTTCTCCTAACCAAGTAAGAAAATTTGGTCTTCGTACAGGTGATACAGTAGAGGGGCAAATAAGGGCCCCCAAAGATGGTGAAAGGTATTTTGCATTACTAAAAGTAGAAAGTATAAATTTTGAATCTCCAGATTCCGTTCGTTATAGGATAAATTTTGATAATTTAACACCTCTTTACCCGCAAGAAAAAATTAATTTTGAAACCGAATTTGATCCAAACAATAAAGATATTACAAATAGAGTTGTAGAAATGGTTGCTCCTATGGGCAAAGGACAACGTGGTTTAATCGTTGCTCCTCCGAGAACAGGCAAAACAATGATGTTACAGTCAATAGCTCAAGCTATATCGAAAAACCATCCTGAGATTTATTTAATTGTTTTGTTAATTGACGAAAGACCAGAGGAAGTAACAGATATGCAAAGATCAGTTGATGGCGAGGTTATCAGCTCTACATTTGATGAACCTGCTTCTCGGCATGTACAAGTTACTGACATGGTTATAGAAAAGGCTAAGAGATTGGTTGAACACAAACGAGATGTTGTAATATTATTAGATTCCATAACTAGATTAGCTAGAGCATATAATACAGTAATACCGTCAAGTGGCAAGGTTTTGACAGGGGGGGTTGATGCAAATGCTCTTCAAAGACCAAAAAGATTTTTTGGTGCAGCTAGAAACATAGAAGATGGAGGCTCTTTAACTATTATAGCAACTGCGTTGGTTGAAACAGGATCAAGAATGGATGAGGTAATTTTTGAGGAATTCAAAGGCACTGGAAACAGCGAAGTGATACTTGATAGAAAATTATCGGATAAAAGAACGTTCCCAGCTATCGATGTAACTAAGTCAGGCACTAGAAAAGAAGAACTTTTGGTAGAGAAAGACACATTGTCCAGAATGTGGGTCTTAAGGAGAATTTTGATGCAAATGGGACCAGTAGAAGCAATGGACTTTCTTTCAGACAAACTTAAACAAAGTAAATCTAACGAAGATTTCTTTAGAGCTATGAATAAATAAAATGTTTCACGTGAAACACTTATTAAAAAAAGAGTAAAAACGTGGACACAATTTTTTCCTCAGCTTCAAGTTCACAAAAAAGTGCGATTAAAATTATTAGAGTTTCTGGAAGTGAAACAAAAAAAGTACCTAAAATTTTCTCTTTTAAGCCAACGCAACCTCGTGTTGCGTCTCTTAGAAAAATATATGACTTAAATCATAATGTCATTGATAATGCATTAATAATACATTTTCCAGGCCCTAACACAGTAACTGGGGAGGATATTATTGAGTTCCATATTCATGGAAGCACAATAATTGAAAAAAAAATATATGAAGTTCTTGCCAGTACAAAAAAATTTCGTATAGCCAACAGAGGTGAGTTTACAAAAAGAGCGTTTTTAAATGGGATTTTAGATTTGACACAAGCAGAGGCTTTAAGCGACTTAATAAATTCAGAAACAGAAAGTCAATTCAAGATATCTATGTCACAGTATGAGGGGGCTTTATTAAGTAAAATTAACTCATGGAGAGATGAAATAGTTTGGTTGTTGTCAAAGTTAGAGGCTCTTATTGATTTTTCAGATGAAGAGCTTCCTGATGAACTGGAACAACTTTTTAATTTAAAAGTATCAAAAATGTTACATGATATGAAGAAATCTTTGAAATATAGTAATTATGGAGAAAGAATTAGAAATGGCTTTGTTATAACGCTTATAGGTAGACCTAACGTTGGAAAAAGTTCGCTTATAAATTATTTATCAGATAAAAGAGTTGCTATTGTGACCGATGAAGCGGGAACGACAAGAGATATTATAGAAGTTACTATGGATTTTGAAGGATTTCCTGTCATTTTAAATGACACCGCGGGCATAAGAAGTGCAGATTCCGAAGTAGAAAAAATTGGAGTTACGAGGGCTTTAGAAAAAGCGGAAGTATCTGATTTAATCCTTATTTTATCTGATAATGAAAATTTTTCTTATCCAGAACTTAAATCAACATGTAAGAAAATTTTAGTACACACAAAATCAGATTTGAAAACGATAACCAATAAAGGAATCCATAATATCTCTGTTAGAGATAACATAGGTATTGAGGATTTAATCAAACTAATTGTAAAACATTTAAAATCATTAGCACCTAAAGAAGATGTTTTGCTCTCAAGAAAAAGGCACATAGAGGCAATAAAAAGATCTATATATGCTTTGAATGATTTGCAGAAATTTGATTTAAATATTAATCCTGAAATTGCATCAGAGAATTTAAGAATAGTTGCAAAAGAAATTGGGAGTATAACTAATATCATTGACGCAGAAGAAATTTTAGATGATATATTTAATAGTTTTTGTATTGGTAAATAAGTTTGACAAATAATATGAAAAATTTTGATGTAGTAGTAATTGGAGGAGGCCATGCCGGTGTTGAAGCGGCATCTGCATCATCAAGAATGGGCGCTAAAACTGCTTTAATTACTATGAAAATTGAGACTATTGGTGAAATGTCGTGTAATCCAGCCATAGGTGGCTTGGGAAAGGGTCATTTAGTGCGGGAAATTGATGCTCTTGACGGATTAATGGCTAAAGCAATAGATGTTTCTGGAATACAATTTAGAATGCTTAACCGTTCTAGAGGACCTGCAGTCCACGGACCAAGATCTCAAGCTGACCGAAAATTATATAAAAAAGCTATTTCAAATATGCTAAAATGTTCTAAAAACCTAACACTTTTGGAAGGCACAGTTAAAGATTTTACGATTGACAATAATGAAATCAAAAATGTTGTTTTGAAAAATGATGTTTCTATAAAGGCAAAGTCGGTGGTGTTAACAACCGGCACTTTTTTAGGAGGTGTTATTCATATTGGCAACGAAAGAATCCCAGCAGGTAGAATAGGAGATGAGCCATCAAATCATTTGTCGAAAAGAATTAGAGAATTGAACTTGCCAATTGGCAGGTTAAAAACAGGAACGCCGCCTAGATTACTTAAAACAAGCATTAATTGGAATAAAGTTGAAATGCAGTCTGCAGACAATGATCCAATACCATTTTCCTATATGACACAGAAAATATATACACAACAAATTCAGTGTGGAATAACAAGAACAAATACAAACACTCACAAAATAATATCAGATAACATAAGCCTGTCACCAGTTTATTCTGGTTCAATTCAAGGGTTTGGTCCAAGATATTGTCCGAGTATAGAAGACAAAGTTAATAGATTTTATGAAAAAGATTCGCATCAAATTTTTCTTGAGCCAGAAGGATTAGATAGTCCTTTGATTTATCCTAACGGCATATCAACAAGCTTACCAAAAGAAATTCAGAATGAATTTTTGAAAACAATCCCTGGATTGGAGTTTGCTATTGTGAAACAACATGGTTATGCAATTGAATATGACTACATGGACCCAAGGGCTCTTAAAGACACATTAGAGACAAAAAATATAAAGGGACTATTCTTTGCAGGTCAGATAAATGGCACAACTGGATATGAAGAGGCTGCAGCCCAAGGATTAATTGCAGGAATAAATGCTACAATAAATATTAACACTAATCCAAAATGGTTTACTCTTGACAGATCAGAGGCATATATTGGGGTTATGATTAACGATTTGATTAATAGAGGAGCTCCTGAGCCTTATAGAATGTTTACATCTAGAGCAGAGTTTAGATTGCTTCTAAGGTCGGACAATGCTGATCAGAGGCTGACAGATAAAGGAATAAAATTTGGTATAATTAGCACAATGAGAAAAAGATTCTGGGAGGAAAAGAAGAAAAATTTAAAACATTCTTACAATATTATTGATAGTTTGAGCGCAAAGCCTAGCATGTTAAAAAAATACAATTTACCAAGCACAAGGACTGGTAAGCCAAGATCACCAAAAGACATTCTATCTACTGGAACGCATCATATAAAAGATCTTTTTGAAATTTGGCCAAATCTTAAAAAAATCCCAAAAAATTTACACTCACAGATAGAAACAGACTGTATATACAATGTTTATCTCAAAAGACAAAAAGAAGATATAAAAATGTATAAGCAAGAAAACAAAACTAAAATTCCTACAAATTTTGACTTCAACCTTATCAAGGGACTATCTAATGAAATAAAAGATATTTTAAAACAAAACAAGCCAAGTACTGTTGCTCAAGCATCAAACCTTCCAGGATTTACTCCTTCGGCTACTTTGTTGCTTCTAAGACATTTGAAACGAGAGAAAAAATATAAAGTTGTTAACAAACATTAATACTTATGAAAAATTTTGTTCACATGTAATTGTTTCACGTGAAACATATGAAAAGTTGTGTGTGTTTCGTAAAATTCTTATCAAGTGGCAAAATTCAATAAATTTAATAAGTAAAAGTACCATAAAAAATATTTGGGAAAGACATTTCTTAGACTCTGCACAATTATATACATTTGTAAAGGATGTAGAAGGAAATATCATAGATTTTGGTTCTGGGGCAGGTTTTCCAGGTATGGTTATGGCAATAATGGGTAAAAAAAACATTCATCTAGTAGAGTCAGACTATAAAAAATGTATTTTTTTAAATGAAATTGCAATGCAAACAGAAACAGATATAACTATTCATAATTGTAGAATTGAAGATTTAAGCTTTATAAATGCTGATTTAATTACTTGTAGAGCATTAGCGTCATTGAGTAAGCTAATTGATTATGTAGAGATTTTTATAAACAAATCATTAGGAGAAAAAAATGAATTTCCTAAGCTATTGTTTTTAAAAGGAAAATCATATTATTCTGAAGTTTTGGATTTAAATAAAAATAAAAAAATAAGTTTCGAAGAATATCCTTCTATAACAGACAAACATGGTAAAATTTTATACATTAATAAAGTAGACATGTTAGATATTGAATATGAATGACAAAGTTTCACAAATAATAGCAATTGCAAATCAAAAGGGTGGTGTAGGCAAAACTACTACGGTAATAAATTTGGCAACAGCCATGGCAGCTTGCGATAAAAAAACACTCATCATTGACGCTGATCCACAAGGAAACGCTAGCACTGGGTTTGGTATAAAATATGATCAAAGAGATAAAGATTTATATTCTATAATTTGTGGTAAAAATAATATTAATGTTTCAATTAAAAAAACTATGATTCCAAAACTTGATATCATTCCTACTTCACCAGATCTGTCAGTTCTTGAACAAGAATTAGTGGGTTTGAAAAATAGAGAATTTAAAATCCGTGATTTAATTAAAGAAATTAATGAATTTTACGATTATATATTCATTGATTGTCCACCTTCTTTGGGATTGCTTACATTAAACGCTTTATGTGCAGCAAAAAGTTTAATAGTACCTTTGCAAACTGAATTTTATGCACTGGAAGGATTAACTCAACTTATGAAAACACTAGATTTAATTAAAAATAATTTTAATAATAAAATTACTCTCCAAGGTATACTTCTTACTATGTATGATAAAAGAAACAAGATATGTGAAATGGTTTCAAATGACGTTAAAAATCACTTCAATGACAAAGTTTTTAAAACTATAATTCCAAGAAATGTTAGAATCTCTGAAGCACCTAGTTATGGTCAACCAGTTTTAATGTATGATATTTCATGCCCAGGATCTCAAGCATATGCATCATTGGCCGGTGAAATTATTAATCAAGAGAAAGATTTAAAATGAAACAAAAGAAAAATGCTAGACCAGCAGGCCTTGGAAGTGGTTTGTCAAGTCTTTTAGGCGCTGAAGTACAAAAACATACTGACAATTATAAAATGATACCAGTAGAGTTTATCAAACCTGGACCATGGCAACCAAGAAAAATTTTTAATAAAGATGAATTAGAGTCCTTGTCAAATTCAATAAAGAAACAGGGTATAATTCAACCAGTTATTTTAAAACCAAATGATATAATCAAAAATCAATACTTTATAATTGCCGGTGAAAGAAGGTGGAGAGCATGTCAACTAGCAAAAATACATGAAATTCCGGCTATTTTAAGAGATGATATAGAAGATGAAAAAATTGCTGAACTGTCTTTAGTTGAAAATATTCAGAGGTCTGAATTAAATCCCATTGAAGAGGCAGAGGGTTATCAGTCTCTTCTTAATAATTATAACTATACTCAAGAAGATATTTCGAAAGCAGTTGGAAAATCTCGGTCATATATTGCTAATATTGTTCGATTATTATCATTATCGCATAAAGCTAAAGAATTATTATTACAAAAAAAACTTACTATTGGTCAAGTGCGACCACTCATAGGAAATAAAGATGCTGATAATTATTTAGATATAATATTAAAAAACAACCTTAATTCCAGAAATATTGAAAAACTTTTAAAAAATGGAATTACAAAGACACATAAAACGAAAATCAAAAATATAGATATTATTAGTTTAGAAAGAGAATTAAAAGAAATAACAGGATTAAAAGTTAACATTGATTTTGATAATTCAAAACAAACAGGAAAGATAAAGATAGAATGTCAAAATCTAAAAGAATTTAACTATATAATTGAAAAAATTAAGACCTAATTCTATTTCTTGCAAGAACAGAAGTTGATAGTATAAACTGTGACAAAAGTGTTTTTTCTACGGTCTGATTAAATTTGCATTTTAGTTCAAGCTCAATTAAACGAGCTAATATAATATTAATTAATTTCAAATTCCATAATTTGCATTGAAATATCACAAAGTCTTTTTTTTTAAAGAAAATTGGTGGTTTAATGTTTTCAATAATATTTACCAAATTTCTATTATCTTCAAAAAGTAATAAAATTTTTTCAATTAATTTAAAGTGATTAACAAACATTCGTATCAGAGCGATACTTGTACTTTGATTTTCATAAATATTTTCAAAAGATATTAAAGCTTCACTAGGATTACCACTAGAACAGTTTTCAATAACTTTATTTAAATTAATATCATTATTTTTTGAAATGAGTGTAAAAATCATTTCTTCAGTAATATTTTTATTATTTGTTAGAAAGATATCTAGCTTTTCAATTTCCATTTCATTATTTAATGAATCTGAACTAAAATTAAGAATTAAATTATTTATAAATTCCTTTTTAAAAGTAATTTTATGTTTAAAAAACAAGTTACTTAATTTTGAATGAAGATTTCTTGTTTTTTCTTCATAACAGGGGACTAAAATAGAATTACTATGGTTTTGAAAGTATTTAATAAAAGAACTTATCTTTAAATTTGAGGCCTTTATTAATAATAAATAATTAATATTTCCTGATTTAGCAGCTTCTAAAATGATATCTTCTAAACTTTTAGTTATAGAAATGTTCATTAGGTCTAAAAGTACCAACCTTTTTTTTGAAAAAATACTTAAGGTATTAATATTGTCATTAAGAATTGAGGGTTTCTCTTTAAATTCGTCTCCGTTTATTTTTGAGACATTGAAAGGATCATTAGTATCTATTTCCAGAATTTCTAGGGTTTTTTTGTAAATAAGGTTAATTAACCCAATATTTGAACCGTATAAAAAAATTATATTTATATTTTCTAATTTATTTTTTAAATTATTCTCATAAAAAAGAGGGTCTATTTTCAATGTAATCTTCTTATAATAATGTTTATGTGCGTGTAAAGAGTTTTTGCTGAACTTTTTGTTAATCGCTCTTTAATATGCTCAATGCTTTTTTCTTGGGTATAAAGGGAATTTGATGAAGAGCTTAAAGTTGGGAAAGTAGTCATTGAACCAGATTTTACGACAACATTTGTAATTTTATTAGTTAATTGATAATTAAGTCTAGCTTTTATTGATTTAAGAATATTTTGTCCACTAACTGACAAAGTCTCTGTGGATTCGAAATTTATGCCTGTTTTAAGTAAATATTTTGTTTTAATACCACTGACATAAAAAAAACGTTTTAAAGTTTCTTTAAAATATATGTTATATTTATCATTAGGAGTATCAATTTCAATAGAAAAGTCATTAATATTTTGAAACTTTTTAAAATTATTTGAAGTACAACCACTAATTAAAATAAGAAAAATAAGAAAAATTAATTTTTTGAAAACAAACATTTTATGCTCAATTTAAATCACAAAATTAACAACACGATTAGGTATAATAATAACTTTTTTTGGCTTTTCATTCAAAAATTTTAAAACATTTTTTTCCTTCAAAGCAATTTCCTCGATATCATTGTTATTTAAGTCTACTGGAACTTCAATAATCGCTCGTACTTTTCCATTAACTTGTACAGGGATTTTTACATTATTTTTTTTAATATAGTCTAAATCAACTTTCGGCCAAAATTCATTTGAAATTGAATTTTTATTACCTAAGCTGTACCACAATTCTTCAGCTAAATGGGGTACCATTGGATTAATTAAAATAAGAAGCTTTCTTGTTACAAAGAAAACAACTTTTATATCATCATCATATTGAACTTTATGAGAAGATATTAAGTTAAATAAACTTCTAATTTGGGCCACTGCAATATTAAAGTGAAACTCATCAATCGCTTTAGTAACATCTTTAATTGTTGTATTCATGAATGTTAGTAGTTCTTTGTTTTGTTTAGAAATATTTGTCGGTAATTCATCTCTAGTGTTTTTATTAGGTAAAGACATAACAAATTTCCAAAGTTTATTTAAAAAACGCCAAGAACCTTCAACCCCTGAATCTGACCATTCCATATCCCTATTAGGCGGTGAATCAGACAACATAAAAAAGCGAGCAGTGTCTGCACCATAATTTTCAATTATTTGTTGCGGATCAACAACATTTTTTTTTGATTTGCTCATCTTTTCTATTCTTCCAGCAGTAACAGGATCCTTTGTCTCAAAATGAAAGTATTTATTTTCTTTTTTTATTATTTCGCTTGGAAAAATCCAATGTCCATCTTTGTTTTTATAAGTTTGGTGGCATACCATTCCTTGTGTTTGAAGAGAAGTAAAAGGTTCATCAAGATTTATAGAATTCACATGCTTTAAAGCTCTCATAAAAAATCTTGAATAAAGAAGATGCATAACAGCATGCTCAACTCCTCCAATATACTGGTCAACTGGCATCCAATATTTAATAGCTTCGTCAGTAAATGGAATTGAAGGATTTAGATCAGTAAATCTTGCAAAGTACCAACTAGATTCAAAAAAAGTATCAAATGTATCTGTTTCTCGAACAGCTTTTTCATTGCATTTGGGG
Organism: uncultured SAR116 cluster alpha proteobacterium; assembly: GCA_902517815.1. Lineage (GTDB taxonomy): Bacteria > Pseudomonadota > Alphaproteobacteria > Puniceispirillales > Marisalimonadaceae > Marisalimonas. The sequence continues at coordinate 60,917 of CABYED010000007.1, forward strand.
CATTTTGTGTGTTTCCAAGTTGGATGATTATCCAATGGATTTCCTCTTATGTTAAAATTAATATCTTCCGGTAAAGTAATTGGCAAATTTTTTTCTGGTACTGGCGTCTCTCCGCAATTATCGCAAAATATTATTGGTATAGGACATCCCCAATATCTCTGCCGAGAAACACCCCAATCGCGGATCCTATAAGTTATTTTCTCTTCACCAATCTCCAACTCTTTTAGTTTTTTTATACATGATTTTATTGCATCATTAGTATTTAAACCGTCTAAAAATTCAGAATTCATATGAATTCCATCCCCTATAAAAGGCAGATTTTCTTTAGTTTCTATGACTGGCAAAATATCTAAGGAATATTTTAATGCAAAATCATAATCTCTTTGATCATGTGCAGGGCAACCAAAAATTGCTCCAGTTCCATAATCCATCAAAATAAAGTTAGCAATAAAGACTTTTAACATGATTTTATTTCTAAAAGGATGAGATACAGAAAGATTTGTTTCATATCCATATTTTTCAGCTTTTTCTATATCAGCTTCTTTAGTTGAATTTTTTTCACAAAATTTTATAAAGTTAGCTGCTTTAAGGTCTTTGTTGGCAATTTGTTTTGCAAGTGGATGTTGAGGTGATATCGCAATAAAAGTTGCTCCAAAAATTGTGTCGGGTCTAGTTGTGAAAACAGCTATTTTTTTAGATGAATTTTTTAATGAAAAGTTAATTATAGCTCCATAGCTTTTTCCAATCCAATTTCTTTGCATTGTTTTTACTTTTTCAGGCCATCCATCTAAATTATCAATTTCATTAAGCAAATCATCTGCAAATTGAGAAATTTTTAGAAACCATCCTTTCATTTTTTTCTTCTCAACTTCAGATCCAGATCGCCAGCCACGTCCATCAACAACTTGTTCATTTGCTAAAACTGTATTTTCAACTGGATCCCAATTAACTAAAGTTTCTTTTTTATAAGCAATTCCCGCTTTGTAGAAATCTAAAAACATTTTCTGTTCAAATTTATAATAATCCGGATCACAGGTGCTTAATTCTCTTTCCCAGTCATAAGACAAACCCATTTGCTTTAATTGTATCTTCATATTTTGAATGTTAGAGTTCGTCCATTTAGACGGATGTGTTTTATTTTCCATAGCAGCATTTTCTGCTGGTAGCCCAAATGAGTCCCAACCCATAGGATGCAGAACATTAAACCCTTGAGCTTTTTTATATCTAGCAATTAGATCACCCAAAGTATAATTTCTTACATGTCCCATATGTATGGCTCCAGAAGGATATGGAAACATTTCTAATACATAATATTTAGGTTTATTGTAATCAATTTTGGCTCTAAAGCTATCAAGCTCAGACCATTTTTTTTGCCATTTTTTTTCAATTACAGAGGGATTATATTTCATAACTATAATTATTTATTTGCTTTAATTCGCAAATTTCTTGCTTCATTTAAAATATTATTTTCGATTTTTGAAGCTAAATTGTTATCTGTAACAGTATCAGACCAAATATTATTTATAAGTTTTTGAACATGGACTTTAACTTTTACACCATCTGATCTTAATTCAGGTGTTAATATGTAAGCTGTGATTTTTATTCTTTTGTCTTTAATATTTTTTTTTACATACCAATCTGATATTATAGTACCACCAAAGGCATCAGTTGATATTAAAGGGACAACAGATAAAACATCTAGTGATGCTCTCCAGAGAAAACCATTTATGTTTGTGCCAGAACCAGGATCAGATTTAGGATCAATAACATCAGATAATGATATCCCTTTTTTTGAGTCTTTGGAAAACAAACCTGGAGTTCTAGTTTCATTTGTTAGTGGGTTAGTAACGATTTTATTGTTTGAACAACTTGCAATTATAAACATTAATAGAGTTATTAATAAATTTTTAATCATGATTTTAACCCGAAGTAAGAATTAATTATTTTTAACTTGTGAAAATAATACATCATTTGAAATGATTTAAAAATAAAAAAAAGGCGACCGAAGCCGCCTTTTTATAAGCAAATCGGTAATTAGAATGTTGCTTTAAGTGTTATTTGTGTATATGAACCATCGTCATCAGCTGTAGTACCTGTAGTACCATCTTCATAGTCATAGTCATGGTATGTTATATACGCATCCAAACCAGAAGCTAAATTATATTTAGCTGAAACAGTTGTAATGTCTGATGTTTCACCACCAGTATTTTCTTCAACTTGAGTTCCAACAGCTGCTAATGTTAGACCATTACCTACGTTATACTGAATACCATAGTCAGTTACTTCAGTTTGAACCGTAGTAGTTACATCGCTCTCTGCTTTAGCAATAACAGCTCTAAACGGGCCTGTTGAAACATCTATTGCCATTGAATTAGAGTTGAGTGAACCAGCGCCAGCAGTTGTTCCGCCTATGTTATTTGAACCGTAATGAAGTGAACCTTTAACAGCGCCACTTTCGAAAGCATACTTAGCTGCAACAACTGTTTCATCATCATTATTAGCAGTTCCTGAACCAGCGTCTCTGTAAGTTGCTCCAATTGTTAGACCGCCCATAGAAGGTAGAATGTAAGTTATAGCATTCTGATCGTTAACGTCATTAATAAGGTCAGCGTTATCATCAGCTAAGTTTCCTCCGGAACCAAGAACAGCTCCACCACCGTCATTTAATGCATCAGGACCAACTAAGTCATGAGCAGTTCTAGTTAACTGATCGCCAGCTCCGTCATCTGCTCCAAGCTGAAGTTTTCCAAATCCACCTGAAATTGTCATGTTAGATTCGTCTTCATTTCCACCTTCCATTACAACATGCATACCGATTGTTAAACCAGAGTCTGTTTTGTTAGTAAAAGAAAATTTTACATCACTATCATTAGTAAAACTGTCAAACGAAGATCCTGCTGAGGCAATACCAGAGTCTTGGCTTATATAAGTAAATTCATAACTACCTGAAACTGAAACATCTGCTAAAGCAACACTTGTTGCCATAGAAGTAGCTGCAGCTAATGCAGTTGTACCTAAAAGTAATTTACGCATTGCGCATTCCTTTCTTATTTATGTTTTCAAATTGAAAACGGTTAATTACATTTTCACCATGAAAATGCTAGAGATACTATTATAATAAAAGGACTAAAAAAACTAGCTATTAATGACATAAATATCACTTTTTTATTTTTTTGTTGTTTTTTTGCAACAATCAAATATCTGGAAAAATTTAATATTATTTTTTAAGGTAACTAGAAGGAGAAAATATTGGAAGATATAAAAAAAAATATAGAGTATCTTTTATCAAATATACAAACTTTACATAAAAAAAGCTTCTTTTCAGTAAACAAAGTCCCAAAATTAGTGGCCGTTTCAAAAAAACAAGAAGATTATAAGATTGATATGGCACTTGAGTGTGGACAAAAATTTTTTGGTGAAAATAGAGTGCAAGAGGCGATTAATCGATGGCAAAAAAGACTAGAGACTTATAAAGATTTAGAATTAAGGCTAATAGGACCACTCCAAACTAATAAAGTTAAACAAACCCTTAATTTATTTGATGTAATTGAGACAATTGATAGAGAAAGAATAGCAATAGAAATATCAAAAAATTTGCATGAAAAAACTAAAACTAAGAGCTTTTATATTCAAGTCAATACTGGTAATGAACCACAAAAAAGTGGAATACATCCCTTGGAGGCGGACACATTTATAAAGTATTGCATTAATGACTTAAACTTACCCATTGTTGGATTGATGTGTATACCACCGGTAAGCGAAGAACCAGCAATGCACTTCGTTTTATTACAAAAAATTGCAAACAGAAATAATTTGTCCGAATTATCTATGGGGATGAGCAGTGATTATGAAGATGCAATAAAATTTGGAGCAACATCGGTAAGAATTGGCTCACTTTTATTTGGTGAGAGACAAGTTTGATTAGAGTATATGGCCTGATTTTATGGATTTTGTTTCAAGATACTTTTTATTGTGTTTGTTTGGGCTTATTTTAATAGGTACTCGTTTTGTAACATTTATCCCCAAATTTTTAAGGTGTTCAACCTTTCTTGGATTATTCGTAATTAATTTTACATTTTTTATTTTTAGTTGGGCTAAAATTTCTTTTGCAGGGTAATATAGTCTCTCATCATCATTAAATCCTAGATCTTCATTAGCCTCCACTGTATCCATGCCATTTTCCTGCAATGAGTATGCACGAAGTTTATTTAACAATCCTATATCCCTACCCTCTTGAGCAAGATATATCAATATTCCTTCATCCGCTTTGGCCATTAATTTGATAGACTGTTTTAATTGTTGACCACAGTCACACTTGAGACTGTCCAGGACATCCCCTGTTATACATTGGCTATGAATTCTTACTAAGGCGTGATCACTTTTTAATGTTCTATTTTTTCCAAAAACTAGACAAAAATGTTCATCACCACCATCTCTCGGCCTAAATACAATAATTTCGCAATTTTCAGTATGTAGAATTGGCACTTTGGCTCTGACTGACATAATTAAACTATTGGCACTTACCTTTTCATAAGATTTAATATCAGAGGTATTTATTTGAATTAGGTTTTTATCAAATGCCCACTTATTTATTTGTTCAAGTGAAACATTTGAGATTATAGTCATCAAGCCAGCAGGAAGAAGCCTTGATTGTCGTAAGAGTAAAATGCAAGAAGATACAACACCATTATAACTCTCTGGCAAAGCACCATCAATTCTAGGAGTTTTATGATTAATTAATGGCATACATAGAGAAAGAATATCATCTAGGCTCCAAAAATTTTTTATTAAAATCGAACATGGCCCATCAGCTCCATTTATACCAATTGCTTTGCTTCGATTTTTAGAAAGAATAATATTTGGTCTTGATAGAGCTAGTCTAGATAACTCATCAATTGTATGCTTTTCAATTAGCTCAGATGCCACTAGTAAAACCGATATCCCTGAATTAATGTCAGATATTACTAACTTCCCCCCTCTTCTAAGTTCAGATATTGCTCTTTCAATTTTAACTGTTAAAGTATTCATAAGATTTTTTTATTTAATTAAGGTGATTTCCTTGAAAAAAGATGTATCAATATTATTATATGAAAAGGAAAAAATTTTAAACTCAATTCTTCAATATCAAATTTCAAACTATGATAAGTATGACGTATTTGTTTTAGAAAATCATGAAAATTTGCATGAAATTCTTTTAAATAGAAGTTTTGATATTTGCATTTTAAACTTAAATAATTTTAGTAACGACATCAAACATTATATAAATATACTTCGAAGTAAAAATGAACAAGTAAATATAATTGTCTATCACGACCCTTTTTTTCAAAAAAAAATTGATAATAAAGGTAAATTATTTTTATTAGAAAAACCTTTTAAATTAATAACACTGCTTAATTACTTAGATGACATAAATAATTCAGAAACTTTGAATAATTCAAATAAATTTTTGATGGATCATATTATTTTTTCTCCCTCTAAAAAAATTATCTCTAATTTAGAAACAAGTTTAACTGAACATTTAACTGAAAAAGAAAATAACTTATTAATTTACTTTTATAATAAAAAAAATGAAGAGATTTTAAAAAAAGATTTATTAACCAAAATCTGGGGATTTTCAGAAAAAATTAACACACATACCCTAGAAACTCACATCTATAGGTTAAAGCAAAAATTAAATAAAATTGATAAAAACTTGTCGCTATCATTAAAAAATAAAAATGGGATATACTATTTAAAAAAAAAAGAATAAATATTTAAGAATTTGTATAAGAGAAATATATGTTTCTCATGAGAAAGATTATGATATGGCTGGGGCGGTAGGATTCGAACCTACGGTACACGAGATCAAAACCCGATGCCTTACCGCTTGGCTACGCCCCATTAATAATTGAATTACATTATTTAATATTTATTTTCAAGCACTTTAGAGTAACATACCCTGTTCAAGTTGTAATCTGCTTTTTGTCCAAACCAAACAAAATATTTATTATTAAAAACCTCTCTTAAATTGGGTAAATCTTTTAAACTTTCGAATATACCGAAGCATGTAGATCCACTTCCAGTCATGCCATAAGCAACAATATTAGGAATTGTTTTTAAATGATCCAAAACATCTTTAATTTTAGGAGCCAAGCTTGATGCTGAAAATAAGAGAGAGTTATAAATTTTAGTGTTTTCAAAAAATATTTCATTTGATTTATGATTAAAATTTCTAAAATTAGCGTAATGTTGAAATACAGATTTAGTCGATAATTCAAAATTTGGATAAATTATAAGAAAATAATAATCATTGGGAAATTTTTTTCTTTTTATTTTTTCTCCATATCCACTTAATCTCAAATCTTTACTCATAATACATGAAGGTACATCAGAACCTAATTCACTACCTATTTGAAATATCTTAGAAATTGGTATTTTATTTTGTTTTTTATCTTTATTGAAGACCTTTCGTAGAAGAACCAATGTTGCTGCCGCATCCGCTGAACCTCCACCTAAACCTGCGCCAATAGGGATGTTTTTATCTAGATAAATTTCAAATTTTTTATCCCAGTATGTATGAGATCTGAATTTTTTAATGGCTTGCAAAATCAAATTTTTTTTAGGATCTACAATAAATGAATTATTTTTGTTTTGATGAAAAGAATCATCTTTACTGAACTTTAAGTAAATTTTATCAATTAATTCCAAAAAACATATATCACTCTCTAGAAAATGCAGCCCATCTAAAAGTTTATCTCTAACAAATAAATTTAGGTTAAGTTTTGCAGGTGCAGAAATTTTATAATAGATGCTCATGTTTTGTTATTTTTGCTTTGATCTTTTTTATTATATTTTTATCAGTTTCATATTTAAGAGCCTTATTCCATTCAAAAATAGCTTCTTTTTTTCTATTTAACATGAAATAACAATCACCAAGGTGATCAATAACTTCTGCACTTCTTGGAAGAATAGAAACTGATTTTTCTAAAAAGTAAACTGCAGAATTATAGTTATTTCTTTTATATTCCACCCAACCTAGTGTGTCTAAAAAATAGCCATTATTAGGATCTAAAACTAAAGCTTTTTTTATTAAATCTAGAGCAAGATCTAACTCTTGGTTTTTCAAAGCCAGTTTATAAGAAACATAGTTTAATGTATAGGTATCTTGTGGGTTCTTTTTCAAAAGTTGTAGAAACAAAAGTCTTGCTTCTTTCCACTTACCAATTTTGTCTAAATTTGAAGCATATAAAAACAAGTCACTGTCATTTGAGTCATAATGATCTAAAATTTTTTTATAAATCCTAACAGACATTTGATATTGAGATTTTGATTTGTAGTAACTAGCAACACTATATAATACTAATTTATTA
>CABYED010000008.1 GCA_902517815.1 uncultured SAR116 cluster alpha proteobacterium
GATATAATTTTAAATTGCGATGGAATGCGTTATTCAGAAAAAAGCAATTACAGTGTTTAAAAAAATTGGAAGTGACACATGAATTTTGAGACAAAATTAATTGATAATATTTTACAAATTAAAAGACCTAAATTAATCTTTAGTTCAGGAAGAGTTAATCATTTTGATGGTAATATTATTTACTGCGATCCTTTTCCAGCTCCTATAGGAAGTATTTGTGTTGTAAAAGATCGAATGGGTCAAGAAATCCTAGCAGAAGTTATTCGTTTTAATGAAAAGCATAACATGCTTGCTATATTAGAACATTCTTCACATATAGTTTCTGGATGTGAGGTTTCATTGCATGATGATGGCCGATATATAGAGGTTGATAATACTTTACTGGGAAGAGTAACTGACGCCTTTGGGAAACCATTAGATGAGAAACCCTTAGGAAAAATGAAAAATAAATGGCCTCTCATGGGTAAAGTTATGAACCCTCTTAAAAGAAGTTTGATCAAAAAACCATTAGATGTAGGGGTAAGAATTATAAATGCTTTATTGACTGTAGGCCAAGGTCAAAGGCTTGGAATTATTGCTGGTTCAGGAGTTGGTAAATCAATTTTGCTAGGAATGATGAGTAAATATACCGAGGCAGATGTTGTAGTAATTGCACTAATTGGTGAACGAGCCAGAGAAGTTGGAACTATGGTCAATGAATTATTTAAAGATGACTCTGCTCAAAAAATTACTGTAGTTGCTGTGCCAGCAGATAGATCACCATTAATGAGAATTAGGGGGGCTAACAGAGCTACGGCTATAGCAGAATATTTTAGAGATCAAGGTAAAAATGTATTATTAATAATGGACAGTCTTACCAGAATCGCACACGCTAAAAGAGAAATTGGATTGTCACTAGGTGAAGCTGCTACCTCCAAAGGTTATCCTCCATCTGTAATTTCTATGATACCTAATTTGATTGAGAGGACAGGAACAAGTGATCAAGGAGATGGGAGTATTACTTCGTTTTATACAATTTTAGCTGATGGAGATGACAATAATGATCCAGTAGTTGATACAGCAAGAGCAATACTTGATGGTCATATCGTACTTAGCAGATTAAACGCACAAATGGGTATTTATCCAGCAGTTGATATTCCAAATTCTATTAGTAGAGTTATGAATGATCTAATTGCAGATGATCACTCAAATGCTTCAAAACTTTTTAGAAAACATGTCAGTACTTACATAGAAAATAAGGACTTATTATTAATGGGTGGATATACTTCTGGACAAGATAAAGATCTTGATGATGCCATAGCTATGTGGCCAAAGTTAATTGATTTTATATCACAAAGCAATTCTGAAAAAGCAAATTTTGAGAGTTCTAAAATGGCATTATTAAAATTGTATGAATAGGTAAGATAGTTGCAAAAAAAAATAAGAAGATTTCAAAGACTTGCTACAATTAGAAAAAAAGACGTTTCGAAAGAAATTAATAATTCTAATTTAGTTCAAAATGAAATTACTAAAAATGAAAGTTTAATTGATCAGATAAATACTATTATTGAGAGTAGTGAAAATAATTCTACAAATAAAATAATTAATTCAGGATTTTTTAAAAATAATGCTCAACTATTAACTACGCTTCAAAGTCAAAAAAATATTGCATCAAATAGAAACAAATATTTACATTCTGAAAAAGAGATAATAAGAAAAAAAATTATTGAGAATAATTTCAAAAAACATAAAGCTGAAGAAAAAGCTACAGATTATAAAAGAAATTATATAAATGAATTAGAAAACAAAAATTATCAATACATATTTTAATAATGGCATTGTATTTGCAGATAATTTTAAAATATGGAATTTGAAATGAAAATTACAAATGATGTAAATAATAATTCTGACTTTTTGTCTGTTGCAAATAAAGGAGAAGAGAACACTTCTTTATTGGGATCGTTGTTTTCAATGAACTTTATTAGTAATGAGGGAAAATCAAAAGATATTTCAGATGATTTTGAATTTGTTTTAAAAAAAGAAGATATAGAAATCCTAGATTATTTATCAAGTATTCTTCCAAACTTAAACATTAATAACTTAGGCTTAGCTGATTTTAAGAAAATTAAAAGTGAAATTGAAGCAGATCAAAATCTTAAAAATGAAGTCAAAGATAAATTATTAAGTTTATTTGATACAGCAAAAGGTTTGAATAAAAATATCTTCATTAACTTACCTGAATATCAAAAACTTAAAGCATTAAATAATAAAAGTAATGTTGATAATAAAATTGATCAAAGAATTAAAAGACAAAGTTCAAACATTTTACCATCTGTTTTTAAAAATATGGAACATGCCATTGATAAAAAATCTTATAAATCACATATTGTAAATAAAAATAGTGGTGAGATAAAGTTTGAACATAACTCAGAAAATCAACCTACTATAAATTCAAATAATAAAAAGCTTAATTTTGTTAAAAAGATTAACAAAAATAATCATCCTAATAAATTATATCATATATCAAATTCCAATTCTTTTAAAAGTAAAGACAAATTAGATCCATCATCGTTAATAGACTCAAAATTGTCTAAAAACACAAATTTAAATTACTTCAATAATCAATTTAGTGATGAATTAAAAAAGAATAGGATGAATGAAATTAAAGCTAATGACAAAGTTTTCAACATTCAAAACTCCACTAATTCTAGTAGTAAGGGAAATCAATTTCCTCAACAAAACAGTGCCTCACTTGCAAGTGGTGGAGTGAATTCCATCTTAGAAGGGTTGTTAGATACTCTTGATTTAAGTCAAAAAGGTTGGACTACAAAACTTTTTTCTAGAATAGAAAATGCTCTAGAAAATGGCGGTGAAGAAATTGAGTTAAACCTCAAACCAAAAAATTTAGGAAGATTAAAAGTATCCATAAGTTTAAATAATGGAACTGGCAACGTGAAAATAATTACAGAAAATACATTTGTTACAAATGCATTAACTCAAAATGAAAACCATTTACAAAAACTTTTTAATGATCAAGGAATAAATTTAGAATTTTCAGCTCACGACGATACAAAATATTTCGGTTCAAAAAATAGTTTTAACAAAAACTCAAATAATAATGACCAAAATAATTTTCTAAAGTCTGAAAATGAAAAAGAAAAACAAAATACGATAACAGGTTTGGATGATAATGTTTCATCTAGACATATTGTAAACGTAATTGCATAATCAATAACTGAATAGTGAGATAAAAATGGCAGAAGAAGTAGAAGAAGAACCAAAAAAAAGTAATTTGTTAAAAATAATTATTTTTGTAGTAGGCGGCATTTTGCTAATTGCAATTGGTCTAGGCATTGGTTATTTTTTATTTGGAGGTGAACCTGAACCAGATCCATCTGCTGAAGTTAATCAAATAATCGAAGGTAAAGAAGCTGAGAAGAAAAAAACAAAAGATGTTGAAAATAAAGAAGGTAAAGAAGAAGGTGAAGATGGCTTAATTAAAAAGAATGTGAAAGCTATCCCAGAAGTTGATAGTTATGAAACCACATATTTTGAATTTCCTGGAGAATTCACAACTAATTTAAAAGGTAGTAGGAAATTTTTACAAGTAAGTGTAGGTGTGTCTACACAGTATGACGAAAAAGTAATGGAGGTAGTTGACTCCCATCAACTAGCTTTGCGTTCTGAAATACTATCAACCATAAGTGATTTTACTGAAGAAGATATTGCAGGAAGTGATGGTAAGAAAAAATTATCTGAGAGATTAATTGTAGTTCTCAATAAAAAATTAGAAACTCTTGATGAATTTCCAGGTATAGAAGATGTATATTTTACAGCATTCATTTTACAATAGATAAGGATTTATAAATTAATGTCTAATACATCTAGAAAATTATCCTCTGATGAAGTATCAGCTTTAATGGAAGGACTGCAATCTGGAGAAATTACTGCAAACTCGGGATTAAATAATGATGTTGAAGTAACAGATTTTACATTTGGATCAGATAACCTAGAACTTCTTGGTGATTACTATGCTTTAAGGCTAATCAATGAAAGGTTTGCAAGATTAGTAAGGAGTATATTCTTGCCTATGATAAGATTGCAGCCAAAGATTAATCCATTTCCTCCAGAAGTAAAAACATATGATGAATATAGCGCAGGTCTAAATAGTTTTATGAGTTTAAGTACAAGTAGGATTGATGAACTAAGAGGATCAATGTTACTTGTGCTTGAACCATCTTTTATAAGTGTTTTAACGAATTGTTATTATGGTGGTAAATTAGCAAATTTTCCTTCAGCGAAGGCAGAGTTTACTGCCACTGAAGATAGAATAATTGAAATTGTATCAGATGGAATAACTCAATGTCTTGAAGTTGCTTGGAAAGATCTTATGCCAATAACTATAAAGCATCAAAGTAGAGAAATTAATCCGCAATTTGCAACTTTAGTTGAATCATCGGATTCAGTAATAATTTGTTCTTTTGTGGTTCAATTACCAAACGTTGATTCAGCTTCATTTGATATAATTTATCCTTTACAAACTTTAAAACCAATTGCTTCTTTATTACGTTCTAGAGTTCAAAGTGATATAATTAATGATGATACAAGTTGGAGAGAACGTTTAGAAAAATCGGTATTGAATATTCCACTTCCTGTATCAGCAATTTTAAGTGAACCATCTGTTTCATTGTCAAATCTTGTTAATTTTAAAGAGGGTGACATAATGAATTTACCTCCAGTTGATGGAGTAGATTTTTTTGTAAATGATAAAATATTATTCAAAGCTGAGATTGGTGAAACAAATGGCCAAGTTGCAGTTAGTTTAAAAAATAGATTATAAATATTGAGGAGTAATTTTATGGCAGAGAATGAAGCTGAAGCCCAAGTTGAAGAAACAGTAACAGACAAAACAGGACTAGATAATCTCAAGGTTCTAGAAAATATTGAAGTAAAACTCACTGTTGAGGTGGGTTCAACCGAGCTTAAGATCAGAGATCTTTTAAGACTAAATGAAGGATCTGTGGTAGAACTTGAGAGATTAGCAGGTGATCCACTAGACATTTTAGCAAATGGAGTTAAAATTGCTAAAGGTGAAGTGGTTATGGTTGGCGAAAGATTTGGTGTCAGATTTACAGAGGTTACAAATCCAGAAAACCGAGTACAAAAACTATAATTTACAAAAAATTGACATAAAAATAATATATTGAAAACAATGACTTATACAAAATAATTGCGAATGGCATGTTTTTTGCTTCCTTATATAAAAAATTAAGGAAAGCTTAAATGTCACAATCCGTTCTAGATTTTACCACAGTTATTGTTGTAATATCCTTTTTATTAGTGTTAGGTGTTATTGCTATTATTGTTAAGAAAAAAAGTGGGCACCTAAAAAAAATAATAAAAAAAGAAAATAGTTTTGAGGTGATAAATCAAACTCCTCTTAATAATGGTTTCCTAGCTTATATTTTTAAAGTTAACGGAGAAAAATTTTTCTTTGTAGGACACAAGTCTGGTAGGGGGACCCTTACACAAATTGAACAACCTAAATCTGAAATAAACGATTTAGATTATAAAGCTTCAGAACAGTTATCAAATAAAAATATTCCTACTAAACAGAAACCTAAGATTTCTAAACCTCTTCAACATGTAAATATATCAGATTTACTAATGGCTCATAAAAAAGGTAATAAAAATGCGTAAAGCAATTTGCCCACAACCGATAAAAAAATTTCATTTTTTAAATTTAAAAGAACAAATTTTTGAAATTACAATAAGTTTATTCAAGAAAGTATTTTTTTTCATTGTTTTAATTTTAATAAGTGGATTTCCTGTGCAAGCTATTGGAGATACCATTGCGTCTGGTTTTCCTGCATTAAATGTATCCACTAACGGTGATACAACTGAATATTCATTTCCATTACAAATTTTATTATTAATGACAGCTTTAACAGTTTTACCTTCTTTAGTTCTTGGAATGACCAGTTTTACAAGAATAATCATTGTTATGTCAATTCTTCGGCAAGCCTTGGGTACGCAACAAACTCCTCCTAATCAGGTTTTAATAGCAATATCTCTATTTTTAACTTTTTTTATAATGGCTCCAACATTTACTAAGGTTTATGAAAATGCTGCGGTGCCTTATATGGAAAAAAACTTACCAGCAGAACAAGCTATTCAAACAGCAAGTAGTGAGATGAAACAGTTTATGGTTAAGAATACAAGAAAAACAGACTTAATTATGTTCACTGAGTTAGCAGGCTTAGAAAAATTTGATAAAGTATCTGATATTCCTTTCAGAATAGCTCTTCCTGCATTTATGACTAGTGAACTTAAGACTGCATTTCAAATAGGATTTCTTCTATTTTTACCTTTTTTAGTAATTGATATGGTGATTTCCTCCATTCTAATGTCACTTGGAATGATGATGTTATCTCCAATGTTAGTTGCACTTCCATTTAAATTATTATTATTTGTTTTAGTTGATGGATGGAGCATGACAGTTGGATCTTTAGTAAGCACCTTTTCAGCAGGATAAAAAAATGAACTTTGATGAAAATATTAGTATGTTAAGTATGGCTTTTTATCAGGTTTTGCTTGTTTCTGGTCCTATCTTAGCTTTAGCACTTGGTATAGGTCTTTTGATAGGTATTATTCAAGCTGCAACATCAATCAATGAAATGACACTTAGTTTTGTACCCAAAGTTATCGTAGTAATGTTAGGCATAGGATTATTGGGTAATTTTTTCATGATGGGACTTGTTGATTACTTTAATTTTATTTTTGATCAGGTTGCTGGTGTAGGACAAAATTAAACACGAAAGAAATTTATTATGAATGGGATAGAGTTTGCTTTACCAGGAGTTAATTTATTTAACTTATACCAATATATGGTAATTTTTTTTGTATCATCTTTGAGAATTTCTTCTTTTTTAATTAGTGCACCATTTTTTTCATTAGGAGGGATTCCTTTACAAGTAAGAATAATTGCAAGTATAAGTTTAACTGCTTTCTTATTTCCTGTGATTAAAGTTCCAGAAATTCAAAATATGCAAGGTTTTAATTTTTTTTTACTTATTTTGTCTGAAATTGGTATAGGACTTTCAGTAGGTTTGATTTTAAATATAATTTTTTCTGCAGCAGCAGTTGCTGGTGAGAAGATAGCATCTACGGCAGGTTTATCAATGTCAAGCATGATTGATCCGCAATCTGGAGGACAAACACTTGTTTTAAGCACAGTTTTAACTTTATTTCTTATATCTTGTTTTTTATCGTTAGATGGTCATCTATACTTACTAAAATTGCTTATAGAAAGTTATGTCTACTTACCAATTGGAATAATTCTTGATTTTTCTGAAGTTAGTAATGTTGCTGTAAATACCTTTGGAGATATGTTATATCTTGCTGCTTTAATTAGTTTACCAATTGTGGGTGGATTATTATTAATACAATGTTCAATTGGTATAATTACTAGATCTGCACCATCGCTAAATCTATTTTCATTTGGTTTTCCAATTGCTCTAATTAGTGTTTTTATCTTTTTATATTTAGGTGTTGGGCCAATTTCAAATGCTTTTTCAGATTTAACGGCTACGGCAATTAATTTAATTGACGAAGTTCTTCATTCGTATAAAGAAGGAAGTTTATAATGGCTGAAGAAGATAATTCACAAGATAAAACCGAAGAACCATCGCAAAGAAAATTAGATAAAGCTGCTGAGGATGGTCAGGTATTATCTTCTAAAGAAATGTTTGTGTTTACATCATTGATAATGGGTTTGATGGTTTTATCTTCAATACCTTTTCTCGCTAGAGATTTTTTAGCAATTTGGAAAACATTTTTCTTATTTGATCTTGATTATATAACAAATATTTCACCTGCCTATGGCATGAATAAATTAATAAAATATGTCATAAATGTAACATTAATTGTTGGTGTCCCGTTAATATTAGTTATTTTAATTACGCAAATGGCTATTGGGGGTATTAATTTTGCACCAAAAGCTTTTAATTTTAAATCAAATAGGATTAACCTATTATCAGGTTTAAAAAGAATTTTTTCTTCTAAAGGTTTGTTTGAGCTAATCAAGTCTTTATTCAAAGTTGGCTTATTAGGTGGAATTACATTCTTTGTGATATATTTCAATATGAAAGATATAATAAATTTATCTGAACGTAATCTATATTCCGCTTTATCAAATCTACTTTACAACTTTCCTCAACTCACAATTGCTCTGTTAGTTGTTTTGGGTTTTATAGCAATTTTTGATTTTATTTGGCAGAAATACCAACATGTAGAAAAATTAAAAATGACAATTAAAGAAGTGAAAGATGAGCATAAAGATACTGATGGATCACCTGAGGTCAAACAAAAAATTAGAAAATTACAAAATGAAATTGCCAACAGAGCTGCCACCCAATCTGCCGCACTAGATAATGTAAAAGATGCATCAGCAATAATCACTAACCCAACACATTTTGCAGTTGCAATAAAATACGAAGTAGGCTCGGAAGGTGCTCCAACAATTTTAGCTATGGGAAGAGGAATGATAGCAGAAAAAATAATAAAATTAGCTGATGAAAATAAAGTTACAGTCTTTCAAAGCCCTTTACTTGCTAGAGCTCTCTATTTTACAGGAGAAATAGGCAAAGAAATTTCTGAAAATCTTTATTCAGCCGTTGCATCTGTTTTAGCTTATATCTTTAAAATTGAAAGAGGAGAGGAAACTGATTATCCTGAATTTGAAATACCTGAAAATATGAGTTTTGATGAATATGGAAAAACAATCAAATAAAGTATTGGTGATAATGTGAAGAAAAGAAAATCATTTGGACAAATTATTATTACTGCAATGTTTATTTGGTCTGCTCTTTTATGTCATTTTGAAGCAAGTTCTCTAAATGAAGAAGGTGATATCTCAAATGCTGCTTTATATTGGTTTTTTGGTTTTACAGCAGTTTTAGGGGCATTTAGATTTAAAATTGCTGGATTAATATATGGATTAATCGAATTTAAAAATAAAAATAAAAATAAAAAATAGAATTTATAGCCGTGATGAAAAATATTGGGAATGATAAAAAAAGGATAACTTGCCATGGATGCACTTATTTTTTCATTTCTCATAAAAAACAAAGGCCGTGGGGATGCAAAAAGTTTGGGTTTATATCTAAATTCATACCATCATTAGAAGTGTTTAGCACAACTGGTATAGAATGTGCATACAGAAAAGAGAAGAATTAAGAATTTGATATTTGTTTGGTTTTAAATTATAGGAAAAATAAAATGGATACAAAAATTGAAGCTGTTCAAGAAAGCATCAAATTAGCTTTAGACGCAGCAGATGCAGCAACTGATGTAACTTCAGAATATAATAAAGTTAAAAAAGCACACGAAAAATTGGAGGCTAAGGTGAAACAAATTCATAAATACACAACAATCGTATTTTTATCATCTATTATATCAGGTTTAGTCGTGATAACTGTTAGTGCCTTTTTATTTATGCAATCCTCAGATAAATTGACTAATATGACAGAAACAAGCAGGGAAGCACTAGTTGTTTTTGCAGAGAACGTTGATGGGGTAAACGCTTCACTAAAAAATCTAGATACCGCTATAAAAAAACAAGGAGATTTACTTGAGGTTAACAAGAAATTAGTTGTAACTCTTGATAAAATAGAGAAAAGAGTTCAGACATCTAACGAAAACACAGTTGCAGAATTACAGTTAATTACAAATACTCTTGTTAATGAATTGAATAAAAATTCTCAAGTAAGTGTAGAAACTAATAACAAACTTGTTTCAAATATAGAAAAGTTAAATAAATCTAATAATAAATCTATTTCTAAGGCTATTCAAAAAATCAGTAATAAAGCTATCTACAAAAAAATTGTAGCAAACCAAGCAATTCAAGCACAACAAATTTCAAAGCTTTTAAAACAAAACAATAATGTATTGAGTAAGATCGCAGATAAAACTAGTAGGATTAAATACCCATAATTTAACCTTTTAGATATAGTGAGTTTAGTAAAATGAACGATGAAATTATAACTGAAAAATCATTTTTACAGATTAAATCAATAAGAACATCTTCAAATGCATTTATGATGATGCTTAAAGAGGGCGATGTTATCATAGCACTTGATGGTGAAATGGTTCATAAAAGTTATGAAGAACTATCTAAGGAATTATCTGAAACAAAAGAAAAAAAAGTAATTACTCTATTTAGAGATGGAGTTTTTTTTAATACGTTTATTTATGGTTCTTTAGGAGTAATTTGCGAAAACGTAACATCTGAAAAAATACCAGAATTAGAAATTTCAAATATAAATGAACATTTTCAAAAAGATGAATTTTATTTTTTATTTGAAATTTATAAAAAACCTGGAAAATTTTCAATATTACTAAATACAATGCCTTCAATTCTTGCAAGCATTGCTCCACCTTTATGGATGTTACAAAACAGGTTGTGGAACTTGTTTTTTGTTACCATGGTCTTTTACATATTGCTATTTATGATTTCTCCGTGGTTATTTTTCATAGGTTGGATATTAAAATCTTGGTATGTAGGTAATAGTCAGATAGAACTTCTACGATTTTTTTACAGGCTAAACAACTATAGATTAAGTTTGAGTTATTGTGCTCGAAGCGATAAAGAGGCTCAAGAAATTGCTAGAAAATTTGACGAAAAAATTGACTTTCATTTCTCTTATTTGGAGCCAGTGCTAATTGAAGATTAATTTAACTTAAATCTAATTAAATCAATTACTTCACCTTTATAAATTTTATTTGAAAAAATAAATTCTTTTATTTTTTCTGCCACCTCCTTTGGATTTTGTAGATTATTACTATTTTCACCAGGCATTGCCTGTTTTCTCATCTTTGTATTTGTCTTTCCAGGATTTATTATTGAAATTGACAAATTATTATTTTTATTCTCAATAGACCATATTTTTACCATGTGTTGAAGAGATGCCTTAGAAACAGCATAAGCCCCCCAGAAGGGTCTTACTTCATTAGCCACTGTTGACGATAGAAAACAAGCTTTAGGTTTATCACTGTTTTTTAATAGTGACTCGACAGATCGAATTAGTCTGTGATTGCTTACTAAATTTATATTAAGTACTTCAATAAACTCATTATTACTTTGGTGATGTATAGGTCCTAGAGTTCCTAGAATTGCTGCATTTGAGATTAATATATCTAATTTTTTCCATCTTTTAAATATTTCTAAGCCTAATTTGTCAATTCCAACAAAATCATTCATATCTAGTTTTACTAAAGTACATGAACCACCATTTTCAACAATTGTTTTTTCGGTTTTTTCAAGACTAGATAATGATTTTCCGGTGATAATTGTATGGTAATTATGTTTTGCAAGTACAATGGCTGTTTCAGCCCCAATGCCACTTCCTGCTCCTGTAATAAGTGCAATATTTTTATTATTATTCATTAGTTTATCTATTAAGTTTCAGAATTTCAGTTACATCTATTGGGTATTCACCTGTAAAACAGTGATCAGTAAATTGGGGTGTCTCAGAGTTTCTTTTTTTACACCCCATTGCTTTGTATGTGCCATTTAAAGAGAGAAAAAATAAGGATTTAGCTCCAACTAATTTTGTCATTTCTTTTAAATTAGATTTAGAAGCAATCAATTGGTTATAGTTTGGTGTATCAATACCATAAAAATCTGGGTGTAAAATTGGAGGGCATGAAATTCCTAAATGAACTTCCTTTGCTCCTGCTTCGTAAACCATTTTTACGATTTTACTTGCGGTTGTTCCTCTAACTATTGAATCGTCAATTAAAATGACTTTTTTATTTTCGATACATGATCTATTGACACTATGTTTAAGTTTTACTCCAAACTGTCTAATAGTTTGGGAGGGCTCAATAAAAGTA
The DNA here is from genome assembly GCA_902517815.1 of uncultured SAR116 cluster alpha proteobacterium. Lineage (GTDB taxonomy): Bacteria > Pseudomonadota > Alphaproteobacteria > Puniceispirillales > Marisalimonadaceae > Marisalimonas. Next base: position 11,875 of record CABYED010000008.1, read on the forward strand.
CGACCAACATAGTGACTTCTAATTATACCAAGTTCAAATGGGATTTTTGAATTTTGTGAAAATCCAATAGCTGCTGAAACCCCTGAATCTGGTATTGGAACAACTACATCTGCAATTATATTATTTTCAATTGCTAATTGTTCACCAAGAGCTTTTCTATAAGTATAAACTGTCTTATTTCCCACTATACTGTCAGGGCTTGCAAAATAAATTCTCTCAAATATACAAGGTCTTTCTTGAATTTTTTTAAATGGCTTTATAGACTCCATACCATTTTCAGTTATCACAATTATTTCACCATTTTCTATGTCACGAATATATTTTGCTCCAATCATGTCTAACGCGCAAGTTTCTGAAGCTAAAACAGGAGAACCATTTTTATCACCTAGAACTAATGGTCTAATTCCAAAAGGGTCTCTTACCCCAATAAGTTTTTTATTTGTTAAGATTACAAGTGAATAAGCCCCTCTTATTTGATTGAGTGTATCAATTAGCTTATCAATTATTTTTTTCTTTTTTGATCGCGCAACTAATTGAAGAATAATTTCAGTATCAGATGAAGTTTGAAAAATAGAACCACTTTCAACCAATTGTTTTTTTATTGAATAAGTGTTAGTTAAATTTCCGTTATGTGCGCATGCAAAGCCACCAACGGCTAAATTTGCAAAAAAAGGTTGTAGATTTTCAGGTTTGGATTCACCAGTTGTAGAGTATCGAACGTGGCCTATAGCTGTCTTACCAGGAAGCTGGGACAAAATATTCATATTGTTAAAGTTATCTCCCACTAAACCTTGTTTACGCACTGAATGAAAAGCTTTTCCATCAAAGCTTACTATACCTGCGCCTTCTTGACCTCTATGTTGAAGAGAATGAAGACCTAGAGTTGTTAGAACAGATGCTTCTTCAGTTCCAAATATACCAAATACTCCACATTCTTCTTTAAATTTATCATTAATTTTACAGTACATTAAATATTCCTAGAATTTTTTATTTCACAATTCTTTTGTTTTTTCATTGTCAATTTTTAATTCTTCGTTATTAAAAAACTTTACCAATAATTCAGCAGAAAAATTTATATATTTGAATGAATATGCTTCAAGAAGCGTATCAGGTAATTTTTTATCTTTACCTATTAAATATAAAAATCCTAAATAGAATAAGAGAATTAGTAAAAAACCTCTAAAGGCACCAAAAGCAAACCCACAAATTTTGTCAAAAATTAAAACTCCGTTTACATCAAATTTGGGGGATAACCAACTAGAGATTATACTAGTTAAAATTAGAGTCCCCAAAAATGGAAAACCAAAAGCAAGAAAATCTACAATTATTTCTTGTGATATATGATTTAACAATTTTACTTTGAATTTTTCAAAGAAATTAAACGCTACAATCAAAGACAAAATCCATGAAATAATACTAAATAATTCTTTAACAAATCCTCTTAAAGTAGCTATTATGCACGACGTAAGAATAACTCCAAAAATTATAATATCGATTATATTAAAATACAGATTATTAAAATATTCCATCAGTCTCTATTATCTTTATTAATTAATTCCACTAGGTCGCTCAAAACGCTTAGATTGTTATAACGCATATCTTCACTAATTATAACTTTTTGTTTAGTAGGAAGATTAATTTTATTAAAACCTAATTTAGATGCTTCTTTAATTCTTAATTCTGGCTGATTAACTTTCCTAATTTCTCCTGAGAGGCCAACTTCACCAAAAAACACACTGCAAAAAGACAACGGAATATTTTTAACAGATGAAATTATAGCTGCTGCTACAGCTAAATCCGCAGCTGGTTCAAATAATTTTATACCTCCTGCAATATTTAAAAAAATGTCCATATTGGAGAGATGAATTTTACACCTTGCCTCTAAAACAGCACATAACATTGCTAGCCTTGATATGTCCCAACCTACTATTACTCTTCTTGGTGTCGCTAATGTAGAATGAGTAACCAATGCCTGAATTTCTACTAAAATAGGTCTGGTGCCTTCTAATCCAGCAAAAATTGAAGTTCCTGATATATTTTTTTGTCTGTCTGACAAAAAAATTGCGGAGGGATTTAAAATTTCTTTTAAACCATTACTTAACATTTCGAATACACCGATTTCATTATTAGCCCCAAATCTATTTTTAAAACTTCTTAAAATCCTGTATTGAAAATTATTATCGCCCTCAAAGTATAAGACGGTATCAACCATATGTTCTAAAACTTTTGGTCCAGCTATAGCTCCATCTTTTGTAAGATGACCTATTAAAATTAATATCGTATTTGTTTTTTTTGCGGCAAGTATTAATTCATGTGCACTAGCTCTTACTTGTGATACCGTTCCGGGCGAACTATCTAATTGTGGTAAATACATAGTTTGTATAGAGTCAATTACTAATACACATCGTTTTTTTTCCGAATTTATTGTGATGGCAATATCAGAGGCATTTGTGATTGAAGCAAATTCTATTTCGTTATTATTAACACCTAAACGATCAGCTCTCATTTTTATTTGTGATAAACTTTCCTCCCCAGAAACATAGATACATTTTTCTTTTTGATCAGAAAGTTTACCTACGATTTGTAATAATAAAGTAGACTTACCAATACCAGGGTCTCCACCAATTAGAGTGACCGAGCCTGGAACAAATCCACCTCCAATAACTCTGTCTAGCTCATTAAGATTAGTTTTGATTTTTGAATATTCGTAATTTACATCATTCAGCTTTTCAAAGTTTATTCTTTTCCCTGTTGATTTGGATAAAACACCAGAAGGTTTAGAATTGTTTTCTTCAATTATTGTATTCCATTGATTACATTGTTCACATTTGCCTATCCATCTCGAATAAATATTTCCACAAGATTGACAAATAAATTGTTTTTTGGATTTTATCATTAAAAAAATATTTCAGAATCAATTGGTTTGATAAATTCTTGTATTTTTTTGTTTGCTGAATTAAACATTTCTTTTGGTGTGCCAGTCCATGAAATTGTTTGCTTATCAATTAAGATAACCTTGTCAGCAATTCTGCATACCGATGCCATATCATGAGTAATTGTAATCGCACTTCCACCAATTGTTTTTACAGCTGTTTTGATTAACTGATCTATTAAACTTCCTGTTACAGGGTCTAATCCAGAAGTAGGTTCATCAAATAATAAAATTTTTGGATTTCCGCAAATTGCTCTAGCAATAGCGACTCTTTTTTGCATCCCACCTGAAATTTCAGAAGGATATAGATCTAAAATTTCAGGTTGAAGTCCTAGTTGTTTAATTATTGAAAATGCTAGTTGTTTACCTTGTTTGTTATTTGTTTTTTCTTTATTAGCTGTTTTAAAAATTATATTTTCCCAATTTTTAAGAGAATCAAATAAAGCGCCATGTTGAAAAGTAATTCCAAGATCTAGTAAAAGTTTTTCTTTTAAATTTCTAGGTAAATTTACCATTTCCGTGTCATTAATTACAATTGATCCTTTATCAGGTTCTAATATGCCAATTATATTTTTTAAAAGTACAGATTTTCCTGAACCAGATGCGCCAATAATTGCTAAAGACTCTCCTTCAAGTAATTGAAAATTTATATTTTTGAGAACAATATTATTATTAAAGCTTTTTGATAAATCACTTACCTTAATTATGACTTTTTTGTTATTCCTTTTATCCATATTTTAACCAAAAAATAATGCTGTTATTATATAAGTACTTGTTAAAATCATTACAGATGAAATTACTACTGATGATGTAGTTGCAAACCCAACTCCTTCAGCCCCTTTGCTCGCATTGTATCCAAAATAACAACTTACCATTGAGATTATTAAACCAAAAATAGCAGCTTTTACAGTACCTTGTATAATGTCAATTAACTGTAAATATTCCATTGTTGCATATAAATATAGACTTGGATTAAAATTGAGTTTGTAAATAGCTATTACATAACCTCCTAAAATACCAATGGTATTTCCAATTAAAACTAAAAGAGGTATACAAACCAAGGATGCAATTATTTTAGGTGCAATTAAATATTGCATAGGTCTAGTACCTAATGTTCCTAATGCATCTATCTGTTCAGTAACTCTCATTGTTGCTATTTCTGCAGCCATTTTTGCTCCTATACGACCTGCCACCATCAAACCTGTCAATACGGGGCCTAATTCCCTAGTGATTGAGGTTAAAACAATTCTTGCAACAGTAGACTCTGAGTTGAAGTCAGTAAAGCCGTTATAAGTCTGAAGTGCTAAAACCATACCTGAAAAAAAAGTGGTTAAACCCACAACAGGTAATGAAAAGTATCCGATATCTAGTATTTGTTGAAAAATCTTTTTAAAATACCAAGGTGGTTTAAATGCCCAATAGATAGCACTTCCAAAAAAAATAATAAAATGTCCAATATTTGCAACAAAATTAATAAATTTTTTTCCTGTTGTGCCAAGAATATCTAAAAAAATATCAAGCAAAGTTAATCACCTTTATTAAAAATTGATAAGAGCTAATAATTTCTATGTAAACGATCACCCATAAGTGTTAATAGTTCATAGCTTATTATGTTATTGTTTTTGAGTATATGTTCAATATTAGAATTATCTAATAAACAAATGTGATCTCCTTCTTTTAGCTTGTTTTTTTTAATATCAGTAATATCTAGAACAAAACTATCCATAGTTATATTACCAACAATTTTACACTTTTCATTTCCAATTAAAAAAACACTATTAGGTTTAAATAATCTTAGCCACCCATCAGCATAACCAACGCCAATTGTAGCAAGTATTGAAATTCTTTTTAAAATATCAATTCCGCCATATGAAACTTTTTCACCAGCATTTACCTTTTTTATTTGAATAATTGGAGCATATAATTTAAAGGGTAATTTTAATTTTACTGAATTAAAATAAAAATTTTTACCAAAATTGTCTATTCCATATAAACCAATGCCAGGTCTAGTCTGATCAAAACAATAATTAGATCCAAGTTTGACTCCGTCACTGTTTGCAAAGCTAACTTTTACATTTGGAAAGTTGTTAGAAAATTTTTTGAGTTCATTAAGTTGAAGCAAATTAATTTTACTTTCATTTTCATTTGCATTTGAAAGATGAGACATAATGTAATCAATTCTTACATTATTTAATAAGTCTCTATTATTAATTAAAAAATCTCTCTCTTTCTTAATTAAACCCAATCTATTCATTCCAGTATCAATATTAATAATAGCTTTCTGTTCTATTACTCCTGTTGAAAAATTTTTTAATCTTTTCAGTTGTTCAAGATTATTTAATATAGGTGTTAAATTATTTTCAGCATAAAATTTTTGATTGCCTTCCAAATAACCTTCAAAAATAGCAATTGATATTTTATTAGAGTTGAATTTTTTTCTAAGTTTTAATCCTTCAAAAATATTTGCTACATAAAAATAATTACACCCAGCTTCTAATAATGCCCCAGCTACTTCTATCATACCCATTCCATAGGCATTAGCTTTTACGACCGCTGCGGCTTTTCCATTTGAGGCGATGTTTATTAATTTCCAGTTATTTTTAATATCATCAAGAGATATTTTTAGAATAGATTTCATAAAAAGATAATAAACAAATTTAAATAATTTTACTAATAGATTTGGTCTGGCAACCTCTCATTTTGGACTAAATCCATAAACCTTGTAAATTTAGCCTCAAACTGTACTTGGATAATACCTGTTGGCCCATGACGTTGTTTAGAAACGATAATTTCTGCCTTTCCCTCTGCAGCGCTTCTTTTATCCTGCCATTTTATAAAACGTTCATTAAAGCTTTCTTGATTTTCATTTTCTCTTTGGCTGGGTTCACTCTTATCTAGATAATATTCTTCTCTATATACAAACATTACTACATCAGCATCTTGTTCAATAGATCCAGATTCTCTTAGGTCAGCTAGTATAGGTCTTTTGTCTTCTCTTTGTTCAACAGCTCTACTTAATTGAGACAAAGCTAATATTGGTACATTTAATTCTTTTGCCAGTGATTTTAAACCTCTAGTAATATTAGATATTTCCTGAACTCTACCTTGACTTTCACTGGCCTTTGATCCTTGAATTAATTGAATATAATCAATTATAATTAAGCCCAATCCATTTGTTCTCTTTAACCTTCTTGCCCTTGATGCAATTTGACCAACAGAGATTGCAGGGGTATCGTCAATAAAAAAAGGTAAGCTATGTATGTTATTTTGAGTAACAACTAGTTTTGAAAACTCATCATTATCAATATCACCATTTCTTAATCTATGAGAATCTATTGTAGATTGCTCTGCAAGTATTCGCTGAGCTAATTGTTCAGCCGACATTTCTAAAGAGAAAATTAAAATTGCTTCATTTTTATCTGATATACTACTTTTTGCTGCATTAAAACCAATATTAGTTGCCAAAGCTGTCTTGCCCATTGCAGGTCTGCCTGCTAAAACAATAAGGTCTGATTTATTCAAACCTCCCAAATGACGATTGATACCAGAAAATCCAGTATCAATTCCAGATAATTTTCCTTTTCTATTATATGCAGAATTAATTTGTTTAGTTGTGCTAGCAAGAACTGTTTTAAAATCGGATGGTCCAGAATTAATTTGGTCTTTTTCAGCCAGATTATATAATTTCTCTTCTGTGTTGGATATCTCTTGATCAGGAGTGGTGTCAATACTAGGGTGGTTTGCTTTGTGAATCAATTCATCAGCTATAACTATTAAACATCTTCTGACATAGCAATTACGTATTTCTTCGGCATAAAATCTAGCTTTGCTTAGAGATAAAACACCATCTCTTAAGTCTATAAGATATTGTTCAATATCTATGTCTAAATTGTGTTTGTTATCACTAAGATAGTTTTTTAATGTTAGAGGGTCTGCTAAGCGTCCATTATCTATTAATGAAAGACTGGCATCATAAATATTGGAATGCAGAGGATCAAAGAAATAATATGAACTAAAATTCGAAGGTAGATCTTCTAAAATCTTATTGTCAAATAGTATTGAACCTATTAGACTTTGTTCAGCCTCTAGGTTTTGAGGCATTACATTTTTATTTTTTGTTATCTCATTAGAATTAACGTAATCATCGACAAAACTTTCATCCATTATATCATCTCCTGAAGGCAAAGGAGATTAATTTTTATTTATCTATCAATAAAAAACAAGATTATAATTTATACTTTTTCTTTATTTTCTTTTTCTGTCTTATTTTTATTTAGATCTTTATTCTCTGGTTTCTTTGAATTATCACTAATTTCTGATTTCAAAACTTCATCTTGGGCTGCATCTAATTTTTTATCATCATTTTTCTTTTCAAAACGTCTTGCATCTTTTTGTGCTCTTTCTGATCTTATATCTCCTCCAGTTATTTCTGTTGTAATAATAGCCTTACCAGATTTTGATTGTTCTTTAGCCTCTTCAGTAGATCTAGCAATATTCAATTTTAATTTTACATACACTTCTGGGTGAAGTTTAATTGATACATCTTCAAATGATAATGTTTTTAGAGTTTTGTTTAAAACAATCTGTGATTTATTGACTGATAAACCTAGATTAGTAACCTCTTGAGCAATGTCTTTAGCTGAGACAGAACCATATAATTGCCCAGATTCGCTTGCAGCTCTTATTATAGTTATTTCTTTAAAATTTAAGTTGTTTACTAAATTTTGAGCCTCTTTTTTTCTTTCAATATTTTCACCTTCTAGCTGTGCTTTCTTATCTTCAAACATTTTAATGTTCTCTTTAGAAGCAAATACTGCTTTACCTTGTGGTAATAAGAAGTTTCTTGCATATCCAGACTTAACTGAAACCAAATCACCTATTTGACCTAATTTTTCAATACGTTCCAATAAAATAATGTTCATTTAATTATCCTTTATTAACCAACAACATAAGGCATTAATGCTAAAAATCTCGCTCTTTTAATGGCTTTAGAGAGTTCTCTTTGTCTTTTGGCTGATACGGCAGATATTCTAGATGGAATAATTTTCCCTCTTTCAGACACGTATCTTGTTAATACTTTTAGATCCTTATAATCAATTTCAGGAGTGTTAGGAGCTGCAAATGGGCAAGATTTTTTTCTTTTTTGATTAGGCTTTCTTAGTGCTTCTCTCGTTATGTTTAATTGTGACATGTAATTATTCCTTTATTATTTATTATCAGCTGCTGAAGAGTTTTCATCTGTAAGTGTTTCATTCTTTGAAATATCAGATTTATTGACCATTAATGGTGATGGTTTTTCATCAATAGATTTAATTTTAATCGTTAGAAATCTAATAATATCCTCGTCCAATCTCATTAAACGTTCGTATTCTTTAATAGCTTCTGGAGGCCCATCTATATTTAATAATATATAATGCCCTTTTCTGTTTTTATTAATTTTATAAGCAAGGTTTCTAACACCCCAATTCTCTCTTTTTTTTATATCGCCTTTAAAAGATTGAATAACTGCAATAAATTTTTCTAATAATGTTTCAAATTGGCCCGGCGTTAAGTCTTGTCGTCCAATAATTACACTCTCGTATAATGCCATCGTTTTCTCCTTCTGGCTTTTTGGGTTGTAATGCCCAGGTTATCCAACAAGAAACTTGCTGGAAAGGAGTACATAAATAATAATAAGTTTATGTGGTATTTTATTTATTTGTGGAACATAAATGTTTATAAAAATTATGCAATAAATAATTATAAATTTTTAATAATTAATGAGGAATAAATATGAACTTTATCGTTTTCCCTGGACAAGGTTCTCAAAAAATTGGGATGGGTAAAAAGCTATCGGAAAATTTTCCTGAAGCTAAAGAAGTTTTTGACGAGGTTAATGATGCTTTGAACTTAAATTTAACTAAAATTATGTGGGAAGGCTCAGATAGTGAAATTTCATTAACTACTAATGCACAACCTGCACTTATGGCATGTGGAGTGGCTGCGTATAGAGTTTTAAGCAAATTAGAAAATAAAAATTTAAAACAGTTAGCAGATTTTACATGTGGACACTCATTAGGTGAATATACAGCTATGACAGTTGCAAAAGTTTTTTCACTTAAAGAATGTGCAATTTTACTTAGATTAAGGGGTGAAGCTATGCAACAAGCAGTCCCTGTTGGTAAGGGAGCTATGGCAGCTTTGATTGGAATTAGCATTAATCAAACAATTGAAATTATTGAAAAAGCTCAAATTCATGGAATTTGTGATATTGGAAATGATAATGCAGATGGTCAAGTAGTAATAAGTGGAGATGTAGAAGCAGTTGAAAATGCAATTGAAATTGCCAAAAATAATAGTGTTAAAAGAGCAATCTTACTCCCAGTTAGTGCTCCTTTTCATTGTAGATTGATGGAGCCTGCACGTGTGATAATGGAAAAAGCTTTAAATAACTTAGAATTTAATGAACCTTTAGTACCAATAGTTTCTAATATTACAGCTTTGTCTCATACAGATCCTTCAATATTAAGAAAAAATTTAATTGATCAAGTCACCGGTACTGTAAGATGGAGAGAAACAATGGAGTTTGCAAAAAATCAAGGAGTAAAAAAAATAACTGAATTAGGAAGTGGAAAAGTTCTTACAGGAATTGCAAAAAGAATGGTAAAAGATATTTCAAGTGTAAGTTTTGAAAATCCAGATGATTTCGATGCTTATCTATAAATTATGATGGAGTACAGTTATGTTTGATCTAACAGGTAAAGTTGTTTTATTAACTGGAGCCACAGGTGGTATTGGTAAATCTATAGCAAAAAAGATGAAAAAAAAAGGTGCTAAACTTATCCTTTCTGGAACAAGACAAAACATTCTTAATGAACTTTCTTCTGAGTTAGGGGATGATACTAAAGCTATAGCGACTGACTTAACTTCTAAAGAAAGTGTTTTATCTTTGGCAACACAGGCTGAAAGTTCTTTTGGTCATATAGATATCCTTATCAATAATGCTGGCATTACGGCAGACAATCTTTTTTTAAGGATGAAAGATGAAGAATGGGAAAAAGTTATAAATATTAATCTGTCTGCTTGTATGAGACTTACTAGGCAGGTTATAAAAGGGATGCTAAAAAGAAAATCTGGAAGAATTATTTTTATTAGTTCAATAGTAGGATTTACCGGTAATCCAGGTCAAGCTAACTATGCAGCCTCTAAATCAGCTTTATCTGGCCTTACAAAGTCTATTGCTTTAGAAGTGGCAGCAAGAGGAATAACTTGTAATCTTATCGCCCCAGGATTTATATCAACACCAATGACAGATAAACTTACAGATGATCAAAAAAATAAAATAATCGTTAATATTCCTGCTAATAGGCTAGGTAACGCAGAAGATATATCAAATGGTTGCATTTATTTAGCTAGTGACGAAGCAAGTTTCATAACTGGGACTACGTTACACATAAATGGTGGCATGAGCATGATATAATTTTTTGATTACCAGTTCATAATATACTTGGCATGATTACATATTTATGTTACTCGAAATCAAATTTTGTTTAACTTAAGGGGAATTTAATGAGTGATATAGCTGGTAGAGTTACAAAGATTGTAGTTGAGCATCTTGGTGTAGATGAATCTAAAGTCGTTGAAAGTGCTAGTTTTATAGATGATCTAGGTGCTGACAGCTTAGACACTGTTGAATTAGTTATGGCTTTTGAAGAGGAATTTGAATGTGAAATTCCTGATGATGCAGCTGAAAAGATTCAAACTGTTAAGGACGCTATAGACTTTATATCTTCAAATAGTTAATCTATCCAATATTAATTGCTCGGGTTGTAATTAGGAGTCCTTTATGCGTCGAGTTGTAGTTACGGGGTTAGGGTTATTAACACCCTTGGGTGTAGGCGTTAATACTAATTGGAACAGACTTGTATCTGGCTCAGTTGGTATAAATAAAATTGATAATTTTGATGTTTCAGACCTACCTTGTAAAATAGCAGGACAAATTCCAAAAAAGAGCGATGATCCTGAGGGTGGTTTAAGTATTGAAGACTGGATAGAACCGAGAGAATATAAAAGAATTGATAGATTTATAGCCTACGGTCTTATATCGGCCACACAAGCAATTGAAGATTCAGGTTGGATTCCAGATAGCGAAAATCAAAAGAATAGAACAGGTGTAATACTTGGTTCTGGAATTGGAGGTCTTGAAACTATCTCTAACACAACAGAACTATTAAATTCTAAAGGACCAAGAAAAGTTAGTCCTTTTTTTATACCTTCAGCACTTATAAATTTATTATCAGGTCAAGTAAGTATTAAATATGGTTTTAAAGGTCCTAATCATTCTGTAGTAACTGCTTGCTCAACTGGAGCCCATGCTATTGGAGATGCATCAAGGATTATTCGTTATGGTGATGCAGATGTCATGATTGCTGGTGGAGCTGAAGCAGCTTGCTGTAGAATTGGTATGGCAGGGTTTGCTGCAGCAAGAGCATTAAGCACCAACTTTAATAATGACCCTATGCTTAGTTCTAGACCTTGGGATACAGACAGAGATGGTTTTGTTATGGGAGAAGGAGCTGGAGTACTAGTTCTCGAAGAAAAAGAACATGCTCTTGAAAGAGGTGCAAAAATATATGCAGAAATAAAAGGCTATGGTTTGTCTGGTGATGCTCACCATATAACAGCCCCAGCTGAAAATGGCGATGGTGGTTTTAGGGCAATGTTATCAGCAATTAAAGACGCAGGTATAAGTGCTACAGACCTTGATTACATCAATGCACATGGTACGTCTACACCTTTAGGTGATATAATCGAATTGAGGGCTATTGGCAGACTTCTTGGACAAAAAATAGAAAATACTAGTATTAGTTCAACTAAATCTGCAACAGGGCATCTATTAGGTGCAGCTGGCGCTATTGAAGCTATTTACTCAATATTGTCAATTGTAAATCAAATTGCTCCTCCTACAAATAACTTAGTTAACCCAGATATAGATTCATTGGGTTTTGACTTGGTACCGATTAAATCAAAAAAAAGAAAAATAAAAAATGTACTCTCGAATTCTTTTGGTTTTGGAGGTACAAATGCAAGTTTAGTAATTGGTAGCTCAGATTGAGTTTGAAAAAAAAGTTTATCCTGTTCTTTGTATTGTTTTTTTCTCTTTTGGCTTCAATCTCTATATATATTGTTTTAATAACTAACAAAGTTGTTGTTTTTGAAGAGACTTATTATTTATTGAATAAAAACACTAGTCAAAAACAAATAATATCTGAGCTCAGTAAAAAAAATATAAATATTTCTTTCATAAACTGGAAATTAGTATCATTGTCCCATAAAAGACCTTTTATTCCTAAGGCGGGAGAATATTTAATTCCTAAAAATCTTACGCTTGTTCAAATACAAAAAATCTTACAAACAGGTAAAACATTAACTAGAAACTTTACATTGATCGAAGGATCCACAGCTGACGATCTAAAAAATAATTTACTAAAAAACCCATATTTGACCGGAGAAATTAGAGAGTTAGAAGAAGGTATTTACAAACCAGACACATATTTTTTTAAATTAGGTTATCCTAGAAGTAAACTCTTAAATCAAATGAAAACAGCTCAAGAAAAATTATTAAATTCTGTTTGGAAAAAAAAGCCAAAAGATTTTGTCTTAAAGAATAAAAATGAATTATTAATACTTGCTTCAATAATCCAGAAGGAGTCTAGGCATATTGAAGATAGTAAATTAGTTGCAAGTGTTTTTATCAATAGACTTAATAATAAAATGAAACTTCAATCAGATGTAACACTTGCATATGGTTTCAAAGTTAACGGTAAAAACATTACAAGAAAAATGTTGAAATCAACTAATCCATATAACACATATAAATTTCTTGGTTTACCTCCAACGCCAATATCCTACCCAGGAGAAAATGCATTAAATACGTTAAAGTTTATAAAAAAAACTGATTATATTTATTTTGTAAGCGATGGGAATGGAAGACATAGATTTTCTAAAACATACAGTTTACATAAGAAAAATATTAAGCTATGGAAAGATAGTATCAATAAGGAAAAATAATGTCTAATATCGCAAATAAAGGCTTATTACTTATTATTTCATCACCCTCTGGTGCAGGTAAAACAACTATATGTAAAAAGTTAATCGATGAAGTTGATGAAATTGATTTATCAGTTTCAGTAACTACACGAAAAAAAAGAAAAGATGAAATTGAGGGTAAACACTATTTTTTCAAAAATGAAGATGAGTTCAGGTTATTATTAAGAAAAAATCAATTTTTAGAGTATGCTAATGTTTTTGGATGTCTATATGGAACATTAAAAAAAGAGGTTGTCTCAAAAATTAATAAAGGTATTGATGTTATTGTAGATATTGATTGGCAAGGAACAAGACAAATTGTAAATCAATTGCCCAAAGATGTCGTAAAAATTTTTATTTTACCTCCATCAATGAAAGAACTAGAAAGTAGGCTTGGCAAAAGAGCAAGTGAAAATAAAGAGAATTTTAAAAAAAGAATGTCTGAGGCAAAAAAAGAAATAAGTCACTATACAGAATATGATTTTGTTATAGTAAATGATGATCTTCAGCTAGCTGTAGATCAAATTAAGCTAATTTTATTCTCAGAAAGACTTAGAAGGTATAGACAGTTAAATTTAAATAAAATGATAGAAAAACTAATTTAATTTTTAAATTGATTTGATTTTTTAGCTATTTTACAAAAGTCAATAACAGACAAATTTTCGGGTCTTAATTTTGGAGAAATATTAAGATCTTCTAAAATTTTTTCACCATTAATTTCTTTTAGACTAGTTTTAAGCATTTTTCTTTTCTGACTAAAAGCAAGATGAGTTATTTTTTCAAGGGATTCAAATGATACGTCATAAAGTGGTTTTGAAAGTGGTTTCAATTGTATTACTGACGATTTAACTTTAGGTCTAGGTATAAAAGCTTCACTTGGAATATCAAATAATTTTGAACTTTCAGTTAACCAATTTGTTAAAATTGATAACCTGCCATAATTTCTTGAACCAGGTTTTGCAACTATTCTATTAGCAACCTCTTTTTGAAACATCAAAGTTAGTAAATCAAAATGATGAATATATTTCAACCATGTAATCAACATCTTAGTTCCTACATTATAAGGAAGGTTTGCTATTACTTGTCTTGGTGCTTTACCTAAATTCCAGATAGGATAATGTAAAGCATCATCAATAATTATATTTAGTCTATCTTTATAGATAGTTTTTAGTTCACTTAACATTTTCTCAGATTGAACATCTTTATCTATTGTAAAAACAATAGCAGATTTATTTTTTAAAATAGATCTTGTTAAACTTCCTGGTCCAGAGCCAATTTCTATAATAGTCGATGCTAATGGTTGTGCTTGTTTAACAATCTTATCAGTTAGATTTAGATCAAATAAAAAATTTTGACCTAAACCTTTATAAATTTTAACTTTATTTTTCTTTAAAGTTTCTTGTATGGTTGGTAAATTTTTAATTTCATTATGCATTGTTTTTATGAGTGCTCATTTCATAAGCAAGGTTAATTGCAGAAATCAAACTTCCTGGGTTAGCTAGATTTTTACCAGCTATGTCAAATGCAGTACCGTGATCGGGAGATGTTCTTATAAAATCCAAGCCTAATGTTACGTTAACTCCATTATCAAAATCTAGCGTTTTGATTGGTATAAGTGCTTGATCATGATACATACAAACAGCTAGATCATAATGATTTCTTTTGTGAGGTGCAAAAGCAATATCTGCTGATACTGGCCCAGTAATATAAATATTTGTAAGTTTTTTTAATTCATCTATAGCTGGTTTAATTATATTGATTTCTTCATCACCTAAATCACCATTTTCTCCTGCATGGGGGTTCAAACCTGTAACAATAATAGACGGTTTTTTTATATCAAAGAAAGTTTTCAGATCTTCAACTGCAATTTTTATTTTAGTATTAATAAGATCTTTTGTAATTAATTGGGTTACATTTTTTAAAGGAACATGAATTGTCAAAGGTAAAGTTTTAAGTCCATTAGTTACCAACATCATAACTGGGTTCTTTTTTTTTGTGGATAGTGAACCTAGAAAATCTGTATGACCCTCGAAATTAAATCCAGATTTATACATTATATATTTATTGATAGGGTTAGTTACAATTGCAGAAGCAATGCTTTTGTTGTGTACTTCTATAGTTTTTATTATTGAAAATTTTGTGAAAGTAAAATTCTTAACGTTAGGCTTTCCATATTCGACTATATTATTTAATTTTATAGGAATCACATTGAAATAATTATCTTTATAATCAGAAAATTTGATTTCATCTTTAATCACATTAATTTTTATATTGCTTCTAACTAATTTTTTATATTCCTCAACTAAGGTTGGATCTGTTATAACAACTAAATTAATATTTTTTTTAATTTTTTGAGTTTCTATAGCTTTTATAGTTATTTCTGTTGCGATACTAGCTGGATCTCCAGCGGTTATTAATATTACAATTTTAGTAGCACTCATTTTATTTTTTCAACAAGTAAAATATTTGCCTCATTATTAAGACGTTTTAGTAGTTTTTCACTATACATTAAAAAGTATTTGTTCAGTTTTGCTTCTTTAAATTTTTTGTAATTAATTTTGTTTAATTTGGCTTCTTTTTTATCACATTTAACATAGATATATCCATTATTTCCAAGAAATATTGGTTTAGATGCTTCAAAAAAATTTGTCCTTTCGACAATACTTTCTATTATAGGACTTAAATCTGCAATTCTTGACTTAATGACTTTAAAATCTAAATTTTTACTATTTTTCTTTTCATAAATTTTTAATACGTCACAAGTATTTTTGTTCGATAAAAGATTGTTTAAATCGTTTTTTATTTTTTTGTATACTATGTTTTTCTTTTGAAAATTAATTGGAAATTTTATTTGAACAATTAACATTATGTCTTCTTTTTTACTAATTTTCCCTTTCTGACGCTTAGCTAAAACTTTTATAATTTTAATTTTATCTTTTTCAGAAAAGGTAAAAGTTTCACCTTCATTAATTAACCTACCTCTATTTTTAATAAATCGAGGAAGATCTTGATAGCTATTCCATCCAATTTTACCATTAAATTTAGCAGAGCTACTTACTGAGATTTGTTTAGCAATTTCCAGAAAGTTGGCACCATCTTTAAGAGCAATATTAATCTTATCTAAAAGTCTATTATTGTTATTCTTATAAATTACAATCTCAGCTAAGTCATATAAATCTTCATTTTTTTTATACTCATTTGAATCAATTATTTGTTCAATATTCTTTTCTATCTTAGAAAACTGCTCTTTATATTTGTTTCGTAAAACAATTCCCCATATTAATTGGGCTTTGTATTTTTCTAATAATGTTGATTTTGAAATAGAATATTTATTTATGAATTGATTTAATTTTTGTTTGGAATTTCCAAATTCAGCCAAAAGTATTTGATTTGCTTGATTTAAAATAATTGAAGATAAATTTTTGTTTATTTTTTCTCCAGCTGATAAAATTATTTTCTCATTTATTAAGGTTTGAAGAGATTGATTGTAGTAATTTTCTATGTTTTTTATTTTAGAGTTTTTATCTACAGAGATAGAAATTAACTTTGCTCTGTTAAAAATATCAACCTTTGTAATTGGTATTTTATTGACAATAGTAACAATATAATTTTCTTCACTAAAAGCATGCTTTAATGTGTAGACTGAAAAGAAAATAATAAGAAATAAAAATTTTAAATTAAAAAAATTAATAGCTTTATTCAATTTATTACCTATTTTTAACATATTTAATTTCATCGATATCACTTATCAAATAACATCCTGAAAATAATCCAATTAATGTTGGCCCAAATCCTGCTAGTACCGGAGGAATTTTTTCTGAGAAACCCAATGCAAAAATAAAATCTCCAATAAAGTATAGACTAAAACCAACAACTAGTGAAAGTGAAACAATACCAACTTCAACCTTTCTTTCACTACTCCTTAACATTAAGGATGCTGAAAGTAAAATCATTGAAATAATTAAGAATGGTTGGCATATCAATTTAAAAAAATAAACTAAATGTTTTGAAATATTAAGACCATAAGATTTCATTTTTATAAGGTAATATGGAAAATCTAGTAAAAATATTTTGTCAGGTTTTTTTGTGGCTACTTTTAACTGAGTAGAATCAAAATTAATTGAATAAGTAAATTTTTTTAAATTAGTCATTTTATATTTTTTATTAAGCGATTGAACATTGAAGAGTAATAATTTTTGGGAAGTAAATTTACCTTTTTCTGCTTTGATTTTTTTTTTAAAAATTTTGTTCTCATCATATTCAAAAATATTTAAATCAAATAATGTATTAGTTTTTTCATCTATTTTATTTGCATTAATTATTAAATTTCTGTTTCCAGATATATGCTTTATCCAAAATCCTTTTGTATCAAAAGAAAATTCTTGGATATTTGCTTTCCCAAAAAATAAAGTTTGTAAATTTTCATACTTATTGTTCATCAATGTTGAGAATGGATTTAAAATTATTATAGAAAAAAGCCCAACAAAAAAGAAACAAACTAATATTGGTGAAAGAATTTTCCATAATGAAATACCAGAGGCTTTAGAAATTACATAATAATTTTTTTTTCTCCATTGGTTAAAACATCCAATTGATCCGATTAATACGGCAAATGGTAAAATTTTTTGACTATTTCCTATGATTTTTAAGGAAGCCATCCCAGCTAAGTCAACAAAATTTGCTTTCAAGAGATGATTTACCCCCACTTTATTAGAGGATCTTCTAAATAATTCAATTAAATCAATAAAAAAAATTAAAATTATTAAAAAAAATAAAGCAAATATAAAAAATTTGAATAAATCCTTAGTGAAATATTTATAGAGTATTATTGGTTGATTAGTAAGTCTTAACAATATTAGCTGACCTTTTTAGTAAATGATAAAATTCTGTGGTATTTATTGTTATTATTTAGTAAAAAAAAACATATTATTAATATTAAAAAAGGGAAAAAATACATTAAAGGTAAAAATAGGATATTGGAATGAACAGCGTTTTTAATAATTAAAACTAAACTTTGAATAAGAACAAGCAGTCCAATTACTATAGTTTTTCTATATATTGAAAAAAATCTTGAAAAATTATCTTTAAGTATCACAACCATTACAATCATACTGAAAATTAAAGGCATAAAAGCAATTGTATTTCTACTGTGTGCTTCAGCTAATAATTTCCCTTTATTTTCTTTTGCATTTTTGGACATTTTTAATAACTCAAAAAAATTATATTCATTATATTCTATAACTCTTGAGGATATTTCTTTATTATTTTCCTGTATTATTTCTATATCATAACTTTTAAAACTTAATATAGTTGATCTACCTTTTAAATCAGTAGAAATTCTAGTGCCATCTTGCATATTTAAAATTATATTGTTTTCAAAATTAAGATTTCCTTTTTTTGAAAAAAACTCTACAACAAACTTAGGATCACTTCTATCTTGAATGAAAATCTCCTCTAATTCATTGTTTTCATTTAAACTATGAATAAAAATTGTCTGATGTTTGTTTAAATCAATAAATATATTATCTCTAATAATTAAACTTTTTGAATTATTCCTTATTTCATTTTGCAAAATTTTGAAATTTTTATAAGTTTTTGGCATAATGAAGTGAGAAATTAAAAATAAAATTATAGAAGCCAATATTGCTATAAAAAGGGCAGGGTTGCTTAATCTCAAAGGATTTATTCCAACTGATTTCATTACTAAAATTTCTTTATCATTTTGAAGTTTTAAATATGAAATCATGCATCCTGCAAAAGTGCCAAATGGTATAGCAATTAAAAGCCAACTTGGAAGACTATATGCAGATAAAATAAAAAATTCTAAAAGACCAGCTCCTTTGTTAATTATTAATTTTATGGTTTTGAATGATTGACTTAACCATATAATCCCTACAAAAACAAAGGTAGAGATTATGACGTTACTTAACGTTTGTCGAAAAATATACCAAGTTAAAATCATAAAAGCTTTTCTCAAAAATTTATATTGAATTTTTTTTAAATATTAATAGTACTATAACTTAATTTAATGCAATAGTCCTATTTGAACTAAAGGAAAAGATATGTTGAATGACAAGCGGTTTATAAAATTTAAATGTGAAAAACAAAGTGATAATATTAAATTCAAAGACAATGAGATAAATATCTTATTTTATTCTGAAAAAAACATTCTATTGTCTGATAATTTTAATTCTCAAAGAGATTTATTAAATTTATTTAAAAAAATTATCATAAATGAATCATCAAATACAATTTTAGTAAGATCAGAAAAAGGCAACTTTCTTTTAGTTAAAAGAAAAACTTCAGATAAGGATTTAACATACAAATATTTAGAAGAGTTAGGTGGCATAATTTATAAAAAAATAAAACCCTTAGGGTCTTCTCAAGCAAAAATATATGAAAATAATATTTTTATCAACGAACGACTAGCTCTTGGAATTTTATTAAGCTCATATAAATTCGAAAATTATAAAAAAAACAAAATAAAACAAATTACAAACTTAAAAAATGTTGTGTTTGTCTGTAACGAGCCAAATAAAAATTTAAATAAAATCTCTGAAATACAAAACCTTGCTAAAGGTGTGTTTACAGCAAGAGATTTAGTGTGGCAACCACCCAATATTTTATATCCATCTTCATTCGCTGACGAATGTAAAAAATTAAAAAAAATAGGCGTTAAGGTAACAATTTATAACGAGAAACAACTTCAAAAAATTGGTATGGATGCTTTGCTTGCAGTTGGTCGAGGATCAAGAAAAGATAGCCAAGTAGTCGTTATGGAATGGTTAGGAGGCAAAAAAAATAATAAACCAATGGCATTTATAGGAAAGGGAGTCTGTTTTGACTCTGGAGGCCTTTCTTTGAAGCCAGCAAAGTCAATGGAAGATATGAAATGGGATATGGGAGGCGCAGCAACTGTTACTGGCATTATAGAAGCGGCAGCACTCTCAAAGTTAAAATATAATTTAATAGGTGTTATAGGTCTGGTTGAAAATATGCCAGATGGTGATGCACAAAGACCTGGAGATGTTATTAAATCTTATTCTGGTCAAACTATAGAAGTTTTAAATACAGACGCTGAAGGGAGGCTTGTATTAGCTGATATACTTTCTTGGACTGAAAAAAAATATAAACCTAAATTTATGATTAATTTTGCAACTTTAACTGGGGCTATGATTGTAGCATTAGGAAATATTAGGGCAGGTTTGTTCTCAAATGATAAAGAAATATCTGAAGCTATTTTTAGTTCAGGAGAAATTACAGGTGAAAAAGTTTGGGCAATGCCATTAGATGATGATTATGATAAATTGATTAAAACTGAAATTGCAGATATGAAAAATATTGGAGGTCCTGGTGCAGGATCGATAACAGCTGGATGTTTCTTAAAAAGACATATACAAAAAACTCCATGGGCTCATTTAGATATAGCAGGAGTTACTTGGCAAAATAAATCTACACCTTCTATTCCATCTGGTGGTGTGGGATGGGGTGTTAGGATGTTATACCATTTAATAAAGCAATATTAATCATTAAATAAATATAAATATTTAAATATATCTTGATTATTTATATGAACCAATTTAATAAACCTTTATTTGGAGTACAATAATGTCTGTAGAAAGAACACTATCAATAATTAAACCGGATGCTACAAAAAGAAATTTAACTGGTAAGATTAATGCCAAATTTGAAAATGCTGGCCTTAGAATAATTGCACAAAAAAGACTTCAATTAACTAAATCTATGGCGGAAAAATTTTATGAAATTCATAAAGATCGTCCTTTTTTCAATGATTTAGTGAATTTTATGATTTCAGGTCCTGTTGTTGTTCAAGTATTGGAAAGCGATAACGCTGTAAAATTAAATAGGGATGTTATGGGAGCAACTAATCCAGACGATGCTGAAGAGGGTACTATAAGAAAAGAGTTTGCTGAAAGTATTGAGGCAAACTCAGTTCATGGATCAGATAGTCTTGAAAATGCTAAAAAAGAGATATCTTTCTTTTTTGCAAATATAGAGCTAGTTAAATAAATCAATACTAAACTAGAAAAATGGCCATTAATGCAACAATAGCTATAACCACAATTGTGCTATATGTTGTAAATTTTAAAAAATTTTCATAAAATTGCTTATGTTCTTGAGTTTCTTTGTCAGTTTTGTTTGCCATTTTTTTATCCTATTTTTTTATTTTGAGAGATAATTTAAATTTGAAGTCATACATCCATATATACCTTAAAAAACTAATTTTCAAAAATCCCAACCATCAAAAACAACATTTTTTTCATAGTTATTTTCAACCATAGAACCAATTAGAAAAGCATTATAACCAATTTTATTAATATCATTTATTATTTCTTGAGCATCACTTTTATCTACAAAAATTAAAAAGCCAATTCCACAGTTAAAGGTTTTAGTTAACTCAAAAAGAGATATGTTTGCTTTATCTTTTAACCATTTAAAAAGAGGAGGAATTTTGAAGTTTTTCATGTCAAACTTTAGAGTTAAGTTATCATTGAAGGCTCTTGGAGGATTGTCAATCAAACCACCACCAGTTATGTGACTTATAGATTTAACTTTATGGTTTTTGTTTGCCGCCAAAAATGCGTTTGTATATAGTATTGTAGGTTTCATTAAAAGTTCAGCAAGTGTTAAGTTTTTTTCAAATTTAGGATTTTTAAATATATCTATAGAGTCGACTTCTATTATTTTTCGTACAAGAGAAAAACCATTGGAATGCACTCCACTGCTTGATAAACCTATTACAAGATCTCCTTTTTTAACAGAATTTTTTTTTAATACTTTGTCTCTTTCTACAGCTCCTACACAAAACCCAGCAACATCAAAGTCATTTTTTTTGTAATGTCCTGGCATTTCTGCAGTTTCTCCTCCTATAAGTGCACATCCTGATTGTTTGCAACCTTCTGCAATTCCTTTTATTACCTCAATAGCCACAGATTTGTTTAATTTTCCAGTTGCGTAATAATCCATGAAAAATAAGGGCCTTGCTCCTTGTGCCAAAACATCATTGGCACACATAGCAACTAAATCTATTCCCACATTAAAATATGATTTAGTTTTAATTGCTAATTGTAACTTAGTACCAACACCGTCAGTACTTGAAACAAGAATGGGATCCTTAAATGGATATTTTTTTAAATCGAATAATCCTCCAAATCCACCCAACTCACCAATAGCACCCTCATTTGAAGTGGCTTTTGTAATTTGAGCGATATCTCTAATAAGCATGTTACCTTCATCAATATCAACACCTGAATCTTTATATGTGATTTCTGTTTTATTTGTGTTTTTTACCATATTTTTTTGATTTCTGATTATGAAGTATTTTGTAAGTTAGATTTATCTATAATATTTACAGCAAACAATATATATTGATATATCGATGTTATAAGCACATATCAAATAAAAAAGTAAGGAAAATATATTGTCTTTAGAACTTACTAAAATAAATTTTTTAATAATTTTAAAAATTTTTTTTATATCCTCAAAATTATTAGCATCTGTTGATCAAGATTGTTTGAATTCCTCTTTTTATATCAAAAATATAAGCGTTGATTTGACAAAAGAATCAATTAATGAAGCAAGATATCAAGCAGAGCAAAAATCTAAATTAATTGGCTTTAAAAGACTGACACATAGGTTAATGATAAAAAATGAAGAATTAAATTTTAACAAAATTGATATTTCTTCATTAGTTGATTATTTAAAAATAAATAAAGAAGCTAACAGTGATAAGAGATATTTAGCTAATTTTGATATTTGTTTTAATAGAAATTTGGTTATTAATTTTTTTAGAAAAAATAAATTACAATACGCAGAAACATACAGAGAACCAATAGCGGTTTTACCTATTTTTAAAGGCCCAAGAGGTTTTGTTCTATGGGATGAGAAAGATAGTTGGTATTTAAATTGGTTAAATAAACTTCAAAACATAGATGGATTAGTTAAATTAAAACTTGCTAAAGGTAACTTTAGTTTGAATAGAATTTTAACAGCTAATGTTCTTTTAAAATCTAATGAAGATCAAATTAATAAATTAATAAACAATGAAAATACTAATGCACTAATCTTAGTTGTCGCTGAACCAATTTTAATGAGAGATGGTAAAACTTATTTATCCACATATGGAAAATTTTATAATAAAAGCGGAAAATTACAATCAACTATTTATAGAAATTCAACCCCTCTAAAGAGAACCTCATCATTCTATAATGTTGATAAAAGTTTATTAGATAAAGAAGTTTCCAATATGATAAAATCAATTGAAACTAATTGGAAAAAAAATAACTTAATTGATACCAGAATTTATAATGAAGTTGATCTTATAATTCCAATAGCAAATATCAAATCTACAACATTAAAAAAGAAATTATTGTTTAATGATAAATCAATTATCGTAAATTCAACATCTGGTTTTAAAGATCAGGGTTTTTTAAAAATACAAAATGAAATAATTTTCTATAACAAAAAGACAAAAAATACGTTTGAGAATTTAAAAAGAAGTTTATTTAATTCTTCAAAAAATTTGAAGTATGAGGAGGATTTAATTTTAATTCAAAAAGATACAAGTGTTTGGCCAAACATTTTATATATATTAGAAAAATTACCATTTGTAATTGAAGTAAAAATTATTTCTATTACAAACTCACAAGGTAGAATTATAGTAAAATTTATGGGTAATAAAAAAACATTTTTCCAAGCTGTTTTTGAAAAAAAACTTAAATTTAAAGATTTAAATTCACAACAATATATACTTATTAATTAAGTTCGGATTGAGGTTAAAAAATGTCTTCCAAAACAAAAAATTTCATTGAGAGAAATTTAAATATTATTTTTTTTATTTGTGTCATTTTTTTTATTACTTTATATCTGTTTGAAGTTATTATTCCCTTTTTGATTGCATTTATTATAACTTACTTAACAAACCCATTAAAAATCTATCTTGACAAATATGTAAATGAAACTTTCTCAAGCTTTTTGTCAATTATTGCTTTCATTTTATGTTTTTTATTAATTTTGGTTTTAATTTTACCAATTCTTATTTATCAAATACAAAATTTAGTTTTATTGTTGCCTGGATATTTAGAGGAAATTGAAATATTTTTGAGAAATATAAATACTAAGTATTTATTTACCGAAAAAATTAAAACAATTGATTATACCTCTCTAATAAAACCCGTAACTGATAGTTTAATTAATTCAAGCAATAATATCATAGATAATAGTATTCAATTTATTAATAGTTTTTTTAATGTGATCTTAATTTTCGTTATTAGTTTTTATTTAAGTATAGAGTTTAATAAAATTAAAAAATTTGTATATAATATGGCTGACAAATCTAATTTTAGTGACTTTCATTTATTAATAAGAGAAATAGATGTCGTTTTATCTAAATTTATCCGAGGTCAAGGTTTTGTCTGCTTAGTATTATCAGTGATTTATAGTTTAGGCCTATTTTTAGTTGGTATAAAATTTGGAATATTGTTAGGTATTTTTGCTGGTATAATTTCATTTGTGCCTTATTTAGGTTCTTTTATAGGAGGAGGGTTAACTCTAATTTTAGGCTTTTCTCAATTTGGGATTTCATCTCAATTAATTTTTATTACTATAATATTTATTTCTGGCCAGTTGTTTGAGAGTTATTTTTTAACGCCAAAATTAGTTGGAGAAGCAATAAAATTGAACCCCATTTGGATAATATTTGCTCTTATGACGGGTGCTTATTTATCTGGATTTGTTGGTATTCTAATTTCTTTACCTATTGCAGCTATTGTAGGAGTAGTAGCAAGGCATTACTTTTTAAAACTTTTATAGTGATTTATTAATGCGCTTTAAATTAAGAAATATTAATAAGTTAGCTTTCTATAAACAAATGGCTTTACCATTAAAATTTAAATCTATAAAAAATAGGGAAAACTATCTTGTTTCTAAATGCAATGTAGAGGCAGTAAAATTAATTGAAAATTTTACTTTTTGGCAAAATAGTAAAAAAACCAACTCTATTCCAGGAGCAATCGTGTATGGTCCTAAAGGTTCAGGAAAAACACACTTAAGTTCAATTTTAAAACAGGAAATCGATTGTGTTTATTTAACTTCTTTATCTAATCATTGCCTTGAGCAAGTAACTGAAGGTAAAAACTTTATACTAGATAATTTCACTCCAGGAAAATGTTTTCCCTCAGAATTGGTCATGCATTTCATGAACCAGGTAACTTATAAAGAAGGTTCTATATTGCTTTTATCAAGGCTATCACCTTTTCAAATGGAATGGGATCTTGATGATTTGAATTCGAGAATAAGAAGTCTAGTATCAAGTCAAATAAAATTACCTGATGACGTGCTTCTTTATTCATTTATAGTAAAATATTCAAATGAAAAAAATTTATTTATAAGTGATAAAAAGCTTATTTATATTCTAGAAAGACTAGATAGAAGTTTTGAAAGTGTTATAAAAGTAATTGATAAATTAGATACACATTCTTTAGAATTTAATGAAAAAGTAACTTACAAAAACATTAAAATAATACTAGATAGTTTAAATGAAGACTAAAATTCTATTTTTTTTATTTTGTTATCTTTAATTGTAAATGCAATTTTCCCTCCTAATAATAGATGTACATATTTACCAAATATTTCGTTACGCCATCCTCTAAAAACTTCTAAATCTTTCTTTTGCCCATCAAGTATTAATCTTAATTCATCTGCGTCTGTAATTAATTTTTCTGCTAGACCACTCTTTTGTGAACAATATGATAATAAAAGTTTTAATAAATCTAAGCTTGCCTTACTCACATTTAGTTTTTTTGAACTTTTAGGAATTTTAGGCCATTTTACTGGTTCAATTTCACGAGAAATTTTAATTATTTTTAAAATTTCATTTAAATCTTTATCACAAAGAATTTTGGGTATACCTCTTATTTTTTTTATTGAAAAAATATCACTTGGTTTTAGTTGAGATATATTCACTAAAATTTCATCTCTAATAAGTCTGTTTCTTGGTAAGTTTCTTTTTTTACACTCAATTTCTCTCCATTCGGCGAGATATTTTACTATATTTAGAACTTCTCTGTTAGGATTTTTTATCTTAATTTTTTTCCAAACTTCTTTTGGGTTTGTGTTATAGATTTGTTTATTTGTAAGATATTGAAATTCTTTTTCAACCCATTCTTCCCTATTAGTTTCCTTGATCATTGTTTTAATTAAAGGGAAAATTTGGATTAAATGAGTTACATCTGACAAGGCATATTGTAATTGCTTATTTGCAAGTGGTCTCTGTAGCCAATTTGAAAATTGACTTTCTTTGCTTATTGTTAATCCCAAAAATTTATTAACTAACCCATCATAACTTATTTGATCTCCTAAACCACAAAACATTGCAGCTATTTGAGTATCATAAATTGGCGTAGGAATTTTGCCAGTTAAATTAAAAAAAATTTCTATATCTTGCCTTCCAGCATGGAAAACTTTTAAAATTTTTTTGTTAGAGAGTATTTCCCAGAATGGTTGCAGGTCTATATCAGAAAGTGGATCAATTATAGCAGAAAAAGTACCGCTTGCAATTTGGATAAGACTTAAAATTGGATAATAAGTATTTTCTCTTATGAACTCAGTATCAATGGCCAAAACTTTTTCATTAATACATTTTTTACAAAACTTTTTTAATGTAGTATTGTCTCTAATAATATTAACTTTATTCATTTTATTATCTTATTTTGAATTTACAGAGGTGTTTACTAAAATATTAAGATTCTAATGTAGAGGTCCAATTATGTCGATTATTAAGTATATATATTTTTTGATTTTTTTTTATATTTTTAACATTTATTCTGCTTTTAGTGCACAGCTTTTATCACATAAAGCAACTTATACTCTCAACATTCAAAATATTAAAGAAAATAGTTTTTTAGAAGGAGGGCAGGGACAAACATTTTTTGAAATTGTAGAAAATTGTAATGGATGGAACATAAAAGAAGATTATGTTCTTATATATGAATTACCTAATAATAAGACATCAAACAGTTTTTCAAGTTATTCAACCTTTGAAAATTTTTTAGGGACAAAGCATAGCTTTGAATTAAACGAAGAAAGTCAATTCAGTGGTAAGAAATCATATCAAGGTTTTATTGAAAAAAATAAAAGAGAAATTTCTGGTTCTATAATTAATAATTCCATAAAAAAATTAACTTTTAAGAAAGATATTTTATTTCCAATTGAACATTTATTAGAATTAATTAAAACAGCAAAAATTGGAAAGAAAATATTAACTAAAAAGGTATTTTTTGGAAATGAAGACGAAGAATTTATTAAAATTGTTTCTGCATTTATAGGTAACATTAGAAACTCTACATCAGCGGATATTGATTATTTAAAGGGTAAAAAGATTTGGCCAATTAAAGTTGCTTTTTACAAAGAAAAATCTAAGTATGAAAATCCAGAATATGAAATCTATTTAGAGATTGACGATTTAGGTGTAGTGCACTCATATAAAGTTGATTACGGAAACTTTGAGATAAAGGCTTTGTTAAAAAAAATTGAAATATTACCTAAAACAAAATGTAAAATGTAAGATTATTTAATTTTAGCTTCTTTAAACAACACATGCTTTCGAACTTTAGGATCGTATTTTTTTAGTTCTAATTTTTCTGGCTTAGTCCTAGGATTTTTTTTTGTAACATAAAAGAAACCTGTGTCAGCAGTACTTAATAATTTAATTTGCAATGTAGCTGGTTTTGCCATTATCTACTCCAATAAGTTTTGAAATAAGTTATTCTTTTTTTCTGTAAAGTCAAGTTTATGAAAATTTATTTTTTCTTTTATATTTATTTTTTCTTTTTCTATTTTTTGAGTCCATTATTACATCGTCATGAAATTTCACTATGATACTTCCTGTTAAAGGTTCAACTTCTGTAATTTTAGCTTTAAATTTCATCCCAATTGTAAACTTGTAACCACTATCTACTCCATTAAGTATTTGTTTTGTTGGATCATAGTCATACCAATCATGAGGTAAATTTCTTAAAGGTAGTAAAGAGTCAGCTATTCCATCTTCAATTGATACAAAAATTCCAAATTTATGAATTGAAATAATAGTGCAATCAACTAAGTCATTAATTTTTTCTTTAAACAAAAGTGATATTAGTCTATCTGTGGTTTTTCTTTCAGCAGCTACTGATTGCCTTTCGGTGTTTGAGATATGTTCACTAATTATTTTGAATTTTTCATTGTTAATTTTTGAAGTTGATAAATAACCTTTTCTTTTATTTTTGTTGTTTATTATTTCAATAATTTGTCTATGGATTATCAAATCTGAATATCTTCTTATAGGAGAAGTAAAATGAACATAGTTTTTTAATGCCAAACCAAAGTGAGATTTATTTTCGTTATGATATTTAGCTTGAGACTGACTTCTCAAAATAGAGTGATTTATCATATCATAATCAGCTGTCTGTTTTGTGTTCTCTAAAATTTTATTCATTAATATTGGATGTGGTACTTTTCCTATAAGTACATTAGCTAGAGGAATTCCTATTATATCAATCAAACTTTTATATTTTTCTGGAGAGGGTGGCTCATGTACACGATATATTGCAGGGTAATTATATCTAATTATTTCTTCTGCAGCCGATACATTTGCAAGTATCATAAGTTCTTCAATAATTTTATTACTTGTTAGTCCGTAAATTTTTTTTATTTTAATTGGCCAACCTGAATCATTGAATAAAATTTTCCTTTCGGGCAATTCAAGATTTAAAGCACCTCTTTTTTCCCTCAAAATTTCTAAGATTAAATATACATCATGTAATGATTTTATAACTTTTATAATTTCATTATCAAAAATCTCATCTGTATTTTTTTTATCAATAACATCTTGAACCTGTTGATAAGTTAAACGTTTTTTAGAATTAATCACAGATCTAAAAAAAGAATGTGACTTCTTTTTTCCCATTTCATCCAATATAATTTCTACTGTAAGGCATAATCTGTCTTCATTAGGTCTAAGAGAACATTTATCATTAGACAATTCTTCAGGAAGCATTGGAATAACAAAATTTGGAAGATATACTGAATTTCCTCTAATTTTAGCTTCTTTGTCCAAAGCTGAATTTGATTTCACATAATATGAAACATCAGCTATGGAAACTAAGACTCGCCATTCTTTTTTTTTGCTAACATATTCTGCATAAACTGCATCGTCAAAATCTTTGGCATCGTCTCCATCAATTGTAACTAGCGATAAGTCTCTCAAGTCAACACGACCATTCTTCTCAAGAGCATGTAGATAGCTAATTTCATTTTTGATTTCTTGATTGAAGTTATTTTTTATACTGTATTCTCTTATTGCCAGGTAAGAATATACATTAGGATCAAGAACATTACCTATAACTTCTAATATTTCAGCATAATCTTGATAATCAATTTTTCTAGATTTTTTATTCTTATTAATTTTTAATTTTTTGATTTTAAGTTTTTTTAAAACTTCACGAGACGCTTTCTGAGCCTTTACTACATCACCTTTATCAATTTTTATATCATCAATTAAAATTGGTTGAATCTTTGTTCTTTTTTGAGGACCCCTCTCTAATTCGTTAAGGTAGAATTTGCCTTTTGATGTTAATTTCACTTCTGCAAAGAAATAATTTTTTTCAAACTCAATCTTTTTAATAATTTTTTTTAATTTGTATTGTTTTTTTCCAACAAACTCTAATTCAACTAATAGATGATCACCAATATTGAAATCTATATTTATTTTATCAAATGTAATTGAAATTTCTTGATCAAATCTATTTTTATTTAAAATTTGACCTTTAGCAAAACCATCATCATCTATAAAAATTATTTCTAAGTTTGAAATCTTTGTTTTATTACTAGTTAGCACTTATTTTTATGATTCAAATGTTATAGGAATTAAACTTATTTTTTCTTGGTTTGTTTCTTTTTTGATCTTTGAGGTTTTGCGGCCTTGGCAACAATTAATTCTATAGCTTTATCTAAGTCAATCTCTTCTAATGATATTGATTTGGGCAATGTTGCCCTTATTTTATTATATTCAACATATGGACCAAATCTACCAGATTTAGCTAAGACCTTTCCATTTCCATCTGGATGATCTCCCAGTACTTTCCCAAGTTTTTGACTGTTTTCACCTATTAAAACCACAGCATGATTAAGGCCAATGTTAATTACTGTTTCATCAGCAGGTATGCTTATAAAATTTATATCATATTTTAAATACGGACCATATCTTCCTATACCTGCTGAAATATCCTGACCTGTTTCTGGGTGTTTGCCTATTAATCTAGGTAATGATAAAAATGAAAGTGCTTTATCTAGGTCGATTGTAGAAGCCTCTACTAGCTTCGGTATGCTCGTTCGTTTTGGTTTTTTCTCTTCTCCTAATTGAAGATATATACCATATGGACCTTTTTTTATTATAACTTTTAGACCTGTTTCAGGATCAATTCCCAAAACACCGTCATTTTCAGGTATAAAAGTTTCATTGGCATTATTTTCTTCTTTATTTTCATTTTTTGCAATTTGTTTTGTGAATTTACATTCTGGATAATTAGAACAACCTATAAAAGCACCATATCTTCCGAGTTCTAAACCTAAATTCCCATTGGAGCATGTTGGACATTTCCTATTCGGTTGAGCATTAGTATTTTCTTCATTTTTTGGAAAGAATAAATCAGCCAATTCCGTTTCAAGTGCTTCAAGAATTTTTTCTCTCTCAAGTTCTGACATTTTATTTAAATGAGGTTTAAAACCATTCCAAAACTCTTCTAAAAGCTTTTTATAATTTAATTTTCCATCAGAAACTTTATCTAATTTTTTTTCCAAGTCAGCCGTAAAATCATATTCAATATACTGTCCAAAAAAATTATTTAAAAATGCTGTTAGAATCCTTCCTCTTTCTTGGGGAACATGCTTCCCTCTGTCTTTCTCAACATAATTTCTATTTACAAGTACTTGTAAGATTGAGGCATATGTCGATGGTCTTCCAATACCAAGTTCCTCCATTTTCTTTATAAGGCTTGCGTCAGTATACCTTGGAGGTGGTTGAGTAAAATGTTGTTCGCCGTCAGTTTTTTCTAAACCAACATTTTCATTTTCAATTAAATGAGGTAAAATTTTATCATCATCTCTATCTCTGTATATAAAAAATCCAGGAAAGTGAACTTGTGATCCGTTTGCTCTAAAAACAATAGATTTATTTTTATTTGAAATGTCAGCAGCAGTTTCGTCTAACTCAGCGGACTGCATTTGACTTGAAATAGTTCTTCTCCAAATAAGTTCATAAAGTTTTAACTGTTCAGCATCTAAGTAAGATGACATACTTTCTGGGTGACGAGATATTGTAGTTGGTCTTATCGCTTCATGTGCTTCTTGAGCATTTGCTGCTTTGGATTTATAAATTCTAGGTGATTGAGGAATATATTCTTTGCCATGAAGATTTGTTATTTCACTTCTTAATTCGTCAATTGCCTGAGTACTTAATTGGACACCATCAGTTCTCATGTAGGTTATTAGACCTGTTGTTTCGCTGCCAATATTTATACCCTCATATAATTTTTGAGCTATTCGCATAGTTCTTGATGCGCCAAAACCAAGTTTGTTAGATGCTTCTTGTTGTAATGTGGAAGTCGTAAAGGGAGGCATGGGATTACGCCTAACTCTTTTTGTTGAAATTTTAGTAATATTGAATGATGAATTTCTAATTTTTTCTAGAGCCAAATTTGTTTCTTTTTCATTCTTTAAATCCATTTTGGCTAATTTGTTATTATCAATAACAGAGAGCTTAGCTGTGAATTTTTGTTTATCATCTTTTGAAAAGATAGATGTTATTGACCAATATTCTTCAATGTTGAATTTTTCAATTTCAATTTCTCTTTCACATATAAGTTTGAGTGCAACCGATTGAACTCTACCAGCAGATTTTGAACCTGGAAGTTTTCTCCATAATATTGGAGAAATTGAAAACCCAATTAGATGATCTAAAGCTCTTCTTGCCAAATATGCTTCAACTAATTCAGAGTTGATTTTTCGAGGAGTTTCCATAGCATGCAAAACAGCATTTTTAGTTATCTCATTAAAAACAACTCTTTCAACTGGTTTGTCAGTTATAATTTTTTTTGAATTTAATATTTCTTGAAGATGCCAACTAATGGCTTCACCTTCTCTGTCAGGGTCAGTGGCTAATATTAATGATTCTGCTGATTTAAGTTCTCCAATTATTTCTTTAACAACTTTTTCTTTATCTTTATGCATTTCCCAAGACATTTTAAAATTTTCATCAGGGAGCACAGCACCGTCCTTAGATGGTAAATCTCTAATGTGACCTACAGAAGCCATAACTTTATAATCATTACCAAGGTATTTATTAATAGTCTGAGCTTTTGCTGGAGATTCAACTATTACTAATTTCATTTAATTTAATTCCTGAACTTATTTATTAAATATAAAATGTACTAATTTAGTGCAGATAACATTACTTTAATGAAATAACAATAATTATGTTTCTATATTTTTGGTTCAGATCTGTTGACTAAGCGTTTTATATTTTCTCTATGCTGTACAAAACACAATAATGAAATTAAGAAGGAACTAAAAAAATATATGATTTCAGTTTCATAATAAAACATGAGAATTGGTATTAAAAAATATGCAATTAGGGCAGACATAGAGCTTATTTTAAATACTTTTGCAATAAGTACCCATATTATTAGTGCAACTATACCGATATTTAGATTAAGCGATAGAATAACACCGAACCCAGTTGCAACTCCCTTGCCACCCTTAAACTTCAGCCAAATAGGGAAACAGTGACCTGCAACAGCTGAAATTGCAACTGTGCATTGATAAAATCTTAACATATCAAAATTATTATCAAAAAATTTAGTCAAAATAATAGTAATAAGATAAATTGCTACCGCACCTTTGCCACCGTCAAGAAGGAGGGTGAAAAGGGCTATTTTTTTATTCCCAGTTCGTAAAACATTTGTGGCGCCAATATTTCCACTGCCAATTTTTCTAATATCTCCTAATCCAGATAATTTTGTGAGTATTAATCCAAAAGGGATTGATCCTAAAAAATATCCAAAAATAAAGATTGAGCCTAAAACTAAATAATTTAAATCATAAGTCATTTTATTATTTTATTTTTGAAAATATGATTCATGAAGGCAACTTGACCATTTATGTAAGTTGCTAAGATTTTACCACGAATTTTTTTTCCATCAAACGGAGTTGGACTAGTCTTTAAATTTTCTTGTTTAATAGTATGAGGCTCATTTTCATCAAACACTATAAAGTCAGCTACTTTTTCTTCCTCTAAGCTTGGGCTATCAATTCCAAGAATTTTAGCTGGGTTAATAGTTAAAAAAGAGATTGCTTTGTTAATATCAATGATTTTTTTATGTACTAAATCTAATGTAAGTGAAAATAAAGTTTCAATTCCAGACGCACCAACCGAAGCAGCAGAAAAAGGTTGAGCTTTGGTGTCCTTCGATCTAGCTCTATGATCAGATGCTATAGCATCAATTGTTCCATCTTGAATTCCTTCAATAATTGCTAGTCTATCATCTTCGCTTCTCAGAGGAGGAGATAATTTGAATGCTGTGTTGTAAGTTAATAATTTACTTTCGTTTAATGAAAAATAAGGTGGAGCAGTATCACATGTAATGCTTAAGCGTGATTTTTTAGCTTCCCTAATTGCGTTTACCGCATCTCTTGTAGACACATGTGCTACGTGATAATGCGCCCCAGTCAACTTAGCTAATCTGATATCTCTTTCAATAATAATAACTTCAGCACAAGCTGGAATTCCAATTAATCCTAAACGAGTAGATATTTCTCCTTCGTTCATCTCACCTCTTATAGAGGTTGTTGAAGCTTGATTTAAACCTGATAAATCTTCATCTTCTGCATGTTGTATTATGGGGCGGTTTATCATTGTTGCATAACTCATTAATCGTCTCATAACTAGACTATTTTTAATACTTTTATTTCCATTAGTGAAACCTATCGCCCCCATTTCTGACATCAGCCCAATTTCACTGATTTCTAAACCGTTCAGATCTTTTGTTGCGGCTCCATAGACCATTACTTTTGGAAGATTGATATCCTCTGATTGTCTTTTAATATGATCAATTATAGATGGATTGTTTAAATTTGGAGTTTGATTAGGTAGAATTGCCATAGACGTAATTCCACTTTCGGCAGCAGTAATTTGAGTGAATTTTAGATTCTCAGTCTTTCCAATATTTACCCGCATATCAAATATACCAGGCGACATTGTAAGACCCTCACAGTCATAAATTATAGTTTGATTATCTTTATTAAATTTTTCTAAATTTAAATCTTTTGATATATTAATAATAGTTTCATTTTGAATTACTACATTTACTTTTTGATAAAAATTTGTAGCAGGATTTAAAAGTTTTATAGATTTAAAAATTGAATGTGTCATGGATTTCTTTAAGTTTTATTTTTAGAATGATTTAGTGCCTCAATTATAGACATCCTTACAGCAACACCCATTTCAACTTGAGTTTTTATTAAACTCCTGTTTGTGTCATCTGCTAGGGCAGATGCTATTTCTACACCTCTATTCATTGGTCCAGGATGCATGATTACTGCATTTGGGTTGGCCAATGAAAGTTTTGTTTCATCAAGGCCAAAAAAATTAAAATATTCTCTTTCAGAAGGATTTTCCGTTCCTGACATTCTTTCATTTTGAAGACGTAATAACATTACTACATCAGCATCTTTAATTCCTTTTTTCATATCATTAAAGCATTTTACGCCTAATTTTTCTAAGCTCGAAGGCATTAATGTTGATGGAGCAACACATCTAACTTCAGCACCCATAGTTGTTAACAAATGTATATTTGATCTCGCTACTCTACTGTTAGAAATGTCCCCACATATGCTAATCTTTAAACCCTCTAGGTATCCTATTCTTCTTTTGATTGTTAGAGCATCTAATAAAGCTTGGGTAGGGTGCTCGTGTCTTCCATCACCAGCATTGATAATACTACAACTTAAATATTCTGCGAATAGGAGTGGTGCGCCACTATGGGGATGTCTCACTATCAATAAATCAGGTTTCATTGCGTTTAAAGTACTAGCGGTATCTAATAAGCTTTCCCCTTTCTTTATAGATGAGTTAATTAAAGAAATATTAATTACTTCTGCTCCAAGTCTTCTAGCTGCAAGTTCAAATGAAACCCTAGTACGAGTTGAATTTTCAAAAAAGACATTTAGTACCACATATCCAGACAGATATTTAGTGTCTGCGTGTTTATCTAAATTTGCAAAATAGTCAGCTCTATCAAGTAGTTTCTGAATTTCAGTTTTTTGCATGCCTTCTATCGCTAAAAGGTGATGTGATGATAATTTTACGGGGGAAAATTTATTAACTTCAGAATTATTTTTAAATAATTTATTCATTAAAAATATCTTAGTACATCTTTTTTTTTAATACGTCCAGTGCAGTTTGCAAAATCCAACAAGCTGCCAGTTGATCAGTTCTTAAACTTCTTTGTTTTCTTGTCATATCTGCTGTAATCATTGGCTTTTCAATAGCCATTGTGGACATTCTTTCGTCTTGTATTAAAACTGGAAGATCTCTTTTTTTTAAAACACTATTTATAAAATCTCTTACTGAGTCGCATCTAGGACCTGCACTCCCATCCATATTAAGTGGCCAGCCCATTACTAGTCCTGTAATATCGTACTCATCAAAAATTGAAATCAATTTACTTAAATCGTATTTGAGTTTGTCTCTTTTTATAGTTTTTATTGGTGAAGCAACTGTCATATCAGAGTTACTTATTGCAATGCCTAGTGTTTTAGTGCCATGGTCAATTCCTAATAGTCTTTTTTTAGGCAAAATATTTAACAAAAATTCATCAGGCTTGAAGATAGGCATAATTGATGCTAACAGACTTTCATATAAAATAAAATTTATCAATTTAATATAGGGTTGAAGATGCCTAACAAAGATACAATTGTAGATGTTCCTACTGTTAATAAAATAGCTCGGCTTTCTCGTTTAGATATTCCCGAAGTAAATAAAGAAAATCTTACTAATGATTTAAATAATATTTTGGGCTTTGTTGCACAGCTTGATGAAGTAGATACCTCTAATGTTGAGCCATTAGCTTCTGTAACAGGACATAAGTTGCCACTTAGGAGTGATGATGTAAATGATGGTAATATTGAAGATTTAGTTTTAAAAAATGCCCCTGAAAGCTCTAGTGGTTTTTTTGTTGTTCCAAAGGTTATTGAATAATGTCTGAATTACTTGATTTTAATTTAGTTGAGGCCTCTAAGGCTCTTAAAAATAAAGAGATTTCGTCATTAGAATTAACGAAAGCTTATTTGAAATCTATTAGTGATACATCTTCATTAGGTGCTTATCTTGAAATAGTAGAGGTTAAGGCCATAAGTATGGCAAAAGAATCAGACAAAAAATTGATTGATGGTACAGCAAGACCTCTAGAGGGAATTCCCATAGGAATTAAAGACATGTTTTGCACCAAAAACATAAAAACAACTGCGTCTTCAAAAATTTTAGAAAATTTTATACCTACTTATGAAAGTACAGTAACTCAGAATCTATGGAATGATGGTGCAGTTATTCTTGGAAAATTATCGTGTGATGAATTTGCAATGGGTTCTAGTAATGAAACTGCAGCTAAAGGTAATGTAATCAACCCATGGTTGAAAAATAAAAAAATGTCTCCAGGTGGTTCTTCAGGTGGATCAGCCGCAGCGGTTGCTGCAAGGTCCGCTTTGGCAGCTACAGGTACAGATACAGGTGGATCAATAAGGCAACCAGCAGCGTTTTGTGGTATAACTGGTTTAAAGCCTACATATGGAAGGTGTTCAAGATGGGGAATTGTAGCATTTTCTTCTTCCTTAGATCAGGCAGGTCCACTAACTAGAACAGTGAGTGATGCTGCTTTAATGTTAAATTCTATGGCTGGTTATGACCAAAAAGACTCCACATCAGCAAATTTAAAAATGCCAGACTTAATGGATTATTTGGATAAAGGCATAAAAGGAAAAAAAATAGGCATACCAAAAGAATACACACAAGATGGTATTTCTGAAGATATTGTAAAATTTTATGAGAAATCAATTGGTTGGTTAAGAGATGAAGGAGCTGAGATAATTCCAGTTTCGTTGCCTCATACTAAATACGCTCTGCCTGCTTATTATATTATTGCTCCCGCTGAAGCTTCAAGTAATTTAGCTCGATATGATGGCGTTAGATACGGCGCAAGACAGGAAGCTTCTAGTTTAGATGAAATGTATGAATTAACTCGTGGAAATGGCTTTGGCGATGAAGTTAAAAGAAGGATAATGATAGGTACTTATGTTTTATCATCAGGATATTATGACGCATATTATCTAAAAGCTCAAAAAGTAAGAAGATTGATAAAAGAGGACTTTGAGAACGTTTACAAAAAAGTAGATTATATTTTGACCCCCTCAACACCAACAACTTCTTTCGAATTAGGTAAAAAACAAGATCCACTAACTATGTATCTAAATGATATTTTTACAGTACCAGCAAGCTTGGCTGGATTGCCCGGAATTTCTTTGCCAGTTGGCCTAGATAAATCTGGATTACCAATTGGTATACAATTGATTGCAAATTCTTTTGATGAAGCTGGCTTGATTAGTACAGCTAGAGTATTAGAAATGAGTGCAGGATTTAATTTTATAGCGGATGGAGCTGCAAAATGAATGACACTTCAACTTTGAAGCCAGGTCATATTCAAGGTGAAACTGGAATATGGGAAATGGTAATTGGACTTGAAATACATGCACAAATTTCAAGTAAATCAAAATTGTTTTCAGGAGCATCGGCTTCCTTTGGTTCTGAAGCTAATAGAAATGTATCCTTAGTTGATGCTGCAATGCCTGGTATGCTACCAGTTATTAATGAGTTCTGTGTGGAACAAGCAGTTAAAACAGGACTGGCACTAAATGCTAAAATAAATAATGTTTCAGTTTTTGATAGAAAAAATTACTTTTACGCAGACTTACCTCAAGGATATCAGATAAGTCAATTTACCAAACCAATTGTAGGTGAAGGTGAGATCATAGTTGATTTAGATGACGGCGAACAAACGACAATTGGAATTGAAAGATTACACTTAGAACAGGATGCAGGAAAATCACTTCATGATCAACATCCAACAAAATCATATATAGATTTAAACAGAACTGGTGTTGCATTAATGGAAATAGTTTCGAAGCCAGATATAAGATCACCTCAAGAAGCAGGTGCATACGTAAAAAAAATTAGATCTATACTGAGATATATTGGTGCCTGTGATGGAAATATGGAAGAAGGATCACTCAGAGCTGATTGCAATGTATCTGTTAGAAAGTCCGGAGAAGAATTTGGAACAAGATGTGAGATAAAAAATCTAAATTCAATTAGATTTATTATTCAAGCAATACAATCTGAAGCAGAAAGACAAGTTGATATATTAGAGGAGGGTGGAACAATAGATCAAGAAACAAGACTTTTTGATACTTCCACAGGAGAAACTAGATCAATGAGGAGTAAGGAAGATGCTCACGACTATAGATATTTTCCTGATCCAGATTTATTGCCTCTAGAATTTACAGAAAGTTGGGTTCAAGATATTAAAGAAAAACTTCCAGAACTTCCAGATAGTCTTAAAAAAAGACTAGTTAAGGATTTTGGTATTACTTCTTATGATGCCTCTATTCTTGTCGAAGAAAAAGATTACGTTGATTTTTACCAACAAGCAGCAAATGGAAGAGACGGAAAGCTTACGGCCAATTGGATGATTACTGAATTATTTGGTGCTTTAAAAAAAGACAATTTGTCTTTCTCAGAATCACCAATTACTTCTGAAAATCTTGGAGAATTAATTTCTTTGATATCCAATGGCACTATTTCAGGTAAAATAGCAAAAGAAGTATTTTCAGAGATGATGAAAAGTAAAAAGTCACCTTCTGAAATTGTAAAAGAAAAAGGACTTGAGCAAGTTTCTGATGATTCAGAAATCTTAAAATTGATAGATCAAGTAATATCAGACAACCAAGATAAGGTTAATGAATATTTAAGTGGAAAAGATAAACTTTTTGGTTTTTTTGTAGGACAAGTTATGAAATTATCCCAAGGTAAAGCAAATCCAGGCGTTGTTAATAAACTACTTAAAGAGAAACTTAAATAAAACTATTTATAATTATTTCTTTATTCTCCAATTAGCTAGTGTAATTGCAAAAATTATTGATAAGAAACCTACAATCAATTTTAAAGTTATTTCTTCATTAAGTATAAAAGAGCCAAGTAAAATCACAGATAAAGGATTGAATCCAAGAGAAATAGCTGCTTGAGTTGGAGAAATTAATTGAAGTGCTTTTCCCCAACAATACATCATTAAAATTCCACCTGGAATGACTAACATTAATAATGCATAGATTGGAACTTCACCTATTTGATATATGTTTTCAAAAGATGAACCAAAAAATAAAGTTATAAGAAAATTAATCAATGTACCAGTACCCATTACATAAATCATGACTGGTATGTTTCCATATTTATTTAGATACTTGCCTGAAAAAACAGTAAAACATGACGCAGCGATTACTCCAATCATCATTAAAAAATCACCTTTCAATGTTTGACTGAAGTTATTGCTTACACTCTCTGACAAACAGAATGATACTCCTAGAACTGCTATAAAAACAGCAAGAGATTTATTTATTGTGATTTTTTCTATATTAAAAAAAAAGCTATTAATATGGTACAAAGTGGCATGGTTGCATAAAGTAATCCTGCTCTTGCTGCGGTTGTATGTTCAAGTCCTGCGGCCATAAAGTTAGGGAAAATTGTTATCATGGCTAAACCCAAAAATGCTAGGGGAACTTTGTCCTCTTTTGAAAATTTTGTTTTTAAAAATATAGAAATAGAAAGCAAAAACAAAATAAGTCCAGTTAATCCATAACGTAAAAAACTAAGAGTAAATGGATCTAAATCATCAACAATTAGTCTCGTAAAAACAAAAGTTGATCCACCAAGTGCTGCTGAGAAGGACGCAAAAAATGACCCTAATATTAGATTCTTGAAAATTATTTTGTCTTTATTCATTATTTTATTTTAAATAAGTTGAAATAAGAAGTATTCACTTACTAATCTAATACAACTAAAAATAGATAAAGATAGTAATATTATGAAAAAATTAAAATTAGGTAGAACAGGACTAGATATATCCCAAGTTATTCTCGGTGGTGGTTGGGTTGGAGGATTATTTATTGACCCTAATTTTGATATAATGGAGAAAGCAATTGAACTTTCAATTAAGGCTGGCATTAATTGGATTGATACAGCTGAAAGTTATAGCGAAGGTAAATCTGAAAAAAATATTGGC
Organism: uncultured SAR116 cluster alpha proteobacterium; assembly: GCA_902517815.1. GTDB lineage: Bacteria > Pseudomonadota > Alphaproteobacteria > Puniceispirillales > Marisalimonadaceae > Marisalimonas. The sequence continues at coordinate 52,315 of CABYED010000008.1, forward strand.
TATTTAATAAGTTCTCTTCCTGCTTCAGATAAATTACAGATATCTTCGAAAGCTAGATTAGATCCTACAATTTCAGAAACGTTCGTTTCACAGTTAGATAGAAAATTAGACAACACGCTAAATAGATTAAAGGTAGATAAATTAGAATTATATCAATTGCATAATAGAATAACTTTTGAAGAAAATAATGATACTCTTACCTGCTCACAAATGTTCAATAATAACATATGTGAGATCATGACAAAACTTAAAGAAGACGGACGTGTTAAAAATATTGGACTTACAGCTTTAGGAGACACAGAATCTATTAGAAAAATTATACAAACTGGTCATTTTGATACAGCTCAAATTTATTATAATCTTTTAAATCCAAGTGCTAATTTTAAAGAAAAAGGTAGATGGAATGATCATGACTTTTCTGGTTTAATTGCAGATTGCAAAAAATTTGATATGGGAATAATGGGTATAAGAATTTTTGCAGCTGGGTTGTTGGCAACTGATGTTAGGCATGGTAGAGAAATCCCAGTTACTCACGTTATTAATATGAAAGAAGAAGAAAGACGTGTTGAAAAATTATTTCAATTGGTAGGTGATACTTATGGCAACAGAGCTCAATTTGCTCTGCGATATGGTTTATCTAATAAAAATTTGAATTGTATTGTATTAGGTTTGGCATCACTTGATCATTTAAAGAATTCTATGCAAGCAGTTGAGATGGGACCATTGCCAGATGATTTGTTGGTAAAGATATCTGAATTGCAAAATTCTAATTTTATTTAATTTCATATTTATATCGACTTAAGATTGAAGCAGTCATATAACTTTCATAAACAAATTAAAATTTCAGGATTTATATGAAAATACTAGTATTAGGGGTTGGAGGAATCGGAGGTTTTTTTGGAGGATTTCTTCAAGAAAGTGGTGCTGATGTAACTTTTTTAGTAAGACCTAAAAGAAAGGCATTATTAATAAAAAATAAATTAAAGATTATTAGCTCACTTGGTAACCTAAATTTAGAACCTAATTTAATTTTATCGAATGAATTAAAACCAATCTACGATGTTGTTCTAGTTTCGTGTAAGACCTATGATTTAGATCAAGCCATGCAAGATTTAAAAGGCGTTAAAGGAAAGGGTATGATTATCCCCTTTTTGAATGGTTTTAATCACATCGAAAAATTGGATAAAGAATTTGGTAGTGAAAATGTAATTGGTGGAGTGGCTCATATAAGCTCAACTATAAATAATAATGGCGCAATTGAACATTTTAGTGAATTTAAAAAAATAACTTTTGGTGATAGAAAAAAACACCAAAGTAATGATCTTGTATCGTTTTATAACACTTGTAAAAGAACTAAATTTGACGTTGCTATATCAGAAGATATTACCTTAGATTTATGGAAAAAATGGGTTTTTATTGCAACTGTTGCGGGGGCTACAACATTGTTTAATTGTCCACTTGGAGAAATAAGTAATCATGCAGTTGGTAAAAAAACTTTATCTGACTTGTACGATGAATGTAGATCAATAGCAAAATTTAGCGGTTATATTATTAGTGATTTGGAAACAGAAAATATTTTGAAAAATATAATGACACCTGGATTACTTATTAAAGCTTCAATGCTTAGAGACATAGAAAAAAAAGGATTCACTGAGCATGAAGAAATATTTGGAGATTTAATTGCAGAAGCAGAAAAATTTAACCTTGATTGCCCAATTCTTAAAGTGTGTTATTTAAGAATGAAAATTTACAAAGAAAATCTAAATTAATTTTAAGATCCAACTTTAAGGGAAGATTTTAGACCTCTTAAACAAGCAATCACACTTAATCCTGTAATTCTTCCAGTTCCTGGATTTTCTGGTGTTTGAACATTTTGAATAGACATTTCAAATTCTGCGCTATCCGATTTGACCTCAACTTTATGCGTGTTTCTTTCTAGATTAGGATCTGCCCATATTTCAAGTTGGGTTTTATTAGCACCTATACCCGCTAGCCCAACAGCAGCAGCTACATTGACATTTGCTGGAAAAGCTTTTGCACCTTCAGTAGCTGAGCCTTTGAAAATTAATTTAGCTTCTGATAATTGATTAAGCTCTATTTTGTTTTTAATGACATATGGTGCTTTTGAAAGTGCATTAGGTGGTTTCCGAGTGGTCATTTTAACAGAATGAATTTTGGATTCTGCAGCAGCTCTTAACGCATCTAAACCTAATATAGCACCTGTTGCTAAAATTATTTGTGAGTTATTTTTTTTTGGTGTTTCAATTAAATCAAAATTTTCAAGTATACCTGAACCACTAACAGTTATTAATGTTTTGCCTTCATTAATACATCGAGTTGCAATATCTCTGAATGCTTCTTTTGGAGCACAATCGACAATAATTTGACAGTTATTAATTAAAGTTTCTAAGTCAAAAATTTCGATACCTTTTTTTAATTTTGAAATTCTTTCTTCTGCGTTTGTTTTGCTTCTAGATGAAATTCCATATAGATAAAAATTTTCTACACCTTCTAGGAGTGCTTTAGCTACTTCTGTTCCTATTGAGCCAAAACCAACGATACCAACATTCATCTTTTTACCTTTATGTATTTATCTTCCAATTGCGTAACCTTGCATAAATCTTGGATTGGCTGCTGCTTTTAAAATTTCATTATCCTTTGAAGCTGCTGTCATTCTGCCAAGACTCCAGTCATCATCAATTATTAATTTATGTCCTTTTTTAATAAGTTCATCAATAGTCTCTTTAGGAAATCTTCCTTCAATTGCTAGATGACCAATATCAGTTTCTCTTGGATAAAATGAATTTGGAAAATGTGCAGTGCTGAAACCTGGGGCATCAATTGCTTCTTGAAGATTGAGTCCAAAATGTACATGTCTTAAAAACAAATGAAGCGACCATTGATCTTGTTGATCGCCTCCTGGTGTGCCAAAAACCATATAAGGGAGTCCATCTTTCAAGGCAAGACTTGGTGATAAAGTAGTTCTTGGCCTTCTTTTTGGGCCAATACAAGCTGGAGAGTTTTCGTCCAACCAAAACATTTGTCCTCTATTTGATAAACAAAATCCTAGATTTGGAATTATTGGAGAGCTTTGTAACCAACCGCCACTGGGAGTGCCAGCAATCATGTTTCCCCATTTATCAATTATATCAAAATGAGTAGTATCTCCTTTTGTATCTCCAAGATTAGAAGGATTAGGTTCGTCAAACCTTGCTACTGTAGGTTCTCCAATATCAAATTTTGAAAATGACTCTGGGGTACCACCTTTGGGTCTTACCAGCACTCTTCCACCAAAGCCTGGTATAACTCCTGGTCTTACTTTCATTGAAGCTTCTTTGGATATTAAATTTCTTCGTTTAGCATTGTATTCTTCACCTAGTAAAACATCCATCGGCACATCGTTAAAATTTGTATCTCCATAAAAAGCCTCTCTATCCGCAAATGCTAATTTGGTTGCTTCTACAACTAAGTGGATAAACTCAGGAGAATTTTCATCTAACGAATCTAAATCAAATTCTTTTAGCAATGCTAATTGCTGTAAAAAAGTGGGTCCTTGTCCCCAAGGTCCAGTTTTGCAAACGGTATAATTTTTGTAATCATAAGATAAAGGTTTTTCAATAGTTGCAGACCAACCTGCTAAATCATCTCCAGTTAATAGACCTTTATGTCTTTTTTCAGTTGTATCCATAAACTCATTATTTTTACAAAAATCTTCTATTTCTTTTGCGATAAAACCCTGGCTCCATATTAATCGAGCTTGTTTAATTTGTTCTTCACGATCATTGGATTTGTTTTCAGCTTCTTTGATAACTTTTAAGTACGTATTAGCCATCTTTTTATTAGTAAAAAAATCACCAATAGAAGGAACTTCACCTTTAGGAAGGTAAATTTCTGCTGAAGTTGTCCATTCAGTTTTAAAAAGTTCTTCAACCGATTTAATTGTATTAACAATGTTTGGAACCAAAGGATATCCTTTTGTTGCAATACTTATTGCTGGCTCTAATACAGTTTTTAATGACATAGTTCCATAATTAAGTAAAAGAAGCATCCAAGCATCAAAAGCTCCTGGAACAACAGCAGGTAACAAGCCACTTCCTGGAACAATGTTTAAATTCATATCACTAAAAGTTTTCAAAGTTGCAGAATTTGGAGCAACACCTTGACCACATATTACTATAGGGTTTTCTCCATTGGGGCATAAGATAAGAGGAACTTCTCCACCAGGACCATTTAGATGAGGTTCAACTACTTGAAGTGCAAATCCTGTGGCTACAGCAGCATCAAATGCGTTTCCATTTTTTTCTAGAATTGACATACCAACCGCAGATGCAATCCAATGAGTAGAAGTGACAACTCCAAAGTTGCCAACAATTTCAGGTCTTGTAGTAAATTTTCTCATTTTATTTCCAAAAAATTATATTATCAATTGACTCTCAATAAGCATATGCAATTATTAAATTTCATAATTATCTAAAATAAAATAAACTAATTTGTGGAGATAACAATGCCTATCAAAAATTTATTAAAAGCCAGTTTAGCTGGAGCAGCTTTGCTGGCTTTATCATTTACAGGAGCTTTAGCAGCTCCGAGTATTCCGTGTGGTACCGCAAAGTTAATTGTTCCTTGGGGAGCAGGTGGCGGAACAGATGTAATATTTAGACAGATGGTTGATAAAGTAAATAAAAGTGGAGCAAAGCCCCAACTACAAGTTGTGAACGTTGGTGGTCAAGGTGGTAATAAAGGAGCAAAACAAGCTTCTAAAGCCAAGCCTGATGGTTGTACTCTGTTTGCAATTCACCAAAGTGCCATAACTAGTTATTTCACTGGTAGAATAGATATAACTTGGGATGCCTTTGAAACTATTTCAATGGTTACATCAACACCTTCAATTATAGGTGCAAATGTTAACACACCTTATAACAATTTATCAGAACTAGTTGCAGCAGCAAAAAAAGCTCCTGGATCGATTACTGCTGGCGGAACTTTTGGCTCAACAAGTCAGTTTGTTTTTCTTTTACTAGAGGATGCAACTGGTGTGAAATTTAAGCATGTATCTTATGATGGAACAAAACAAAGAATGACCGCTTTGTTGGCTGATAACATTAAACTTGGTGAAATTAACTTAGCAGCAGCTATTAAATTTATTAAAGCTGGTAAATTAAAAGCACTTGGGGTTACTAATGATGCAAGATTAGATCAAATTCCTGATATCAAGACAGCTCAAGAACAAGGTGCTAACGTTATCTTTGCTGTTGAAAGAGGAGTGGTTGCTCCGAAGGGAACATCTGCAGAAATTGTAAAGCATTACGCAAAAATGTTTGAAGGTGCAGCAATGGATAAAGATTTTAAAGCTGCTATGCATAAAAAAGGTATTTTAATTAATTATAAAGGACCTGAAGATTATAAAAAACATTTTCAAGCCACCTATGATTATTGGAAGCCAATAGCAAAACAAGTTGGTGTTTATAAAAGAAAAGACTAAATTTGTAAAAGAAGAGATAACAAGCTTATCTCTTCTTTTAATAAATTCATTATGAGTATTAATAAAGACACAATTGTAGCTATATTTTTATTGTTATTCTGTGGAATAATGATCAATAGTAGTTTTGATATTGAAGATCCTGGATATCAAGGTATGAAAGCTAGTTTTTGGCCAACAATAGTATTGTGTCTTCTATCAATTATGTCATTGGTTATGTTAGTTAAATCTATGATGGCTTCAACTGACAGTAATTTAAATTCAGAAAATACAAATTCACAAAATGTTTTCTTAAAATTTAAGAATGCCTCAATATGCTTTTTAATGTTCATTCTTTTTTTAGGGTTTCTAGATTATTTAGGAATGCTAATTGGGGGTGTGTTATTTGTATTTGGGTTACTTACTTTATTAGGTGGATTTGAGATAAAAAAAATTATCAATCACTTAATTATTTCAATTATTACAATAGGAATAATGTGGTCAATTTTCACCTTTGGTTTAAAAGTGATTTTACCTGAGGGTGAAATTTTAAGAATTTGGTAAAATTATGATAGATATTATTTTACAAGCGTTTGCGAGTATAGTTTTAGATCCAGTTACATTAGGATTAATGTTGGTAGGTACACTTGCTGGTATTCTTGCAGGTGCTATCCCAGGCTTTACTATTGCAATGGGCGTAATATTAACTTTACCATTCACTTTTGGTATGACTGCAATTCAAGGATTAGCAACTATGCTTGGGGTGTTTGTAGGAGGATTTTCTGGAGGATTAATGTCATGCATGTTAACTGGAATCCCAGGAACTCCGTCTTCTGTTGCAACAACCTTTGATGGCTTTCCGTTAGTAAGATCTGGCAGACCAGGTCTCGCATTAGGTTTAGGATTATGGTCTTCTTTTTTTGGGGGTATGATTAGTGCTGTAATTTTAGTCGCTTTAGCCCCACAATTAGCATTTTTAGGTTTAGAATTTGGTCCTTGGGATTATTTTTCTTTAATTATTTTTGCTCTAACAATTACGGTTAGTCTATCAGGTGGGAATATTACTAAAGGTTTAATAGCTGGACTACTTGGATTGTTTGCAGCAACGGTAGGTGAAGATGAGATTAATGGAGTTGCAAGATTTACCTTTGGTTTTGATGAATTCAAACAAGGATTTGCATTTCTACCAGTTTTAATTGGATTATTTGCTTTTTCACAATTATTAACAGATGTCGAAGATGATAAAAGGGCTAAGAGCCCTCTTATGTCTCAATCTGGATCTGTGGTAAAAGTTGAGCACAGGCAAGCAATTTTAATAATTCTTAAAAGATGGGTTAATTTATTTAGGTCAAGTTTCATAGGCATTTTTACAGGAATTTTACCTGCTGCTGGCGGTTCAATTTCAAATATATTAGCATATGATCAAGCAAAAAAAGCTTCACCTAATAGATCCAATTTTGGAAAAGGTGAATATGATGGTGTCATTGCACCAGAAGCCGCTAATAATGCAACTGCAGGTGGAGCGTTAATTATGATGATGGCGCTGGGTATTCCTGGAGATATTGTAACAGCAGTTATGTTAGGAGCATTAATGATCCACAATATCATTCCTGGTCCAACATTCATTCAAGACGAACCATTATTAGCGTACGGTGTTTTTATAGCGTTTTTTGTTGCTCATTTTTTTATGGTCGGATTACAGGCGTTCTCATTAAGAATATTTCTATTGGTTACAAAAATCCCAATGTATGTTTTAGCTTCAGTTATCTTAGCTTATTGTGCAATTGGAGTTTTCGCATTACATAATGTAGTTTTTGATATATGGGTTATGTTCTTCTTTGGTGTAATTGGATATTTTATGAAAAAATTAGGATTTCCTCTTGCTCCCATGATCCTTGGTGTGGTTTTAGGTAAATTAGCAGAACTTAATTTAGCAAGAGCATCTGGAATAAGTGACGACTTATTATTATTCATAACAAGGCCATGGTCATTGTTTTTCTTATTGATGGCGGTGATCTCAGTAATCTTTCCTTTTTATCAAGAAGCTAGGAAAGATTCATTATTCTCAAAACTTTATGTTCCAATGTCTATGATTGTATTGTCTTTACCACTATTTTTGATGGGTAGCCCAGTAAGAATGATAGTAGCAACAATATTAGTTTTAACTGGAGTATATTTTTTATATAAAAGAACCAGCTCTTTAAAAACTACCTGATAAATTGGTTCACGTATTCTTCACCTAAACCAACTTTTATAAAATGTTTTTTAGCTGCTTCGATTCTATCAAAAACATCAGTTGTGCTAACTGTATTTCCATCTTCATCACAATAAATTAGGGCTCCAGAGTTATGAAATAAAGTAATCATTTCTTCGCAATCTTCATCAACAACTAATGTGTGAATCTCACCTGGAGGCTCGAATAAATACGAACCTTCTTTAGCAACCCAATTATGCTCAAGGTACCTCCATGAACCTTTAATTACGAAACCATGAACTGGAGCAGGATGTCTGTGTCTTGATAAAAAGCCACCACCGATAACCTTTGTTAGATGAACCCAATAACCTTGACTAATATTATAGCATAATGGTCTAGACCAACGACCAGGAGATAAGGGAACCCAAAGTCTATCGTCATCTTTAGAAAAACTATCCTCAATAAAAATATCTGGGATAATATTTCCTGGCTTAAGTCCGTTATATGGCGAAGGAAATATATTTTTAGTAAAATCGTTCATCTTAAATCTCCT
>CABYED010000009.1 GCA_902517815.1 uncultured SAR116 cluster alpha proteobacterium
TTGATTTTCCAATTTTATAACCTTTATTAATTAATTTAGTAAATAGTCTAGAAACAGAGTTATTTGGCTCTGCACAATATTTTTGTTCGGTAACAAATCTATCATTTACAGCATGCTCACTTAAAAAAATTTCCTCAGAATTATCAGATTTTAATTTGTAGTGAAGTATACCATTAAGATGTTTTTTACCAGTTATTGAATAAACTATGTCTAAATTATCTTTTCTAAAAATTTTTGTATTTAATTCAATTTCCGCCATTATTACTACCTCATTAATTTCCATATGCAATGGAATAATACACCATTTTTTTTACTAGGGAGCGGTTACCTAATTAATCGGAAAAAATTATATTGTTTTTTTTAATTAGTCAATCAGTTATGTTTCACGATACGTGAACACATATTCTTGCTTCACAACCAGATTTTAAATTATTTAAGGTTGGTGAACTCAGTAAATTTTCCAACTAGCGTTACTGAGTTCACTTTATTAACAAGATAATAATTTCTATGTAGATATTTTTCAAGCTTTGTCATAATCTTTTAGAAGCTGGTTGGGAGACAATTATTGGAAAATAAAATGGAAAATGTTTTGCAACAAAATTTTGTTGAAATTTGGCATCATTTTCTTTCGTTTGAAATTAGTAGATCAAAATTTGCAGTTGAAACTTGGGGTAGTGGAAACGCTTATTTAGTTTTTCAAGTTATTGCTTGGCATCATTTTTTAGTTATGACAGATCAAGCTGAATCTAAAATAAGAGACGAAGCGGTAGAACTATGGTTTCAACTTACTAAAACTGGGTTTAAGACACGTAGTGTTTTAACTTACAGCCTTATATCATCACTAACCTCGTTAAGTATAGAAACAGTTAGAAGACATGTAAAAAAACTAGAAAAAAATAACTGGGTTTCTTATTCAAAAAAAGAGGGTGTTAAGTTTAGTCCTAGTAATGAAAATAATAAGTTTCTAGCAGACGTTTTTAATGTTAAAGAAGTTAGAGCTTTAGGACATTTTCTTGATATAATTGAAAAACAAAAATAAATACATTAGGTTTAAAATTTGGAAATAGAAAATAAAGTTATTGTTGTTACTGGTGGATCAGGCGGTATTGGTAAAGCCCTAGCAAGGAGTTTTACTCATGAAAATGCAAAAGTAGTTATAGTTCTTGATATAAACTTTGATAATTCTCTATTAGAAAGTAATAAGCTAATTCCAATAGTTTGTGATGTAACTAATGAAAAAGAATTAACCAGAGTTATTGATGAAATTAATATTGAATTTGGTCTTATCGATATTTTTTGTTCTAACGCTGGAATACTGAGTTTAGGAAGTGAACAGACACCAATTGAAGAATGGAATAAAAACTGGAATTTACACGTCATGTCACATGTTTTTGCAGCAAAAAAACTAATACCTGAAATGTTAAAAAGAGGTAGTGGATATTTTGTAAATACATCTTCTGCAGCAGGATTGCTGAGCCATATTGATTCTGTTACATATTCAACTACTAAACATGCTGCTATTGGATTTGCTGAGTGGATTGCAATTACGTATGGAATGAAAGGTATAGGAGTTTCAATCTTATGTCCTCAGGCTGTAGAAACAGCCATGACAAAAGGTAGAGAAAACGAGGTATCAGCTCTTGATGGAATGATGAAACCAACTCAGGTGGCTTTAGATGTGATAAAAGCTATTAAAGAAGAAGCTTTTCTTATTTCACCTCATGAGCAAGTTTTAGGTTACTTTCAAAATAAAGCTAATAATTATTCTAGGTGGATTGGTGGCATGCAAAAATTACGGCAAAAACTAAAATCTTGAATTTTACAGTGCTTCTGCAATAGCCGAACCACAAATAATTGTAGTTGCTTTTCCTCCTAAATCACCAGTTCTATATTCTTCTTTTTCTAAAACTTCTTCTATTGCTCTAACAATGTGTTCTGATGCTTTTTTAAATCCAAGATATTCAAGCATCATTGCACCTGCCCAAATTTGACCAACAGGGTTTGCAATCCCCTTTCCAGCAATGTCTGGAGCAGATCCATGTACTGGCTCAAACAATGATGGAAATTTTTTTTCAGGGTTTATATTACCCGACGGAGCAATTCCTATTGTTCCAGTACATGCAGGTCCTAAATCTGATAGAATATCACCAAACAAATTTGAAGCTACAACAACATTAAATTTGTCAGGGTTAAGCACAAAATGTGCACAAAGTATGTCAATATGATATTTATCCCATTTAACTTCTGAGTATTTTTTAGCCATTTCTTCAACCCTTTCATCCCAATAGGGCATGGTTATAGAAATACCATTAGATTTTGTAGCGGACGTTAAATGTTTTTTTTCTGTTTTATTTGCTAATTCAAATGCAAATTTAAGAACTCTATCTACACCTACCCGGGACATAATAGTTTCCTGCATAACAATTTCTCTTTCAGTATCTGGAAACATTTTGCCACCTATAGAAGAGTATTCTCCCTCAGTGTTCTCTCTAATAATATAAAAATCTATATCCCCTGGTTTCCGATTTGCAAGAGGGGAAGTAACTCCAGGCATTAATTTAACTGGTCTAAGATTTATATATTGATCAAACTCTCTTCTAAATTTTAATAAAGATCCCCATAATGAAATATGATCAGGAATTTTATCTGGCCAACCTACTGATCCAAAAAATAAAGCATCGTGCTCTCCAATTTGCTTCTTCCAATCATTTGGCATCATTTGACCGTGTTTTGAATAATAATCGTAAGAGCTAAAATCAAAATGATCAAAGTGAAGATTAATACCATATTTATTTGACACCACATTCAAAACTTTTAGAGCTTCCGGCATAACCTCTGTTCCAATACCATCTCCTGGTATTACAGCAATATTATATTTGTTTTTTTTCATGAAATTTTCCTAATTAGTTTCATAAGGTGTCCATGGAGCAGCTGTCATTAGTTTGTTTTCTTGTGTTAAGACAAGTGGTCTAAATTCCGAGGCAAACCTTATAAAGTCCTTATCATTATATATAGTTTTCCATAATTCTCTTCTACTATTATCATCTTGAAATTGCCAGACGTGAATTATTTGATTTAACGCACCTACATCACCAATATAATATCGTATTATATTATCCTTATATTTTTTTAAAGCTGGCCAACCTAAATCCTCATAAATTTTCATAGCTACTGACAATTTACCAACATGTAATGTGTAAGTTCTTAATTCAAAAATTTTCAACATTTCCTCCAATTTAAAATAAACCTTATTCTAACTGCATTATTGAGTTTAATAAAATTTTATTTAATAATGTATGTTAGAAATAATAGGAAGTTTAAATGGAAATTTTAGAAATTAAAGATTTAGAAACGTTAGCAAAAAAGCGTGTTCCCAAAATGTTTTTTGATTATGTAAATTCTGGTTCATGGACTGAGACAACATACAATGAGAATGTTTCTGACTTTCAAAAGATTAAACTTAGGCAAAGGGTTGCAATTGATATGTCAAATAGAACTCTTGAAACTAAGATGATTAATCAACCTGTTTCAATGCCAGTAGCAATTGCTCCAACAGGGTTGACAGGAATGCAAAGAGCAGATGGAGAAATATTAGCAGCACAAGCAGCAGAAGAATTTGGTATTCCTTACACTTTGTCAACAATGAGTGTTTGTTCTATTGAAGCAGTAGCTGAAAAAACAAAAAGACCATTTTGGTTTCAACTTTATGTTATGAAAGATAAAAAATTTATGGAGCGTCTCATTGACAGAGCCAAAGAAGCTAAATGTAGTGCTTTAGTTTTAACACTTGATTTACAACTTTTAGGCCAAAGACACAAAGATTTAAGAAATGGACTATCAACCCCACCCAAATTAATCCCCAAGCATATATATCAAGTATTAACCAGACCCATGTGGTGTTTGAGAATGCTTACAACTAAAAATCATTTTTTTGGAAATATTGTTGGTCACGTTGAAGGAATCAAAGACGTAAGATCTTTAGGTTCTTGGATAAGCACTCAGTTTGATCAGAAACTTGATTGGAAAGAAGTAGATTGGATAAGGAAAAGATGGGGTGGCAAATTAATAATAAAAGGGATTTTAGATTCTGAAGATGCTCTTTTAGCCTCTAAAACAGGAGCTGATGCTATAATTGTTTCCAATCATGGAGGAAGGCAACTGGACGGGGCATCATCTACTATAAATATTTTACCTGAAATAGTAGATAAGGTTGGTAAACTTGTTGAGATTCACTTAGACGGTGGGATTAGATCTGGTCAGGACGTCATTAAAGCAATGTGTTTAGGAGCAAAGGGAACGTACATCGGTCGAGCATTTTTGTATGGTTTAGGAGCCCTTGGAAAAGAAGGTGTAACAAAAGCTCTTAACATCATTAAAACAGAAGCAGATATGACAATGGCTTTATGTGGTAGAAGAGATATACACGATTTGAATAGAGACAATATTTATAATTTAAAATAATTACAATTAAAACTTATGATTTTAATTTTGAATTTAGCTTGTTTCTTATAATTATCAATTATTCAAGCTTTGAAAATATTGTAATAGCGGCCTCACTCATTTCTTTTATGCATATTAGAGCTGTTGGCAATTGTACAGAATTACTAACAAAAGCGTGCATTTGACCAGGGAACAGGCGATAATGAACTTCATTTCCAAAAGACAAAAGTCTTCTTTTATAAGCATCACCTTCATCAACTAAAGGGTCTAGACCAGCTCCAAAAATATAAGTTGGTGGCATATTTTCTAAGTTAGGTGTTAAAATTGGAGATGCTCTCCAATCAACTTGTTCTTCAAAAGAATTTAAATAATGATTAACAAAATATTCTATAGTTTTTTTATTAAGGATCATTCCTTCGAGTTCTATATCCATTGATCTTCTGCACATAGTCATATCTACCCAAGGATAAACTAAAATTTGACCATGTACTTTTGGGATGATTTTATCTCTTGACATAATCGTGCCAACAGTTGCTAGAGCACCACCAGCACTATCTCCACACAAAATGATTTTATTTTCATCAATTTTAAGTTCACTTGATATTTTTATAATTTCAGTAACTGCATCTTTTGTTTCAGTAATTTGAGATGGAAATTTGAATTCAGGAGCAAGTTTATAATCAACTGCAATTACTATAGCATTTGTTTGCTTGCAAAGATGTCTACAAACTAAATCATGACTTTCAAGATCACCCATTACAAAACCACCTCCATGAAAATATATTATTGAAGGTAACTTATCTTTATTAATGTTATGAGAAGATTTGTTAAAATATTTTCTTAGTGGAATAGTCCCAAGAGTACCATTAACTGAGAAATCTTCTACATCTGTTATATCAACCATCAACTCTTTAGGAGTTTCTGCCATTTTTGCTCTTAAAGCTCTAAGCTCCTGCGGAGTAAAACTCTCAAGAGCAGGTGCATTATTATTTATACGTTCATTAATTAAAGCTTGTGTATCTTTATCAATTTGCATGTAATTTCTCTTTTTTATTAATATACTTATAATCATATTAAGATTTATTTAAATCAAATATTTTAAATCTTAATAAATTTCAAAAACTAATAAAATTAGCCATGGCTAATTTTTTTAGTATATTGACGTTATCAATGCTTTGTGCAATATAAGGTGTATAAACAAATCTTATAGAGAATTCATGAATTATAACTCATCACAGGCAACCATATACCCATTTATTATTAGGTATCAGCAAATATTTAGCTATTTGTTTTTATTTGTTGGAGTTTATCTATTTTTTAATATGGATAATCAGACATGGGAAATCATAAAATCATCAGTTTCTGATGCTTACATAGGTGTTACTAGTTTTGTGGCTGGAACATTATTGTTATTTTTTACATTAGAGAAGTATCTAAAAATTGATGTAAAAAATATTCTTTCAAATAGACCAAAATTAGAAGTCTTTATAAGTTCCTTTCTTGGTGCTCTCCCCGGCTGTGGCGGAGCAATTATTGTTTTAACTCAATACTCAAGAGGTAAAGCATCGTTTGGATCTGTTGTTGCGGCTTTGACCGCGACAATGGGTGATGCGGCTTTTCTGTTAATCGCAAGAGAACCAGTAACTGGATTATTAATTCTATTAATTGGTTTTTTTGTAGGATACGTGTCTGGTTTATTAGTTAATTCAATTCATGGGAAGAGTTTCATGAAGATGAATGGTTGTGATTTGATTAGATTAAATTGTAAACCATCAAAGTATAAAACATCAAAAACTTTAGATTTAATCTGGCTAGCCTTAATGATACCAGGCATGATTTTTGGAATTTTATCAGCTTTACAAATTGATCTTGATGCCTATTTTTCAAATAATTTTATAGAGAATCCAATATCATTTTTTGGCTTTTTTGCAGGTTCTTTGTGTTTTATTATGTGGATTACACCAATCATTAGTGGTTTTAAGTATAGCCCTTCAGGACCTAATGAAAAGATAATTAGAAGAACTGTTTCAGATACCAACTTTATAACAGGTTGGGTGATTCTATCTTTCCTTGCTTATGAATTAACTGTTCATTTTGGAGGTTTTAATTTAGAAACTATCTTCAAATCATATTATATATTAATTCCATTAATTGCTATTCTGATAGGTTTTTTACCTGGTTGTGGTCCACAAATATTAGTCACTACTCTATACTTAAATGGTATAATACCATTATCTGCACAAATAGGTAACGCAATTTCAAATGATGGTGATGCTTTGTTTCCTGCAATTGCATTACACCCCAAAGCTGCTTTCATAGCTACAATCTACTCAGCTTTTCCAGCAATAATTTTTAGCTATGGTTACTTGTTTATATTTGAATTTTAAAATTTAATTATTTTTCAATCATTATAGTATTTTTTTAATTTAATAATAAGTGATACTTGATGAATGGAAATTGTAAAGTTAGTATAAACTACCATTTCAAAATTCTAACGAAAAATAAAGTATGCTAAATGAATTTTAAACCAGCGAATATACCTTCCAATGATGCACAAAGGGTTAAAGCAGTTCAAAGAACTGGTGTATTAGATGAAAGCAAAGAAGAGTTATATGATATTTATTGTTTTCTCGCAAAAGAAATAACTGGTTGTCCCGTAAGTTGGACTGGGGTTATTGATAATGAAAAACAGTTTGTTTTAGCAAGAGATGGTTTCCCAGATGAAGTGCCAATGGAAATGCCAAGAGACCAAACGCTTTGTCAATTTGCAATTGAAAAAACAGAACCTTTAATCATCAATGACATGACTAATGACTATCGTTTTAAGAACCATCCAGCGGTTGTTGATTTTGGAGTAAAGTTCTATGCAGCATTTCCAGTTGCTACTTCAGATGGTTATACTCTTGGAACGTTATGTGTTAGTGATAATAGAGTAAGAAGATTAACAAAAAACAAAATTAAATTATTAAAAGGTTTGGCTTCGAAGTTGTCTTATCAACTAGAAGTACAAGTTAATCAAAGAAAAGGCACTGCTGAGTCTGTAATTAATATATTAAACAAATTAATTAGAAATTTTAAAAATCTTCAAATAATAGAAGCAATTACAATTTTAAAATTTATGATAAATGAACAGATTTCAAGAGATGATGAAGAGTTGTTAATGCAATTTGGTATTGCTCATAAAAAGAATGATATTCTTGAACTTTCTTCGCAAGGGAAGAATTTAAAATCAGAATTAAACCTGAACATAGGAACACTGAAACGTATAAAAAATCTTTCATCTGACAATGGACAGCTTATGAATATGTTAGATCAAATTAAAGGTTAAAAATGTTTGGAAAAATTTTAAATTTTAAATTTACATCTATAAGCGAAGCAAAATTGGCCGCCTCATTTTGCTCTGAAAAGTTTGGTTCTAAAATAAGTGAATATGATATTGTAGGTCTTAATATTTTCATCAGTCAATCAGGAGATCTAAATGTTTCCATTAAATTTGAAACTCCAGATGCATTGAAAAGCTTTGAATCTAATTATCTAAATATTATTGCAGATCTAAAAGGAAGTCTGGTTTTCAAGGAAAATAATTTTGTTGGTGTTTGTACTTTTACGTATGAGAAGGAAGCCACAAGTACAGAAATGTAGATTGATTTTTAGAGGGTTTTATAAATGATAAAAGCGTCAGAAACATTTGAAGGAACATGGCCGTTTCTGCCTAATTTTTTTGATGGAAATGGTTTTCTAATGCATTACGTAGATGAGGGGCCAAGACAGGCTAATCCAATTATTCTTCTTCATGGCGAACCTACCTGGGGCTATTTATATAGAAAATTCATACCTGAATTATCGAAATCATGTAGGGTTCTTGTTCCAGATATGATGGGTTTTGGTAAATCAGAAACTCCGCAAGATAAGGAATATACTTTAAAAACTCATGTAGAAAACTTGAGTAGTTTAATTGACTATTTAAAATTAACCAATATCACGTTCGTTGGTCAAGATTGGGGTGGCCCGATAACAGCTGCTTATTCGATAAGAAACCTAAATAAGGTAAAAAGTTTTGTTTTAATTAATACATTATTTGGATATAGCAAAGAAGAAAGGCCAAAGAATTTATCTCCATGGTTTCAGTGGATAAATAAACATTATCAAGATAAAACATTAGAAGGTATTTTGGGTGAGCTTGGATCTACACTTCTTTCTGTAATGAAGATTCCTAACTTTACAAATAATAATATTATCAATGATACATGGATTAATGCTTATTCATCCCAGTTTCCAGATAGAGCAAGTTGTATAGGAGCTATTAATTTCCCATTAGATGCTCTTTTAAATAGAATTGTACCTTATATTGTAGAAGGTATTAAACAAGGTGACCTTAAGTCTTTATGTTCGAAACCAGCTCTTTTGGCATATGGAATGAAAGATAAAGCAATTGAACCAGATTACGCTATAAGAGACTTTAAAGCTCTATTCCCTGGTTCTAAAGTTGTTGAAATGCCAAATGCTGGTCATTATTCGCAAGAAGATGAACCAGAACTTTTAATAAACTTAATAAAAGAATTCATGACAGAAAATGAAAACAAATTATGAATTTAGTTTATAAAGTCTGTTCTAAAGATGAATGGGATCAAGCAATTATAAATCAATTTTATTCTGGTTCAGATGTCGACAATAAAGATGGTTTCATTCATTTATCTACAAAAAAACAGTTAAATGAAACGGTAACAAAACATTTTCGAGGAAAGAAAAATTTGTTAGTTATCTCTTTTAGCACTAAAAAAATACAAGATAATCTTAAATGGGAAGTTTCTAGAAATGGTGATTTTTTTCCTCATTACTATGGAAATTTAGAAACAAAATTTGCAGAAAAGACGTATAATTTACACTTAAATGCTGATGGTATCCATGAATTTCCTGAAAACTTTTTCTCCTAAAAAACTTTGTAAAAATTGTTTTTCTGCATGAAGTCCGTATTTTTGTCTAAGATCTTTTTTATTGATAGCATCTTTTAGAACATTAGCTAGCTGATCTTGATTTAAAGGATCTACACACCAGCCTGTTTTTGAATCAATTACGGCATCTGTTACTCCTCCATCTAAGCCCGCAATCGATGGAATTCTAAAAGCGGCTGCTTCAATATAAGATATACCAAAACCTTCAATAGATTCGTTCACTTTATATGATGGCATTACAAAAACATCAGAGCTTTCTAATAATTTTTGTTTTAAATTATTATTTATTTTCCCAATTAAAAATACTTGGTCTGTTAAATTTAATTTTTTAATATTTTCTTTTATTTCCTTAAATTGTAATCCCTCACCACAAATATTCCAATGAAATGGCTTTAATAACTTATTTTTATTTAAATTTGATAAACATCTTAATACTAGAAGAATACCTTTTCTTTTTTCAAGTCTACAAATTGTTAAAAGAGAGACTGTTTTTGAATTTTCTCTAGATTTTGTTTTCTTTTCTAATGATTTTTCAAGTGAATAGGTAGGAGGTATAACTATTTTTTTTATATTTGTAATTTTTAACTTATCAATCAAGCTAGATGTGTAATTAGAACTACAAATAATACAAGAGGCTCTGTTTAAAGATTTTTTTATTTTTTTAATTTTTTTTTCTTTTGATAAAAATTCTTGTCCATGAGCAAAGACATATACTTTATTGATAGTTTTTGGAACCGCATTTAAAGATTTCCAGCTATCGCAAATAATAATATCACTACTTTTGCAAATTACTTTTAATAAAAATTTTTTAATAAATGGTCTAAATATTTTAGGAGAAAAATTGTTATGAATATGAATGTTCAAATTTTTACTACTATACTCTTTTGATAAATAGTGATCTGGAAAAATATGTGTTTCATTAGAAACTGACAATCTTTTGCTAATTGAATCCATTACATTTTGCATGCCGCCAGTTCTAGGAGGAAAAGTTTGTGTAACAATCATATATCTCATAACTATCAACTATAATTAAAACTATATTAAATCAAAATGTATGGTTAAATGCTATCTCATATTATAATATAAAAAATTTATAGAGGTAATTATGTTAAAATTAACTTTTAGTCCAGCTTCCCCATATGTACGTAAGGTTCTATTATCAGCTTACAGGGCTGGAATTCAAGATGATATAGAACTTGTAGATTCAGGTACTGAATATGACAAATTATTGAGGAGTAAAAATCCTCTCGGAAAAATCCCAGTCCTTCAAAAAGATGACGGAGATTTTTTATTTGATAGTAGAGTAATAGTAGAGCATTTAAATAAATTAGGAGGTAAATTAATACCTGAATATGGCTCTGAAAGAGATATAATACTGCGAAGATCAGCTCTTGCTGAAGGGTTAACAGATGCATCCCTTCTTGTAGTTTATTCAGAGAGATATGCAGGAGGTGAGATACCTTCAAAATTATGGTTAGACTTACAAATAGGTAAAATAGACAGAACATTAGATTATTTAGAAATTGATATTATTAATTGGTCAAACCCCATAGAATTTGATGCAGCAAATATCGCGCTAGTCACAGCGCTTGATTATATGTCATTTAGGAATGTAAGAGACTGGAAATTAAACAGATTAAAATTAAGTCAATGGTTTGATAATATGTCATCAAAACTTCCAGGTTTTGCTGAGACATCTCCTAAATCATAATTAAATCTAAGGTTGAATTAAAACAGCTCTAAAGTCATTTACATTTGTTAAGGTAGGTGAAGTAAAAATCAAATCGTCAATATTTTTAAAAAACTCATATGAGTTATTAGCATTTAAAAAACTCATTGGTTTCATTTTCATCAAGGATGCTTTTTTTAGAGTTTCTTCTGAGACATATGCTCCAGCGTTATCCTTAATACCATCAATCCCATCTGTATCAATTGCAAGGCAATTTATACCATTCGCATTTTTTAGGTGAATTGCCATTGATAGCATAAACTCAGTATTTCTACCTCCTTTACCATTACCCTTAATTGTTACAGTAGTTTCTCCACCAGATAAAAGTAATATTGGTTTCTGTAGGGTAATATCTTTATATTTTTTTTCTTTTTTAATTTTTATTGCTAATTCAGCCATTTTTTTACCTTCAATTATAGATTCTCCCTCAAGTGAATCTGAAATAATGATAGGTATGAAATCTTGTTTTTTAGCGGCTTCAGCAGCTTTTTTTAGAGCCATCATTGGGGTTGCAAGCATATATTCGGGAGATTTAGTTAATTTTGGTAATGTATTTTTTTTTATAATATCCCTTAATTGGTTATCAATAGAAATTTTATACTTTTCTAATATTTTAATTGAATCATCGTTTAAACCATTTGCTTGTATGGTTGGACCGGAACCAATATAAGCAGGGTCATCTCCAGGAATATCAGATATCATATAAGTAGTAAGTTTTGCTGGAAAAATTGCTTGAGCAAGACGACCTCCTTTGATTTTGGATAAAGATCTTCTTACAATATTCATTTCATCTATTGGTGCACCACAACGTAAAAGTTCTTTATTAATCCTTTGTTTTTCTTCAAAAACAACTCCTTTTGCAGGAAAGGTTAGTAAAGAAGATGCGCCTCCTGAAATAAGAAAAACTACATGATCGTCTTTTGATGATTTTGTGGCTAATTCAAATATTTTTTTTGATGCTATTAAACCATTTTTATCTGGTTCTGGATGAGAAGCTTCAATAATTTTTATAAATTTAGTTTTAGTATAATGACCATACCTTGTTATAACTAAACCTTCTAGAGGACCATCATAAGTATTTTCGAATTCTTGTGCCATACTTGCACCTGCTTTACCTGCACCTAGTACAATAAGTTTACCTTTTGGTTTTTTAGGAAGAATTTTAAATTTACCTTTTGGTTTAGCAGCTTCAAGTGCAGAATTCATAATCAATGTTAGTGAATTTTTTAAATTCATAATAAATTTGCAATTTTAGTTATTTTCTTAAAGAATGACTTCATAAGTTTTTTAATTCAACCATAAAATAATTAAAGTATAGGAATAAAATGGCTATAATAGAAAATGAATTAATTGGTAATACATTACTAGTGACTATTAATAATCCTTCTAAACGAAATTCAATGATTTTTGGTTTTCATGATGAATTACAATCAACTATCAAAAGGGCAGATAATAATAAAGAAGTTAACGCATTAATTATAACTGGTGCTGGTGATTTTTTTTGTGCAGGAGGTGATTTAAATGGCCTCAAAACTAGAAGATCAATGTCGGAGGATGAAAGATATGATGCACTAAGTCAGTTAAATGGAACAATACAAGCTATTTTTGATTGTTCAAAACCTATTATTTCTGCCATTGAAGGTGGAGCGGCAGGTGCGGGTGTCTCATTAGCGATGGCCTGTGACTTAGTAGTTATGAGTGAGCATACCTTTTTTTCACTAGCTTATGTTAAAATTGGATTGTCACCAGATGGTAATGCAACTAAATTCTTATCTGAAACTATGCCACGTCAAATGCTGTCTGAGATGGCAATGATAGGAGGGAAAATAGATGCTTCTAGATTATATCAAATAGGGGCTATAAATGTTTTATCACAAAAAGGAAATGCAAAAGAAACTGCTTTGGAATTATCTAAAAATTTTGATAATCTTCCCAAAAATTCAATTTCTAGAATAAAAAAATTATCCAGATCTGCTTATGGAAATAATTTTTCAGAACAGCTTCAAATGGAAACAGATTTGATGGTAAAATCCATGGGTGATAAAGAAAGCATAGAAGGTATTGATGCCTTTTTAGAAAAAAGAGAACCGGACTATAAAAAATTAAGAATGTAATTTGTCTGGCACATTGATTGCTTATAAAAAGCATGAAATTATTTAAAGTATCAATAATATTTAATATATTTTTTCTTTTATCAATTAAAGAAGCATTCGCAGACAAAATTGAAAAATTAAATTTATGTGAGAATAAAATCCAAAAAATTGAAATGCAAACTGATATTCCAAAAGGGCTTCTTGTTAGTATAGGAAAAGCTGAAGCAATTAGAAAAATAAAAAATAAATTCGTCATTTGGCCTTGGACAATAAATCATGCTGGCCGAAGTATGTTTTTTGATAATAAAAAACAAATGAAAAATTATGTTTATAAAAATTTAAAAAAAGACGATTTTAATATTGATGTAGGTTGTATGCAGATTAACATCAAATGGCATAAAAATAATTTTAAGAAAATATCCGATATGTTTGAGGTTAATCCTAATGTTTCATATGCAGCTTCATTTTTACAACAATTAAAAAATAAACATGGTTCATGGGATAAAGCAATTAAGCATTATCATTCTTCTGATCCCCAAAAAAATAAACCTTATTTAATTAAAGTTAAAAGTTTTTGGAAAAAAATTGAAGATGAGAAAATAATCAAAATACAAAATATTCAATATAAAAGTATTAAAAAAATAAAGGATAACTCACTTGCTAATATGATTAGAGAAAGACAACCTTATTTGTTTGAGAGAATTGAGAAAGTAAAGTTCTTTAGAAATATTTTCTCACAAAATTAAATTAATTAATTGATTAAAACTTGAATAACGTAAATAGTTAAATTGTCAATTATTTAATTTTATTATGAGGTTGTGAGTATGAATGTAAAGGAAGCTTTCATTTCAAGAAGATCAGTAAGAAGGTTTCTTCCAGATCCAATATCAAAAGACAAAATAAAAAATATTTTAGAGTGTTCAGCTTTCGCGCCAAGTGGACATAATATACAGCCTTGGCATGTATATATTGTAGAGGGTAAAAAAAAGGAAGCAATTACAAACTCTATTTTAGAATCTATTGAAAATGGTTCTGCTAAAAATTTTAAACAAGAATTTGATTATTACCCAACTGAATGGTTTGAACCTTTTATTTCTAGAAGAAGAGCAGTTGGTTTTGAACTTTATAAACTTCTTAACATTAAAAGAGATGATTTTGAAGCTAGAGAAAAACAAATGCAGGAAAACTTTCATTTTTTTGGTGCCCCGCTTGGAATGTTTATAACCATGGATAGACGTCTTGCCACAGGAACATTTATGGACGTTGGTATGTTTATTCAAAGTATATTAGTGGGTGCTAGAGGAGAAGGATTGCATACCTGTGGTCAAGTTGCTTTTACGAGATTTCATACTTTAATTGCAGACCATTTAGGTTTCACAGAAAACGAGATGTTAGTATGTGGAGTTTCAATTGGTTACGAGGATACAAATGCTCCTGAAAATGCTTTGCGTGTTGAAAAATTAAATTATACCGACTTTACTACTTTTTTGTCATAGTTAAATTTAACTTACAAAAGACCTATAAATATGAAATTACTAAATCTTGATAGTTCTAAAACTTACTCTATACCAGATTTATATCTTAATATAGGACATTTGTTAGATCATTTTATGATGCTTATTTTTGCAAAGGCAGCATTTGATGCCGGTAGGGAATTTGGTTTATCTTATGAAGAAATTATTATTTATGGAACTTTAGGTGTAGTTTTATTTGGAGCTGCAGCCCCCTTAGCGGGTTGGTTGGCTGATAAATTTTCAAGAGCTATTTTAATTACAATTTATCCTTTTGGTTTAGCCTTAGGTGCGTTACTAACTGCTTTTTCATATTCTGTAGAGATGTTAGGAATATCATTAGGCATATTGGGATTTTTTGCAGCTATTTACCATCCTGTTGGTATTGCAATGATTACAAAAAGACCAGGTAAAGTAGGTTTGAGGCTAGGTATAAATGGTGTTTGGGGTAATATGGGGGTGGCTTTAGCACCAGTCCTGACTGGATTTTTAATAGCTTATGCTGATTGGAGAATGGCTTTTATACTGCCTGCAATTTTTTGTAGTATATTTGGAATTTCTCAATTACTGTCTTTTATAGAGTTGAATGAGAGTATATCAAACTCAAAACCAAAAATTCAAAATGAAAAAAATCAAGATTTAAAGGATGGGTGGAAAACAGTCCTTATTTGCTTAAGTATTGTTACATTATCTGGAGGATTTATCTTTGGTTCAATGACATTTCTAATACCAAGATTGTTTGAAATCAATTTATCAGAAATTTCCAATGATATTGCAATAACAGGAATTTTAGCGGGATTAGTTTATGCTTTTGCTTCATTTGCTCAAATTGGGACAGGTTGGTTGGCTGATAAAATTCCTCCAAAATATGTTTTATCAGCTATGGGTATTGGTCAATTAATTTTTATTTTTTTAGCAAGTTTTTCATTTGATTACAGTCTATTATTCATTATGTTAGCCGGAATGTTATTTGTTTTTGGGCAAGTTCCCATAACAGACATTATTTTGGTAAAATATGTTCAAGATAGTTGGAGAGGTCGAGTGCTTTCAATCAAGTTTATGGTTAACTTATGTGCTGGTGCTGCAGTGCTGCCTACAATATCTATTTTGTTAAAAAATGGGTACGATTTTTCTCATGTTTTAAAATCATTAGCTTTTATTTCAATTGCAGTAATTATTTCAGGAATGCTTTTGCCTAATAAATCATCAAATTTTATTATGGCCAAACAAAAATCTTTATAAATACCAAATAATACCTAAGTTTACGCCATGATAAAAAATCAAATATTAATTTTTACAGATCTTGATGGTTCATTATTA
This sequence comes from uncultured SAR116 cluster alpha proteobacterium, assembly GCA_902517815.1. Taxonomy (GTDB): domain Bacteria; phylum Pseudomonadota; class Alphaproteobacteria; order Puniceispirillales; family Marisalimonadaceae; genus Marisalimonas. Next base: position 16,046 of record CABYED010000009.1, read on the forward strand.
AATCACAATAACTTTGAGTTTAGAGAGATCAAGGATTTTATTTTAAATTGTATCAAAAATGGCATTAAGATTATACCAAACACTAGTAAGACAAATTCAGAAATTCAGGTGTTTCTTGACCAATTAGGACAAAATCTTCCTTTTATTGTTGAAAATGGTGCAGCAATACATAATCTTGACTTAGTTCATCCAAAAATAAAAGTTAAAAATAATTCTCTTGTTTTCAGTAGGTCATTACCTGAAATTTTAAAGTTATTTAAAAAAAAAATTCCTAAAGATTTTCAAAAAAGGTGTTTTTTTTTAAAAGATATGAGTTCTATCGAACAAATGAAAATTCTTGGTCTTAATAAAAAATATTTACCGTTTGCTCTTAACAGAGATTACTCAATACCATTAGTTTTTGAAGGCTCCAACGAGATGGTAAATGAATTCACTAGTCTTTTAAAAGAAATTGGCATGAAACTGCACGAAGGTGGAAGAATTTATAATATATGTGATGATTGTTCAAAAGGTAAAGCGATGATTACATTAATTGAAAAGTTAAAAAATGAATTTGATTTCAACTCTCATACAATAGTTGTAGGGGACAGTCCTAATGATATTTCAATGTTAAATGTTTCTGATCAACCTTGTATTATTCCTTTACCAAATAAAAAGAATTTATGTCATTTAAAAGATAAAAAAATAATTAGAGCAACTCAAACAGCACCACAAGGATGGGAAGAAGTGGTAAGAGCCTCGCTTAAAAAAATTAATTTTGAATTAGAAGGATAGTGATATGGGTAGTTTTTATCAAAATGGCATAGTTGCAAATTTACATGATTTTTCATATGGAACGTCTTCGGAAGCGAATTATAAAAAGTTAGAAAATGATTTAATGAAATTTTCTAAAAACAATCCAATGGAATTAATTCTACCGTGTTTATTTTCTGAAATAAACGGAAAGGCATTGCCTAAAATTGTTAATGAAATTAATAAAACCAAATTTTTAAACCATATAGTAATAGGTTTAGATAGAGCAAACAAAAATCAATATAGAGAAGCTTCTAACTTTTTTAAGAATTTAGAAATACCTCATTCTATTCTTTGGAATGATGGATCAAGATTAATGGAACTTGACAAAGAATTAAAAGATAAAGGTTTGTCACCCAAAGAATTTGGAAAAGGTAGAAATGTGTGGTTCTGCATAGGTATGACCCTAGCTAGGGGCAAGGCGGAATCTATTGCTTTACATGACTGCGACATCTTAACATACGAAAAATCTTTATTAGCAAAATTATTTTACCCTGTGGCTAATCCTGTATTTAATTTTCAGTTTTGTAAGGGATATTATCCTAGAGTTGCAGATGGGAAAATGAATGGAAGAGTTTCTCGTTTACTTGTTTTTCCTTTATTACTTGCAATGGAAAAAACAATTGGTCGAAGTGAATATTTAGATTTTATGAAATCATTCCGATATCCTCTAGCTGGAGAATTTTCTTTTCGAAGAAACTTGTTGCCAAGACTAAGAATACCTTCTGATTGGGGGTTGGAGATTGGAGTTTTATCTGAAATGCAACGAAACCACGCTAGTAACAGAATCTGCCAAGTTGATTTAGCTCAGAAATATGACCATAAACATCAAGATTTGTCAGAGAATGACGATAATTCTGGATTATCAAGAATGTCTATTGATATAACCAAGGCATTAATAAGAAAACTTGCAACTCAGGGAAATATTTTTACTTTAGAGACATTCAGAAGTATTAAAGCAACATACTACAGGGCTGCACTTGATATGATAGATATATATAGAAGTGATGCACAAATGAATGATTTGAATTTTGATTCTCATATTGAAGAAAAAACTGTAGAATTATTTGCATTAAATATAATGAAAGCTGGGGAATCTTTTTTTGAAAATCCAATGGAGACGCCTTTTATTCCAACGTGGAATAGAGTCTTGAGCGCAATTCCAGATTTTTTAGATAGATTGAAATTATGTGTTGAATTAGATGATGCAGAAGTCAAATAATAATTTTAAAGAAAATATTAATTTAGATATTTTAAAAAGATTAAACTACATTTACGATACTATAATTTCTAAAGAGAAAACTTTAGAGTACTCAAAAAAAATTAATAGACTTATTAATGATTACAAAAAATTGGAAGTTAAAACTGAAACAAAAGATGCTTGGTCTGAAAGCACAATATTATTAATCACATATGCAGACGGTATCAGTAAAGGTATATCAGGCAAAACACTAAAGAACTTTGGAACATTTTATAAAAAATATCTTAAAAAATTTATTAATAGTATTCATTTTCTTCCGTTTTTTCCGTCAAGTGGAGATGGCGGTTTCTCTGTCAAAAATCATTTTGAAGTAGATGAAACTTATGGTACGTGGGAAGATATCAAAGAGTTGTCAAAAAATGCTAACATAATGACTGATTTAGTTTTAAATCACGCATCTTCTGAAGGTCAATGGTATAAAAATTTTTTAAAAGAGAAAAGACCGGGAAAAAATTATTTTTACATTGTAGATAAAGATTATGACTGTAGTAAGGTTGTAAGACCACGTGACCATAATCTTCTATCAGAGATAAAATTTTTAAATGAAAAAAAGTTTTTATGGTGTACTTTTAGTCATGATCAAATTGATTTGAATTTTAAAAATCCTGAAGTTTTATTAGAATTTATTAATCTAATACTCACATTTGCATCGTATGGAATCAAAATTTTTCGATTAGACGCAGTTGCATTTATTTGGAAACAGTCTGGAACGACTTGTCTAAATCTAACGCAAACTCACGAAATTATTAAATTATTAAGAGATATTGTAGATCAATTAGAGAAGGATATAATAATTGTTACTGAAACTAATTTACCAAAACAAGAAAATTTAAGTTATTTTGGCAAGAATGATGAGGCTCACTGGGTATATAACTTTCCATTACCGCCTTTAATTATAAATACTTTACTATTTGAGGATTCAAGCGCCCTTACAAAATGGAGCATGAAAATGCCGCCCGCTCAGATAGGAAACGCCTATCTTAACTTTATTTCATCACATGATGGAATTGGGATGAGACCTGCTGAAGGTGTATTAACTGATAAAGAAATAAAAAAAATGCTTCAAAGACTAAAGAAAAATGGTAGCCAGTTTTCAATGAGAAAATTATCTAATGGTGAAGAAAAAGTGTATGAGGCCAATATTTCATTATTTGACGCTCTAAAATTTACCGATAGTGATAAAAAAGGAAAATTTGACTTAAAAAGATTTATTGCTGCTCATTGTATAATTTTAGCAATTGAGGGAGTTCCAGCTTTTTATTTTAATTCATTGTTTGCAACAAAAAATGATGAAAAAGCTTTTGCTAGTTCAGGAATTAAAAGAAACCTGAATAGATATAAATGGGACTATTCATTTTTAATTAGTTTATTAAATAAAAAAAATAGTATTGAGTATAAGAGTTATGATGCATTTAAAAATTTAATTTCTATAAGAAAAGTACAGCCAGCTTTTCATCCAAACGCAACTCAATTTACTCTTAATTTAGATAAAAATATTTTTTCTGTTTGGAGACAGAGTAGAGACAGAAAGCAGAGCATCTTTGCTTTAACAAATGTGTCTTCAAAAACTGTAAAATTAAATAGTAACCAGATTAATTTAATTGATGATGAACAATGGTTTGATTTGTTAAGTCCAAATGAAAAAATAACAGACGGGCAATTTATAAAACTTAATCCTTATCAAACTGTATGGATTACAAATTTTAAAGTATAAAATTAAGTTTTAATTTAAGGACAATCCACCTTGTTCATTGAGAAAAGATGTTATTGAGTCTACTCCAGTATTATTTCTCATCTGACCAAAAACATAAGGTAGTTTATTTCTAGCTATTTCAACATCATTTTTCATTTTATCAAGATCAACGCCAACATGTGGTGCAAGATCTGTTTTGTTTACTAGCAAAAAATCTGATTTTGTAATAGCAGGCCCTCCTTTTCTAGGAATATCACCGCCCATTCCTACATCAATTACATAAATAGATAAGTCTACCAATTCAGGACTAAAAGTAGCAGCTAAATTATCACCTCCTGATTCAATTAATATTAATTCTAAGTCAGGAAACTTTTCTTTTAATTCATCGACTGCTAACAAATTAATTGAAGCATCTTCTCTAATAGCGGTATGCGGACATCCACCTGTTTCAACTCCTTTAATTCTCTCTAAAGGAAGTGCCTGTGCTTTCATAAGATATTCTGCATCCTCAATTGTATAAATATCATTAGAAATAACTGCCATTGAGACTTTTTTAGAAAGTTTTTTGCATAAAGCCTCTGTTAAACTAGTTTTCCCAGCACCTACAGGGCCTCCAATTCCTACTTTAAGTGGTCCAAAGTTATTAATCATGTTTGATATATCCTATTATTTAATGTTTCATGATACATGCTACTTAAGTCAGACAAAAAAGCAGAAGTTCCTAAATTATGGATTTGTGCAATTTTATTAATGTTTGCTTGTTCTTCAATAACTGGCAATAAGTTAATTAGAATTTTCTGTCCGTCGCTCTGGCCTAAGGGAATATGTTTAATTCCAACGTTAATAAGATTTGATACAAAGCTCTGTATAAAAGCAATTAATAATTTTTCTAGGGGTATTTTAAAATATGAACCAGCTTTTCCAATAGCTGTTGGATAGGCTAAATTTGTATCAATTTTATAACCCCAATTTTCTTTAATGTTTTTACAAAAAGCTTTTCCTAAATTAGAAGATTCAATCCATCTTTCTTTAGAAGAGCAAAGAGCAAATGCAAGTTCATTTACTTCTTCACCATTATAAGCGTTGGCAACTAAAATACTGTCAGTTTTCCCAGTACCATTTACAATTAAATGTTTTGTCCATTCTTCCAAACTAATTTTATCATATACAAATTCATATTCAATTGCTGCTTCCAAACCATGAGAAAAGTTAAAGCTACCAACAGGAAAACTTGGTGAAAACCAAGAAAGTAGTAACTGATGATAATCAAAAATTTGTTGTTTTTGTCTAATGTTTGTGTCCATGAGTTCTACCTAAACCATATGCACCACCTTCTGGGTTAAATTCTTCTTTTACTTTTTTTACAGATCCACCGAGCTTTATGATTAAGTTTTCAATTACTTTATCAACTTGTATTAAAAGTCTTTCATCTTCGATTTGGCAAGGGATATGTCTATTACCAATATGCCAAGTTATTTTCATAAGATTATTACTTTTAATTTCTAATAATTCTTCTTCAGCGGATTGAATTAGAATGATTGATCCATTATCAAGTAAAAATCCATCATTTTTTTTTAAAGAAACAGTCTCTGATAAATTTACTAAAAACCCAAAATTATTATCAGAAACTAGCTTTTTTCTTCTTATAAATCTTTGATCATAAGTTAAGGTTATAGTGTCATCTATTTTTTTATTTTCTGGGTTAACTAAAATTTTCTCTGAGATCATTATTTTCTCTAAAATAAAAAATATCTTTGCGCCATGGGTAATTCAGTAGCCGGCTCACAGGTGAGAATTTCCCCATCAGCTGTAACTTTATATGTTTCAGGATCAACAGAAATGTCTGGGCAATAGTTATTATAAACCATATCCTTTTTTGATATGTCTCTTGTTTTCTCAACAGCAACAGTGTTTTTAGCAAGTTTTAATGAGTCTAAACTTCCAGATTTAATAGAATCTTTACTGACAAAAGTAATTGAAGATGTCTCTAGAGACCTTCCATAAGAAGAAAACATTGGTCTTGTATATACAGGCTGCGGAGTTGGAATTGATGCGTTTGGATCACCCATTTGAGCACAAGCAATACTCCCACCAAGCAACACAATCTCTGGCTTTACCCCAAAAAAAGCTGGATCCCATATCACAATATCTGCTCTTTTACCTTCAGTTATTGAGCCTATATGTTTAGATAAACCGTGAGTTATTGCTGGATTAATAGTATATTTTGCTACATATCTTTTAACTCTCACATTATCATTATCACCTTTTTCTTCCTGTAGACGACCTCTTTGGACTTTCATTTTGTGAGCTGTTTGCCAAGTTCTGATAATAACTTCTCCAACTCTTCCCATTGCTTGACTGTCAGAAGCTATAATTGAAAAGGCACCTAAATCATGAAGGATATCCTCTGCAGCTATAGTCTCTTTTCTAATTCTGCTTTCGGCAAAAGCAACGTCTTCTGGAATTGATTTATCTAAATGATGGCACACCATAAGCATATCCAAATGTTCTTCTAGAGTATTTATAGTATAGGGTCTTGTTGGATTGGTTGATGATGGTATTACATTTTCATTCCCGCATACTTTTATAATATCAGGAGCATGGCCTCCACCAGCACCTTCAGTATGAAAGGCATGAATTGTTCTACTATTAATGGCTTTAATTGTATTTTCAACAAATCCACTTTCATTTAATGTATCTGTATGTATCATTACTTGAACATCCATTTTATCAGCTACATTTAGACAATTATCTATAGCACCTGGAGTGGTTCCCCAATCTTCGTGTAATTTTAGTGCGCAAGCGCCTGCATTTACCTGTTCAATTAAACCTTCTGGTTTAGAAGAATTACCTTTACCCGCAAATGCAAGATTCATAGAAAAAGCATCCGCTGATTGTATCATTTTACCTATATGCCAAGACCCAGGTGTGCATGTTGTTGCCAATGTTCCATGAGCAGGTCCAGTGCCACCCCCTAGCATTGTTGTTAAACCTGAATGCAGAGCATCTTCAATTTGTTGAGGACATATATAGTGAATGTGAGAATCAAATCCGCCTGCTGTAATTATTTTACCTTCACCTGCGATTATTTCTGTGCCAGGTCCAATAATGATATCAATTTTTGGTTGAGTGTCAGGATTTCCAGATTTTCCAATTTTTTGAATAATACCATCTTTAATTCCAATATCGGCTTTAAATATCCCATTTACATCAACTATCAGTGCGTTTGTAATAACTGTGTCAACGGCTCCATCTTTTCTTGTGACTTGTGATTGGCCCATACCGTCTCTAATTACTTTTCCACCCCCAAATTTTACTTCCTCGCCATAGACAGTTAAATCATTTTCAACTTCTATAAACAAGTCTGTGTCAGCCAATCTAACTTTGTCACCAGTCGTAGGGCCAAACATTTCTGCATATGATGATCTTGTTATTTTTGAACTCATTACAAGGCTCCCATAATTTTCTGATTAAACCCAAAAATATTTTTATCACCTTTGATATTGATTAAATTTACCTCTCTTGTTTGACCTGGTTCAAAGCGAACTGCAGTTCCAGCTGCAATATCTAGCCTCATTCCTTTTGTTTTATCCCTATCAAAAGATAAAAATTCGTTTGTTTCGTAAAAATGATAGTGGCTACCAACTTGGATTGGTCTATCCCCTGTATTTGAAACTTTTATCTTTAAAGCATCAGAATCTTTATTTAAAACTATTTCATCAGATTTTGTAATAATTTCTCCAGGTATCATTTAAATCTCCATTATCTTATAGGATGATGAACTGTAACTAATTTTGTGCCATCGGGAAATGTGGCTTCAACTTGAACTTCATGTATCATTTCAGGAATCCCACTCATACATTCATCTTTTTTTACAACATGAGCTCCAGCTTCCATTAAGTCTGCAACGGTGCGTCCTTCTCTAGCTCCTTCAACAACAAAATCTGAAATTAAAGCTATCGCCTCTGGGTAGTTAAGTTTAATTCCTCTACTTTTTCTATTTCTTGCAACTATTGCAGCTAAGCTAATTAAGAGTTTATCTTTTTCTCTAGGTGATAATTTCATGTTCTCTCCCTAACTGTTCCATACTTTTGGAATGTTATTATCAGCAAGTAATAATATTAAATTTTTTTGCATTGATTTCAAATCATATGCTTCTTTGGCAACCATTCTGACTAAAATTTTATCATTCCATATAGAATGAGACAACAAGATTGTTTCTGAGTTTTTTAGAATTTCAGGTAAAGTGTTCTCATAAGAAAATAGTTTTTTTCCGTAGATAAAAATATTAGATATTGCGACTCCATCCTTAGCTGAAGCAATGTTTGAGAGAGTTTCTTTAATATTACCATTTAAAAGTAATGCTTCAGCGTGAATCAAATTTTTATTAACTTTTATTCTCCAATTATCATTGAAATAACCCTTATCAAGATATTCACCCATAGCTGTTCTTCCAAATATTGTAGTTTCAGCTAATATAAAATTAGAATTAGGACTTAAATTTACTTCAATGTATCTATCAAAATTACAGTTGTTAAATAAAATTAATTCTTGTGGTATCCAAAAAAGATTACTTGTGTCATCTACTGATAAAGAAATTTTAACTTTAGCCTTTTCATTAAATCCCTTATAAGCTCTCTCTGCAGTTTGAGTAGTTAAAAAAATTTTGGATTTATTAACAATTTCAAAATCATAAGCAAAATTATCACCACTTGTAATTCCACCAGCGGTGTTAACTAAAACTAATTCTTTAAATTTTTGTGAAGATTTAGGATAAAAAACTTTTGCAGAACCTGATTGGTAAAAGCGGTTTATTTCATTATTATTTATTTTAACATTTATATTACCGAGAGCTCTTTGAAAGGTTGTTTTTTTATTTAACATTTATATGTTGATACCCTTCGTTAGTTTTTTATTATATTTTAAATTTCTTTATAATCATATTTTAGAATAATGAACTGTTCCGCGCTCATCAACTTTACTTTTGGCTTGATTGGTTACGTCTAGGTGGATTAGGTGAGCTCTTGCTTCTCCAATTGCAAAGTGCATTTGCTCATCACCTATTTTTCTGTCAAAAATAATTTCAATAGAATCCATAATAGTTATATCTTTTTCATTAAGGGCATCTAATATTAAACTTAATCTATGATTATGATGTTTAATTAAGTCTTTGGCTCGTTGATCACCATTTGTAAATGGCCAATCATGACAAGGGAATACTTTTGTATTTGGTTCCATGGTTGATATTTCATTAAGATATTTAAAATAACCACCTAATCTATCATCTAACGGGTCAAAAAAATTATCAGAAATGTTTGGTGAAATCCTAGGTAATAAAAAATCTCCTGAAAGATATAACTTTCTTTTATGATCCATTAAAGAAATATGTTCAGGTGAGTGACCAGAGTCTGTTCTAACTATCCATATTCCGTCATTAGACTCAATTTCATGTCCAGCTTTAATGATTTCAAACTCAGGTAGTTCATACACTCTATTTTTATATAGCCTTGTTGCTGGGCCCTTAGCAAGAATATCTTCTTCACTCATTCCAGCTCTTACAAAAACATTACGAAAAATTTTTGCATATTCATCATCTGGCATTGATCTAAAAGTATTGGCAGTAAATATTTCCTTTTCTGTTGTGTAACATTTAATATCTAATTTTTTTTGAAGCCAGCCCGCCATTCCAATATGATCAGGGTGATAATGTGTAATTAATAAACCTGCAAATTTTTTAGATTTTAATGGACCATTTATAAGCGCTTCCCAATGTTCTTCAGAATGTTCAGATTTTAGGCCAGCATCTAAAATTAACAATCCCTTTGGAGTATCCATTAAAAATAAATTTACATGGTTTAATCTAAAAGGAAGCTCAAAATGTACCCAATATAAATCAGAAGCGATTTGAGTTAATTCACCAAATTTAGGTTTATCAATTTCTAGTTTCGTCATTTATTGCTCGTCAAGAATTATCGTGGTAATTTTTATTTAAGATGTTAAGAATATACATTAAATCTAAATTAGATCTAGCAAATCTAAAATAAAATTTTAAAAATAAAAATATAAACTTTTCAGCCTATATTTTTATACTATCAAAAAGATTAAACATTAAGAGATACATTATGAAAAATTCATTAGACGGAATAAAAGTATTAGATCTTACAAGAGTTCTAGCAGGGCCTTATTGCACCCAAATGCTTGGTGATCTTGGAGCAGAGATAATAAAAGTAGAAAGGCCAGGAGGAGGGGATGATACCAGAGGATTTGCTCCGCCATTTGTAAAAGACGAAAATGGAGAAGAGACGGATTTAAGTGCTTATTATTGTGGAGCAAACAGGAATAAAAAATCAATAACTGTCAATCTTAGTAAAAAAGAAGGTCAGGATTTAATAAAGAAACTACTTAAAGATTGTGACATATTAGTAGAAAATTTTAAAACAGGTACATTAGAGAAGTATGGTCTTGGTTATAACGATTTAAAGATGGAGTTTCCTAGATTAATATATTGTTCTATCACTGGTTTTGGACAGACTGGTCCTTATGCATTTAGACCAGGCTATGATGGTTTAATTCAAGCAATGGGCGGTGTCATGGCTCTTACTGGAGAACCAAATGGGGAGCCTATGAAAGTTGGAGTTCCTATTGGAGACTTGATGGCAGGAATGTTTGCATCAGTAGGAATTCTTGCAGCTGTTAGACATCAAATTCAAACTGGAGAGGGTCAATTTATTGACATTGGTATGTTAGATACACATGTTGCATGGCTTGCTAATCAAGGAATGAATTATTTGTCTACAGACAAAAACCCTGAAAGACTAGGCAATCAGCATCCTAATATTGTTCCTTATCAAGTCATGCCTACATCTGATGGATATATTGTACTTTCAGTTGGAAATGACCCAACTTTTGAGAGATTTTGTAAATTAGCTGGCGAAGAAAAGTTAATTAATAATCCAAAATTCAAAACCAACGCGGACAGAGTATCAAACAGAGAATTTGTTACTAATGTTTTAAACGAAATTACCAAGAAACACACTTCCGAGTGGTGGCTTAAAGAGCTAGAGAAAGAAAAAATTGGATGTGGTCCAATTAATACATTAAGTCAAGTTTTCTCAGACCCGCATGTAAAGGCTAGAGAAATGATAGTGAATATGGATCATAAAAAAACAGGCAAATCTCCTCTAAAATTAATAGCAAACCCAATTAAAATGCATGAAACTCCACCAAGTTATAGAATGCCGCCTCCTCTACTTGGAGAACATACAGATGAAATTTTATCTGAAGAAATTGGTCTCAGTGAGACTGAGATAAAAAATCTAAAAGATAATGAGATAATTTAATATATTATTCTGAAAGAATTTATGGTTCTGGCACAAAACAAAAATCTCATTCCTGATATTGAGTATGATAGTCTAAGGTCTTGGATTAGATTAATTTTTTTATTTATTGTTGGTGTTGTAGGTATTGTAGGTATGTGGTCCGTTGTAGTTGTAATGCCAGCATTAGAAACTGAATTTGCTATTGATAGAGGTAAGGCAAGTTTGCTTTATGCTACTACTATGGTTGGTTTTGGATTAGGTAATTTTTTAATTGGAAAAGTAGTAGATAAATTTGGGCTTAAATTTCCAATTATTGTTGCAGTTATTCTCCTTTCATCATCCTATTTAGTAGCAATGATTTCCAATGAATTTTGGCATTTATTGGTTTTACAAGTTTTTATGGGTACAGCTGCATCAACTTTTTTTGGTCCCTCTATGGCGGATATTGGTAATTTTTTTGAAAAACATAGAGGACTAGCAGTAGCTATAGTTGCTAGCTCTAATTACGTAGCAGGTGGTTTGTGGCCACTCTTTATTAGTCATTTGCTAGAGTTTAGTAATTGGAAAGATGTCTATTTTTATATTGCAATAATCTGTTTGGTAATCATCTTTCCAATTTCATTAATTTTGAAAAATAATATTGTTACTTCGAATAACCAAGAAATTAATTTTAATAATAAAAATAATACTATTAAGAAACTATCACCTAAAACATTACAAACTTTGTTAGTATTAGCTGGTATTGGTTGTTGTCTTGCGATGGCAATGCCTCAAGTTCATATTGTTGCTTTATGTGTTGAGAGAGGCTTTGGTCTAACTGTTGGAGCTCAAATCTTATCTGTAATGCTATTGTCTGGAATGATAAGTAGGATTGGTTTTGGATTTTTATCTGACAAAATTGGCCCAATATATACCATTTTCATTGGATCATTATTACAAATGTTTTCTTTAGTTTTTTTCTTGCCATTTGATAGTCAGTTGTCACTATTCATTGTGTCTTTGATGTTTGGTTTATCTCAAGGTGGGATTGTTCCAGCATATGCAATGATTGTTAGAAAATATCTCCCAATTGAAGAAGTTGGAGAAAGAGTAGGCTTGGTTATAATGGGAACTATTGTAGGTATGGGGTTAGGTGGTTGGATGTCTGGAGAAATATTTGATCTTACTCAATCTTATAAACTTGCATTTGTTAATGGCATATTTTGGAATTTAACAAATCTCCTCATTGTCACATTTATTATGTGGAAAGTTTACTTCCAAAAGGATAGATTTATCTTCAGTTAATTGAAGAGTTTTAGATGAATAAAATAAAAGAACTTACAAAATCAAGTCTTGAAATCACTTATGAGTTATTCATCGTAATGATTCCTACTTTGATAGTAGTAAAAATACTTGATGAAATAGGTTTTGTTGAAATTTTAAACAATATCTTTGCACCTTTAATGTTTTTGTTAGGATTACCAGAAGCTATTTCATTAGTTTTTACCACTTCAATGTTAACTAGTCCTTATGCTGGTTTAATAGTTTTCTCAGGACTTCCAGCTGATATGCCATTTACTGCTGCTCAAGCAAGTGTTCTTGGGCTTCTTATTTTGTTTACACATTCTTTACCAATAGAAGTTATTATTTGCCGAAAAGCAGGTGTAAGAGCACGTGCGATGATATTTATTAGATTAGGTTTGGGGATATTATCATGTTATTTTTTGAATTTGTTTTTTGAATTAACAGGATATATGAATTATCCTGCTACTATTTTATTACCAAGTCTTGAGAGTGCGCCCGACCTTTTAAGTTGGGGGATTTCTCAATTAAAAGGTCTTGGAATGATTTTCATTATTATAGTTGCTCTTGTCATTATTTTAGATTTTTTAGAATATATTGGTGTTGAGAAACTAATAGAAAAAGCCTTAAAACCATTTTTAAATTTTCTTGGTGTTGGTGAAAAAGCGTCAACAATAGCCGTTGTAGGAGTAACATTAGGTATAGGCTTTGGAGCTGGTCTTTTAATTAAAGAAGTGAAAACTGGGAAACTTCACTACAAGGACGTGTTTGGTGTATTAGTTTTAGTAGGAATGCTTCACAGCATTATTGAAGATACTGCGGTCATATCATTAATAGGATCAAACATAATTATAACTTTGTTTCTAAGGGCCGTGCTTACATTGTGCATCGTTTACGTGTTTATGAGGTTGGGTGCGCACTTTACTAAGGAATTTTGGCAAAAACATCTTACAAATTATAATATTCCAGAATATAAACCAGATTCTTAGTAGGGAATTATTGTGTTGTCCCAAGCAAATATTTTGCCGTTATCAATTACTGTTTTTGTATCAATAACGTTCACTAATTTCTTAGCTGAAAATTCTGGAGAGAAATACTCCTTATTTTTTTTCTGAAATGGTCTTGACAATTTTGAATCTACAGTACCTGGATGAAGCCCAAAAATAATACTGTCGTGATTTGATCTTTGTTGTTCAATTGATAAACCTTTTAAAATCATATTTAAGGCTGATTTTGAAGCTCTATATGAATACCAACCACCAAGTTCATTGTCTTGAATGCTTCCAACTCGCGCAGAAATTGATGCAAATTTAGTTATCCTATCCCTGTAGAGGCAAGGTAAATAGTATTTAGCAATCAATGCAGTTGGTATAGTATTAGCATTAAACATATCTAAAAATTTTTCAGTAGATAAATCTCTGATTGATTTTTCTGGATTATCTAAGGCACCAATAGCAACTATAATTATATCCAATTTAATTTGTAGAGAGGAAGCGGCTTCAGCTAGGCTTTGTTCGTTGCAATAATCTACTTTTATCGATTTTATTAGATTATTTTCAAATTCTTCACCTGATCTTGAATATGCAATAATATTATCAATATTTGGTTTATTTATATATTCAATACATAAAGCCTTACCAATTGCACCAGAGCATCCGAAAATAGCTACATTTAAATTTGTCATTGGATAAACTTTTATTCTTACAATTGAATTTTTGACCGATTTACTTTATTCGATACATATAGTCATCTTATAATAAAATACAAAGAGACAAATATGAAAAATAATAAACCTCATTTCTTACTAATTCACGGTGCTTGGCATGGAGGATGGGTTTGGAATGAAATATCTGAAATATTGAGCTATCAAGGGTACAGTGTTTCAACGCCGACTTTAACTGGTCTAGGCGAAAAAAAGCATTTATTATCATCTAAAATCACAATTGATACGTTCATTGAGGATATAGTTAATCATATTATTTTTGAAAATCTTAATAACATTATACTTGTCGGTCACAGTTTTGCTGGAAGTGTAATAAGTGGTGTTGCAGATAAATTAAAAGATAGAATACAAAAATTAATTTACTTTGATGCTGTGATTTTAAAAGATGGTCAAAAACCTTTTGATATTGCTCCGAAAGAATTAGTTAAACAGAGAATTGAATTAGCAAAAAGATTTGGAAATGGTATATCAATCCCAGCTCCAAGCGCAGACGCATTTGGAGTATTTGACGTAAAAAAATCATTATTACTTGAAGAAAAATTAACACCACATCCACTTAGTACATATCAGTCAAAGCTTACAATTAAAAATGAAATAGGGAACGGTATTCCTTTATTCTACATATTTTGTAATGATCCTGTTTATAAAAGTCTTGAAAGTTCTAGAAAAGTAGTACGTAAATTGAAATGGCCAATTTTTGAACTAAATGCAGGACATGATGCTATGTTAACTCATCCAAAAGAAACTTTAAATTTACTTATGAAAATTTGTAACTAAAATATCAACATTGGAGGTTAAAATGACAGCTTGTATAACTGGATGGTCTCACAGCAAGTTTGGTGTAAATGTAGAACAAACTTCTGAAAATATGATTGCAGACGTTGTTGAAAAAGCTATCGAGCATGCAGAAATTTCTGCTAAAGAAATAGACGCTATTTTTGTTGGAACATTCAATAACGGCTTTCAAAAACAAGATTTCCATGGTGCACTACCTGCTGTTTCACAATCTGATTTAAGACACGTACCCGCGATGAGAGTTGAAAATGCATGCGCTACTGGTTCTGCTGCCATACATACCGCAATGAATGCAATTGAAGCAAAAAAAGCAAAAACTACTCTAGTAGTCGGTGTAGAAAAAATGACTGATGTATCTTCTGATAAAGTTGGCGATATTTTACTAGGTGCAAGTTATAGACCTGAAGAAGGTAGTACAAAAGGTGGATTCACTGGAGTTTTTGCATCTATTGCTAAGTCTTATTTTCAAAAATATGGTGATAAATCTGATATACTAGCAAAAATTGCAGCTAAAAATCATGAAAATGGTTGTTCAAACCCATTAGCTCATATGCAAAAAAATCTCGGCTTTGAATTTTGTAATTCTATTTCAGAAAAAAATCCTTATGTTGCTGAACCTTTAAGAAGAACCGATTGTTCTATGGTATCTGATGGGGCGGCGGCACTAATAATACAAGATTTTGATTTGTCGCTTTCTGCAAAAAGGGCTATTGCATTTAGAGCAAGAAGGCATGTTAACGATATTCTTCCACTTAGTAAGAGAGAAAAAACTAAATTTGAAGGTGCGCGTCAAGCTTGGCACCACGCTCTTTCAGATGCTAAGATAACTCTAGACGATTTATCTTTTGTTGAAACTCACGACTGTTTTACAATCGCCGAACTTATTGAGTATGAAGCAATGGGCTTAACTAAAATAGGTGAGGGCTATAAAGCTATTGAAGAGGGTTGGGTTCAGAAGACTGGTAAATTACCCATAAACCCCTCTGGGGGACTGAAGTCAAAAGGGCATCCCGTTGGTGCAACTGGAGTGTCTCAACATGTTATGTCTGCGATGCAATTGACTGGAGAAGCTGGAGATATGCAAATCAATAAAGCAAATTTAGCGGGTATATTTAATATGGGTGGCGCTTCTGTTGCAAATTATGTGTCAATTTTAGAAAGATTACGCTAAAAAATATTTTTGATGATTGTAAATATTAATTTTTTAATTGCATCATAAGTTTTTATAATTAGGTTTTCTCTTTTCTAGTAGCGCGTCTATTGCTTCTCTGTGATCATCAAGTTGTTGTAACATGCTTTGTTGGCTAGCGGCCATTTCTAATGCATCTTGCAAAGGAACGTTTTGTGACATTCTTAGTAAACGTTTAGCTCGTCTGGATGCTTCTGGAGGTTGAGCGGCAATTTTTTTAGCTAATTGTTGAGCTTCAACTATCAAATTGTCGTTAGGTACTACTTTTGAAACAAGACCCCAATCTAGAGCTTTGTTAGCATCTAGAACATCACAAGTTAGGATCATTTCATTAGCTCTTGCCAAACCAATTATTTTGGGAAGGAACCAAGATCCTCCATCTCCTGGTATAATGCCTATTCTTAGAAAACTCTCTGAAAACTTTGCATCCTCACTTGCTATTCTGATATCACACATAGTACAAAGATCATTACCTGCACCTATAGCATGACCGTTAACTGCTGCTATAACAGGGACATCAATAGAATTCATAGTTAAAGGAATTTTTTGAATACCAAATCTGTACCAATCTTCAAGTTGTGCTTGAGTCATTTGATCTTTTGTAGTCATATCTTTTATTTCTTGAAGATTGCCACCAGAAGAAAAACTCTTTCCAGCTCCGGTTAAAATAACACACCCAACATTTTTGTCTTTATCAGCTTTTTGTATATATTCTACTAAGCCTTCTATAATGTCCCCTGAAAGTGCGTTTCTCGTATCAGGTCTATTAAGTGTAATTTTGACAATTCTATCATCTTGTTCATATAAAACAGATTTTGACATATTTCACCTCAAGTTTTCTTTGAAATTAAGTTAAATATTCCCATAAGTTTTTATTATTTTTTTCAAGAAATCTTTTGCCTAAAAATTCCTCCCAAAAAGATTCATTTCCAAAGTCATTTCTCCAACTATTTAAATTTTTTGTAAAATAAGATAATTCATACTCTTTGGTAAATCCAATTGCTCCATGAACCTGATGAGAAATAGCTATAATTTTCCCAGCTGCAAAACCTGCTCTAATTTTTAATATCGCTGTATCGTTAGAATTTTTTTCACTTAAACCTAGTTTGGTAATTGTAGACAGGGCTGCAGACGAGGCTGACAATTCAACTGCCATTTCTGAAATTTGGTGCTGTATAGCTTGAAACTTTGACAAAGCTCTACCAAACTGTTTTCTTTCTGAACAATAGTTTATTGACAAATCAAGAACCTTTTCCATTGCACCGATCATTTGAGCAGATCTAAGAATTGCACCTAAAAAATTGAAATCAATATTATTTTTAATGGGTCTAATTTCAGCAATATTTAAATTCTCTACCTTGATATTGTACCTTGGTTCAGCTAAAAAGTTTTTTTTATTTATAATTTCTCCATTAATTTTATTGATTAAAATTGCTTTTTTGACATTGTTTAATTCATGAACGATCAATAAATTTTTTGTGAGGTTAAGGTATGGTACTGCTAAAAGCTCCCCAGAAATCATATTGTTTTTAATTTGTAAATTTTTTGTGTCAGTAGCAAAAGTTACTATGCCGTTTGGTGGATTTATATCGGATTCAGATAATATATAATTTGATAAAATTGTTTCAGATAAGGGTAAAGGAGTTCCATGATTATTTAGGATTTTAATTAGAGGTAAAATTGAAAAAAATGGTATTTCATAACCACCAAACTTTTCTTTCACTGATATTTTTGGAAGTCCGTTTTTTTCAATTTCATTCCACAAATTTAATATATCAGTATTTTCAGAAACTATATTTTGTCTTAAACTATGATTTACGTGTTTTTGTAAAATTTTAGAAGTTGTTTCTAAAATTATTTCTAATTCTTCAATCATCTTAGGCCTAACTGTCTAGCAATTATACCTTTCATGATTTCAGTTGTGCCTCCTCTAAGAGAGTTTGATGGAATTCTTAATGTTGCATCTTCAAACAGATTTTGTAATTGATTTGGCCATTCATGAAGCGGAACGATATTTGAGAATTCTCTTAATGTTTCTATCATCATCTTTTCGAATTTATTACCTAATTCTTTTACAAATGCCGCTTGTGTCTCAGGAGATTCACCATTTTGAAGCATTGAAGCAACCGAAAAACTCATCCTTCTTAATGTTTGTATTTCAGATATTAATTTACCAACTATCTTTGTGCCTGAATGAATTAGTGAGTTTCTGAATTCATTTATAAAACTATCTAATAATGTGAAATGAGAGAGAAATCTTTCTGGACCAGATCTTTCTAGGGCAAGTTCACCAACAACTTGTTTCCAGCCTTTGCCTTCTTCTCCTAAAAGAGAAGCATCTGACAGTTCAACATTGTCAAATAAAGTTTCATTAAAATGTCTTTGACCAGTCATATCAGGAATCCCAGTAATCTTTACGTTTGGAAGGGCCAAATCAACAAGAAATTGAGAAAGACCTTCATGCCTATTTTTCTCAGGTGCTGGACTAGTTCTAGCTAAAACAATCATATAATGTGCTAAATGAGCGCCGGTAGACCATATTTTTCTTCCCTCAAGTTTCCAGCCATTCTTAGTTTTGGTGGCTTTCGTTTTTACTGAGGCTAAATCCGAACCAGAGTCAGGTTCACTCATTCCAATAGCAAAAAAACACTCGCCAGCTGTTATTCGAGGAATAATAGAAGATTTCTGTTTTTCATTTCCATATCTCAAGATTTGACTTCCACTCTGTCTATCAGCTATCCAATGAGCAGCTACAGGAGCTCCTGAAGACAAGAGTTCTTCTGTTACTACGTATCTTTCTAAAGCTGTTCTTTGATGTCCGCCATATTCTTTAGGAAATGACATCCCAAGCCAGCCTTTAGATCCAAGTTTTTTACTAAAGCTTGGATCAGCTGAAAAAACCCAGGCATCTGGAGAAGGTGTAAATTCATTATTATTTATACAGGTTGTTATAAATTCTCTTACTTCTTTTCTAAGATTTGAGAGTTCGTTTGTTTCTTTTATAAATGGAAAATTGAATTTTGACATTAATACTTCTTTATAGTTGGTTACTACAATTAAACTAAATAATTAAAGGAAAACGTCAATAGAATTAATAGAATATAAATAAGTTTAATTATTGATATTAAGAATTTCATAATTTAATCTTTTTACGATTAAGGAGGTAGAAATGTCGATTGATGAAAATATCTTGCAAAGATTAAGGAATATAGCAACACCCACATTAGCGAATGCACTTGATGATATTGGTTTCAATGGAGTTATGAATAATCTACATCCTGCAGGTCTAGGTATGAAAATAGTTGGTAGGGCAGTAACTGTACAGGAGGTTACGGGGCCATATGGAAGTTTTTCTACAGAAGAGTTCAAAGTTGGGCATATGATTGACGCCGCTAGTCCAGGTGATGTTATAGTAGTTGCAAATAATGGAGCACAAGTATCTACCTGGGGTGGAATGGCTTCTTACTCTGCAAAATTAAAGGGTATAGCTGGGCTGGTAGTTGATGGTGGAGTTAGGGATCGAGAAGAAATAGTAGAATTTTCTTTTCCAACTTTTTCAAAACACATGGTTCCAACACCTGGTAAAACTCGAATAAAAGTCCTTTCAATCAATGAACCAATCATTTGTGCGGGAGTAAGGGTTAGACATGGAGATATTATTGTTGGAGATGGAACAGGAGTTTTGTGTTTGCCAATTGAACATGTTGAAAAA
This sequence comes from uncultured SAR116 cluster alpha proteobacterium, assembly GCA_902517815.1. Classification (GTDB taxonomy): domain Bacteria; phylum Pseudomonadota; class Alphaproteobacteria; order Puniceispirillales; family Marisalimonadaceae; genus Marisalimonas. Next base: position 35,811 of record CABYED010000009.1, read on the forward strand.
ATAACTGAGGAAGCTGAAAAGTTTACTGCTGACGATAAAAAGGCTATGCAAGAGATGAAAAATGGTCTGACTTTTAGAGAAGCACTCAAGAAATTTTCAAAAATTTAAGTACTTCCTCTAAGAATTTGCAAAGCTCTTCTAAAAAAATCAGCTTGACCAAAATTTCCTGATTTTAGAGTAACTGAAACAGGTTTGTTACAATTTGAATTTGGTGACCAAAGAGCAGGAACTCCGTGAGCAATTTCTTTTCCAATTTTTAATTCTTGTAGCCCTAATCCATTAACTACGGCACCTGATGTCTCTCCACCAGCAGTTATAAAAATACCAAAAGTATGATTTAAAAGTTTATTCGATAATTTCTCAAAAATACTTTCAATCTTATTCGCTAATACTTCTTGTCCATATTGAATTTGTTTTTCTTTAACAATTTTTGGATCTGCAGATGAATAAATTAAAGGCGATAGAGTTTCATTGTTTCTAATCCATTTTATAACATCTTCAATTAAGTTTTCGTTATTCATTACTTCGTCGGCAGAAATAAAATATGATGGATTATCTTTTTTATAAACCTCTATTTGACTCAAAGTAGCAGATGAACAAGAGCCTGATAGAATTACTGCATTTGTTGTATTTTCAGGAATTTGAAAATTTTCATCCGAGAGTAAACCATCTTTTTTATAAATTTTTGGTAAACCTAAGGCAATTCCCGAACCACCAGTTAAAAATTTTAAATCTTTTACTCCGTTACAAATAATTTCAAAATCTTCATTATTGGTTGTATCAACTATTGCGTATTTGCAACCTTCAATTTTCAATTTGTTAATTTTATCTTTAACACTTTGTGAACCATTATTTATTGTTTTATAATCAATTAATCCAACACTATGTTTAGTCTGATGGTCTAGCCATCTAACTAAATTATGGTCAATCATGGGTGTTAAAGGGTGTTTTTCCATCCCTGATTCATTGAGTGGTTTCCCATTTACAAACATATGCCCGTAAAATACTGTTCTTCCTGCATCTGGAAAAGAAGGACAGGCTACGGTGAAATCAACATTTAATTCCTCCATTATAGCATCAGTAACTGGACCTATATTTCCTTCTTTTGTTGAATCAAATGTAGAACAATATTTAAATATGAATTGACTGCAACCAGCATTTTTTAACCATTCCAAAGCTTTTAGACTCTCTGATACAGCTTCATTTATTGGAATTGTTCTTGTTTTTAGTGCAATTACAGCAGCATCAGCATTGGTTAGTGAAGCTTTGTTTTTAAAGGAGGGAACCCCCGCAAACATAGAAACTTGCATTCCAGATTTTTTTAAATTATTTGCTATGTCTGATGACCCTGTAAAGTCATCTCCAATAATTCCAAGTATCATTTATTATAAACTTTATAGTTTCTGTTTTTCTAGCTGTGTGATAATTTTTTCTTTAACCCAAGGTGTAACCTCTTCATTAAATGCTAAATAATGATCGCTTTGTAGGTGAATATCAAAAGCATCTTTATCAGTATAAGTCTCATATAAAAAAACTACATTTTGGTCATTTGGATCATGACATACATCAAACTCATGACAATCTTTTTCAAGTTCAAGAGAGTCTCTAGCTTGTTGTAAAATTCTAGTTTTAAATTTATCAATATCTTTTTCGTGGATTACGAATTTTACTGTAATTACAAACATTAATTTATTAATCTCCTTTTAAGTTAATATTTGTTTTTGAATTTCATTATCTTTTAATAAATCACTTAAAGTTTTGGTTATCGCTGTTGTTCCCATATCACCTCCAAATTCTATTGGTCTTAATTCATTTCTTTCAAAACCAATTTCAATTGCAGTCTCAATTAATCTAGAACCTAATAAAGTACTTTTACAACTTGTTTTGTCAGATAGATATTCGAGCATCAGAGATGCACTTAAAGTAGTAGCTAGCGGATTAGCCTTATCCTGTCCGATTATATCAGGCGCACTTCCATGGGCAGGTTGAAATAACCCATGATTATCACCTATTTCAGCACATGAGGCCATACCCATGCCTCCTATCAGGCCTCCTCCTAAATCAGATAATATGTCACCAAACATATTTTCCATTACCATTACATCATATTCCCAAGGATTTCTAATCAAGTTGAGTGCCATTGCATCAACATAGCAATGGTCAGCATCTATATCTTTAAATTTAACTTTTCTTTCATCAAATATTTTCCTGAAAAATGCCTGTGATCTAAAAACATTAGCTTTATCAACGCAAGTTACTTTTCCAAGCTTACCTTTTTTCTTTCTTTGCATAGCTAATTTAAATGCAAAATCATGTAATTTTTCAGTAGTTGCTCTAGTTATTTTCATTACATCTTGCACTTCTTCATCATTTTCAACAGGACATCTATTATGAACAGCAGCAGTGTAAAATAATCCTTCAGTAGATTCTCTTAAAATAACCAAATCTATATTACTTGATAATTCATTACTTAATCTATTTGGTATGTTTTTGTATGCTTTTACTGGTCTTACACCTGCATATAAACCAAACATTTCTCTAAATCTTAGGTGAGGGCATATTTCAGTTCCATCTTTATGACGAACAGTAGGTAACCCAATTGCACCTAAAAAAATGCTATCGAGTTCATCAACTTTTTTTTCTCCTCCTGGTTCAACATCTTTTCCAGTCAAAGAATAATATTCAGCGCCTGCTTTGATCATATGCCATTCGCATTTAAATCCACCTGTTATTTTTGAAGACAAGTCAACAATTGAAATAGCTGAATTTACTATGTCTTTACCTATCCCATCTCCAGGTACGGTAGCTATCTGAAATTCATTATTATTCATGCGTGATACCAAATTTTTTTAATAAAATATTACTTAGGTCGATTAACATTTACAATGATTTAATAGATATTTGTAATTTATAAAAAAAATCTTTTAGAGTTATAAATTTTTAAATGAAATGAGGATGAACTTAATTAATCTTGGGAGATATATATTGAGTTCATCCATATATTAACAATAATGATAATCATTATCATTGTCAATAATATATTTATTTATTTTAATAATTATTATCATTTGCAAAAATAAATAATAAATTCAATGACTTATTAATTAAACTAATATATTAAAAAACTCTTTGGGAATGCATTATGTACAAATCTTTAATAAAAAAGAAATTTCAAGACTTAAATGATAATGAAATATTATCTCTTGCAATTGGTAGTTTAGAAGAAGATATAAAATTATATGATGATTACTCTTCTCATTTTCTTATAAATTACCCAGTAACATCAAAAATGTTTAAACAAATGTCTATTTTAAAAAATAAAAATAGAAAAAAATTAGTTGAATTACATAAAAAAAAATTTGGTGAGACTTTAAGCATTACTAACCGCAAAGAAATTGCTAATTATTTTAAAAGAAAACCTGAATGGTTGGTAATAAAGAATTCTATTGAAAAAGTTAGAAACGAAATTATTCAAATGGAAACTTTGTCTGCTGAATTTTATAATTCTTTTGCTAAAAAATCACAAAATATTGAAATTAGAAATTTACTTATTGACTTAGCATTAATGAGTAGAGAGCAGAAAGATAATGCTAAATTGATATTATTGAATGCTCAAAAATCACGAAGTGCTAAAGAGGAAGTTACTAAAGATAAAAGGCAGTTTATTTTAACATGGGTCCAGCCAGGTCTTGCCGGTCTTATGGATGGTTCAGTTTCAACTTTAGCTCCAATTTTTGCTACTGCTTTCGCAACAAAAGACAGTCATACAACATTGCTAGTTGGTTTAGCTGCATCTATAGGAGCTGGAATTTCAATGGGTTTTACAGAAGCTGTACATGATGATGGAGTAATATCAGGGAGAGGTTCACCAATAAAGCGAGGGTTTGCCTCAGGCATTATGACCACAATAGGGGGGTTAGGTCATGCACTCCCATATTTGATTTCTGACTTTTATGTTGCAACAGTGATTGCAATGTTTTTTGTGCTAGTTGAGCTTTGGGCTATTGCGTGGATACAAGCTAAATATATGGAAATTAAATTTACAAAAGCCGTGTTTCAAGTGGTTTTTGGTGGATCACTAGTTCTAGCTGCTGGTATATTAATAGGTGGAGGTTAAAAAAAATTAATTTGACATTGATAATAGTTATAGTAATAATAATGATAATGATTCGCAATAACATAATGGTTTTTTCAATGAAAAGTCTTAAATCTTTATTATTTTGTATTTTCAACTTAATTTTTTGTTTATCTATCTTAATTTTTGGAATTCAACGCGCTAGTGCAAAAGAGATAAATATTTACTCTTATCGAAGCCCTGCTCTTTTGGAACCATTTACTAAAGAATATGAAAAAGAATTTTCAGTAAAATTTAACGTTTTACACGCTAAAAAGGGCCTCGCGCAAAGGCTCAAATCCGAAGGAAAAAATTCTCCTGCGGATGTGCTTCTTACCGTTGATATTTCAAGATTATCTGAGCTTGCGGATATGGATTTAGTTAAAAAAATTAACTCAGACATAATAAATAGAAATGTTCCAAATCATTTAAGAGATATAAACAAAAAATGGGTTAGTTTATCTACTAGAGCCCGAATAATAGGTATTTCCAAAGAAAGGGTTAATAAAAATGAAATTAATGATATTGAAGATTTAGCAAAATCCAAGTTCAGGGGTAAAATCTGTACAAGAATTGGAAGTCACCCATATAATAGAGCATTATTGGCTTCAATAATTGCACATAAAGGTGAGGCAAAAGCAAAATCATGGGCAGAAGGTTTAGTTTCAAATTTTGCAAGAAAACCAAAAGGTAATGACAGAGCACAAGCAAAAGGAATTTACTCAGGTGAGTGTGATATAGTTTTAATGAATACGTATTATTTTGCATTAATGAAATTTAATGAAAAGAAACCTGAACAAAAAAATTGGGCACGAGCTACTGAAGTAATATTCTATAACCAAGGTAATAGAGGGCAACATGTTAACATTTCAGGTGCGGCTATTGCAAAATATTCAAAAAATAGCGAAGAAGCTCTAAGATTTATTGAATGGCTGACTATGCCAAAGGCACAGAAAATTTATGCAAATGTTAATTTTGAATATCCAGTAAATCCTAAAGTTAAACTTGATGGCAAAATAATGGAATGGGGTACATTTAAGTCAGATAGCTTACCAATAAGTGAGATTGCTAAAAATGCAAAAAAAGCACAAATGATAATTGATCAGGTGGGTTGGTGATTAAAAGAAATAACTTATACCAAAATAACCAACTAATAGCCAAGCTATACCTTTAAATAAAAAAAACAGGAACAAAACAAGTCCTGTTTTTTTTATATTTGTCTTTGAAATTTTTATATAATCTAGATATTTAGACAGTTTGACCGCCATTAATCTGGATCTCTGTTCCATTAACATATGAGAAAGTTTCTGAGCACATTGAAAGAATGACACCTGCAACTTCATCGGGTGTTCCAAATCTTTTCATAGGTATCTTCTCTGTGAGTAATTTTTTACTACTTGGAGTAACCATAGAGGTTTCAATTTCTCCAGGAGCTATAGCATTTACTCTTATATTATCTTTGGCAAGATCTGATGCCATTTCTCTTGTTAGTGATTTTAGAGCAGCTTTAGATGTTGCGTAAGCAGGTCCTGCAAATTGGTGAACATTATCACTGGCAATAGATGTTACGTTAATTATCATACCATTGGCTGACTTTAGATTATTAACAATAGCTTTTGAAATAATGATTGGAGCAAAAAAATTAACATTAAATACTTTACGCCATAATTCTAATGATGTGTCATTAAAACTAAGTCTCTCATTTTTTTTGTCTTTTGGAGAAATTGCAGCATTATTAATAAGTGCTTTTACTGGCCTCCCATTTAAAAATTCAGATAAGTCTCTAAGTTTTTTGTTTAAAGAAATTTCATCTTCAAGATCAACTTGAAAGTGAAATTGTTTATTGTTAGACCAAGGACATTTTGGTGCAACTTCAGATCGTGAAAATGTAATTACTGTCCATCCATCATCCCAAAATTTTTTTGAAGTAGCGTGACCTATGCCCCGGCTACCTCCTGTAAGAATTATAATTTTATCTTTTTCTTTCATTTTTAAATTTTTGAGAAATTGATAATCATTCTTAATAATACATTATGTAACTTTGAAATCAAAGAAATTAAATAAACAAGAATGTTATTTTTTAATTTTTTTTCCAAATAATTCTAATCTATGATCTACTAGTTCATATCCCATATTAAGAGCTACCTGTTTTTTCATTTCTTCTAGTTCTTCGTTCTGAAATTCAATTATTTCACCACTCTCAACATCAATTAAATGTTCATGATGTTCGCCAGCTTCTTCATATCGAGATCTACCGTCACCAATATCTAATCTTTCAATTATTCCAGCCTCTTCAAATAATTTTATTGTTCTGTAAACAGTTGCGATTGAGATTGAACGATCTTTTTCAACAGCTCTTCTATACATTTCATCCACATCAGGGTGATCAGCTGAATCCTCGATTACTTCTAGTATAATTTTTCTAGGCAATGTCATTCTCAGACCGTTTTTTATACATTTCTCATAAAGTTGGGCCATTCTTTTTTCCAAGAAAGATTTATAATCATTCTAAACTAATACAAGTTTACAAAAAATTAAATTATTTTTTTATTTATATTCATTATTTTATTGATAAACAAAATAGGTAAAAGTCCTATAATTACTATAAGAAGAGCTGCGCTTGATGCTCTTTCAAGCATTTCATCATTTGCATATTGATATACGTATGTGGCTAAAGTTTCAAAATTGAAAGGTCTTAATAACAACGTTATAGGAAGTTCTTTAATAATATCAACAAAAGCCAGAATAAATGCAGTTAAAATAGATGGTCTTAATAACGGTAATATAACCTTCCTAAAACTATACCAAAACGGATTACCAAGTGATCTACTAGCTTCAAGCAAATTAGGCGGTAATCTATTTATTCCGCTATTAATTGCCCCAAATGAAACAGCATTAAATCTTGATATATAGGCAAAAATTAATAAAAAGTAAGAACCAATTAAGATTAAATTTAGATCAATAGAAAAGATTTCTAATGATAAATTTACAAATTTTTCAATAAAAGAAATAAAAAATAATGTCCCTAGAGCTATAATTATGCCTGGAAAAGCATATCCAATACCTGCTATTGTAGATAAAAAATTAAAGCCTTTAAAATTTTGATATTTAATACTTATTGTTAAAATTATAGATAATAATATTATGATTGTTGCAGTAGTGAAGCTAATAAAAAATGAGTTTTGGGCAATCGTAACTAAGTGATTAAAATTTTCAAGGTGAAAATAATTTAGAGAATTTTCAATTAAAATAAGCACTGGAATCAAAAACCCAAATAATATTGGCATAACGCATATTGAAAAAATTATAATATTTTTAGATTTAGATACTTGAATATTAAAAAAATTGTGAGTGTTGAATTTAGGATCGTTAAATTTTTGTTTTTTTCTTGCATAAAGCTCTAGTGCAAGCAAAACAATCACAAATGTAAATCCTACCAAAGCTAGCTGTGATGCTGAGGCTAGATTGTTCATTCCAAGCCATAGGTTAAAAATACCCAGAGTAATTGTTTCAACTGCAAAAAAATCTACTGTACCAAAATCAGAAACTGTTTCCATCAACACTAATGACAATCCAGCAACTATTGCAGGTTTAGCCAGAGGTAAAGAAACAAAATAGAAAATATTTTTTCCAGAGATCTCAGCAAACTCAATTAAAGATGAAGGAGTAGATTTAAAAGCAACTTTGGTAATTAGATAAACATAAGGGTATAAAACAAAAGATATTACAAACACTGCTCCTCCAAGGGATCTTATTTCTGGAAAATAATAATCACTTGGTGAAGAAAAATTAAATAAATCTCTTAATATTGTCTGAACAACACCACTATATTCAAAAAAATCAGTATAACAATACGCAACTATATATGATGGTAATGCTAGAGGCAAAAGTAGTGCCCACTCAATTATATTTTTCATGTAAAAATTATATCGGCAAACTAACCAGGCAAGAGAAACTCCAATCACAAAGGTAGTTAAACAAACACCTAACATTAACATAAAAGTGTTGTATAAATAATATTTTAAACGTGAATTTATAAGATGTAGCCATAAATCATATGTGTTTTGAAAACTTGATATAATTATAGAAATAACTGGAGAGAGAAGTAAGAAAATTATAATTATACTTATGATTTTTAAATGCGAGTTTAATATTTGATTTAATAGTTTAGAGATAGCTACCATTTAACAATTTTTTAAATATTGAAATAATTAAGTTATTAATAGATAAACTATTTTTATTACTATTTATATTTATTTATTTAAGAAGGCAAAAGATGTACAAAATTGCAGTTATTCCTGGTGATGGGATTGGCACAGAAGTAATAGATAGTGGAGTTGAGGTTTTAAAAGCTCTTTCAAAGTCAGTCCAAAATTTACCAATAGAATTTCATCAATTTGATTGGGGAGCAGAGTACTTCAAAAAACATGGTGTAATGATGCCTGACGAAGGCGTTGAAGAACTTAAGAGCTTTAATTCAATTTATTTTGGATCTGCTGGTGTCCCTGAAATTCCAGATCATATAACACTTTGGGGATTAAGGTTAAAAATATGCCAAGGTCTAGATCAATACGCAAATTTAAGACCAGTACGTCTCTTACCTGGAATAATATCTCCGCTTAAAAATATAGAAGAAAAAGATATTGATTGGAGTTTTATTAGAGAGAATTCTGAAGGAGAATACTCAGGAATTGGGGGTAGAAGTCATAGAGGTTACAGTCATGATACAGCAATGGATGTTACTTTATTTACAAAGCAGGGTGTTGAGAGAATACAGAGATTTGCCTTCGAAATAGCCAGATCTAGACCAAGAAAATTATTAACTTTAGTGACTAAATCTAATGCTCAAAGACATGGTATGGTCATGTGGGATGAAATATTCGATGAGATATCGCAAGATTATAGGGACGTAAATACTGATAAAATGCTTGTTGATGCCATGACTACTAGAATGGTTCTAGATCCAAAAAGTATTGATACTGTTGTAGCTTCAAATTTACATGCTGATATTTTAACAGATTTGGCAGCTTCATTATCAGGTTCAATGGGGATAGCTCCCACAGGAAATTTAGATCCAGAAAAACGTCATCCATCTATGTTCGAACCAATTCATGGATCTGCTTTTGATATAATGGGCAAAGGAATTGCAAATCCTATTGGATCTTATTGGTCTGCGGTGATGATGTTAGAAAATTTAGGTGAACTTAAAGCAGCTCAAAAGTTGATGTCTGCAATTGAAAAGCTTACATCAGACAAAAAATACTTACCTAAAGATCTTGGTGGGAAAAGCACTACAAAACAAATTACTAAAGTAATGATAGATATTATTTCAGGTAAAAATAGTAAATAAATTTAATATAGGATAATTAATGGAAAAAAATTATGTAAGTCATCTTGAGTGCTCAATTACTGGCAAGAAATATGAAGCAAATAAAATACATGGTTTGTCAGACGCTGGAAGACCATTATTGGTTAGATATGATTTACAAACTTTGAAAAAGGAAATCTCAAGAGATGATATTTCAAATTCGAAAGTAGATGGTCTCTGGAGATATTCACCACTATTACCAGTTTCAGATCCGAAAGACAGGATTACATTAGGTGAAACGATTACTCCATTGATTAAGTTAAATAGAACTGTTAACTATTCTTCAAACGATAAGGGTGTTGTATTAGTCAAAGATGAAGGAAGGCTTCCCACTGGTTCTTTTAAAGCTAGGGGATTATGTTTGGCAGTTTCAATGGCAAAACAATTTAAGTTAAAACATTTAGCTATTCCCACAAATGGAAATGCAGGTGCTGCTATGGCTGCTTATGCTACAAACGCAGGTATAAAATCAACTGTTTTATGCCCTGAAGATACTCCAGACATTAATATCAGAGAAATTCAATCACTTGGAGCAGAAACTTTTTTAGTAAATGGTTTAATAAATGATTGTGGAAAAATAGTTGGAGAAGGCAAAGAAAAAGTAGGGTGGTTTGACGTATCAACTCTTAAAGAACCATACAGGATTGAAGGAAAGAAAACTATGGGTCTTGAATTGGCAGAACAACTTAATTGGAAATTACCAGATATAATTTTTTATCCTACTGGTGGAGGCACTGGTTTAATTGGAATGTGGAAAGCTTTTTTAGAATTAAAAGAACTTGGATGGGTAAAAGGAAAATTACCTAAAATGGTTGCTGTTCAAGCTAATGGATGCGCACCCATTGTCAAAGCTTGGGAAAACGGGGATGAGCATGCACCATTATGGGAAAACGCGTATACTAGAGCTGCTGGAATAAGAGTGCCAATAGCAGTAGGAGATTTTTTAATCATAAGAGCAATTCGTGAAAGTAAAGGTTTTGCAATGTCCGTGTCAGATGAGGAAATATTTGAGGCTAGAGATCGAGTTGCTTCAAATGATGGTTGTTTCTTGTGTCCTGAAGGAGCGGCAACAATGACAGCTTACGAAAAAGCATTATCTTCAAAATTAATATCAAAACACGATAAAGTTGTGCTTTTCAATTGTGCTACAGGATTAAAATATCCACTCCCAGAAGTATCAAAAAAAATAGATAAAAATAATGAGATAGACTATGATGTTTTTATTAATTACCCCTAGTTGTAATGGCAAATTTCTTGTAGTGAACACCAAAAATTATTGGATCTAATTTTTTTGAGTCTAAGTATGCATTAAATTCATTTTTTATATTCTCAAGTAACTTATTTTTACCATCACTACCCTGAAGTTTTTCAAAATTTGTTTTGTTTATTTCTTCATATACAATTTTTCTAAAATCAACATCATAGTCTGTTAAAAATTCCATTAGCATTTCACCTTTATAAGAAGAAAATACTAAATCAAAACTTATAAATGAATTCGAATTAGGTATATTTGTCCAAAAACTTTTATTTGCATTGTCACCCATACCACCTATATCCCAATAACTTAAAGAAGGAATTATAACTTTTCCATCTGCCCCAATTTCTTGTACTACAGGTTTTTCATCTGGTTCCATTCTGCCCAGTTTAATTGCTTCTTCTTTTGCAACTTCATAAATATCTATTTCTTTTTTAAATTTTTTTTCTTCTTTAATTATTTCGTTACTAAAATAAAAAAATATGAAAGTTAAAGCAGATGAAAAAAATGCAATTAAATATGCATACAAATGCCTAATATTCATAATTTTATTTTTTAATGAAATTTTTTGATCAGCCATAATAAAACTTATTAAAATTTAACCAATTTATTTTTTAAGTGATTTATAAACATTTAATTCTAACCAATGTTTTTCGGCTAAAGCATTTGCATCACCAATTCTAAGAGATAATCCTCTTACTATTGCTGCTAACACCGGATCAGCCATATTCATTTTTTCTTTAACAGTTTTTTCATCAATTATGCGAATAAGAGAATTAGTAATAGCTACGGCAGTTACAGTTCTTGGGGATTCAATTATATGCCCAACTTCTCCAAATATTTCTCCTGTCTCAAGTATTCCTAATTCTAATCCATGTTTAGACTCAATTCTAACTTTTCCACTATGAATTAAAAATATAAATTCAGCAGGATCGTTATGTGAGTATATAATTTCCCCAGCTTTGTATGGTTTAGGTTCTTGATTGCTCGTTTTCATGTGTAACTGCCTAATTAGAGTAAAAAATCCTTAATTATTTTTTAAAAACTTGTAAATATATAAAATATAGTAAATAAATTAACTATATAATTTTTTTAATTAAAAGAAAAGGAGGTGGTCTGATGTCTAGTATTTTATATGAGAATGGTTTTTTTAAGGTTTTTAATTTGTCAGAGCAATCTCTGGTAAAATTTGTATCTTAATGCTCCATTAATTCTATTAAATACGAAACAGGGTTTTAAACCCTGTTTTTTTTTACATCATTCTTAATCATCTCTTTAAAAATATTTGCTAAAATTGATGAATCACTATTTTCGCTTTTAATTAATTTTTTTCTTAATATAATATCACCCCTATTATTTATGAACGGTCGTTCAAAATCTTCAAATTCATTCAATATTTCTTCAATTTTATCAATTAATTTATTCTCCATTTTAGCATTTTTTTTCATAAGTTTTCCTTTTCCTTAAAACTACCTACTATATTTACGGAAGAGCTAAACAAAGTTTTATTTACGACGTATTTAAATATATGTATGCATTAGTAGATCAAATGAATGAACTTAACAAAAAAGACAAAGTTGAAGACAACTTATTTGTAAATAATATTTTTGTTAATAAGGATAAAGGTAAAAAACAATTTCTTCCATTTGTAGCAACTGAAAAATGGATTGACCAACTTGGGAATAGGTTAAAAACAAATTCGTAATACTTATCTTATTGGTATTACATTTTTAGGTTTATCATCTTTTGAATAAATTTTATCTAATTGTTCACCTAAGACAAACTTTTCAATAAAAGATCCAAAATGTTTGAAATCACTTTGAGCGTTTGTGTTTGTTTTATTTTCCCAATTTTCTACTTTCCCATTATAAAAGTGTCTTACACTAGCCAAATCTCTTAAGGGTGGACCAATAACAACATCATGATTTCTTAATCTCTCAGCCATTATTGAAAAATCTTTTTGACCAAAAGGAATTTTATTAGGACACACAATTAAGTGTGGGTATGATTTCCCATATCTAGCTTTTACTTTATCCATACTTCTTATAAAATTTTCAGTTGGATATAAATCGGCGTTACTAAGAGTGGTTGGAATTAGGACACAGTAACCTTCTCCAACCAGATTCCATAGCCTCTGTGAGCTACCTGCTGGCGTGTCAACAATTGCAACATGTCCTGGACGGAATTCATTTTGCTTAATAAATTGTTGAACAAGAGATATATTTGTGTTTTCAAATGCTGGGGTGATAGGAAGAAATTCAACGTTGATTTCAGGATTGCTTTTAGATAAAAACTCAGTTGCTGTTCTTTGAAGATCAGTATCAATGACAGTAATGTTTTGAGCAGGTATCCTATCAGCCAATGATCTTGCAAGCATTATGGATAGAGTGCTCTTACCTACTCCACCTTTCACGTTTGCTACAAAAATAGATTTGGCACCAGTTAAACTTTTGGTTTTATTACTTGCCATTTGAACCCTCCAAATTAAAAACTTTTTAAATTCTTAATAACGTTTATTGTTTTTTCAATAATTACTTTTTTTTGAGAAATTTTATTAATTTCATCATCAGCAAGTTTCTTTTTTCTAATGAATTCATCTTCAAATATTTTAAGCTCTTCTTTTAATTTAGTTTTTTCATTTTCTAAAGATTCTAATCTGGAAATAATTGAGTCAACCTTGATCACGTAAGAAAGAAAATCATTTTCTGATTTTTGATGATTTAGTTCGTCATCTTCTTTTACCTCATTATTAATTTCATCAATAATTAGATCATCAGGCTTAACTTTTTTCCAGTTTCCACCCCTTCTTAATATGTTTATTTCATAATTGTCCATTTAATAATTTTAAAATAAATTATAGCTTTTGACTATAAATAATTGAAATTATTGTAATTTTTTTTTATATTACAATATGTAGTAGTAATTTTTTTATTTAATAATAATATATTGTGTTAAGAAAATTATTTATTGGTTCTCAGATTTACATTTAAATGATTTTTGGCATACTGGTGATGGTTGAAAAACAGTTACGTCTTTCCCTTTGCTTTGTCTTTTAAATATGCATTTATATCCGTCTTTTACACCATCTTTCATATTAATCTCTGTTTTTCTTAGTCTACAATTTTCATATTTTGTATATTCTTTGGATAATGTTTTAGATTCTCCATAAATTTTTCCTTTAGAATAAGATGGCGTTATATTGATACTTAGAAGTATTATCAGAGCATTTAAAAAGAAAATATTTTTTATTTTAAACAATTAAGCTTCTCCATTATTTATTTCGTCCGATCCAGGCAAATAAGCTTGACCTTGTACAGCTTTTGCACCCATATCTTTAAAAAACTGAGCATTATCTTTTATAAAACTTTCAATTTTATTTTTGATTACACTTTCTGCTGTATCAACATCATTAGCATCTATATCAACAAGACCGTCAATTAACCAATGAACCTTATATTTCATGAAAAACTCCATTAATTATTAATTTTTTTAAATAGTTTAATCGATAAAGACTGCGCATCAAACAAATCTTTTTCATTTAGGTTATTTAAAATTTCATCTCTTTTATACTTTGCAGTTTTAATCCCTTGTGCCACAGCGATATTATACCAGGTGTAGGCATTAACTAAGTCTGGAGGTTCAATAAAATTTTCATATAGTTTTGCTATTTGGATAATTGCCTTTTTATCTTTTACAAAGGCTCTTTTTTCCAAAAAATCTCTAAGTCTGGTTGTAATATCTCTAATTTGTTTTTCTGTTAAATATCCGTCCAACTTATCTAGAATGTTAGATGATTTTTTTAGTCCTCCAAGTAGTGCCGAAACCCCCCAAAAGTATGAGTTTTCAAAATCTTGTGGTATTAAATCTCCAGAAAATAAAATTTTAGAATATAGAAGTTGAGCATTTATATCGTTCTTATCTGATAAGATTTTTAAATTTTTTATTCCTTCTTCAAACTTTTTTTCTTGTAAAAGTGTGTAAATTGTTTGGAGACTTTGTTTTTTCTCATTGGCTAATGAACTAAATGGAACAAATAAAAGATATAAAATAAAAATTTTTAATAATATTTTCATAAATTTTTAATTTCTTTTAGAAAAGAAAAACTATTATCTACCTGCTAACATTACTAATTGTAATTGAACAACCCTAATTTTAAAATTAGAATTTTGCTTTTTTTCATACACTATGATCTTTGGCCTATCAGAATTTGGTTTTTGAAATTCTAATATCATATCATCGGGTAAAAAAACACCATTATCATTAAGAACTTGTCTAGGGTTTGATTTGAAGTTTTCTTTGAATGGCTTATCAATCCATATTCTTGCTAAAACTCTACCTAAAATATCTGGTAAATATTTTTTAACCTCTTCTCTGTTTTTTAGTATTAAGTCTTTATCAACTAACTCAAGTGCTTGATTTATTTCATTTGGCTTGAACTTAATAGGGAGCTTAGGTTTTTTTTCATTGAATTTAACCAAATCTGTACTTTTAGATGGAACAGTCATTTAACTAAAAACTCCAGATGTAATTTGAATATATTAAATACAATTACGTTCATATTAGCAATATGTTTATAAAATTTTATTTTACATAAAGTCAATGGCATAAATTTTGCTGCAATAAAAAAACAGGAGATGTGATATGTTATCAATTTTAAAAAGTGCCATTAATGCAAATAATAAAGAAATTGGAATAGTTTCTAATAATATTGCAAATGTTAATAGTACAGCATTCAAAAAAAGTAAAACAAATTTTGAACATATTTACTCAAGAGATAGATCCTCATCTCCAAGTAAATTTTCTGGTCAAGGGGTTGGAGTTAACGATCCACTTTTGCAAATGAGTCAAGGATCCCTTAAGACAACCAATGGTGCTTTAGACCTTGCTATAACTGGTTTAGGGTTTTTTCCAGTTGTTCATGAAGAAACTCTAGAAACGCCGTTTTTTACTAGAGATGGTTCATTTAACATTACTGCAACTGGTGAAGTGGTTACAAATGACGGATTAAACGTCATGGGTTTTCTTGGTGAGGATAATGAGGTTTTAACAAATTTAGTTATACCACCTAATAAAACAAATGAAGATGAAACTACATCCATGCTTTCAAATATAAATGTTAATTCAAGTGGCAAAATTACTGCCACTTATGGTTTTAGTGATGAAGTAATTATTGGAAATTTTATTCTTGCTTCATTTCCTAATGAAACTGGATTAAAACAAGTTGGTAATAATCGTTATCAAATTAATACAAAATCAGGACTGCCAAATTTTGGCATTCCAATGGAGGATGCATTTGGTAAAATTGAATCTGGTAATTTAGAAAGATCAAATGTAGACATAACTTCCGAGATGATTACTATGCTTAAAGCACAACAGGCATTTTCAGGCGTATCAAGACTTCTTCAAACAGAAGTTGACATAACAAAAAGATTAATTGACGGTTAATGGTATAATTTCTTATAGCAAAGGAATAAAAAATTTATATTCTAATATTTCTGAAATTAATTTTTTTTCAAGAAACAAAATACCATTTTTGTTAATATTTAATTTATTATTAATTGTTAATTCTAACCTTGCAGGCCGTTCATTCTTTATTGATAATTGTTTATTTAATGTATTGAAATAATCATCTTTTACTCTTATTGAGCCAGACATTACTGGCCTTTCATATTCTATTGTTATTTTATTTTGAAAATTGCTTTTTTCATTAGTAATCATAAGATTACATGTGCCTCTTGCAATGTTAAGAAGACTACATGACAAATAAAAACATTGTATTTGATGCTTGCTGTCATAATGGGCATCTACTGTCTTTATTAGCATCTCTAATTTTTGCATTATAAAATTAATTATCTTTTTTAAGTTGTTCTCTAATTCTTTTTATAGCAGAGGTTTTAATTTGGGAAACTCTTCCTGTTGTTACTTCCATTACTTCAGCGATTTCATATATATTCAATTCTTCTACAAAATATAATTGTATAACAAGTGCTTCTTTACCTTCTAATGTTTTCAAAGCTTCTTTTAAATTATCTCTGAGCTCTACCTCATTAACTTGTTCTTCAGGATTTAAATCGTTAGTGACAAACCAATTAGAATAATCGTCATATGTATCTTCTAAACTTTTTATAACACTTGCTTCAAAAGCATGAGACCATTCTGTATATTTTTCAGACGACATGCCAAGCTCATTAGCTATTTCATTTTGATAGGGGTCTCGTCCTAATTTATTTTTTAAATGATTAATTGCTTTTTCTGAATTTTTTTTAATTAAGATTGTTGTTCTATCTAAATTAGAACTTTTTCTCAAATAATCTAATATTTCACCTTTAATTCTAATACTTGCATATGCAGCGAAAGAGGCATTTTTTTGGGGCACATAATTTTGTGCGGCTGAGATTAAACCTAGCATTCCTATTTGAATAATATCTTCAATATCGACAATAGAATTCACTCGTCCGTGCAAATGCCATGAAATTTTTTTAACTAAATTTGTATTATCATTAATTAATTGATTAATGTTTGGCTTAATAATTTTTGAATAATTGTTCATATTCATACTTTCATAATTGTATCTTAATTATCAAAAAATTTAATTGAACCAGTTTTATTAGTCTCAACCATCAATAGTTTTGACGAAAGTTCATTGAAAGCTTTAGTTTCAATATTATTATTTTTTGAAGAAACTACTGCTGTTCGTGAAATAATTGAGTTTCTAATTTTTTGTGAGTTTGGAATTTGTCCGACGTATTTTAAGTTAACATCTAAAAATTTTTGAGTAATTGATTGAAATTTGTCAAAGTTTAATTTGGCTTGTATTGGTGATGATGCCATATTTATAATGATACCAAAATTATTCATTTTATGATCTAAAAAAGAAGTTTTTATTAGAGTGTATGCATCGATGAAACTTGTAGGTTCACCTGTAATAACAACTATTATTTTGTCTGCTGATGACATGAATGTCATGGATGAGGATTCTGCACCTGCACCAACATCAATTAACATGAATTCAGGTTTCTTTTTAAGATCATTAAAACTTTTGATAATTTTATGACGCTCAAGGTCACTTAAATTTAATAGGTTATTTATTGCGTTTCCACCTGACACAAATTTTAAGTTACCATTTATAGTTGTAATTACTTTATCAATGGGCGAATTGCCAGTAACAAAGTCCTCTAAGGAATATTTTGGATTTATCCCAAGCAGAATATGTGCATTCGCCATTCCTAAATCAGCATCTAAAAGAAGCGTTTCTTTATTTTGTAAAGCTAAGCTTAAAGCAAGATTAACGGCTACTGTAGTTTTACCTACTCCCCCTTTTCCAGAAGTTATAGCAATTGTTGTAGTCATAAATAATCCTAATTTTAATTTATATACTAATGTCTTTCATATATTGTGCCAAAACTTCACTTTTGGCAAAAGCAATTGAACCAATAATTGACCTTGAGCCAGACAAAATACCAATTTTACAATTTAATTCTGCAAAAATTGACAACTCTTCAGCACTTATGTGTGATTCATCTAATTTTGTAAGTGCGATAGTAGGAAATGAATTTTTATAAAAATTCATCATTGATTTGATCATATTTTTATTAGAACTTGCGGGTATAGTTAATAAATTAGAACATTTTTTATTCAAAGATATTTTTTCAAGATAATCTAAGTAACCTGACAAATTTCTATTTTCTTGAGATACATCTATTATTAATTTTGATTTAATTTTATTTTCCTCAATAAATTGAATTAAGTCATTCAATGATGAAACAGAAGCTACATTTAAATTTAATAACTTACCAAAATTCAGGAGTTCTGAATAATCTGAGGATTTTGGACCAAAATTTATTATTGATAATTTATGTTTTTCATTTTTAGAAAGTAAATTATCTAAAATATATGAAGAAATCTTCGCGCATAAGGTTGTTTTTCCAGAGCCTGTTGCCCCGTTTAAAAACAAAACATCAGAGTTTATAATCTTTTCCTCATAAGGAAAAACCAATTTTTTTGCCAAATGGTGATAAAAAAATAATTCTAAATCTTCAATTTCTATATTGTTAATTATTTTTTCTTGAAACTCAGATACAACTTTTTTTGAAAAACCTTTTTTTAATAAATCAATTGTTAATGAACTATTTTTATCTTTATTAAAATCGTCAATATCAGAGATAATCATATTTTTTAGCAAGTTTTCTATTTGAGTTGTAAATGTCTTAAAAGTCTCCATGTCAACAAAATTTTTATCAAAATTATCACTTTTAGCCTCACTAATATTTTGTGAACTAGTATCATTTTTTATATTGTGATTTTTTATGAAAGTGTCAATTTTTCTAACCTTACAATCATTTTCTAAATTATGGTTCGAAAATAAGTGACTAAAATTATTTTTTTTCTTATAAATTTTTTTTACATTAGATGTAGCTATGTCTTCAATATTATTGGAACCTAATATTTCAATTTTTCCATTAATTTTTTGAGTTTTTAGTATTACAGCGTCTTTGCCAAGCACTCTTGAAATTTCATCCATTGCCGACAAACTATCATCTGCAACTACTTTATGCTGTGTCATTTTTTTTCTCCGTGGTTTCTTAATTTATTTAATTTTTTTCTTCTTCCTCTGAGCCGATATTAGCAACTACTTCTATTTTTTTATTATCTGGTAATTCAGTAAATGAAAGAACATCTAATGATGGAATATGTTGTCTAAGCATATGCGATAAATCTCTTCTAATCACAGGTGCTGTAATCATTACAGCCTTTCTATTTTCACTTTGCATTTTTTCCATAACTGTGTTTATTGCTGAGACAATCTTTTGTATGAGATTAGCTTCTAATATAAGACCATTTGCTCCTGTTTGTTTAGCAACGTTTACAATAAGTTGTTCTAAATCTGCTGAGAATGTTATTATTGGAAGAGCACTATTAAGGGGTGCAATTTGTTGAATTAATAATCCTGAAATAGTTGGTCTTATTGCTTCAGCTAATTCTATTGGTGTCATGTTTTTAACATTTTGAGTAGCTAGAACCTCTAATATGCGTTTTAAGTCGCTTATTGGCATCTTTTCAGCTAGTAAGGTTTTTAATATTGTTGTTAGAATATTTAATGGAACTAATTTGGGCACAGTCGAAGAAACCAACTGTGGTGACGATTTTGCTAAATTGTCCAAAAGTAATTGAACATCATCTTGACCGAGTAATTCGGCGGCTTGCTTAGAAAGAATTTGATTTAAATGAGTTGCAATAACAGCCTCTGGTTCAACTACCATATATCCTAAATTTTCAGCTCTAGCTTGCTGATGAGGTTCAATCCATGTTGCATCCATGTTAAAACTTGGATCCTTAACATCTGTTCCTTCAATTTTTGTTTGAGCATTATCTCCTGGGATAGCTAAAAGTAATTGAGGAAAAATTTTGTCTTCTGCAACAATTTCTTGCCCAATTCTAATTCTATAATGGTTTGCTTCTAATGTTAAATCATCTCTAATTCTTACTTGAGGTACAATAAAACCTAATTCTTTTGAAATTTGTTTCCTTACACCTGTTATTCTAGCAATCAATGGACCATCATTCTCATCATCAACAAGTTGAATAAGTCCATAACCTAATTGCATTGATATTGAAGAATTATCAGCTATTTCTGACAGAGAAATAATATTATCATCATCTTCATTTTCGGTATTTTTAACATCCTTATTATTTTCAGAAATGTTTGTATCACTATTATCAAAACTTTCATTATTTTTTCTAAGGATCCACCAAACCGAAAAACTTAGAGCAGAACCAAGTAAAAATAGTGTGTTAGGCATGCCAGGAATTAAACCTAAAAGAAATAAAACGCATGCGCTAGGTAACCAAGCTTGTTTAACTCCAATTTGAGAACCAATTTGTTTAGATAAATCTTGGCTAGTTGAAACTCGAGTTACTATAATAGCAGTAGCTATTGCTAATAGTAAGGAGGGTATTTGAGCGACTAATCCATCTCCTACAGATAAAATAATATAGTTTTCAGCCGCAATTGAAACAGGTAAATCATGTTGAGCAATTCCGATAACAAGACCTCCTATAATATTAATTAGGAGAATTAAAATTCCAGCAATTGCATCACCTTTTACAAATTTAGATGCTCCATCCATTGACCCATAAAAATCTGCTTCTTTTGCAATATCGTCTCTCCTTTGTTTTGCTTCTTCACTAGTTAATAGACCTGCATTTAAGTCTGCATCTATAGCCATTTGTTTGCCGGGCATTGCATCTAATGTAAATCTTGCAGAAACTTCAGAAACTCTTCCGGCTCCCTTGGTAATAACAATTAAGTTTATTATAATTAATATCGCAAATACAAAAATACCAACAACATAATTTCCAGCAATAACAAATTCTCCGAAAGCTTCAATAACTTTGCCTGCTGCATCAGGCCCAGTATGGCCAGCACTAAGCACTATTCTTGTAGAAGCAACATTTAAACCAAGCCTTAAAATCGTTGCAAATAAAAGTACTGTAGGAAAACTTGAAAAATCTAAAGGTCTAAAAGTATGAATACAAACCATTAAAATTAATAATGAAAGCAAAATATTTGTTGTAAAAAAAATATCTAATAAAATAGATGGGAGTGGAATAACCATCATAACCATTAACATTAAAATAGCTATAGGTAAGCCAAATGGCTTTAATTTATCTGATGCAAAAAATTGTGTTGCTAATGTGCTTGTCAAATTCATGACATCTCCTTAATTTTAAGTTCAAATAAATTACACAATAAAAACAATAGGTTATTTAATTTGAGTTTCATAATAATAATCAAAAAATAAGGAAGCAAAAAGAATGCCAAGAATAATGATTGTTAATAGAAATAATTCTGTTTTTACTTATTTAATAAAATAAATTATTAATATTGTTGGCATGTATTCTGCATAAGTGTCTTGAAATAATTATTCAGGAGTATTTCATGTCAATTATTAAACGTAAAAATCTTTTAGTAGGTGTTACAACATGTGCATTATTTTTAAGTGCTGGTTGCTTGCAGAATTTAGCTAACTCAAATTTCTCACCAAAAAGTAGTTTTAATGCAAAACAAATTAATTCTGAAAGTGATGGTATAGTTGCTTTAAAAGAAGTATTTGATAGTTCAGTTGAAAAAATACCAACATTAACAGCTGTAGGTTATGCTGTTGTTTCTAGTCAACCAGGTAGAACAGATGCACAAAAAAGATTGATGGCCATTAGATCTGCTAGAATGGCAGCAATGAGAGAATTAGCAGAACAAGTTCATGGTATTCAAGTTGATTCTAATACAACAGTAATAGATCTAATGGTTCAAAACGATACATTTAGAGCTGTTGTTAAAGGAATTATAAGAGGTGCTAAAACCGTAAGAATTAATCCTACAGGTGTAGATACTTATGAAACAGTTTTAGAAATTGATAAAGATATGATGCTTATGATGTTAAAAAGCGCAAGAAGAACTTAGTAATATATAATGAAAAAAATTATTTTAAAATTTATTAATATATATAAAATTTATATATTAATTGCGTTGTTAACATTGAATTTTCCCTTGCATGCACAAGATAAATCTAATTTCAAACAAGTTGAAGCTACGGGCAGATCAATTTTACTACCTAAAAATATTGAAACTTCTAGAAAAAGAGCCTTAGAAGATGCAATATACTTAGCTGCTCTAAAAGGTGGTGCTGATGTTAATGGATTTTCGGCCATTAGTTCAAATACTATAATTAATGACCAGTCAGTTATAAAGGCAACTAATAGAGTACTTGATTTTAAAATTTTATCTGAGACACAAAATAAAGAATACCTGACTATAAAAATAAGCGCTATTGTAGGAAGTGAATTATCAAAAATTGATTGTAAAATTAGACCAATAAATATTAATCTATATAAAGGATCAATTGCGGTTGATACAAGTGTCCCATCAGAATTAGCTAGATATACTTCTTTATGGTATAACAAAACATATGAATTTATATCTAAACAGCCAAACGTTGATATAAATAACTTTCAAAGTAGAAAACTTAGTAAAATTATTAAATCATCTAAAAATCCTTCTTTTGATTATAATGCAATTACTAAAGGGATACCGACAATACATCCTGGTAATTATAGTCTTGTTCCCAAAATAGCTCTAACAAAGATGAATAAAAATAATTTTTCTAGTTATTTATTAACAATTTCATTTGACTTATATAAAGGACAAAGAATTAAGTTAGAAACATCAAAAAGCTATGATCTACTCATTAATTATCAATTAGAAAGTAAATTCCAGTTCTTAAAAAATTTTTCTACATTGGATATAGATAAAATTGACCAAAATGTGAATAATCATTTGTCAAAGGTAATAAATAGTTTTTTTTATGATATTAAATGCATACCTTTAGAAGGCAAATTAACTGTAAATGAGGGTAAACTTCAAGTAGATCTGGGAAGCAAACAAGGATTGAAACAAAAACAAATTGGTATGGTGAATGGGATTAAGATTCAAAATTCTATGTTAAATGATAGTATACTAATAGTCCATACCGATGATGTTTTTGACAATCACAGTACTTTGTTACCTTTAAATGATAATGTTAAATTAACAAACTTAAATAATAAGATTGTTAAATTTGTGGAGTAATATAATGAAAAAAATTAATATATTGTCCTTTTTTATACTATTTATTCTTTCTCTTGCTAAATTATCATTTTCAGAACCTTTTGTCGTTTTAGAGTATAGAGGAAATTCAGATCGTTGGAATTCGAGTTCCGACAATTTATTCTTAAAAGATTTAAATTATAGCGCAAATCACAAAGTTTTAAAAAATGAAACATTAAGCGATATTATGCTAAATTACTATGGTTCTAGCGCATTTAATAATAGAGTT
>CABYED010000010.1 GCA_902517815.1 uncultured SAR116 cluster alpha proteobacterium
TGCAATGATTAATTAAACTTCGGGAAAAAATTAAGTGAGTTCTTCAAAAATACAAAAAAAACCAGACGAAAATTTTGAAAATGGTGCTGATCGAGGAGGTTTACTTGGAAATAGAACAATTCTTCCAGATGACTACATTCCGTCTGTTGACGAAGAGTTTATGAATGACAACCAACTAGAATATTTTAGACAAAAATTAATTAATTGGAAAACAGAATTGCTTGAAGAGGCAACTGATACCAAGGGTAATTTATCTTCTGAAGGTTTGCAAAGACCTGATTTAGCTGATAGAGCTCAGGTAGAATCTGATGCATCTATTCAATTACGAACTAGAGACAGGGAAAGAAAATTAATTAGCAAAATAGATGCTGCATTAAGAAGAATAGATTTAAAGACATACGGATATTGTGAAGAAACGGGTGAGCCAATCGGATTAGGTCGTTTGAAGGCAAGGCCAATTGCATCTTTAAGTGTTGATGCACAGGAACGACATGAAAAAATGGAAAAAATTCATAAAGACGAATAATTTCACAAATAAATAAACAAACTAATATAGAACAAAATAAGAACATTTGTTGACAAAAGAACAAAAGGTGAATATTATTACAAAATATTTATTAGTTGAAAGAATTATAATCGTGTGTCAGTAAGGAGATAGATAATGAGTGCTGAGGTTATTAAAATGTCAAATCAAGATAAAGATAGAAACATAGCTTTAGAATCTGCAATTGGACAGATAGAGAAAGCGTTTGGTAAAGGCTCTGTTATGAAGTTGGGTACATCTGGAGAAAATTTAGATGTGCAAGCTATATCTACTGGTTCACTTGGTCTAGATATAGCACTTGGTATAGGTGGTTTACCTAAAGGAAGAATTGTAGAAATTTATGGACCTGAAAGTTCAGGTAAAACAACTCTAGCATTGCATGTTGTAGCAGAAGCGCAAAAAACAGGAGGGACTTGTGCGTTTGTAGACGCAGAACATGCTCTTGATCCAGTATATGCAAAAAAATTAGGAGTAAACATTGATGATCTATTAATTTCTCAACCTGATGCAGGAGAACAGGCGTTGGAAATCGCTGACACATTAGTTAGATCAGGGGCTATATCTGTTTTGGTAGTTGATTCTGTAGCAGCATTAGTTCCTAGAGCTGAACTAGAAGGTGACATGGGTGATAGTCATATGGGTTTACAAGCTAGATTGATGAGTCAAGCTTTAAGAAAGTTAACTTCATCAATTTCTAAGTCCAATTGTTTAGTAATATTTATTAATCAGATTAGACAAAAAATAGGAATTATGTTTGGTAACCCAGAAACAACTTCAGGTGGAAATGCTCTTAAGTTTTATGCATCTGTTAGATTGGATATAAGAAGAATAGGAGCAATTAAAGATAAAGACGATATAATAGGAAATCAAACTAGAGTTAAAGTTGTAAAAAATAAGGTTGCACCTCCATTTAGAACAGTTGAGTTTGATATTATGTATGGTGAAGGTATTTCTAAAAATGGTGAGATAGTAGATTTAGGAGTATCAGCAGACATAATTGAAAAATCTGGATCATGGTTTTCTTATAACGATCAAAGGATTGGTCAAGGTAGAGAAAATGTTAAAAACTTTCTCAATGAAAATTCTGAAATAGCACTAGAAATAGAGGATAAAATTAAAGGAAACACAGTCTTGGTTGAGGAAATTTTAATGAATCCAGACCAACAAATTCCTGAAGTAGAAAAATGATTTTATTGTAGTTTTGTATTATGTTAAATAGATGTTATCAAGAGATGAAGATAATTAGCTAGTTTAACATATGAATAAGACTAAAAATTCAGTAAATGAAATTCGTTCTAAGTTCATAAATTATTTTAATAAGAATAATCATGAAGTTATAACATCGAGTAATCTTGTGCCAAACAATGATCCTACTTTGCTATTTACAAATGCTGGTATGGTTCAATTTAAAAATGTTTTTACTGGTTTAGAAAAAAGAGACTACAATAGAGCTGTAAGCTCACAAAAGTGTCTTCGTGCTGGTGGAAAGCATAATGATCTTGAAAATGTAGGTAGGACAGCTAGACATCATACATTTTTTGAAATGTTAGGTAATTTTTCATTTGGAGATTATTTCAAAGAAAAAGCAATATATCAAGCTTGGGAATTGTTAACAAAAGAATATGAACTTCCTAAAGAAAAGTTACTAGTTACAGTTTTTCATGATGATACAGAGGCTGAAAATTTATGGAAAAAAATTTCTGGATTAAGTGATAAAAAAATAATCAAAATTAGTACCAGTGATAATTTTTGGAGTATGGGTGATACAGGTCCTTGTGGTCCTTGCTCAGAAATATTTTACGATCATGGTCCTTCAATTGAAGGAGGACCTCCTGGCTCTAAAAATGAAGATGGTGATAGATTTATTGAAATTTGGAATTTAGTTTTTATGCAATATGAACAAATTTCTAAAAATGAAAGAGTTAATTTACCTAAGCCAAGTATTGATACAGGAATGGGTTTAGAAAGAATATCAGCTGTTCTGCAAAACACTCATAATAATTATGAGACAGATATGATGAAAGATCTAGTTGAGGCTTCTTCATTAGTAATAGGTGTAGAAAAAACTAAAGA
The DNA here is from genome assembly GCA_902517815.1 of uncultured SAR116 cluster alpha proteobacterium. Taxonomy (GTDB): domain Bacteria; phylum Pseudomonadota; class Alphaproteobacteria; order Puniceispirillales; family Marisalimonadaceae; genus Marisalimonas. The sequence goes on from CABYED010000010.1 coordinate 2,618, forward strand.
TAATATTGTATCTCATAGAGTAGTAGCGGATCATTTAAGATCAATTTCTTTTTTAATTGCTGAAGGAGTTTTACCCAGCAATGAAGGCCGAGGATATGTATTAAGAAGAATAATGAGAAGAGCAATGCGCCACACACATCTTTTAGGCGCAAGTGATCCAGTAATATTCAAGTTAGTTAAATCTTTAATTGAACAAATGGGTGATGCTTTTCCAGAATTAGTTACTCAAAAATCGACTATAGAAAACACAATAAAGGATGAAGAAATTAAATTTAAAGATACACTTGATAGAGGTATGAGTTTATTAATGAATGAAATAGACGAGAAAGTTTCTCCAGGCGTACTTTCTGGTCAAAAAGCTTTTGAATTATATGACACGTATGGATTTCCATTAGATTTAACAGAAGATGTTTTAAAATCATATGGGTGGAAGGTTGATCACCAGGGTTTTGAAAAATCTATGAATGAACAAAAAATTAAAGCAAGACAGGCTTGGTCAGGTTCAGGTGATGATGCTTATAATCAAGATTTTTTAAAATTATTATTAGATTTACCACCTACTAGCTTTAGAGGATATGATGAAAATACTTTTGAAACTAAAATTGATTTAATTATAAAAAATAATAAAATTGTAGATAATGTTTCAGCTAATGAACAAGTCGATATTATATGCAATGAGACAATTTTTTATGCTGAATCTGGTGGCCAGATATCTGATAAAGGATTTATCATAGGAAAAAATTTAAAGGCTAATATTTTAAATTCAAAAAAATTAACTGTTGGAAACGGTAAAATTATTTTTGTTTCAACAATAGAAATTGTATCAGGAAAAATCACAGTTGGTAATATAATTAACCAAGTAATAGATTTAGATTTCAGAAAACAAATATGTTCACATCATTCAGCAACTCATCTTCTTCATGAAGCATTGAGACAAAAATTAGGTTTGCATGTCGCTCAAAAAGGTTCATTAGTTACTAATGAAAAACTAAGATTTGATTTTAGTCATCAAAAACCAATTTCTTCAGAATTAATTAAAGAAATTGAAGATGAAGTAAATTATAGAATATTTTGTAACGATAAAGTTAGCACTAAAGTGATGTCTCCCGATAAGGCTATTGAAAAAGGAGCTATAGCTCTATTTGGTGAAAAATATGGAGATGAAGTCAGAGTAGTATCAATTGGAAAAAGTATAGATAATGATAGAGAGGCTTGGTCAGTTGAATTATGTGGAGGCACACACGTAAAAAATACTTCTGAAATTTCAACCTTTAAAATATTATCAGAGACTGGTGTTTCATCTGGAGTTCGTAGAATTGAAGCCTTAACAAATATGGCTGCAATAAACTATTATAACAACGAGATAGATAAAATTAGATACATCTCTTCTTCTCTAAAAACAAATAGTACTCAAGTCACAAAAAAAATTGAGCAATTACTCTCAGAAAATCAAAAAATAAAAAAGGAATTAAAACTTCTTAAAAATAAATCACATCTTAATTCTGATAATAATTCAACTAAAGAAACGCTAAATGGAATAGTATTTGAGTATAAAATATATGATGATTTAGTAGTTAAAGAGTTAAAGCCTAACGCAGAAAATTTTATCAAAAATAATAATTCAAATATTGTTTGTTTAATTAGTAAAATTGATAATAAAGCTTCTATAGTCGTTGCTGTAGATAAATCTCTTACTTCTAAATTTAGTGCAGTAGAAATGGTAAATGAAGTCTCAGCAATTTTAGGAGGTAAAGGAGGTGGTGGAAGACTGGATATGGCTCAGTCTGGAGGATCAGATCCAAAAAATAGTCTACAAGCTATTAATAAGATAAAAGATTACATTAAACTTAAAATTTAGAGAATATATTGTTAGAAAATTTAAACGAAGAAATAATTTCTTTTAAAGAAACTGCAATTATGCAAATTGCAAATTTTGGAAGAAAATACCAATTAGAGAGTGGAAATTATGTCTATCCTGCTTGGTTTGGGGAAGGCGATACATCTACAAGTAATTTAATTAACAACAAAACTATTGAAGCTTTAAATCAAGGAAAAACATTTTATACATATCAAAACGGTGTACCTCAATTACGGTCAGAAATCTCAAAATATATGAATGAAGTTTTTAACATCAATACGAAGCCTGAACATCATAGTGTTGTCACAGGTGGAATGATGGGGCTTAGGTTAATTTGTGATTTAATTATCAGTGATGGCGATGAAGTCGTGATGGTTGGTCCTGTATGGCCTAACATAAGGTCGTCAGTTTTATTAAAAAAAGGTAATATAAAAGAAGTTTCATTAAGATTAAAAGATAGTCAATGGATATTAGATTTTGAAAAACTATTGAATACAATTACGCATAAAACAAAAATGGTTTTTGTTAATAGTCCTGGAAATCCAACAGGATGGGTGATGTCAAAAAAACAGCAAGAAATCCTATTTAATCATGTGCGAGAAATGGGATGCTGGTTAATTTCTGATGAAGTTTATCATCAAATAATGTTTAATGATGATGTATCACCAAGTTTTCTTCAATTATCTAAGTCAACTGATAAATTAATAGTCATCAACTCAGCTTCAAAGAGCTTCAATATGACAGGATGGAGAATAGGCTGGATAACACATCCTGAAGAATTAGGGTCTCATATAGCTAAATTAGTCCAAATAACAACAACGGGTGTGCCAGAGTTTCTTCAAAATGGTCTAATATCAGCATTGCAAAACTACAAACTTCTTACAAAAGAAGTACGTCTAAATTTAAAAAAATCTAGAGATATAATGTTTCAAAGATTAGTTGAGTGGAAGCGAGTTGAGTGTAGTATTCCAGAAGCTGCATTTTATGCTTTTTTTAAAGTAAATGATATAAAAGATTCCTTAGAATTTGCAAAAAAATTAATTATTGATACTAATGTTGGGGTAGCACCAGGCATTGCGTTTGGAGAGTCAGGTGAAGGTCATTTAAGAATATGTTTTGCAGCCAAACAAAGCTTCATAAAAGAAATTATGGATAGATTAGAGCCAGCCTTGAATTAAAATCACCAAGGCTTTATGGCATTTTTAAGTGATTTATAACCTTCAATAAATCCAGGTCTGTTACTACCGTATATTCCATCAAATATATTTAAAACATTATCCAACCAATCTCTAAGTTCAATGTTATTAGGATTAGCATCTAAGTATGCGTCTCTAATTAAAACAAAATGAATTCTTGGGTCGTAAGGTTTTTTTGTTCCACCCATAGTTTCATCACCATCAAGAAGTCTTAAAAGCATAGCGTCAGCTGATCCTAGTGTTTGTTCATGAATAGGTGGTCCAGACATTCTATGCATTACTGAAGTCATATCTCTTCCGTTACCAGTTGTGTAGCCCATAGACTTCCATGCTGTATCTATATTAATATCACTCTTAACATGGTTAAGAATTTTTGTGCCAAAATCTCTTAATGGGTCAGATATATCAGCAAGTAAATCAGTCAATCTATCTCCATCCAAATCAGTTGCTAATACTATACATTCTTGTTTGTTAATTATATCCCATACTAATAGTCCATAATTAGTATCAGAAATGTGTTGTTCAATTCTTCCAGACCAATTTTCCATACCATCCTTAAAATCTTTAGGTAAAAGAGAAATTATTTTATCAATGTTTGTTTTATGTTCTTCGTAAGCATTTACAGCCCATTTTCGACCAACAGTGAATTTTGTTCCTTCAAGAAGCCAAATTAATATGCCTGCATTAATTCCATCTTCCATCGCCTGTGTTGGTTTAAAAGCAACTCTACCTAATTTACCTGTATCATTAATCATCTTTAAAAATAGACGACAAGCATAAGCCATCTGAATGGCAGGAGTATTCATTTCAGTATGTACAATTCCAGTTTTTTCATTAACACTAAATTTAGATTTATCTTGTGAATAAGGTAAACATGGCATACATCTTACAACTGTGATTGGACCGTATGGACGAACGTTACAAAATACCCCTGCTTGTGTTCTTAAAGGTGCATTTCCAGACTTACCCATTACAACAACTTTATTTCCAGAACCATTATTAACATATGCATCACCAGCAGTTGACCATTTTATTGATGTGTTTTGCATATTGCCAAACCAGCTTAATGCTTCAAGTTTTGTGTCATGTCGCATTTGTGACCACATTGGAATTGCATAAAAAGGAAGATTTAAGATATCAGCGGCTGCAATAGTTCCTAATAATGCGTAAGCATCTGTTAATGAATGGCATACTGGATTTATAATCCCGTCATGTTTTCCGCCTTTCCATACAATTGCATTTGGATACCCATTTGGCCTTACCTCGGTCTTTTGGTAAAGTTCTCCAAGAACAGTCTTTAAGTCACCACCTTCAGATTCAGTAACAGCTATTTTCATCAAATCTAACATTTCAAGTCCCTAATTTTTTAAGAAAAATTTTAATTCATATGTATATCATTCATACATAAATTAATAAATTTTTTAAATATCTTTTAGAAAAATTTTTAAAGAATCTATGTTTCCCAATTCCTCAAAATAATTTAAATTATGTCCTCCCATATATTCTTCTTTAATAAGATGATTAATTAGAGAAATAAGAGGATCCCAAAAATTATTGAAATTAATAATACCAATTTTTTTATTAACAATTTGATTTAATTGGCACCAAGTTAAAACCTCGAAACATTCATCAAGTGTTCCCACACCACCTGGCAAGATCAAGAAAGCATCAGATTTTTTGTACATCATTTGTTTTCTTTGGTGCATATTCTCTGTAATTATTAAGTGAGTATTATATTTATTTGAATGTTTTGTCTCTTGTATATCTTTTTTAATTAAAAAATTAGGTATTATACCTGTTGTTTTAGAGCCATGCTTAATTGCTGTTTCTGATACTTTTCCCATTATACCATTTTCGCCACCACCAAAAACAATATCAAAATTATTCTCTGCGATAATTTGACCAACAATTTTAGCAGATTTTATGTTCTCACTATTTTTGCCTGATTTAGAACCGCCAAATACACATATCTTTTTTCTCAAAAACTACCTCTTATAAATAATAAACTTAAAAAATTTATATATTATTCTAATTATTTACTTTAAAATAAAACATCAGTTTTTAACAAGGTTTTCTATGAATTCTTCAAAAGTAATATATTTTTTACTTACTGGCGCAATAATAGCAGCATTAGCTCTTTTCGTAGTTTTTTATGAAACTGAAACTGTTGATGAAAAAGAGGTAGTTGTACCTTTGGTAAATAAAAAAGTTGATGCTAAGCCAATTGAAGTTAAACCAACAAGAGAAGAAACAGCTAAAACATTAAAATTAGAAGTTGTTAGAGTAAGATCAGACGGAAGCCTCGTTGTTGCAGGAAAAGGATTGCCAAATTCAAAAATAGAAATTATTTCTAATGCAGAAGTAATTGCTATTACAACAAGCGACAAAATTGGAGATTTTGTTGCTGTGCCACAAAAGCAATTAAAAAGTGGAGAATATTTTTTATCTTTTAGGCAAACAACCGAAGATAATAATATAGTAATTGCAAATAAATCTGTCGCTATAAATGTTACTGGAAAAAAAGATGATGTACCAATTGTAGCTATCGTTGATAGTCAAGGAAAATTAGGCGCCAAAGTTATTCAAGCTCCTGGTTTAGAAAAAAAAGAACAGAGTATTAAAATTACCAAACAAATAAATTCAAAAACCATTGAAGAACCTCAAATTAAAATCCTGGCTATAACACATGACTCAAAAGTAGGACAACTTGTGCTATCAGGAATTGCTTATAATGGTGTGCAAGTGAATGCTGGATTTACAGGTAAAGAAACTTCATCAACTAAAATAATTAATGATGAATGGACTTTATCAATTCCTGGTAAGTTGATTGCAGGAAAACAAAAAGTTTTTGCGGTTCTTTTAGGCAAAAATGGTAAAGTATTAAGTGAAAACTCTATTATAATTAGTGGTAAAAGTGTTGAAAATGCAGATGGAAAAACTTTAATTATTGTCCAAAAAGGAGACGCTTTATGGAATATAGCATATCAAAGGTTAGGATTAGGTAATCGTTATATTGATATTGTTGAACTTAATAAAGATAAAATTAAAAACCCTGATTTAATTTATCCTAAACAACTCTTCATAATACCAAACAAATTAAATTAAAAATTTATATTTAAATGTTTGATGGACAAATAAATAAAATTTTAAAACCAACTTTAGATATATTTGCAAAAAAATTATCACAATATAAGATTCAAGCTAATACGCTAACTTTTGCAGGGTTCTTTTTTGGGCTTTGTTGTTTTTACTATATAGTAAATGAAATGTTTATCTATGCATCTATTTTTTTATTTCTTAATAGATTTTGTGATGGGTTGGATGGAGCTTTAGCAAGATTAATTGGACAAACAGATATTGGCGCCTTTTATGATATTGTTTCAGACTTTTTGTTTTATTCATTATTTCCTATATCCTTCATATTTTTGGATATAGAAAATGCTTATTCAATATGTTTTCTGTTATTGAGTTTTGTTGCTACTCAAACAACTTTTCTTGCTTCAGCATGGATTGTAGAAAAAAACAAATTTTTAATTTCAGAAAATCAAAAAAAATCTTTTTTTTATATAGGTGGAATTACTGAGGGATTTGAAACAATCCTTTGTTTTATTATGATGCTTTTATTTTATGAGTACATAAATTATATAGCATATATTTTTGGGACATTATGTTGGATTACTTTCATAACTAGAGTGATTTTCATAAGAAAATTGCTTAAATCATAAAATACAAATTTATTTTGTTCTAAATATATAATAAAATTATTAAATATAATAAAACTATAATTAATTTACATTTTTGGCTATTATTAGATGATAAAAAATATTAAACATTTGACAGATGAGCAATACAGGATAACCCAACAGCATGGAACAGAACCTGCATACTCTGGGGCATATTGGGATAAAAAAGATCTTGGTAACTATAGTTGCATATGTTGTAACACTATTCTTTTTTCAAGTGAAACAAAATATGACTCAGGCTCTGGTTGGCCCTCTTTTTACAAACCTGTATCTGAAGAAGTTATAGGCGAATCAGCTGATAATTCATTTTTTATGCAAAGAACAGAGGTGCATTGTGCAAAATGTAATGCACACCTTGGGCATGTTTTTCCTGATGGACCTGAGCCTACTGGTTTGAGATATTGTATAAATTCTGCTTCTTTAAAATTTCAAAAAATTAATAATTGATTTATGTTAGGTTCTACAAAAATTTATGGATGTCTTGCTGATCCAATTGATCATGTCAAAGCTCCAACTATTTTTAGTTCTATTTTTAAAGAAAAAAATATTGATGCAGTTATGGTCCCTATTCATGTAGAGAAAAATAATTTAGAAAATGTAATAACTTCTCTAAAAAAAATTAAAAATTTCGAAGGAATGACAGTTACTATTCCTCATAAAACAACTATAGCTAATTTATGTGACCATCTTCAGCAAGATGCTGAATTTACCCAATCTGTAAATTGGGTTAAATTTGACAAAGATAGAAAATTAATTGGAAATAATTTTGATGGCCAAGGATTTGTTACTGGATTCCTATCACAAAATTTTTTGTTAAAAAATAAAAAAGTTTGTATTTTTGGTGCTGGTGGTGCGGCTGTTTCTATTGCTTGTGCATTAGCAAAACAGAAAATTAAATCTCTGCAAATAATTAATCGTAATTTTGTGAAAGCAAATGAATTGATTAAGAAAATAAAACTTATTGATAAAAATTTGTTCGTAGAAACAACTGAATATAAAGATAATTACTTATTAAACGATTACGATATAATAATTAATGCTACTAGTTTAGGCTTATATAAAGATGATAAACTTCCTTTTGATGTTAGTAAAACTTCATCTGAAACAGTAATCGCTGATATTATTATGCAACCTTCAAATACTGAGCTATTAAAACAAGCAATAAATTTAGGTCGGTCTGTTCATTATGGAAAATATATGATAGATAAACAGATTGACTTAGTAGGTAACTTTTTAAATCTTTGGTAGTAAAGGAAACATAATGGAAAATAACTTTGTTTGGGATGAAGATAAATTAAATAAATTAAGAAAACTTTGGGATGAGGGTTTGCCTATTACAAAAATAGGAAACGAAATTGGAGTATCTAGAAATTCAATTGCTGGGAAAGCTCACAGAATGGGATTGCCTAAAAGAAATTCTCCTATTTCTAAGTCAGGAGAACCTAGAAAAAATCAGGAAACTTTTAATTCAGATAATAGCAGGGTGTTACCTTTAAAAATTATGTTAAGAGATGTTGAATGGTCCAGAAACAGGTGTTGTTGGCCTATTGGTGATCCAAAATTACCTGGGTTTGCTTTTTGTGGTACTTCAATAATTCCTGGAAGACCTTATTGTGAAGAACATTCAAATCTAGCTTATACTAATACTAGAGAAAGTTAAAATAATGTACTATGAGAAAAGTAGTTAAAAAAAGATCTGAATATAAACCGTTATTTTGGCTGACCAAGGAGACATTTTTAGAATTTTTAATATTTGATAAATATACTATTGTTAAATCTCAAATAATTTTCCAAAAAAACAACTCTTTGAACATTAATTATTATAATTTAAAAAGTCATCTAGAATTAAATGGAGTTGACTTAGTTACTAAAAAATTTGAACTAATCCTAGATGATAATCCACCTAAAAAAATAAAGATTGAAAGCCTGAAGAAACAAAATGAAGCAGCTATAATACCTGTGCCTACTCATACATCTTTTGTTAAAATAATTACTGAAGTGAAAATATACCCTTCAGCTAACAATTCCTTGGAAGGATTATATCAAAGCTACAATATGCTATGTACTCAATGTGAAGCAGAAGGTTTTAGAAAAATTACTTGGTTTCCAGATCGACCTGATTGTTTGAGTTTGTTTACAGTTAGAATAGAGGTTGCGGATAAATTTAAAACAATACTTAGTAATGGTAATTTAATTGAAGAAGGTACTATTAGAAGTAGTAATGGAAAATATAATAGGCTGTTTAAAGTTTGGCACGATCCATTTCCAAAGCCTTCTTATTTGTTTGCATTAGTTGTTGGTAATCTAGAATCAAACTCTTCTAAATATTTAACATCATCAAAAAAAGAAATTGAAATCAAGATTTTTAGTGAAATAGGTAATAAAAATTTTACTAATTACGCAATGAAAAGTCTAAAAAAAGCGATTAGATGGGATGAAGAAAAGTACGGATTAGAATACGATTTAGATACTTTTATGATAGTAGCTGTTAGTCATTTCAACATGGGAGCTATGGAAAATAAAGGTTTAAATATATTTAATTCAAAGTTTGTTCTAGCAGATAAGAAAACTGCTACTGATAGAGATTTACAAAATATAGAAAGTATTGTTGCTCACGAGTATTTTCATAATTGGACTGGGAATAGGGTAACTTGTAGAGATTGGTTTCAATTGACACTGAAAGAAGGCTTAACTGTTTTTAGAGATCAAGAATTTTCAGCTGATATGAATAACAGAGGTGTTAAAAGAATAGAAGATGTATCATTACTAAGATCAATTCAGTTTGCAGAAGATGCTGGATCTAACAGTCATCCAATAAGGCCTGATGAATATAAGGAAATTAACAATTTTTATACTCCAACAATCTATGAAAAAGGAGCTGAGGTTATTAGAATGATTTATAATTATCTCGGTAACACTTTGTATAAAAAAGGAATGGATTTATATTTTAGTAAATATGACGGAAAGGCAGTTACATGTGAGGATTTCATAAAAGCATTAGCTGATGGAAGTAAATTAGATTTAAGTATTTTTGAAAAATGGTACTCTCAGTCAGGTACTCCTCATTTAAAAATCACAAGAAAAAAAAATGACTTAGGATTAGAGCTTAACTTTTCTCAAAAAATTAAAAATAAAATTAGTAATTTACCTATTCCAATAAGAATTGCTTTTTTAAATAAAAAGGGATCTCTAGTTAAATTTAGTCTCAACAAATCAAAATTAAAATATGAACATGTCTATTTACTATCAAAAAGCAAAGATAAAGTCTCTGTAATTTCCAATGAAAAAGAAATTACTCCTTCAATATTACGAGACTTTTCCGCTCCAGTACTTTTAAAAACAGATATAAAAATTAATGAGTATATTCATATACTTAAATTTGATAATGATTCATTTAACAAATGGGATGCAGCTCAAAATTTATACCTAAAATGTTTTTTTAAAAAATTGAATTTAAATATTTTAATAAAAACATTAAAAGAATTAATTTTAGAAAAAAATGTAAACAATTCATTAATGGCGTTGCTTCTAGAATTACCATCTCGATCCACATTTGAAAATTTATCAAATGACGTAGATCCAATTTCAATATTCAAAAGAAAAAAGGATTTTATGAAAAGAATTGCTTTAGGTTTACAAGACGTTTTTGAGATTAATGCTTTAAACCTATATAAAAGCAAAATACAAGATGATAAGAGCGTTGGAGACAGACTGTTATTAGAAAAAATGTTAAAATATTTAATTCTAATTGAGAGCTCAACAGGGGTTGATATTGCAAAAAAAATAATAGCGAGTAAAAATATGTCACTTTCAATTATAGGATTAAAATCATTATGCTTGGCTAATAATCAGTTAGCATTAAATTATTTAAATGATTTTTACAAAAAATGGAAAAATAATCATTTAGTTATTGAAAAATGGTTTGAACTGATGTCGACTTTAAATATAGGATCACAGGGTTTAAATCTAATTAAGCAACTTTTAAAACATAAAGATTTTGATTATAAAAATCCAAATAAACTTAGATCTGTTTTAGGTACTTTTCAAAGTGAAAATGTATTATTGTTTCATGCAAACGATTCTTCTGGATATAAATTTATTTCTGAACAGGTTGCAATTATTGATAAAAGCAATCCTCAAGCTGCAGCTAGATTAGTTCTACCTCTGACAAGATTTAAAAATTACTCTTGTGAAAGGAAAAACAAAATTAAAGATGTATTGAAAAGTATAAATAAGCCATTTATCTCTAGTGATTTGTCTGAGATAATTGAAAAAGCATTAATTTAGTTATTTTGTGTTTAAAAAGTCTGGAATTTGACCACTTTCCTTAAAATTTAAATAATTTTCCTCAGGCAGGAGAATTGGTTTAGATTTGTTTTTAATTTTTTGTTTATTACTATTAGAGTTTTGATTTTCGGATTTTTGGGGGGGAATTATTTTATCAAGGGTTTTTTTGTTAACTTTTTTCTTTATGAGTTTTTCAATTAATGTAATCGTTTTATTGTCATTATCATCGAAGAGTGTATATGCTTTACCTGGTTTGCCTGCTCTTCCAGTACGACCAATACGATGAACATAATCTTCCGGATTATTTGGAACATCATAATTAAAGACATGGCTTAATCCATCTATATCAATACCTCTTGCAGCAACATCAGAGGCAATTAGCAATTTAACTGATTTGTTTTTAAACATTTCGAGAGACTTAATTCTTAAATTTTGTTCCATATCTCCATGAAGAGAAACTATACTGAAATTATACTTTTTTAAAAATTTACTAACTTTATTGATGTCAGCTTTCCTATTACAAAAAATCACAGCACTTTTTATAGTATCAATACATAATAATTTTTTTAGATCATTCATCTTATTATTACTACTTGTTTTAATAAAAGTACTATCTATGTTTTTTGATGTTGAAGAATATGGGTTTACAAAGATTTCTTTTGGATTAATTAATAAATCTTTACCTATATTTCTTATTTCATTTGAGAGAGTTGCAGAAAAAAATAATGTTTGTCTTATTTTAGGTAGTAGTTTGTTAATTTTAATTACATCAGGAATGAAACCCATATCTAACATTCTATCCGCTTCATCTATGACAAGTAATTTTACATCTTTTATTATAACTTTACCTTTTTCTATATGGTCTAAAAGTCTACCAGGTGTTGCAATTAATACATCTACACCTTTCGATAATTTATTTTCTTGTTCTACAAATGATGTTCCTCCAATCAATAATGCCATTTGAAGCTTTAGATATTTATTTATTTTATTAAACTCTTCAGACACTTGCATCGCTAATTCCCTAGTTGGAGCTAAAACTAGAGAACGTGGCATTCTAGATTTAGATTTTCCTGAATTTAAAATCTCAATCAAGGGCATAATAAATGATCCGGTTTTACCTGTACCTGTTTGTGCGCAACCTAAAATATCCCTTCCGATCAAAATGTTTGGTATAGCTTTTTTTTGAATCTCACTTGGTTCTTTATACCCAATGTTATTAATAGATAACAAAATTTCTTTGCACAAACCTAAATCTTTGAATTTCACAATTATGACCTCATTTAAATTTTATGTTTTAATATTATTAAAAAAGAACGAATAATTTATTGAACTCTGGAATTTAAATATCAAACTCACTTATACTAGAAGCATTTTCTTGAATATACTTAAATCTAAGCTCTGGTTTTTTCCCCATAAGAATGTTCACTAAATTGTCAACTTCCCTTCTTTTGTCAGCCTCATTAATATCTCTTTTAGGAATAGTTACCTTAAGCAATTTTCTTGTTTTTGGCGACATAGTTGTCTCTTTTAGTTGGGCTGGTGGCATTTCACCTAATCCTTTAAAACGACTAATTAATCCTTTACCATTAAATTTTTCATTTAAAATTTTATTTTTATTTTCCTCGGTTTGAGCATAAAAAGATTGGTCATTTAAAGTAATCCTATATAAAGGCGGTTGAGCTATATATAGATGTCCTCTTTCAATAATTTCTGGAAAATTGTTGTAAAAAAAAGTTAATAGTAACGCTGCAATGTGAGCTCCATCAACATCTGCATCCGTCATAATTATTATTTTGTTATATCTAAGGTTATCAATACTTTTAGATTTGCTTTGATCTAGTCCCATAGCTTGTTTTAAATCATTGATTTCTTGATTTTGTGACGTTTTTTCGCTTGTAGCACTAGCAACATTCAATATTTTACCCTTTAGAGGTAATACAGCTTGAGTTTTTCTTTCTCTGGCTTGTTTTGCAGATCCTCCTGCACTATCACCTTCAACTATAAAAAGTTCAGACTCTTCAAAACTATCATTTGTACAATCAGCTAACTTTCCAGGCAAACGTACTTTTTTAGAGATGGTTTTACGTGAAATCTCTTTTTCTTTCTTTTTTCTTTTTCTTTCTTCATAATTATTAATAGTTCTATTTAATAAATCTTCTCCTACTTCTTTGAAGTTTGATAACCAAGTTTCAAATCTATCTTTGATTGCTGTCTCAACAAATTTTGTGGTATGTTTGTTTACAAGTTTTTCTTTTGTTTGGCCTTGGAATTGTGGTTCTTTAATAAAAACTGATAAAATTGACCCTGTGTAAACCATTAAATCGTCATATAAAAGTTCATTAGCTTTTTTGAAACCTCTTAGCTCAGCAAAATTTCTTATAGCTTTTGTCATTGCTAACCTTAAACCAGTTTCATGTGTTCCACCAAGTGGGGTATGAACAGTGTTGCAAAAAGTTTCAAAAAAACCAGTTTCGTGATCAGCTAACCAACTTACAACCCATTCAACTGTTTCATTATCAATTTTAACACTTCCATGAAATAAAGAAGAGGTAAAAAATGGAATTGAAGAAGTTTTTTGTTTCATATAATCTAAAATCCCATTGATGTAGCAAAATTTTTTAGAAGATGGTAGGATATCTTCTGTTTTTAAAATTGATTCATCACATTTCCAATTGATTTGCACTCCTTTGTAAAGATAAGCTTTATTTTCTAACATTTTAAAGATTTTAATTGGATTAAATAAATTATTTTCACCAAATATTTCACTATCAGGTTTGAAAGTAATTGATGTTCCATTATTTTTCTTTATTTTATCTTTTTTTGTAAGCGGTGTGGTTGGTAATCCTCGAGAGAATTCTTGAACATATAAGTATCCGTCACGTATAACTTCTACCTTCATGAATGAAGAAAGAGCATTAACAACTGAAGCACCAACGCCATGTAATCCTCCTGATGTTGTATAATTTTTATTTGTAAATTTTCCACCAGAATGGAGTGTCGTCATTATAATTTCTAAAGCTGATTTGTTCTTAAATTTAGGATGATTATCTACTGGTATACCTCTACCATTATCTGAGACAATTATTGTATTATCATTAATTAGATTTACATCTATCGTAGTAGCGTGTTTAGCAACTACTTCATCCATTGAATTATCAATTATTTCAGTTGCAAGATGGTGTAAGGCATTATTGTCAGTCCCACCAATATACATACCTGGTCTATGACGAACAGGTTCTAAGCCTTCTAAAATTTCAATTTCAGAAGCATTGTAATTATCCAATAAATTTTTTTTCATATAAGTTAATTTACTTTATTTGGTGTATAAAAAAATAATAATAACAATATTTAGCAATATTTAGACAATTTTCCAATAAAAAACCCAACACGTGGTTGGGTTTTTCAAATAAAATAATTAAATTTAATTTAACTAGAGTAATACATTTTAAATTCAACTGGATGTGGAGCATGTTCAAACTCGATAACTTCCTCCATTTTAAGGTCAATATAAGCTTCAATCTGATCTTCTGTGAATACATCTCCTTTAGTCAGGAAAGACATGTCACTCTTTAGAGCATCCACCGCTTCTCTAAGTGAACCGCAGACTGTGGGAATATCTTGTAATTCACTTTCGGGAAGTTCATAAAGGTCTTTATCCATTGGTTCACCAGGATGTATTTTATTTTGGATGCCATCTAGACCTGCCATTAACATTGCAGAAAATGCTAAATAAGGATTAGCAGTAGCGTCTGGAAATCTTACCTCTACTCTTTTACCATTAGGACTTCCAACAAAAGGTATTCTACAAGAAGCTGATCTATTTCTTGCTGAATATGCTAAAAGTACAGGGGCTTCAAAACCAGGAATTAGTCTTTTGTAAGAATTTGTTGATGGGTTAGTAAAACAATTAATTGCTTTTGCGTGTTTTATAATGCCACCAATATAGTGCAAACATGTTTCTGATAAATCGGCATATTTGTCACCAGCAAATACTGGTTTTCCATTTTTCCAAATTGATTGGTGAGTATGCATTCCAGTACCATTGTCTCCAGCTACAGGTTTTGGCATAAATGTGGCTGTTTGCCCAAATGAGTGAGCTACGTTATGAACTGCATATTTGTATAGTTGGACATTATCTGCAGTGTCTATCAAAGTACCAAATTTTAATCCTAACTCGTGTTGAGATGGGGCCACTTCATGGTGATGCTTTTCCATTGGCACTCCCATGTCAACTAATGATAATACCATTTCACTTCTCAAGTCCTGTGCAGAATCTACTGGTGGAACAGGGAAATAACCACCTTTAATACCAGGTCTATGACCCATATTACCTTCTTCAAAATCGCTACCCGAGTTGTATGGACCTTCAGTTGAATTTATTTTGTAAAATGATGAATTCATTTCAGCTTGATATTTAACATCGTCAAAAACAAAAAACTCAGGTTCAGGACCAAAGTAAGCAGTATCACCAACCCCTAAGCTTTCCATGTATTTTAAGGCTGCTTTTGCTGTTGATCTAGGGTCTCTTTCATAAGGATTACCTGATATAGGATCTAAAACATCGCAAAAAATTGATAGTGTTGGCTGTGAGAAGAATGGATCAACTATTGATCTTGAACAATCAGGCATTAGCTTCATATCTGACTCATTAATTGCTTTCCAGCCAGCAATTGATGAACCGTCAAACATAAAACCTTCCGCCAATGATTCTTCATCTATTGTACTTACGTGCTGGGATAAGTGTTGCATTTTACCTCTTGGGTCAGTAAATCTTAAATCTACAAACTGGATTTCTTTTTCTTTAATTGTATCCATGATTTTTTTTGCGTCTGACATATTAATTACTCCATTTTATGTATGTTAAATTGCTTCATTACCTTTTTCACCCGTTCTAATCCGGATGGCTTTTTCGATTGATGATACAAAAATCTTTCCGTCACCAATTCTACCTGTTTTAGCGGACTCTTCTATACATTCAACTGCAGGATCAACTAGTTCATCGTCAACAACAATTTCTATTTTGACTTTAGGTAGGAAATCAACAACATATTCAGCACCTCTGTACAATTCAGTATGACCTTTTTGTCTTCCAAACCCTTTGGCTTCATAAACTGTTAATCCCTGAATGCCTATTAATGAAAGTGCATTTTTTACTTCGTCTAATTTAAAAGGCTTAATAATTGCTTCAATTTTTTTCATTTGTAACATCCTCTACGCAATTCATATAATTAATTATTTAATTAACAAAATAAATTTAATGTTTAATTATAGAATAAAAAAAATTGATTAAAAATTAAGCATAAATTTTTAATTAAAAAAATCCTTAATTCTTGAAATAGCTTCTTCAATTGCGGAATCTGAATTAGCGCATGATAACCTGATGTAACCTTCACCATATTCACCAAAAGATGTACCTGAAACTGTGGCCACTCCCAAATCATCTAGTAAAATATTTTGAATTTCTGTAGACTTTTTCCCCGTTCCAGTTATGTTTGGAAAACAATAAAAAGCTCCATTTGGTTTTTGACATGAAAAGCCATTTATTTCATTTAATTTGGTATACATTAAATTAGCACGTCTTTTAAAATGATTATTCATTTCTGAAACACAGTTTTGAGGACCATTTAATGCTTCCAACGCTGCATATTGAGCGCTTGAATTAACACATGAATGAATATTTACAGCAAGTTTCTCTGCAATTTCATATAATTTACTTGGGAAAATACCATAACCTAAGCGCCATCCAGTCATAGCATATGTTTTGGACCATCCATTTAAAATGATTAGCCTTTCTCTAAGTTCGGGAAATTGTAACATTGATGTAAAATTATTTTCACCAAAACAAAATTGATCATAAATTTCGTCACTCATTAAAACAACATTTGGGTACTCTTTTAGACCTACTACTAACTTTTCTAATTCACTTTTAGGAACAACTCCACCTGTCGGGTTTGCTGGACTATTAATAATAATTAAACTAGTGTTGGTATTAATTTTGCTAAGTATATCTTCAGCAGAAAATGAAAAGCCTTTGTCCTCTTTTAATTGATAAGGTATTGATCTTGCCCCTGAATAATTTATGGCTGATTCATAAATTGGAAAACCTGGGTTTGGGTATAAGATTTCTTTATTTTTTTCGCCCATTAACATAGCTGAAAAAAATATTATAACCTTACCACCAGGAACAATCATAATTTGGTCTGGTGAAATATTTTGATTATATCTTTTTTTTATATCATTTGAAACGGCTTCTCTTAGATTTGGAATACCAGTAGATTGCGTATAACCATGATGCCCATCTCTAAGAGCTTTTATGCCTGCCTCAACAATATGTCCAGGTGTTTTAAAGTCTGGTTGACCGATACCTAGGTTGATTATGTTCTGTCCTTTAGAAGCTAGTTCATTTGCCTTTGCTAATACAGTAAAAGCAGTTTCAGTTCCAAGATCATAATTTCTAGACGCTAACTCATAATTACTTTTCATTTAATAAACCTTGATTAATTATAATTTATTAAATACTTATACATAACTATATTTAAAATAAAGATTTTATTAAATTATTTAATTTAAGTATGGATGATTAAAACTACTATGGCGGGTGTAGCTCAGTTGGTTAGAGCGCGGGTTTGTGGTACCTGAGGTCGCCGGTTCGAAGCCGGTCACTCGCCCCATTCTAATTTTAATCATTCTAACTTGACCTTTGCGCTTTCCTAAGTTAGCTATTTGATAAATAGATTAAATATATGCGGGCGTGGCGGAACTGGTAGACGCGCAAGATTTAGGTTCTTGTATCGAAAGGTGTGGGGGTTCAAGTCCCTTCGCCCGCACCAATAATTTAAAAAAAAATTTCAGTTTTAAGAGGTAATTTCAAAATGGCTGTTACGGAAACCTTATCAGAAGGATTAAAACGAGAATATGAAGTAATAATAACTAAGAAAGAAATTGAAAAATTAGTTGATCAAAAGCTTGAAAGTATAGCTAAGGAGGCTAATCTTCCAGGTTTTAGACCGGGGAAAGTTCCTGTTTCAGTTGTTAAAAACAGGTTTGGAAAACAAGTTCTTGGTGAAGTAGTAAGAGAATCAGTAGATGCTGCTACGAAAGATACAATGGAAAAAAACAAATTAACAGCATCTTCTCAACCAAAAATAGAAATAGTATCATTTGAAGAAGGTAAGGATTTAAAGGCAAAATTATTAGTTGAAATAATGCCTGATTTTGAAATACCAGATTTATCATCATTAGATATAATTAAACCAGTTGTAAAAGTGAGTGATAAGGACATTAACGTTGCAGTTGAAAAAATTGCACAAGAGAATGTTGGTACAAGAGTAATAGCCAAAGATAGACCTGCAAAAAAAGGTGATACTCTTGTGATTGATTTTATTGGTAGGATTAATGGTGAACCATTTGAAGGTGGGGAAGCTAAGGGTCACAACTTAAAATTAGGATCAAACACTTTTATACCTGGATTTGAAGATGCATTGCTTGGATCCTTAAAAGGAAAAACCACTCAAGTAAAAGTTACTTTTCCAAAAGATTATCAAGCCAAGAATTTGGCTGGTAAAGATGCTGTATTTGAAACAAAAGTCAATGAAATTAGAGAAGATGTTGAAGTTAAAATAAATGATGAATTTGCAAAAACATTAGGCATGAATGATTTAGAGGCTCTAAAAAAAGCTGTTTCAGAGCAGATTTCAAAACAGCATCATCAACAAAGTCGAGATAAAGCAAAAAGACAAATTTTAGACAAGTTAGCTGATACAGTGTCTTTTGATCTACCAGAGACTTTAGAAAAAGAAGAATACAATAATATTTGCAAGGCTATGAACCCTAATTCAAAACCAGACACAGATAAAAGTGACGAAGCAAATCCAGATCCTGACAAAGGCATGTCAAAAGAAGAAAAATTAGACGCCTCTGATATAGCAAAAAGAAGAGTTAGGTTAGGGTTGTTACTTTCGGAAATAGGAAGAAAAAACAATATTAAAGTAGAAGAAGAAGATACAAGAAATGCGATGATTAAAGAAATACAAAAATACCCGGGTCAGGAAAAGCAAATTATGGATTATTTGAAGAACAATCCTGAAGCTCAACAGCAACTGTCAGGCCCAATATTTGAAGATAAGATTATAGATTTTATTTTAGAATTAGCAAATGTTAAAGAAAAAATAGTTTCTGTTGATGAGCTTTATAAAGAAGAAGGAATGGATTTGAAAAAAGAAGCTGCAAAAGCTAAAAAATCAAATAAAGTTGTTAACAAAAATAAAACAAAAAAAACAACGAAAAAAGTATCAAAATAATTCTGATTTAGATACATAAATTTTTATTTGAGGAGTTTAAAATTATGATCGAAAAAAATAATAATCCATTTTCTTCAATAAAAGAAATTGGTGCATTAGTTCCAATGGTAGTTGAGCAAACAAGCCGAGGCGAAAGATCGTATGATATTTATTCGAGACTCTTAAAGGAAAGAATAATTTTTCTTGTAGGTCCCGTTGACGATAATTTAGCATCACTAGTCTGTGCTCAATTATTATTTTTAGAGGCAGAAAATCCAAAAAAAGATATATCTATGTATATAAACTCACCAGGTGGTGTGGTTACATCGGGATTGTCGATATATGATACGATGGAGTATATTCGTCCTGATGTTTCAACCGTTTGTATTGGTCAGGCAGCAAGTATGGGATCGCTTTTATTAACAGCTGGTGCAAAAAATAAAAGATACTGTTTACCTAATGCAAGAATAATGACTCATCAACCCTCTGGAGGCTTTCAAGGTCAAGCAAGTGATATTGAAATTCATGCTAAAGAAATAATTAATTTGAGATCAAGATTAAATGCCATTTATGTTAAACATTCTGGCAAGAAAATTGCAGAAATTGAAGCTTTAATGGACAGAGATACTTTCTTATCTCCTGAAGATGCTGTTAAGATTGGTTTAATAGATGAAGTTGTTGAGAAAAGGCCCAGTGTTAAATAGAAATAATTAATATATTTATATTGCTTTTTAAAATAAACTTATAGATTATTAGGTAATTAAGAGTTTTGAGGTGAAATTATGGATGAACAAAAGAACGAAGGAAAAAACAAAACAACTTTGTATTGTTCATTTTGCGGTAAAAGTCAACACGAAGTTAAAAAGTTAATTGCTGGACCTACAGTGTTTATTTGTGATGAATGTGTTGAGCTTTGTATGGACATTATTAAAGAAGAAAACCAATCATCCATTACAAAAAATAAAGAAGGTATCCCGTCACCTGTTGAAATTTGTAAAATACTGGACGATTACGTAATTGGTCAAACAAAAGCAAAAAAAGTTCTTTCGGTAGCAGTTCATAACCATTACAAAAGATTAGCAAACACAACTGAAGTAAATGATATTGAAATTTCAAAATCAAATATTCTTTTGGTAGGCCCAACTGGTTGTGGAAAAACTTTACTAGCCCAAACCTTAGCAAAAATTTTAGATGTACCTTTTACAATGGCTGACGCAACAACGCTTACAGAAGCTGGTTATGTTGGTGAGGATGTTGAGAACATAATATTAAAGTTGTTACAAGCTTCTGATTATAATGTTGAAAGAGCTCAAAAAGGTATAGTATATATAGATGAAGTTGACAAAATTTCTAGAAAGTCTGAAAATCCATCTATTACAAGAGATGTTAGTGGAGAAGGCGTACAGCAAGCTTTACTTAAAATCATGGAAGGAACAATTGCAGCTGTTCCACCCCAAGGCGGGAGAAAGCATCCTCAACAAGAATTCCTTCAGGTAGATACCACAAATATTCTATTTATTTGTGGTGGAGCCTTTGCAGGTTTAGATAAATTAATAGCAAATAGAAATAAAGGCTCTTCAATTGGTTTTGGAGCTGAAATAGTTAACTCAATGGAAACCTCCGCATCTGAAATGCTAAAAGATGTAGAGCCTGGTGATTTAGTTAAATATGGACTTATACCTGAATTTGTAGGTAGATTACCTGTTCTAGCATCATTAGAAGATCTTGATGAAGAAGCCTTAGTTACAATTTTAACAAAACCTAAAAATGCGCTTCTTAAACAGTACCAAAAATTGTTTGAAATGGAAAACACTAATCTAGAATTTAGAGAAAATGCATTAAAAGCTATTGCTCAAAAAGCTATAAGTTTAAAAACAGGAGCAAGAGGCCTGCGTTCAATAATTGAAAACATACTTATGGATACCATGTTTGAATTACCTTCTGAACCTAATATTAATGAGGTTGTTATAAATGAAGAAGTTGTCACGAAAGGTTCTAAACCTATTTTAGTTCATGAAAAAAAGACAAAAGAAATAAAAAATTCAATTTAGTTTTTTTTGAACTTGAAGTTTAAAAAAAAATTATCATTTATATTAGATATTAACCTTAAAATTCCGTAAATTTCCAAAGGATATTATTTTGACTACTACAACATACCCTATTTTACCATTAAGAGATATTGTCATTTTTCCAAATATGATTGCACCATTGTTTGTGGGAAGAATGAAGTCAATAAATGCTCTTGAAACTGTCATGGAAGAAAATAAAGAAATAGTCTTACTTACTCAAAAAAAATCTTCAACCGAAGATCCTAATGCTAAAGACTTATTCAAAATGGGTACTATAGGAACAATATTACAAATGCTAAAGCTACCTGATGGGACGGTGAAAGTATTAGTTGAAGGGAAATTTAGGTGTAAGATTGAAGAAATAATTTCGTCAGATGATTATTTAAGGGCAAATTTAAATATTATCAAAACTGATATATCATTAAAAAGTGATCATGATGAGGCTATAAATCATCTAAAAAATGCTTTTGAAAAATTTTCTAAACTTAATGGTAAAATTAACTCTGATATTTTGTCAACTATATCCAATATTGATAACTCAGATCTTTTATCTGATACAATTGTTAATCAT
Organism: uncultured SAR116 cluster alpha proteobacterium; assembly: GCA_902517815.1. Lineage (GTDB taxonomy): Bacteria > Pseudomonadota > Alphaproteobacteria > Puniceispirillales > Marisalimonadaceae > Marisalimonas. The sequence continues at coordinate 24,621 of CABYED010000010.1, forward strand.
TTAGTTTTTTCCATTGATGAAAAACAATCTTTTCTTGAAACAACTGATTCATTAAAAAGAGTAAAATCTTTGATAGTAAAAATTGAAAAAGAGATTGAGATACTAAGTTCTGAAAGAAAAATTAGAAGTAATGTAAAAAAACAGATGGAAAAAACACAACGAGAATATTATTTAAATGAGCAGTTAAAAGCTATACAAAAAGAGCTTGGAACGAGTGATGATGGTAAAAATGAGTTTGATGAATTCGAAGATAAAATAAATAAAACTAAGTTAAGTAAAGAAGCCAAAGATAAAGCATTATCTGAGCTAAAAAAATTAAGAAATATGAGTCCAATGAGTGCTGAAGCTACAGTAGTGAGGTCATATATAGATTGGTTAGTTTCAATCCCATGGAATAAAAAAAATAAAGTAAAATCTGATATTTCAAATGCAAGAAAGATTTTGGATGATGATCATTACGGTCTTGAAAAAGTTAAAGATAGAATAATAGAATTTCTTGCTGTTCAAAAAAGAACAAATGAAGTTAAAGGCCCAATATTATGTTTGGTAGGTCCACCGGGAGTTGGTAAAACTTCGTTAGGAAAATCAATTGCAGAAGCAACTGGAAGACAATATATCAGAATGGCTTTAGGTGGTGTGCGAGATGAAGCAGAAATCAGAGGCCACAGAAGAACGTATATTGGATCATTGCCAGGTAAAATTATACATGGTATGAAAAAATCATCATCTGTTAACCCATTGTTTTTGTTGGATGAAATAGATAAATTGGGAAATGACTACAGAGGAGATCCTTCTTCTGCATTACTAGAAGTTTTAGATCCAGAGCAAAACAAAACCTTCCAAGACCATTATCTTGAGGTAGATTATGATTTGTCAAAAGTTTTCTTTATTACAACTTCAAACACTTTAAATATGCCTCAAGCCTTGTTGGATAGAATGGAAGTTATTAGGCTATCTGGTTACACTGAAGATGAAAAACTTGAAATTGCTAAAAGACATTTATTACAAAAACAAATGGATAATTGCAAACTTAAAAAAACAGAGTTTTCAATAGATGATAATGCTCTTAAAATGATCATTCAATCATACACTAGGGAAGCTGGTGTTCGAAATCTAGAAAGACAATTAGCCAAATTAACTAGAAAGGTTGTAACATTAATTGAGAAAAATGAAGTAAAATCAATTACTGTAAACAAAAACAACTTACCTGATTTATTGGGTATTCCTATTTATCAAAGACTAGAGATAGAAAAAGAAAATTTAGTTGGAATTACAACTGGGTTGGCTTGGACAGAGGTTGGTGGTGAATTATTGTCAATAGAAGCTGTTAAAGTTAAAGGGAAAGGTAAAGTGACAGCTACAGGTAAACTTGGTGATGTTATGAAAGAGTCAGTTCAAGCTGCTGAATTTTTTATAAGATCAAATGCTTTTTCTTTTGGTCTAGATCCTTTCGATATTGAAAAACTAGACGTTCATGTCCACGTTCCTGAAGGTGCAACTCCCAAGGATGGTCCATCTGCAGGCGTTGCTATGGTTACAAGTATAGTATCAGCCTTGACCGATATAAAAGTTAAAAATTCTGTTGGTATGACTGGTGAAATTACCCTAAGAGGAAGGGTCTTACCTATTGGCGGTTTAAAAGAAAAACTATTAGCTGCAAAAAGAGGTGGAATAAAAACTGTCTTGATACCAGAAGATAATAAAAAAGATCTTATTGAAATACCTGAAAATATTAAAAATAAATTAAAAATTGTACCAGTTAGTTCTATTAATGATGTTATTTCAAATGCTTTGATTGATGATCCACAAGAGTTAAGTGTATTAAAAGTTAGTGAAATAACAAAAAATGAGGGTAATAATCCAGATAAAGCGAGTGTTTCTCATTAATTTTTTTACTTTTTTATTTTCTTGATAATAATTAGCTTTATTTTCTAGTCTTATAAGGTAATATCAGTTAGTTTATATATACTATTAACATATTACGGAGGTACGAATGAATAAGAATGAATTAGTTGCAAGTGTTGCTGACGCATCAGGTCTTTCCAAAGTAGATGCTGCAAAAGCAGTTGATGGAGTTTTTGAGTCAATCACCAATGCATTAAAATCAGGTGGTGATGTGCGTATAGTTGGTTTTGGAACTTTTTCTGTTGCTAACCGTGCCGCTACAACCGGTAGAAATCCTAGAACAGGGGAAACAATTCAAATTAAAGCATCCAAGCAGCCTAAATTTAAGGCTGGTAGTCCTCTAAAGGCTGCTGTTAATTAGATAAAATTTCACATTTAATAACAAGGCGTCTTTTTAAAGACGCCTTTTTTAAAACCAGCTCTCTGTTTGATTACAATTTTACCATTATTTGACTGTCCATCATAAAAACTTAATGGTAAAAGTTCTCGTCCAAAAATTTCAAGTAACTCTCTATCTTTAAGTAGAAAATTTGGGTTTTTTGGTGATGCATATTTCTCATTTCCTGATGAAAAGGTTTCGTAAAATAAAAAACCATCCTTTTTAAGTAAATTGATTAATTTATTTATCTTAGGTCTGTATAAGTAATTCACCACTATGATCACATCATAATGTTCTCTAATCAATGGCCATTCTTCATTGGTTTCAAGATCAAAACATATCGTATTAATGTTTTTAAAGCTTGCATATTTATCCAATTTTTCTTGATCTTTATCAATAGCTGTTACTATGATATTTTTTTTTGATAGTGGAATGCTATTTCTTCCATTTCCAGAAGCAAAATCTAAGAGATTAATTTTTTTCTTAAACTTTAAAGATTCTATCTGATTAAAAATCCATTTAGAATGCATTAAAATTTTTCCTTATTTCTAAATTTTATTTATCAAATAATAAGTTAATTATTGTCTTCGTTAAAAAAATTACGTATAAAGTCCATCTCAAGGGCGGTTAGCTCAGTTGGTAGAGCATCTCGTTTACACCGAGAGGGTCGGCGGTTCGAGACCGTCACCGCCCACCAGAATTCACACAAAATATTATATAACTCTTTGATAGTAATCAAATGGTTTTTGTTGTCTAATCTTAATCATGTGATTTTAGTTATTGGAGTAGAAAAATGTCAATTTCAAAAATGCCAGTTTGTATGATTACTGGTTTAGGTGAGGGTACAGGAGGGTATACTGCTAGACGGTTTGCAAAAGCTGGATATAGAGTGGCAATGTTAGCAAGAACTGAAGAAAGATTGAAAAAATTTGAAATAGAATTACCTGGTTCAAAAGGATATGTATGCGATGTATCTAATTTAAAACATTTGGAGGATATATGTAAAAAAATTAAAAATGAAATGTCAGCTCCAGAAGTTCTCATTCACAATGCAGTGAAAGGAAACTTTGAATACTTACTGAAAGGCAAACCAGAGTGGTTAGAAAAGAACTTCAGAATTAATACAACCTCACTAATGTATCTGTCTCACTTTTTGATACCAGACATGTTGAAAAACAAAAAAGGAGTTATAATTGTAACGGGTAATACAGCCGCACATAGGGGGGTAGCGATGACACCATATTTTGCTCCCACCAAAGCCGCTCAAAGAATTCTTGCACAGTCATTAGCTCGTGATTTTGGTCCTCAAGGCATTCATGTTGCTTATATCACTATTGATGCATCAATAAATACCCCATGGACTAGGGGTAGAATAGAACATCAAAAAAGTAAAAATGATATTGAATTTGCTCAACCACAGGATATAGCCGAAGAAATTTTTAGAATTTCACAACAAAAGCGTTCTGCTTGGTCATTTGATGTCGAGCTAAGACCTGACATAGAAAAGTGGTAATTTAACTTACAAAAGCTTTTTCTAAAACATAGTCTCCTGGATGATTATTGGCTCCTTCACGGAAGTTATTTTCTAACATAATTTTTTTGAGATCATTATTTAAGCCCATTGACCCACAAAACATAAATCTATCATCGGATGAAATTGAGTTTATTTTTAAATCATTAAATAATTTGTCTGATGATATGAGTTTAGTAATTCTGCCATTGAAAATATAATTGTCTCTTGTTGTAGAATGATAGCTTAATAATTTATTTTCTATAAATTCTCTAATTAATTCTTCATTCTTACATTCTTGAATTATACTTTGACTATAAGATAATTCAGCAATCATTCTACAAGTATGTGTAACAATTATACTTTCAAATCTTTCATAAGTTTCTGGCTCTCTTATAAGTGCAGCAAATGGTGCAAAACCTGTTCCGGATGAAAGTAAAAATAACCTTTTTCCAGGTTTTAATGCATCTAAAACTAATGTTCCTGTTGATTTAGGCATCATAATAATTTCATCACCGATTTTTATATTTTTTAATTTTGATGTTAAAGGTCCGTCTTTTACAATTATAGAATAAAACTCTAATTCTTCTGACCAACTTGGTGAACAAATTGAGTAAGCTCTTAATATTGGTTTATCATTACTATCAGGAAGGCCAATCATAACAAACTCACCTGATCTAAATTTAAAACTTTTTGGTCTAGTAATACGAAAAGAAAATAAATTTTCTGTCCAATGTTTTACTTGCGTTACTTTTTGAAAATTTTTTGAAAATTTTGACAAAATTTTTTCCTAGGTAAAATTAATCATTATCTAATAATGATTTAGTCAAGCCGAGTAAAGCAAATTTATAATCTGGATATTTGAACTTATAATTAATCTTATGATTGATAATATTACTTTTTACAGTCCTATTTACTTCATAAAAAGACTTTAATATTTTAGATACTTTTCTTGGATCATATTTTACAATTTTTGGTTCAACTAAATTTAATTCATTACAAACGAATTTGATTGCATCATAACTACTTACTTTTTTTTGATCACTTATATTTAAAATTTTTTCGCTATAATTGTTTTTTATAAATTGAAGGGTTAATAAAGACAAGTCTTCCACATGTATTCTATTCGAGATATGATCTTCTTTAACTATAACTTTATTATCACCTTGAAGGTATTTGATCATAGGGTGTCTATTTGGACCATAAATACCTGATATCCTAAAGATTGATGTATGTGGATTTGCTTTAACCCATTCTTTCTCGCAATTAAGTCTTGTTAAACCTCTTTTATATTTGGGTAATGGTACTGAACTCTCATTTACTATTCCACTTCCATATACTGATGTAGCAGAGTAATAAATAATAATGTTTTTATTTAATGAAATTGGTTTTCGATATTTTTTTAAGACAGGATCAAAACCTTCTTCATTAAATGGTACAGTTGATATGATATTTTCATTAATTAATTTTTTTTCAACATTATTATAATCAATGAAATTGAGGTAATGAATATTTTTTTCAGGATTAGAAATATTTCTTGTAATTATTGAAACTTCATATCCATATCTTAGGGCATCATTAGCTAAAAATTTAGCTGTGTAGCCATTTCCAATAATTGTTAATTTCATCATTAATTTTTTTTTTTAATACTTGCTTTTTTTATGTAAATAAACTTAATAATTAAATGTTTATGGTGCTTCGAAGTTTTCTTCAAGCTTAAAATGGGAATTTGGTAACTCACATGAGTTATAAGCCAAAGCTGTCCCCGCAACTGTAAATGCTGAGTAAGGGCTGTAATGTCACTGGATTTTTCTGGGAAGGCTGCCTAAACAATGAAGCATAAGCCAGGAGACCTGCCATAAACAGTCGCTTTGTCAACCCCCGGGTAGAGTGGATGGCACGTGTTGTATATCGTCTAGCGACAAAATTTGTTCAGAGCTAAGTCTCTATATTTTTTTGCTGGAGGTTATATACCAATGCGTTTTATCTTAATATTAACTTTACTTATATTTAGTTTTTTTTGCGTAAAATTTACTTTTTCTGAAGAATCTACTCCTGTTAGAATAACCATATATCCTACTATCATTAATAAAAATGCTACTGGAAGTTCAGTTTCAGTCATTGACTATGATACTATTAAAAAGTCTTCTTATAAAACTATTGGAGACTTAATTTCAAAGTTTTCAGGCGTTAATTTTGATAATTACTACTATGGGACTGATGCAAAAACTTCTGTAAGAATGAGAGGTTTTGGAGAGCAAGCTTCGCGTAACATTCTTATACTTGTAAATGGAGTTCGAATAACAGATATGACAATGGCTGGAGCAAATTTATCTAGAATAAATATTGATGATGTTTATCAAATAGAAATAATTAAAGGAGGTTCTGCTAGCACATTATTCGGAGATGGAGCTTCAGGAGGAGCAGTAAATATCATAACTAAAAATCCAAATTTTGTTAAAGATGAATTTAAGTTTAAAAGTTCTGTTAAATCGTTTAATTCAAAAAATAATAATTTCTCAATTGTAAAAAAAATAGATGATTTTGTAATTCAAAGTTTTGCTTCTAAAGAAAAAAATAAAGGTTATCGTGAAAATAGTAATTTTGAAAGTGATGTATTTAATTTAGACTTAACCTATTTGAAAGATACTATTAATAGGTATTTTACAAAAATTCAATATTCTGAACAAGTAACTGAAATTCCTGGAAATGTTACATTAGACGATTTTTATACTAGACCAAGATATTCAAGAACTCCTGAGGATTTTGGTACTGAAAAAGTTAGTTCTATTAGTTTTGGGGCACAAAATTTACTTTCTGTAGATGTGAAACTATCAAATGTAATTAAGTTTGAAGATAAAGATCAAACAACATCTGCTCTATCAGGAAATCGTTATATTTTAGCCAAAACAAACCTGGAAACAATTACAGCCACTTCTAAATTGACCAAAAATTTTAACTTCAAAAATACAAATTTTGTTACTGATTTTGGAGTGGATTTTATTAATTCCGATTACAGAGCCATAGGTAATGACTGGTTTCAAACAAAATATCATAATATTGCAAATCAAAAAATATTAGAACCATTCGGTATTTTTAAATTTAATCATTTGTCCAATGATAAATTAGATTATGAATTAGGGTTTCGTTACCATTTTTATGAATTAGATGCAGATAATTATAAAACTCAGACAAGTTTAACATCTAATTACAAAGAAAATTATGCTTGGTCTTTAGGATTTAAATATGGTTTGGGATATGATAACAATTTTTTTGGTCACGTTTCAAGAGCTTATAGATCTCCAAGGCTGGATGAAGTGATATCATTAGTAAACCCATCACCTACCTTAAGGGATATTAAACATCAATATTCAAACGATATTGAATTAGGATTTCAAAATGTTGGTAAAGATAAACAATATAAATTGTCTTTATTTAAATCTCTTTTAAAAAATCAAATTTATTTGAACCAAACAACTTTCATTAATGAAAACTTTGATCCATCAACACATCAAGGTGTGGAAATTGAATATGGTCAATCTATTTCCAATAAAATTAAATTTAAATCTAATGCATCATATATTAAGTCTTATTTTACAGCAGGAAGTGAAAAAGGTAATGAAACATCTTATGTACCAAAGCACTCAGCAAATGCATCCATAAATTATGATATTGATAATTACACTTATACAGCATTAGAATATAAATATGTTGGAAGACAGAGAGCTGGCAATGACCCTACATATATATTATCAAAGTCTAAATCTTATCAATTAATGGATCTTAACATTACACATAAACTAAAAAATTTTAAAATAAAAGGTTCTATTAATAATATTTTTGATAAAAAATACTACACAAATTTAATTAAAGGTTCATCTTGGTCAGGAAACAAACCATATGTTTATCCTCAACCGGGAAGAACCTTTTTTGTGGGATTGGAAGCTACATTTTAAAAATGTACTTGTTTAAAAATAATTTTAGTTTAATTAGATTATATGCTTGGTAACTATTTAATTAAAAATTTTATAGTGTTTATTAGTTGTGTTGGCATTGTTCTTTTATTTCGAATAATTCCTCACCCACCTAATTTTACACCAGTAATTGTGTTAAGTCTCTATTTGCCATTCATATTTGGTATATGGTCTATCCCTTTTTGTATACTTGGCTTTGCTATTACCGATTATTTTATTGGATTTCATAGCCTCATGTTTTGGACATGGGGTGCATTAGCTTTTACAGGATATACCTCTAAATTTTGTAATAAAATTTACTCAAGAATAGTTTTGAGTTTTATTGGTGCTATTACCTTTTTTGTTATTTCTAATTTTGGTGTATGGATTTCTGGTACATTATATGAAATTTCAGTGCAAGGACTACTTAACTGTTACATAATGGCTATTCCTTTTTTCACCAATACATTATTAAGCACAATCTTTTTTGCAGTAATTTTTGAACTATTTATTTTAAGTAAATTTTATTACTTAATTCCAAATTTTAATAAAAAATAAAATATCTTTTTTGGTCTAAAAATTAATTATTCTTTTCTTGACCAAAACTTTATCTACCTCTATCAAGTATTTATAAACCTTTTAAGGGGGTGTAGCTCAGTTGGTTAGAGCGCCGGCCTGTCACGCCGGAGGTCGCGAGTTCGAGTCTCGTCACTCTCGCCATTTATCTAGAAATTTAATAAATTGCTTTTTAACTTGTTAATAATTAAAACTATTTACTTATAATTAACTTAAAATGATGGCAAAAATGAAGCTTCAATTACACCACATCAATTTGTCTACTGATAAAGTAGATGAAATGAATGATTTTTATTTAAATGTTATGAAACTAAAAACAGAAACTGAAGGATTACCAGTTTTAGAGAAGAAAAAAGGTTATTCTGGAGATGTTGCTTTTGTATCAGATGGTAAAATACAAACACATCTAGCACAAAAAGATTTGGATGTTTGTTTTAAAACTGGTCACACTATAAATCCACTTGAAAAAGGTCACATAGCCTACAGAACAGATGATTTAGAGGCTTTTAAAAAACATTTAAATGAATTAAATATCAATTTTTCAGATTGGGGTGAAACTGCAGTAGCAGGATGGAAACAAATATTTTTTCATGATCCAGATGGAAATATAATTGAAGTTCACGAAATAGAACAAACATAACTTTAAATCATAATTTTAAAATCATTATCAGAATGGTAATCAAATTTGAAAAAACCCAATATTAATTTGTTGGCAGTAATTGTCGCAGTACCGGTAATTGGAATGACAATTATTGCGCCTGCTTTAACTATTATAAAAAATGATCTCAATATATCATTTGAAAATACACAATTAATTTTAACACTATATTTTACTTTCCTAGCTTTTGGTCAAATACTATCTGGACCATTTTCTGATAAATTTGGAAGAAAACCAATTATACTCGTGGGAGCTTCGATCTATTCAATTTCTGCCTTTTTTGCATCCTTATCATCTAATATAGAAATTTTATTAATACTTAGATGTTTTCAAGGATTTGGTGCTGCAGCATGTTTATCTGTTGGAAGAACTATTTTAAGTGATTGTTATGAGATAAAAGAGGCAGCAAAGGAAATGTCAAAAATGACAGCTATAATGGCAGTCATTCCAATTTCTTGTTTTATCTTTGGAGGATTTCTTGCCGAATTTTTAGGCTGGAGAACTAATTTAATTGCTTTAGGCTTAATAAGTCTAATTTTGATAATAGCTATGTCATTTTTATTAAATGAGACATTAATAAAAAAAGCTAAAAGCATAAGTTTTAAAAATATGTTTATAGTTTATAGAGGATTATTAAAAAACCTTTCTTTTAATTTTTTTACGATAACTACTGCAATGCAGACTTCTATGTTCTTTGCAATGAATGGTTTCATGCCATATGAATTTGAAAGAAAAGGAGTGAGTATGTCAGAGTTTGGAATATGGTTTTCATTTACAACTTTGGGATATATTTTTGGAAATATTATAAATAGCAAATTAAGCCCAAAAGTGGGTTTAGAAAGAATGTGTATTTTGGGAACAGTTTGCTCTTTTTGTACTGTATTAATATTTTTTGGGAATAACAATTTATTTCAAAATGGCCCTCTTGTTTTATCATTAATCTGCATGTTGTTTGGATGTTCAAATGGCTTCGCAGTAGCAAATAGTATGACTGGAGCAATAAATTCGTCTAAATTAAACAAAGGTGCAGCAAGTGGTTTAATGGGTGCTTTTCAAGTTGGTTCTGGGGGGCTAGCTGGCTTCCTTATAATATATTTTGGAGGAGCTCAAAATTTTAATATATGTTTATATGCATTATTTATTATGTCAGGTATTTCAATAATATCCTCATATCTGATATTACAAATAAAAAAAATGAGTATTATATAAATGCCTGATTATGAAAATATTGAAATATTAGATTCTCATCATCATTTTTGGGATTTAGATAAAAATTATTATCCTTTCTTATCCAATAAAATTGATCCAGATTTTTTCTTAGGTAATTATGAAATGATTAGACAAAATTATCTTCCAGTTGATTATGAGAAGGACATAAAAAATCATAATGTTATTGGTACCATTCATTGTGAAGCAGAGTGGGATAGGAATGATCAGGTTGGTGAGACAAAATGGATAGAAAATTTAGCTAAGAAAAATAAATTTCCAAATGCTATTATAGGTCATGCCTGGTTCCATAAAAAAAATACAGAGACAATAATTGCTGATCAAGCAAGTTTTAATATGGTTAAGAGTATACGTTCAAAACCAAATGTAAAATTTGCAAAAAATACTGCTGATTACAAATATGATGGTTCTATGCAAGATACAAATTGGAGAAAAGGTTTAAAATTACTAGAAAAATATAATTTAAATTATGATTTGAGAGTACCTACATGGCATTTAGAAGAAGCAGTTGAAATTGTAAGGTTAATACCAAACACTAAAGTGATTATTAACCATTGTGGTTTTCCCTGGGATAGATCTGTCGATGGAATGGAATTTTGGAGAAAAGGGATAAAATCATTATCCTTGGAGCCTAATACATTTATAAAATTATCTGAATTTGGCGTAAAAGGAGAGGAGTGGAATTTCAACGAGAATGCGAGTATAATTTACAAATTAATAGATTTGTTTAGTCCAAAAAGATGTATGTTTGCAAGCAATTTCCCTGTTAGTAAACTTAAAATAACATTTGATAATTTATTTAATAATTATAAAAAAATTGTAGAAAAATTCTCAATAGATGAGAAGAAATATTTGTTTTCTGAAACTGCCATTGAGGCTTATAATTTAGATAAATCATTATTAAAGGAAAATTAATTACATGCATATTACTCAATAATTTAAATTTTTTTTTAATTGTGTTAATTAATCATTTTATTTCATGTGGAGTTATGATTGAGTATCCAATTTACTGATATTGTTAACAAGTTACCAGCCTCTGTACCTTTTGTAGGTCCAGAAGCCCAAGAAAGAAGCATTGATGAACTTTTTAAAGCGCGTATTGGAGCTAATGAGAGTGTTTTTGGGCCTTCAGAAAAAGCAATTTCAGCTATGAAAAAACACTTAGGTGAAGTCTGGATGTATGGTGATCCAGAAAATTTTGATTTGAAACATGCGCTTGCAAAAAAACATAAAGTAAATTTTGAAAATATTGTTGTAGGTGAAGGAATTGACGGCTTACTAGGATATCTGGTTAGATTGATAATAGAAAAAGGGGATAATGTCGTTACTACTGATGGCGCGTATCCAACTTTTAATTATCATGTAGAGGGATTTGGAGGAAATCTACATAAAGTACCTTTCTGCAATGACACGGAGGACTTACAAAAGTTACTTGATAAAGTCAAAGAAACATCAGCAAAGATTTTATATGTATCAAATCCCAACAATCCAATGGGAACAATTAATAAACCGTCAGATGTTCAAACATTAATCCAGAATCTTCCAGAGACCACCTTGTTATGTTTGGATGAAGCTTATATTGATTTTGTAGATGATAATTTTGTACCAAAAATTTCATTGGATACAAAAAATGTTATTAGAATGAGAACTTTTTCAAAAGCATATGGAATGGCCGGATTAAGGGTTGGCTACGCGATAGGAGAAAAAGATTTAATCTTGAATTTTGAAAAAATAAGAAATCATTTTGGCATGTCAAGAATTTCTCAAGTAAGCGCATTAGCTGCGCTAGAAGATTATGATTTTATAAGTGAAGTAATTAATAAAGTAAAATTATCGAGAAATAGAATTGCTGATATTGCTAATAATAATAGTTGTAAATTTATTCCTTCTTTTACAAATTTTGTAGCAATTGATTGTTTAAAAGATAGTAAATTTGCAAAAAAAGTACTTGAAAATTTAATAAATAACGGTGTTTTCGTAAGAATGCCATATTCATATCCTCAAAATAGGTGTATAAGAGTGACAGTAGGATTAGACAAAGATATTGATTTATTTGAAAAATATTTTCCGATAGCATTAAAAGAAAGCTAATTAAAACAATATTTCTCAAATCTTAAACTGAAATAATTAATTTAAATAAACGAGGGAGTTTTTATATGTCAACTAATTATCCAGATACCCATCTTTTTCTTAATGGAGAATGGAGAGAATCTGTAGCAAAAGAGAGTCTTGAAATAATAAATCCAGCAACAGAAGAAGTTATTGGTAAAGTAGCACATGCTAGAAAAGAAGATTTAGATATCGCTCTAAATGCTGCTGAAAAAGCTTTTGACAGTTGGAAAAATGTCTCTGCTTATGAAAGATCAAAAATATTGAGAAAAGCTGCTGACATAGTCCGTAGTAAGGCGGATCACATCGCTACACTTATGACTATGGAGCAAGGTAAACCTGTTATTGAAGCTAAAATGGAAACAATGGGTGCAGCAGACTCAATTGATTGGTATGCAGAAGAGGGAAGAAGAGCATATGGAAGGATAATTCCTTCAAGAGCTCCAGAGGGTGTGTACCAATTTGTTTTTAAAGAACCTGTTGGTGTGGTTGCCGCTTTTACTCCTTGGAATTTTCCTTTAAATCAAGTTGTTAAAAAAGTTGCTGCAGCCTTTGCTGCTGGTTGTACTGCGATTGTAAAAGGACCTGAAGAAACACCTGCAAGTGTAGCTGAGTTGATTAAAGCTTTTGATGAAGCTGGAATGCCTAAAGGTTCAATAAATTTAGTTTATGGAATACCCGCTGAAATTTCCGAATATTTAATAGCTCACCCTGTCGTGAGAAAAGTTACTTTTACTGGCTCTACAGCAGTTGGTAAATTGTTAGCATCCCAAGCAGGAACACATATGAAAAGAGTTACTATGGAGCTTGGCGGACATTCACCAGCTATTGTTTGTGAAGATGCGGATGTGAAAACAGCTGTAAAGATATTAAGTGCAAATAAGTTTAGAAATGCTGGGCAGGTTTGTATTTCTCCAACTAGATTTTTGGTGCATGACTCAGTTTATGACGAATTTGTTGATGGTTTTGTAAAACAAGCTGAATCCCTTAATGTTGGCAATGGTCTTGAAGAAGGTGTTAAAATGGGACCTTTAGCACATGATAGAAGACTAACCGCAATAGAGGGTTTTGTAGCAGATGCCGTTGAAAACGGAGCAAAAATATTAACTGGTGGTAAAAGAAAAGGGAATAAAGGTTACTTTTTTGAACCAACTGTTATGACAAATGTGAGTAAAGAGTCTAGAATTATGAATGAGGAGCCATTCGGCCCATTGGCTCCTATAAATTCATTTAGTTCAATTGATGAAGTAGTAGAAGAATCTAACCGTTTAAATTATGGTTTAGCAGCCTACGCTTACACAAATTCTGCAAAAACCGCTCAAGATCTGGGTCAAAAAATTGAGAGTGGCCAGGTATCAATTAACCATCATGGTTTAGGATTAGTAGACACTCCATTTGGTGGTGTTAAAGATTCTGGATATGGATCAGAAGGTGGTCCAGAAGGCTTAGATGCCTACATGACTACAAAATTAGTCTCGCAAACTGGTTTATAAATTACCCAAAATGTAAAAAATTTAAGCAGTCTACAAATAGACTGCTTTTTTTTTTTAAGATAAAATTTTTATTTAAAAATAATTAAAAGTAATCTAGCATATACTATATTGATTATTTTATAGGTAGTTAAATTATGGAATGGGTACCTGCACCAACACCAATAAATGAAAATAGAAGAGCCCAAGCCACTGAAAAGACTGGTATAATTGGTACTGACCAAGTTTATTTATTCGATATTTATTTGGAAATTGCAAAAGATATATCTGGATATGAGGGTGGAAGTTTTAGTCTATATGATTCTAAAAATCAGTGTAGTATCTCGGCCATTGGCTTTGAAAAAGAACTTCATCAAAAAAATGACAAATCAGATAGTATATGCTCATACGTTTTACTTGAAAAAAATCCTTTAATTGTATTTGATTTAAAAAAACATGACATTTTTAAATATCATCCAGCCGCAATATCTGGAATGTGCCACAGTTATTGTGGTTTTCCAGTAAGGAATAAAGATGGATATGCATTAGGTACATTCTGCTTGCTTAATTTTACTGAAGTTAAAGAAATATCATCTGAAAAAATTGAATTAGTTGAAAAATTAGTCTCTAGATTAGCTCTTCAAATAGACACACAAACGGAACAAAAAGAATTAACTTCTCAAAAAATTTCAAAATCGATTGATGTTTTTCTTGAAAGTAATTATGAATTCAATATTACTGATTACAAAAGCTTTATAGATGTTTGTAGCGGTCTTAACTTGCCTAAAGAAAATGCAATCAATCTTATCAATAATGGATTATGTGAACTTAAAAATGAGACTATTATTCTTTCATCCGCAGGAAATGAACTGCAGGAAAAAATGAATATATTTACAAAAGTTCACAATCAGATAAAAGTTGAAGGAAAAGATGCTAATACGTTAATAGATAATGCACTTGATAAGTTAGGTGAATTATAATGTTTGCAAAGGTATATCAATATAAATTTGGAACAGTAGCAGAGGCAAAAGTTGCAGCCTCTTTTTGTGCAGATAATTTAGGAAAAAAAATAAGTAAATATAAATTTCAATCTTTAAATGTAATGATTGGAAAAGAAGGTGATTTATCAATATTTATTAAATTTGATACAATTGATAGACTAAAAAAATATGAATCAGAGTCTGATGCATTTATAAAAGAATTAAAACAAACATTTGTTTTTAAAGAAAATCAATACGCTGGAGTTTTTGTCTATAACTATGAAGCTGAAGCAACTTCATCTGAAATTAAAATTACAACACCCGCGGCATAAGAATTTTTTCAAATTAAACTAATTCACTATATTTTTTTCTACATTTAATTTTAAAAAAACAATAATCCTTATTGAGGTTATTATGGAAATAGAAGAGAAAAAAAAGACAATATTATACTTAAAAAATATATACCATTGCTAAAAAAGTACTATAAAATTCACGAATTAACAAAAGAAAATATCAAATGTGATCAAGATTATGAAGAATGTTTTATAATTAAAGAAGGTTCAGTATTAGCAAGAGATACATCTGGTAAAACATTTACTTTAAAGCCTGGACATCCTATTGGATTTGCTGAAGCAATGGTTTCTAGATCTTATGAACTAGAGTATATCTTAAAAGAATATACATCTGTATACGCTTTTAAGACTAGTGAAATAAGGAAGGCTTTGGCTACTTCATCTTCCCTTACTAGGGGTATGGCTAAATATTCCGTAGATAGGATTTTTAATACAAAAAAGAGTAAAACTTATCACCTTATAGATGATGGCTTTTTATCTAAACAAAAAGCACGTTTTCCTATGATAGAATTTGCTGACGATCAAACTATATTTATGCGAAATCAAAAACCCAAATTCTTCTTTTATGTTGAATCAGGTAAGGTTGAACTTCATTCAAGAACGGATAAAATAGTAGCAACTTATTATCCAGGTGACTCGTTTGGAGAAATGGCTTTATTCACTGATAGCTATAGATCTGCGACAGCAAAATCAGTTGGTAAGTCTACGCTTCAATTGGTCAGTAGGGATTATATTAAAGAATATTTTGAAAATGAAGAGCCATTTGTTAAGTTTAGTCTTATATGTATTTTGGAAAGATTACGGGCAATGAACAATCTTAGAAATTTGATTATATAATTTTTATTCTTTTTATAATTTATGGAAAAATTGTTTGACAAATGGATAGCTATTGACTGGGGAACTAGCTCCTTTCGTGCATATCTAGTCCAAAATAATAAAGTTTCTGACACTATAGAAACTAAAGATGGAATGAAATTTGTTAAAAACCATCTTTTTGAACAGACTTTACTAAGTTTAATTGATCGATGGTTAGATGATGATGAAATTACAGAAATTTTATCTAGTGGTATGGTAGGGTCCAAACAAGGTTGGGAAGAAGCTCCATATCAACAAACCCCATGTGATCTCAAAAAATTAAACTACATAACACCAATACTAAAAGATACTAGAATCTCACTTAAGATTTTTTCAGGTGTATCTCAAATCCATCAGCCAGATGTTATGCGTGGTGAAGAAACTCAAATTGCTGGATTTTTGTATGAAACCCCAAATTTCAATGGTTCTATTTGTTTACCAGGAACACATAGTAAATGGGTAGAAATAAGAAATAATAATATTATAAAATTTAAAACTTTTATGACTGGTGAATTATTTGAAATAATTTCTAAAAATTCTGTATTAATACACAGTGTTGAAGCGGAAAAAATTGATAAGATGGAGTTGCTCAAGTCAGTTGATAAAATTTTTAAAAATCCAGAATTATTTAGTAATGCATTATTTCAGCTAAGAGCGGATGATCTAATTAACTCCAAAGGTCCTACAATTTATAAATCTAGATTATCTGGATATTTATTAGCTATTGAATTGCTAGGCAGTGTGGAGTTTTGGAAAAACAATGATGTAGTTTTGATAGGTAATCCAGATTTGACAGAAATGTATGAATTCGTATTAAATAAAAAGGTCAAGTCTATCAAAAAATTCTTATCAAGTGATATGGTATTAAAAGGGCTGAAAAATTTTAAAAAAAACTTTAATAAGTTTAAAACATGAATAAAAACAACATATTTGAATCTAGAAGACCTTTGATTGCTATATTGAGAGGTATAACACCCTTGGAGGCCGAAAGTGTTTCAGATGTACTTATTGAGGCAGGTATTAGTATAATTGAGGTACCTCTTAATTCACCTCAACCTTTTGAAACAATAGAAAGAATGGTAAAATTTCATGGTGCAAATGGTATTTTTGGAGCTGGAACAGTTTTAAGAGAATATGAAGTTTATAGAGTTCAAGAAGTTGGAGGAAAAATAATTGTTTCTCCAAATTTGAATACCCTTGTTATTAAAAAAACAAAAGAATTAAATATGTATAGTATACCAGGAGTTTTTACAGCAACAGAGTGTTTTGATGCTTTGGACAGTGGAGCTGATGCGCTTAAATTTTTTCCAGCTTCTCTATTAAAGGAAGAAAATTTTAAAGCATTAAATGCAGTTTTGCCGGAAAATACTATTTCGATTGCCGTGGGTGGCATTGGTGAAAATACATTTCCAAGTTGGTTGAAAGTAAATATCAATGGTTTTGGCTTAGGATCAAGTCTATATAAACCTGGTATGTTGGTTGAAGAAATAAAGTTAAAAGCAGAAAATATCGTAAAATTTTATGATAACTGTGTTCGGAGTTAAATAAAGTTTTGTAATGTCAGAAGATAAATTCAATAACGATTTTAAAAGTGATACTCTAGCGGAAGATCAAATTTTACTTGAAAAAATTTTATCACCATTAGATTTAAGACGTGATTTATTAATTGAACATTTACATAAAATCCAAGACTATTTTGGTTTTTTATCGGAAAAAAATTTAGCTCTTTTAGCTAAAATTTTAAAATTAAGTAAAGTTGAGGTATATGAAGTAGCATCTTTTTATGCCCATTTTGACATAGTTAAAGAAGGAGATATTCCTCCTCCTAAAATAACCATAAGAGTATGTAATTCTTTATCTTGTCAAATTAATGGTTCTACAACATTAAAAAACAAAATAATTAAAATATTTCAAGATCAAGATATTAGAGTTCTAGACGCTCCTTGTATGGGACGCTGTGCCTTTGCTCCAGCATTAGAGATAGGTCATTTTCATGTTGAAAATGCAAACCTGGAAAAAGTTATTGAAGCAATTGAAAAGAAATGGAGAGATCCAATAATACCAAATTATCAATCTTTTTATGATTATATTAATAAAGGTGGATATCAGAAACTTAGAGAAATCAAAGATAGGAAAGATATTTGGTATGATAATATTATTAAGGCTGATTTAAGAGGCCTTGGAGGCGCAGGTTTTAGAACAGCAAAAAAATGGAAACTGGTTTCTAATGAAAAGGGACCTAGATATTTAGCAGTTAATGGTGATGAAGGAGAACCTGGAACATTTAAAGATAAATATTATCTTGAAACAGAACCTCACATGTTTTTAGAAGGAATGTTGATGGCAGCAACTTCTATTAATGCTAAAAAATGTTTTATTTATATAAGAGATGAATATCCTGCAGTCTTAAAAATTTTAAAAGATGAAATTATAAAACTAGAAAATGAAAAGATTATTCCTTTAAATTATATTGATCTTAGAAGAGGTGCTGGAGCCTACATATGTGGCGAGGAAAGCGCTATGATTGAGAGTATTGAGGGTAAAAGGGGTTTGCCCAGACATAGGCCACCATACGTTGGTCAATCTGGTATTTTTGGGAAACCAACATTAGTTCATAACGTTGAAACTCTTTACTGGGTAGCAAGAATAATGAGAGAGGGCCCCGAGATTTTTACAGACTTTAATAAAAATAATTGTATGGGACTCAGAAGTTACTCAGTTTCAGGGAGAGTGAAAAATCCAGGTTTATATTTACTTCCTTCAGGCTCTACTATTTTAGATATAATTAAAGCTTCTGGAGGTATGATTGAAGGTCATCAATTTAAAGCCTACCAACCTGGAGGGGCATCCTCTGGTCTTTTACCTGCAACTATAAATGATGTCCCGTTAGATTTTGATACTCTTTATAAATATAACACATTTATTGGTTCTGCGGCTGTTGTTGTTCTGTCTGATAAAGACAAAATAAAGGATGTAGCCTTAAATATGATTGAATTTTTTAAATCTGAAAGCTGTGGTCAATGTACTCCTTGCAGGGTAGGATGTGAAAAAGCCGTTAATATAATGAAACAAAAAGATTGGGATATCTCTCTTCTTGAGGATTTGTGCGAAGTAATGGAGAGTTCATCAATTTGTGGGTTAGGTCAGGCAGCAACAAATCCTATAAAATCAAGTATTTCTTTCTTTAGTGAAGAGTTAAAAAATGAATAATAAAATTTCATTTTTCCTTAATAATAGAAAAGTTAAAGCCAATAATAATGAAACAATTTGGGATGTTTCTAGAAGAGAAGGAATAGAAATTCCTCATCTTTGCCACAGTAATAAAAATGGTTATAAACCAGACGGCAATTGCAGAGCTTGTGTTGTAGAAATACAGGGAGAAAAGACATTAACAGCCTCATGTATAAGACAACCAACACAGGGAATGAAAGTCCTTACTAACACTCCTAAAGTTGAAAACTCTCAAAACTTAATCTTAGAATTGCTTCTATCAGATCAACCTAAAAATAAATATAAAAATTTTCAGGGAAACCATTTTTGGAATATACTCAACAAGAAAAAAATTAATAAATCCAGATTCTTAAAAAAAAACAAAGACTATGTTCCAAATATAGATCAAAGTCACCCTGCAATGACTGTGTCCTTAGATGCATGCATACAATGTGGGTTATGCATTAGAGCGTGTAGAGATGTGCAGGTAAATGATGTGCTAGGAATGTCTGGAAGGGGAGCTGACAGCTATCCTGTTTTTGATATGAACAATCCAATGGGTGAGAGCAGTTGTGTTGGTTGTGGTGAATGCGTCCAAGCTTGTCCAACTGGTGCTCTTATTGAAACTTCTTTATTAGATAAAAATAATGATCAAACAATTTTCCCTGAAAAGAAAATAAAGAGTTTATGTCCTTTTTGTGGTGTTGGATGCCAGACATTAGTAAGTGTAAAGGATAATAAAATAGTAGCTGTTGATGGCCAAAATGGTCCTGCTAACGAAAACAGATTATGTGTAAAAGGACGTTTTGGGTTTGATTATATAAATAGTCCACTAAGATTAACCACCCCTTTAATTAGAATTAGCAAAAAATCAAAATCTTGGGATATATCAATTGATGACAAAGATATTTATAAATACTTTAGAAAAGCTTCTTGGGAAGAAGCATTAGATCTTGCATCTAAAAAATTTACTGAAATTTTAAAAAGTAACAATAAAAATTCTTTAGCAGGTTTTGGATCAGCAAAAGGTTCAAATGAAGAAGCATATATATTCCAAAAATTGATAAGGACTGGCTTTAAGACCAACAATGTAGATCATTGTACAAGACTATGTCATGCATCATCTGTAGCTGCATTATTACAATCAGTTGGATCAGCAGCTGTGTCAGCACCATTTACAGCTGTGAAAGATAGCGAGTGTATAATTTTAATAGGAGCAAGACCTGAACAAAACCATCCTGTGGCGGCTTCATATTTTAAACAAGCTGTTAAAAATGGAACAAAATTAATTATTTTAGATCCAAGAAAACAAAGTTTATCTAGATACGCAACACATCATCTACAATTTAATCCAGGGCAAGATTTAGCTTTATTAAATGCTATGATTTTTACAATTATAAATGAGAATTTAACAAACAAAGAATATATAAAAAATTATACTGAAGGGTTCGAACAATTAGAAAAAGAGATAAAAAAATTTAATCCTGTTTTAATGGAAAAATTATGTGGAATACCAAAAGAAATTATTAGAGAAGTTGCAAGAATATATGCAAAGGCAAAAACATCAATCATCTTTTGGGGAATGGGTATTTCACAACATGTTCATGGGACCCAAAACGCTTTTTCATTAATAAATTTAGCGTTGATCACAGGACATCTAGGAAAATCAGGCACAGGATTGCACCCTTTAAGAGGACAAAATAATGTACAAGGTGCTTCTGATGCAGGGCTAATACCTATGTCATATCCAGATTATAATTCTGTTAAAATAAAAACAAATAATGAAAAAATCCAGAAATTTTGGAATTCAAATTTAGATCTCAATGAAGGCAAAACAGTTGTAGAAATTATTAAGGGTATAAATGCAGGTGAAATAATAGGATTGTATGTTCAAGGTGAAAATCCTGCTATGTCAGATCCAGATTTAATGCATACCAGAAAAAGTTTAGCAAAGTTAGATCATTTAGTTGTTCAAGATATCTTTATGACTGAAACAGCTTGGTTTGCAGATGTGATTTTACCAGCATCTGCTCATGCAGAGAAATCAGGTACCTACACTAACACTAATAGACAAGTACAATTAGGACGGAATGTGGTAGATCCTCCAAAAGGTGTAAAGCAAGATTGGTGGATTATTCAAGAAATTGCAAAAAGAATGGGATTAGATTGGAATTATGCATCTCCAAAAGAAATTTTCGATGAAATGAAATTGATAATGCCCTCCCTAAATAATATTTCATGGGAAAGGTTAGAAAAAGAAAATTATGTGACTTACCCTGTAAAAAGTAAAAACATTCCAGGTGAAGATATTATATTTTATGATGGTTTTCCTACATCAAACAATTTAGCTAAAATTATACCCGTTGATTTAATTAATCCAAATGATGAATTAAATAGTGATTTCCCATTGATACTATCCACGGGTAGGTTATTAGAACATTGGCATACTGGCACTATGACAAGAAAAGCTATGATTTTGAATGATCTTGAGCCAGACCCAATAGTTTTTATAAATGAAATAGACAGCAAATTTTATAATATTGATATGACTAGAGAAGTTTCAATTGAAACAAGACGAGGAAAAATAAAAATAAAAATTAGATATGATAACGACCTTCTTCCTGGAATGTTATTTTTACCTTTTTGTTTTAAGGAGGCTGCTGCCAATGTATTAACTAATTCAGAACTAGATCCAATTGGAAAAATTCCTGAGTTAAAATACAGTGCGGCTAGGATTTACCAAGTTTAAATTAATATACTTATTTTATGATATAATATTAAATAATAAAATGAGCTGGCAAGATAGAATTTATAATATATTAAAAAATGACGGAGTTAAATTATTTAGCTATGTCCCTGATGCTGGACATAAGATATTAATAGAAAATGCAACAAAAGATAATTCAGTCATTGCAATTCCTCTAACATCAGAAGAAGAGGGCGTAGGCATCGCTGCTGGTTCGTACCTAGGTGGATCTAAAGCTGTTTTGTTAATGCAGAGTAGTGGTGTTGGAAATTGTATTAATCAATTATCATTAATTAAACATGGTCAATTTCCTTTTTTTACTATTATAACAATGAGAGGTGAATTTGGTGAAGGAAATCCTTGGCAATTTGCAATGGGTGAAGCAGTAATACCAACATTAAATTCAATGGGAGTAAATTGTATTAAAATTGAAAAAGAAGAAGATGTTGAAAGTACAATTAAAGCAACTTTGACAATGGTATTTAAGTCAGAGAGATCTGTTGCTGTTTTACTTTCACAGAAATTAATCGGGGCTAAGATATTTTAGTAAAAATTATAAAAAATGAATTTATTAGACAGAAAAAAAGCAATTCCTATTTTGATTGGTGATCATAAGAAATTTCTTATTATTTCAGGTTTGGCAGGGTCAGCAAAGGATATTGGTTTTTTAACTAAACAAAGTCCAAATACTTTTTTATTTGGAGGTGCTATGGGAGGTGCGTTGCCAACCTCTCTTGGTCTTGCTCTATCAAGACCCAATGATAAAGTTCTATGTGTTTCAGGTGATGGTGATGTTTTAATGTCTATGGGTTGTCTAGCTACAATAGCAACTATTAAACCAAAGAACCTTATTATTATTTGTGTAGATAATGCATTGTATTTGGAAACAGGTGGGCAAACATCTCACACAGGTTTGGGCGTTAATTTAGATATGATTGCAAAGGGGTGTGGTTTTCCTATTACTAAAACAATTGTGACAGAACAAGAATTACTAGAAGGAAAAAAAATTCTTGATAATTTTAGTGGTCCAGCTTTCATACTATTAAAAGTTAGTAAATCAAATTCTCCTAAATATTCTAGAAATTGGAATGCTTCTGAAGAAAAATTAAAATTTAGAAAAAATTTAGTTAATTGATAATTTATCTTTTACTAAATTATTAAATATGTTAACTAAATAGTTTCCTAGTAAACTATTTTTAGGTGTTGTTTTGAAAGAATCATTTGAAGATAATATAGGTTTGTTAATTCACGATGTGGCTCGATTACTTCGTGTTTTGTATGATCGTCAAATGGCTTCTATAGGTCTAACTAGATCTCAATGGTGGCTATTGACTTATTTATATTTTAAAGATGGCATAAATCAATCCGAACTTGCAATACTTATGGACATGAGAAAAGCACCATTAAGTAGAATTTTAGACCGCATGGAATTAAAGGGATGGGTTGAAAGAAAAAGTGAAAGTAAAGATCGAAGAATAAAAAATATTTATTTATCTGAAAAAATTAAACCTCTTATTAATTCCATGAGGGATAAAGCAGCAACTTATAGAAAAGATTCTTTATCAGTATTAAATAATCAAGATCTCAATAAGTTAAGGGATTTACTACAGATTTTAAAAAAAGATTTATCTTCAAAAGTATAATTTAAAGGAAAAGAGTTAATGACAAATGAAGTTGATAAAGAATTAAATCCTAACAATAGAGTAGTTAGATTTTTGTTGTTAATTTTACTTCCCACTTTAATTGTGCTCACCACTATGGGTTATTTTTATTCTTTAGGTAGGTTTATATCTACTGAAAATGCATATATAAAGGCCCCTATTATTTCTGTTCAATCTGAGGTTTCTGGAAGAGTAGATATGGTATTTATTAAGGATAATCAAAGAGTAAATAAGGGAGATAAACTTTTTAAAATTGATACCAAAAAACTTGAATTGGATTTAAGTGAACAAAAACAAAATCTTATAAATATAATTAAAGAAGTTGAGAATAGAAAATCAAAATATAACGAGGCGAAAGAAGAAGTAAAATTAGCAAAAGAAGAAATTAAATTTTATTCTTCTGAAATTAAGAGAGTGAACTCTCTAGTGAATGTTGAGATTAAGTTAGCGAAGGAAAAGGTTGAATATCAAAAATTAGAGCTTAATAGAATTAAAAATTTGGTTAAAAAAGGAGTTGGTCTTCAAAGTAAACTTGATGAGGCAAAATTTCTTTATAATTCTGCCATAGCTAATTTAAAATATGTAAATCTAAATAATGATCTAGAAAAAATTAAATATTCGTATTTGTCTTCGAAACAAAAACTAAAAATAAATCAAGATAAACTCAAAACAATACTGACCACTTTAAATGGTAATGAAAAAATTTTGCCAATAAAACATCCATTATACTTAAAACATAAAAGTAAATTAAATAAAATAAACTTTGATATTAAGCAGTCCATTATATTTGCTAAACAAGATGGGATTGTTGCTAAATTGAATTTAGAAAAAGGAGAGTATATAGATGTTGGAAAAATTCTATTTGCAATAGTTGATGAAAAAAAATCTTGGTTAGAAGCTAATGTAAAAGAAACTGACTTAACCAATATAAAAGTTGGTCAATCAGCATATTTTATTCCTGATGCATATCCTGATACAAAATGGAACGCCCAAGTGCAAAGTATAAGTCCTGCCACAGGTGCTGAATTTTCAATTTTACCACCACAAAACTCTTCCGGTAATTGGGTGAAAGTTGTTCAAAGAATTCCTGTTAGAATTTCGATTGGTGATCCGATTAATAAAAATAAAGATAATTTAAATGCTGATAAACAGCTTAGGGTAGGTATGTCTGTGTCGGTTACGATAGACACTAAGTATGAGAGTGAAATTCCAATAATAATCCGACCTTTTGCTTCTATTTTTAAATCCCTAAGAGATTAAGTTGTCACCTCTAATATCTGAAACTAATACTTCTTTTAAATGGTTTATTTTAGCTACAGCAACATTTGTAACTATGCTTTATGCGATGAATGTAACAATAGCTTCAATTGCATTATCAGACATGAGAGGAGCTATGGGAGCAACACAAGACCAGATTTCTTGGGTTGTAACTGGAAATATAGTTGCAACAGCAATCTTTACTCCTTTTGCTGGCTGGTTATCTTCGAGAATGCAAATTAGAACAATCCTTTTTTTTAGCGTAATAGGTTTTATAATTTCTTCCATTTTTTGTGGAATGTCAGATTCTTTAGAAGAAATTGTTATTGCAAGGATAGCACAAGGCATTTTTGGAGCACCACTTCCGCCACTTTCACAAACGCTTGTTTTAGCTGCATTTCCAAAAAGACAAATTTCTGTGGCTATGGCGGTTTGGGGAATGGGTACAATTCTGGGTCCTGTGATCGCACCAACGATTGGAGGATATCTTGGTGAATTACTAAATTGGAGATGGATTTTTTACACTTTAGTACCATTTGGTTTTTGTGCTTTATTAGCTGTAATTGCCACAGTTCCAAAAAGACCAGTTGAAAGTGGAATGCATTTAGATTGGGTTGGGTTTTTTGCTCTTGCATGTAGTGTTGCTGCATTACAAATAATGTTCGATAGAGGAGAAAGAAATAGTTGGTTTGATAGCACAGAGACTTTTGTTGAGTGTGGAATAGCTATTATTGGCTTTTATATCTTTATTACTCACAGCTTGACTACAAAAAAGCCTTTTATAAATTTAAGTATTTTTAAAGACAGAAATTACACTGTAGGTCTTATTCTAATATTCTTCTTTGGCATGTTAAATTTTGTTCCAATGGTTATCTTTCCACCTCTACTACAAGAATTGAGAGGGTATCCTCAATCTATAATTGGATTAATATTAGGAATGAGGGGAATAGGAACTTTTGTTGGTTTTGCAATAATAGCTTTTACAAGCAGGATTGATCCAAGAATAATTATTTTTTTTGGCTTTGGGATACAAGCTGTCTCAGGCCTTTACATGTCAACCTTCGATATAAATATGACCTTTTCACATATAGCCTGGGCCAGCTTAGTTCAGGGTTTAGGTGTTGGTTTGACTTGGCCTCCAGTGAGTGTTATTTGCTTTGCAACCTTGTCAAATAAATTTCACGGAGAAGCTACAGCTATGTTTCATCTAATTAGAAACATTGGATCAAGTTTTTTTATTTCAGTAAGTGTTGCAGTTGTTCTTCATATGGGTCAAATTAACTTTGAAGAAATTGGTTCTACAGTATCCTTATGGAACCAAGGGATTAACTTTTCAGGTGTCATTAATTCATTAGATGATTTGAATGTTACAAAGTTAACAAATGAATTAAATAGACAAAGTCTTATGGTTGGGTATATAGATGCATTTAAATTATATTCATGGGTAGGTTTTTTATCCATACCACTAATTTTTTTAATTAAAATAACAAAGACTCAAAATAATTAATTCTGATTTAAAAGGAAATACATGGGTAATAATATAATTCTTATTGATGGTGGTATGGGCCAAGAATTAATACATAGATCAAAAGTCAAACCAGATGGTCTCTGGTCAGCAAGAGTGATGCTTGATAATTATGACTTAGTTGTGGATTTGCACAGAGATTTTATAAAAGCTGGTGCCGAGGCAATAACATTAAATTCTTATAGTGTCACACCACAAAAGTTAAAAAGACATAATCTGGAAGAATTATTCATACCTCTTCAAAAAAGTGCAATTAAAGCGGCCATTGAGGCCAAAAAGTCATCGTCGGTTGAAACTGATATAAAAATTATTGGCTGTTTGCCTCCACTAGTTATGAGTTATAAGACAAATATAGGCATGGATAAGAATGAAGCAAAAGATACTTACAAGAAAATAATAGAAATTCAAGAACCACATGTAGAAATACTTTGTTGTGAGACAGTTTGTTCAATTGAAGAAGCTTATATAGCAACTGAAACTGCTTTAACTACTGACAAAAAAGTTTGGTTGAGTTTCTGTGTCAAAGAAGAAGACGGAACCTTATTACGATCTGGAGAAAGTTTAGAAGATGCTTTAAGAGAATTTAATAATTCAAAAATTGATTCCTTTTTAATAAATTGTGCTCCACCTGAAGTTATTCATTCTTCAATTAATGTTATGAAAAGTTTTTCCAAACCATATGGTGCTTTACCTAATGCTTTTGTAACAGTAAATGACCTAGACATTCACAATGATGTATCAATTCTTAAAAAAAGATCTGATTTAAACATTAACAAATTTACAAGTGAAATATTGAGTTACATTAAAAATAATGCTTCTATAGTTGGTGGATGTTGTGAGGTAGGTCCCAAATATATTGAAGCACTAAAAAACAAAATTTTTAATAAATAGATCAACTTGTTGGAGTTAATAAAGAATGAAATTTACTGGAACTCAAAATTATATTTCAACTGAAGATTTGAACGTTGCAGTAAATGCAGCAATTACACTTGAAAAACCATTATTAATTAAAGGTGAGCCAGGCACTGGAAAAACAGAATTGGCTAGACAAGTGTCGGATAGCCTAGGATTAGGTATTATTGAATGGAATATAAAATCCACAACAAAAGCTCAGCAAGGATTATATGAATATGATGCTGTTAGTCGTCTCAGAGATAGCCAATTAGGCGATAAGAAGATAGAAAATATTGGAAATTACATAAAGAAAGGTAAGATTTGGAATGCTTTTGAGTCCAAAGAAAGATCAGTACTATTAATTGACGAGATTGATAAAGCAGATATAGAATTTCCAAATGACCTACTTCAAGAGTTAGATAAAATGGAATTTTTTGTTTATGAAACTAATGAAATAGTTAAAGCAAAAAAAAGACCCATAGTCATAATAACATCTAATAATGAGAAAGAACTTCCAGAGGCATTCTTAAGACGATGTTTTTTTCATTACATTAAATTTCCTGAAATTGATACCTTAAAAAAGATTGTTCAAGTACACTTTCCTGAAATTAAAAAATCATTACTTGAAGCAGCACTAAATAGATTTTTTGAAGTTAGAGAAATTCCTGGATTAAAGAAAAAACCATCAACTTCAGAAGCCTTAGATTGGATTAAACTTTTATTAATTGAAGATATTAACCCTATAGATTTAAAAAGTGATGGAAAGGATTTGTTGCCCAAGTTACATGGCGCGCTCATTAAAAATGAACAAGATATTCATTTATTTGAGAGGTTAGCTTTTATGGCAAGAGGAAATAGATAAGAGAATGTTTCTAAATTTCTTTTTCAAATTAAAAGATGCCAGAATTCCAGTTACATTAAATGAATTTTTCACATTTTTAGATACAATTAAATTAGACTTTATTCAATTTAACATTGAAAATTTTTATTACATGGCTAGAGCAAGTCTAGTCAAAGACGAAAGATTAATAGATCGATTTGATGTTGTATTTGGTGAATATTTTAAGGGCATTGAAACCTTAAAATTAGAAGATGTACTAGAACATTTAAAAGTCCCAAAAGAATGGCTTCAAAAAATGTTGGATAAGCATTTTACTAAAGAAGAAATTGAGGAGATAAAATCTTTAGGTGGTTTTGATGAACTAATGAAAACACTTGAACAAAGACTAAAAGAACAAAAAAAACGTCATCAAGGTGGTAATAAATGGATAGGTACAGCAGGTAAATCACCCTTTGGAGCTTATGGATATAATCCAGAAGGAATTAGAATTGGACAACATGCAAGAGGGCAGGGGAAAGCAGTTAAAGTATGGGACAAAAGAGTATTTCGTGATTTTGATGATACAAGAGAATTAGATACGCGTGGAATGCAAGTTGCGTTGAAAAGATTAAGGCAATGGGCAAGAACTGGTATTGATGAAGAGTTAGATATAGATAATACAATATCACATACTGCAAAAAATGGTTATTTAGACATAAAAACCAGAAAAGAAAGAGAAAATGCAATTAAAATATTACTTTTTCTTGATGTAGGTGGTTCTATGGATGACTACATCAAACAAGTAGAAAATTTATTTTCATCTGCAAAAAATGTTTTCAAAAACCTTAACTTTTTTTACTTTCATAACTGTCTATATGAAGGTGTTTGGAAAAGTAACGTAAGACGATGGAAAGAACAATTTTCTACAACAGAAATTTTCAGGACATATGGAAAAGAATATAAATGTATCTTTGTTGGTGATGCTTCGATGAGTCCATATGAAATTTTAGTAGAAGGTGGTGGTAATGAACACTTTAATCAAGAAACAGGACAAGTTTGGTTAGAAAGAGCTATTGCCCAGTGGCCATCAAATGTTTGGATTAATCCAACAAAACAGGAGCATTGGAATTATTCTCAGTCTACTCATATTATAAAAGAAATATTTTCAAATAGAATGGTGCCCCTAAGCATAAAAGGAATAGAAGAAGCAACTAAAATTTTATCCAAAACTAATTAAAATTGATAGGTCATTTAATAAATGAAAGAAAACAAAATTGATGGACCATATTCAACTCCAATAATTCTTCCTGAACAGGAAGTTTTAAATGAATGGTTGGATTACAATGGTCACATGAACGTTGCATATTATACACTGGCATTTGATAAATCTTTAGATATCTTTTTAGAAGATTTACTAGGTATTGGAGAAACTCATGCTTATAAAAATAATCAGGGTCCTTTTGTTGTTCAAGCTCATTATCATTATTTAAATGAAATGAGATTAAATGAAAAATTTCACGTCAGATTATTTGTAGTTGATTGTGATAAAAATAAAATGCATTTATGTATGGAAATATACTCACTCTTTCAAGAAAAAGTAATCGCAGTTGTTGAACAAGTTTTAATAAATGTAAATTTAAAGTTACGTAAATCTGAACCATATCCTCCATGGGCTTTTGAAAAACTTATCAAATTAAAAAACACTCATAAAAATGCTTCACTACCTTCTACTTTTGGAAAATCTATAGGATTAAAAAAGTAGAAAAAAATGATCCTGAAATTAATTTTAACATGTTTTTGTTGGATTGCTGTTTTACCCATAATTTACGGACTAAATTTTGGTGAAAGATATATATTTTTTCTAATATTCATATATTTTTTATTATTATTTTGGATGTTTATATTCTCAAAAAACACTACCAAGGTCATTATTTCTCTTTTGTTTCTATTTACTTTTTTAATTTTAGATAATTTCCCATCAAAAGAGATTATTCTAAAAGCTGGAAACTTTTTCATTATTTTTTCTGCTTTTCTTCCAAGTTTATGGCTTTTAAGGGCTACAGCCATCACAATGCCATCAGTTCAAAGCACTCAATCACTTCTATCAAAATTAAATTCAAAAAAAATACTTTCAGGGCTCCAAGTTACATCGCATTTTCTTGGCAGTGTAATTAATATTGGTTCTTTCCCACTGCTGTCGTCTGTTCTTCCAAAAAAATCAAAAATTAGTTTGAGACAATCTGCCGGTGAAGCATCAATTCGTGGAATGAATACTGCGGTTTTATGGTCACCTTTTTTTGTGAGTTTTGCTGTTGGACAAATTTATCTTCCTGAAATGTCAGCATGGATAGGGATTGGGTTTGGAATTATTATAGCGACACTCTTTAATCTCATAACTATAAGATTGATTATTGGAAAATTAACAATAAATTATCTTTTGGATTCTTTATCATGTATTAAACCAATATTTTCAAGATTACTTATTTTAGCAACATCTGTATTGTTTGTTGGTCAAATCTTTAATAAGACTGCTTTGAATGCAATAATAATTGTAGTACCAATTTTAGTGTTTATTCAAATATTGAGACGTCCAGACACAACAAACTTCATTTTCAAAAATTTAAAAAATTTGATACAAAATTCTAGAGATGAAATGTTATTAATTTCAGTATCTATGTTTTTAGGGTCAATATTAACTAACTCCGTTGAGATTCAAAATTTTGTTAGCAGTACTATAGGTGATTATTTCCCATTTTGGATGATGATTATTTTATTACCCTTTATAGTTTGGTGTTTTAGTTTAATTGGTGTACATCCAATAATCACGTCAGCTCCAATTTTATCTATATTTGGTCCTTTATTATCTGTTTGGGAAGCAGCTTTTTTAATGCAAGCACATCTTATTGGTTGGTGTGCGGGTACAGCAATAAGTTTTACATCTCTTTCTGTTTTAACGAGTGCTGAAAATTTTAAAATCTCAATTTCAAAATTAGTTTTTGGACCTAACTTTTTTGCTACCATTGGACTTGTTTTTTTTGGAGCATTTATCTTAATTATATCAAATTACTTTTTGTAAAGTTTCACTTGAATTAATCTTATCTAATTTGTGTTCTTTGTATGAAACATAACAGACACACATCATTATTATTGTGCCTCCTAAAATTACAAAAGGATCAAATTTTTCATTGAAGATGAATAAACCTACCATCGATGCCCATACAAGTTGTAAAAATAATATTGGCTGCGTAACTACCATTGGTGCTACTTTTATAGCTTTTGTCATAGTTATATGTCCAATAGTTGCTATTATAGCTGTGATAGTAAGAATTAATAAAGCTTCAATTGAAAGAGGTTCCCAACTATAAATTGCGGATGGAATTAAAAAAATTGTTGTTAAAATAGATAGCATTGCAACAATTTCAGAAGAAGTTCTTTCTTTCGATACCACTTTAGCAATTAGATAAGACATAGTGAAAACTACAGTTGCTAATAACATACTTATTTGACCACTTTCAATTACCTTAAAACCTGGTCTTAGAATTATAAGAGCACCAATAAAAGATATTATAATTGCTAATAGCCTGTGTTTATGTAGGGTTTCCTTTAGAAAAAAACATGCTCCAAAAGACACAAAAATATATGTTAAAAAACCAATAGCCGTTACCTCTGCAACGGGCATAACAGACATAGCATAGAACCATAATGTAACACCAATAGAGTGAACGAAACCTCTTAAAATAAATTTTTTCATCAAAGGTCTATGAGGTCTGAATTTCGTAAGTGAAATCAATGAAGGAATTAATAAAATTGTCCCTATTGCATATCTTAGAAATGCAGCTTGTGGAGCAGGAACTTCTCCTTCTAAGTATCTTACAGTTGCTGTGACACCTACAAACAAAATTGTTGTAATTACCATCCACAAAATACCAACTAAAGATTGATTCAAATCAAAATCCTTTATTTTATTTATCATGTTAATTAAATAATTAAATTAAGTCTATTTAATTGTTTTAAAATTACATTCCTTGGTAATTAGGGCCACCTCCACCTTGAGGTGTTACCCAATTAATATTTTGAGTTGGGTCTTTGATATCACATGTTTTACAGTGAACACAATTTTGTGCGTTGATTTGAAGTTTTGGTTTATTATTATTTAAAACAATTTCATATACACCTGCAGGACAATATCTTGTTTCTGGATTGTCATATAATTCAAAATTAGTATTTATAGGTATTTCCTCATTTTTTAACTGCAAATGACAAGGTTGATTTTCTTCATGATTTGTTCCTGAAAAAGAAACATTTGTAAGTCTGTCAAAGCTTATAACATTATCAGGTTTTGGATAATTTATTTCTTTGTAATCATGTTTGCTACCAAGACTTTCATGATCAGTTCCATGGTGATCAATTGTCCAAGGTGCATTTCCACGAAAAATATAAGTATCAATAGCACTATAAAATATTGCTTTCCAGAAACCCCATTTAAAAGAAGGTCTTATGTTTCTTACTTTGTATAATTCTTTCCATAACCAACTTTTCTTAATAGATCTTTCGTACTCTAATATTTCGTCATTTTTATCTATATTTTCAAAAATTGATTGAGCAGCAATCATGCCTGATTTCATTGCAAGATGGGTTCCTTTAATTTTTGGTACGTTAAGAAAACCAGCTTCACATCCTGTTAACATTCCACCAGGAAAAGTCAATTTTGGTAAAGATTGAACCCCGCCTTCATTTAACGCTCTTGCACCGTAATTAATCCTTCTTCCACCCTCAAGTAATTTCTTTATTGCTGGATGATGTTTATAGCGTTGAAATTCAAGATAAGGAGATAAATAAGGATTTTTATAATCTAAACCTATAACGAAACCTATTGATACTTTATTATTATCTAAATGATATAAAAAAGATCCACCGTAAGTATCATTATCTAGAGGCCATCCTGTAGTGTGCACTATACTACCTGGTTTACTATTTTCAGGAGTCACTTCCCATAATTCTTTTATCCCAATGCCGTAAGTTTGTGGAGAGTTGTCTGAATTAAGACTAAATTTTTCCATTAATATTTTCCCTAAATGACCTCTACAACCCTCAGAAAATATTGTTTGTTTAGCTCGTAACTCTATACCTCTTTCAAAGTTAGGTCCCTCAGAACCATCCTTTAATCTTCCCATGTCACAAGTGGCCACACCTAAAACCTTATTTTTTTCATCAAACAGTACTTCTGACGCAGCAAAACCTGGATAAATTTCTACTTCAAGTTCTTCAGCCTGTTGAGCTAACCATTTCGTAAAATCGCTTAAACTAATTATGTAGTTACCCTTATTATGCATTTGTGGAGGGGTAGGTAGTTGATATGACTTAGTCTCTGTAAGATATAAAAATTTATCATCTTTTGCTTCAGTTTTTAATGGACTATTTTTTGATTTCCAGTCTGGTATCAGTTCGTCTAATGCCTTAGTTTCAATTACTGCACCAGATACGATGTGTGCCCCAACCTCTGATCCTTTTTCAATCACACAAACTGATAGATCCTTATTAGCTTCCTTAGTGAGTTGTTTTAATTTAATAGCAGCACTCAATCCAGAAGGTCCAGCACCTACCACAACAACGTCATATTCCATCATTTCTCTATTTGTCATTTACCTTCCTTGAATATTGTTTGAAAAAATTATATTGCTACTAGAAATTTTACAATTTATTTTATATTATGTATTTAATAATTATTATTAGAATTAAAAGGTTTAAAAAATGAATCCTGACGTCGGCATTGTGTTATTAATTTTCTATCCAATTGTACTGGTTGGTGCGATTATTTGGTTTGGGAAGCACTCTGTATCCCCTGATTAATACTTTAATTATCTCCAAAATCAACAGATTTGCAAGTTGCTTCAAATGGCATCGTTATACACTTATGTCTATTTTTAATTTCTCTTATAGGTTCAAAAATCTCCATTTCAATTGGTAATTGATCTGAGAAGCTTGTTTCTGTGTTTTCAAGCCAACTTAAGAATTCATTCAAAAATTTTTGATCTGGAACATTTTTATTTTTAAATAATTCAACAACTAATCCGGCTGAGGCCTCACATAGTGCACATCCTCTAACCACTGCTGAAATATCAATTATTTTATCTTCAACTAATTTAATTCTTACTTTTACTTCATCTCCACACATTGGGTTACGCATTTCAAAAGATCGGTTAAAATCTTTCAAAGCAATAATCTTTTTATTTTTCGCAGCAAGACCTAATATTTTTTCTTGATAGATAGATAAATTGTTCAATTACTGATTAACCATTAATAATACCACGCTAGCTACTGCTATTGTGTAAAATACATACAATAATATATGA
>CABYED010000011.1 GCA_902517815.1 uncultured SAR116 cluster alpha proteobacterium
CAATTTCACATTATATTTCATTGCTAATGCTACAGACCTAGTTTGAAGAACTTTAGCGCCCTGAGAAGCTAGTTCTAGCATTTCTTCATAAGTAATTAAATCAAGTTTTTTCGCACTTTTCACTATTCTTGGATCTGTGGTATAAACTCCATCGACGTCGGTATAAATATCACAACGCTCAGCTAAAAAAGCTGCTGCTATTGCAACTGCAGATGTATCTGAGCCACCTCTTCCTAGAGTTGTTATTCTACTTTCTTTAGATATACCTTGAAACCCTGATATTATTGCAACCTGATTTTTCTTAAAATATTGTAGTATGTTGTCTGTTTGAATTTCTTCTATAACGGCTTTGCCGTGTGATTTATCGGATATTATTGGTACCTGCCAACCCAACCAAGAACGAGCCTTGATTTTCAAATTATTTAGAGCAGTCGCTAGCAACGCCGAAGTAACTTGTTCACCTGTAGATAAAACAACATCATATTCTGAATAAGGAGGTGTTTGAGATGTAGTTCTAACTAAATCTATTAAATTGTTTGTGACCCCAGCCATTGCTGAAACTATAACAATAACTCTGTTACCCTGATTTACTTCCTTTTTAACTTTTATAGCAATTTTTTTTATTTGAGGAACATCCGCAACAGAAGTTCCCCCAAATTTCAATACCACAAGTTTCAAATTTCTGTTATCCTTGTAAAATCTATATTAATAAAATTAAATTCATAATGACTAATACCGTAGACAAAAAAGAAATAGAACAATTTTCTTCATTAAGCAACCAATGGTGGAATATGTCAGGTCCTTTTTCGGCACTACATAAAATGTCAAATGTAAGAATTGAGTTTATAAAACAGAATGCAACTAGAATTTTAAAGAAAGAAAAGATAGGAGTTAATCTTCTTGATGGTTTAAATTGTTTAGATGTTGGTTGTGGTGGAGGCATTTTATCTGAAAAATTAAAAAGATTAGGTGCAAATGTTACTGGAATTGACGCTTCAAAAACCTCGATAGATATAGCTAAAGAGCATGCAAAAAAAAGTCGATTAAAAATAAATTATAAGAATATGACAACTAGTAAACTATTAGAAATAAAAGAAGAAAAAATTCTAAATAAATTTGACCTAGTAATTGCCTCTGAAGTGATTGAACATATATATAGTAGGAAAATATTTCTATCTGATATATCTAATTTATGTCGACCAGGAGGGCTTGTTGTATTTACTACAATTAATAACTCTTTCTTAGGTATATTATTAGGAAAATATTTTGCAGAAGATATTTTAAAAATACTTCCTAAAGGAACTCACGAGGTGAAAAAGTTTATTTCTCCAGAAAATTTAGCAAAAGAAGCTGAGGAGCATGGTATAATATTGGATAATTTTACAGGTTTTACTCCAACATTTAGATTTAAAAATATAATTAACAAAGAATTTGGCAACTTCAAACTTACATCAAACATGCAGATCAATTATGGTGCAGCAGGAATTAAATTATAATTTAATGATCTTCAGATATCCAAGGAATATTTACGACGTCAATTCCTTCATCTCTTAATTCCTGTATTTCTTTATTCGTTCCATGGCCATGTATTGGCTTTTCTTTAATTTTTCCTTCTTTCATAGAACGGACCTGAGAAACAAACTCATTGCCTACAAAAGTTGAGTTTTTTTGTACTTCTTTTTTTAGAGTTCTTAATAGAGTTGAGATATTGTCTGAATCTACATTACCTAAAAAGGTCTCACTATTTTTAGAATTTTTAAATTTTTTATCTTTTATATCTGAAGTTTTGTTTTTATTAGTTTTTAGACTTGGTGCAGTTAATAATTTTTCAACATTGTCGCTACCACAAATTGGACAATTAATTAGTTTTTGAAGTTTCTGTTTTTCATAAGCTTCAATACTTTTAAACCAACCATCAAATTCTTTTTCATCGGAACAAATTTTTGAACTACACTTTAATTGATATTTAATCATTACTCTTAATATTTACCACAACAATGCTTATACTTTTTTCCAGAATCACATAAAGGACATATCGAATTTCTTGGAATTTTCTTATTTGGAAATTCTTTTAGATCCTTATGATCTTCCTTTTCTTCAATTTCTTCTTGCTTTATATCTATAAATGACATTACTGATGTAATTGTTTTTCTTAATTTATCAAGCATTTCTTCAAACAATTCAAAAGATTCTCTTTTATATTCGTTTAATGGATCCTTTTGTGCGTAAGCTCTCAAACCTATAGATTGTCTCATTTGGTCTAACATAAGCAAATGATCTTTCCACCCTTGATCTAATACTTGTAGTAAAAGAGTTTTTTCTGCCTGTCTAAAAACTTTAACCCCATATTTAACTGCTCTCTCTGCCATATATTTGTCAGATAATTCAGTAAGTCGGCTTATAAATTCTTTTTCAATTATTCCATCTTCTTTAACCCACTCATCAATTGGGACCTTAATACCTAAATAGTTTTTAACATCTGCAGATAACTTTTCTACATCCCATTCATCGTGATAACTTTGATCAGGTATAGATTGATAAACAATTGTTTCTATCACTTCATGACGCATGTCCATTATCATTGTACTTATATCGTCTGATCTCATTATATCTTTTCTTTGATCAAAAATTACTTTTCTTTGATCATTCATTACATCATCAAATTTAAGAAGTTGCTTTCTTATCTCAAAATTATGAGCCTCAACTTTAGCTTGAGCTTTTTCAACTGCCTTATTAATCCAAGGATGAATAATAGCTTCACCCTTTTCTAATCCAAGTTTACTCAACATCGTTTCAAGTCTCTCAGATCCAAATATTCTCATCAAATCATCTTGAAGTGATAATAAAAACTTAGACCTTCCTGGGTCACCTTGTCTTCCTGTTCTTCCTCTCAACTGATTATCAATCCTTCGACTTTCGTGACGTTCAGTTCCTATTACATATAAACCTCCTGCAGCAAGAGCTATTTTTTTCTTTTTCTCAATATCAATTTTTAAATCATTAACCTCCTTGATTTCCTCTGAAAATGATTTTATTTCTTTTGCTTGTCTAATTTCTAAATTTCCACCTAATTGAATATCAGTTCCTCTACCTGCCATATTAGTGGCTATGGTTACAGCCCCTGGCATCCCAGCATAACCAATAATTTGAGCCTCTTGCTCATGAAATTTTGCATTCAGCACTTCGTGTTTAATTTTTTTAGCATTTAACAATTTTGATAATATTTCAGACTTTTCAATTGATACTGTTCCTACTAAAACAGGCTGATTATTTTTTTGACAACGCTCGATTAATTTAATTACGGCTTCGTCTCGTTCTTCATTTGTCTTATAAATTTCATCATTTTTGTCATCTCTTGCTATTTTCAAATTAGTGGGGACTTCAATAACTTGAAGGTTGTAAATTTCAGAAAATTCACCCTCTTCTGTCAGGGCAGTTCCTGTCATTCCTGCTAATTTAGGGTACATTCTGAAATAATTCTGAAAAGTTACGCTGGCTAAGGTTTGGTTTTCTGGCTGTACAGAAACATTTTCTTTGGCTTCAATTGCCTGATGCTGCCCTTCTCCAAAACGTCTACCTTCCATAGCACGTCCTGTGAACTCATCAATAATAATAACATTATCGTTTTTAACCATATAATGCGTATTTTTTTTGAATAATTTATGAGCTCTTAATGCTTGATTAATATGGTGTAATAAGGAAATATTTTTAACATCAAATAGGTTTCCTTCTTTAATAATATTATTTGCTCTTAATGCTTTTTCTATATTTTCAATACCAGTATCAGTTAAATTACATGTTCTTTGCTTCTCATCTAATTCATAATCGTTTTCGTTTAGTGATGGGATGAATTTATCAATTGATTTATACAAAATTGAAGAGTCTTCTGATTGTCCAGAAATAACAAGTGGGGTTCTAGCTTCATCAATTAAGATAGAATCAACTTCATCTACAATAGCAAAATTAAATGGCCGCTGAACCATGTCAGCTAGATTATATTTCATATTATCGCGAAGATAATCAAATCCAAATTCATTATTAGTTCCATAAGTAATATCCGCATTATAGGCAATTCTTCTTTGCTCGTCGTCCATTTCTGAGATAATACAACCAACAGTCATTCCCAAAAAATTGTATATTTGGCCCATCCACTCTGAATCTCTTCTAGCTAAATAGTCATTAACAGTAACCACATGAACACCTTTACCTTCTAAAGCATTTAAATAACATGCTAAAGTAGCAACTAAGGTTTTACCTTCGCCAGTTTTCATTTCAGCTATTTTTCCTTCATGAAGAACCATTCCACCAGTCAATTGAACATCAAAGTGTCTTTGTTTCAATGTTCTTTTCGAAGCCTCTCTTACAGTTGCAAATGCTTCTGGTAAAATATTTTTTAAATTTTCATTTTTTGATAATTTTTCTTTAAAGATTTTTGTCTTTAACTTTAATTGTTCATCCGACAAACCAGAAAATTCACTTTCTAAGTTGTTAATTTGATCAATTATAGGTTTATATTTCTTAATCTGTCTCTCATTAGAAGAACCAAAAAGTCTAGACGTAAGTTTACTTAACATGTAAAAGTGCTCCAATTATTTACATAAATCTTCTGTAAAATCTAAAATAACAATAAATATTAAACATCATTCCTTGTATTGACTAAAAAAAACCTGTAAAAAATAATCTTATAATTGGAATATACCAAAATGTCTTGCTTAAAAATCATTTTTATTATTACAAATATTTTTTTAGTTATTACTTCGCCTATTGCAAATGCTAAAGAACCTAGACAAGTCATTGTTGCAACAGTGGATAGTCATATCATTACAGCACAAGATGTGCTCAATGCAACTAATAGATTGCCAAGAAAAATCAAAGAAAAACCTCTTTCTGAAATATACCCAAACATCGTAAATGAATTAATTAATCAGCACTTAATCACTAAACAAGCTTACAAAGATAAATTAGATCAGCAAAAAGAAATTATTGAAATATTAAAAAAAAATAAAGATCAGATAATGGCGAAATACTGGCTTAATAATTTTCTTACAAACAACACTTCTAAAGAAAAAATTCAGGATTTCTATACAAAATACCATAAAAACTTTAAAAGTTTCAAAGAGTTTAATGCTAGCCATATCTTAGTAAAAGAAGAAGATGAAGCATTACAGATAGTAAAAAAATTAAAAATTAAGACAGAATTCTCAAAATTTGCAAAATCTTATTCTATTGGACCCTCAAAAAAGAATGGAGGTAATTTGGGTTGGTTTAGATCTGGTCAAATGGTAAAAGAATTTGAAGAAGCAGTATTGAAATTAAAAAAAGGAACAATTACAGAAAAACCAGTTAAAACTAAATTTGGTTATCATATCATAATGTTGAATGATATTAGAGATTCTCAACCAAAAAAATTTAATGATATCAAGCAACAAATTGTTGAGAGAATAAAACAAAATTCTTTATCAAAACTTGAAAAAAGACTCAGAAAAAACAAAGCTATAAAAATTTCAGATTTTGAAAAAGTTGTTCAAGAAATAAATAACTAGTATCTATTAAGATTGCGTTATGAAAAAAGAAAGTTTAAGAAGTCATCTGTTGAAAGATATTAAAGTTTCAACCATATACTCTGGCATTAAAAAGACACAAAATAATGAAGACGATCTTCTTTTTATAGAGCTTAAAAAAAAATCTGCTATTGCTGGAGTTTTCACAGAATCCTTAACCTCAAGTGCTTCTGTAAATCAATGTAAAAAAAATCTCACTAAATATAAAGAACCCGTAGTAAGGGCAATTTTAGTAAATTCAGGAAACGCAAATGCATTTACAGGGAAAATAGGTGAGGAAACAGTTTCAAAAATTTCAAAATATCTTTCGGCAAAATTAAATTGTAGTGTTAATCAAATATACACAGCTTCTACTGGCGTCATTGGAGAACAATTAGATCCTGATGTGGTTATAAGAAGCATAAAATTAATGGTACCATTAAAAAATCCAGATTGGATAAAAGCTGCCACTGCTATCAAAACCACTGATACATTTACAAAAGTAAGTAAGAGAGTTTGTAAAATCGATGATGCTAAAATTGAAATTGTAGGAATAGCTAAAGGTTCGGGTATGATTGCACCAAATATGTCAACAATGTTAGGTTTTATTTTTACTAACGCTAACATATCATCGGATACTCTTCAAAAATTAATTGTATCTAGTAATGAGATAAGTTTTAACTCTATAACTGTAGATAGTGACACATCAACAAGTGACACTGTTTTATTAGCAGCAACTAAAACAGCAAAACACAAACCGATTAATAATTTTAACGACACCCGCTTAATTGAATTTAAAGAAAATTTATTTAGCTTGATGTTAGAGCTTGCTAAATT
Organism: uncultured SAR116 cluster alpha proteobacterium; assembly: GCA_902517815.1. Taxonomy (GTDB): domain Bacteria; phylum Pseudomonadota; class Alphaproteobacteria; order Puniceispirillales; family Marisalimonadaceae; genus Marisalimonas. Next base: position 6,378 of record CABYED010000011.1, read on the forward strand.
AGTTATTAAGGATGGTGAAGGTGCATCAAAATTTATAACTATTAAAGTTACGGGCGCTAAGTCAAAAAAATCTGCAAAAATAATAGCATTTTCTATAGCAAATTCACCTTTGGTTAAAACTGCAATTGCTGGAGAGGACGCAAATTGGGGTAGAATTATTATGGCTGTTGGGAAATCAGGTCAACCTGCAAATAGAGATAAAATCAAAATTTATATTGGTGATGAACAAGTAACACATAATGGAATGGTTCATGAAAACTACTCAGAATTACGAGCAACAGAACATTTAAAACAAGATAATATTTTTCTTGAGATTGATGTTGGAGTAGGTAAGTCAAGTTCTACTGTATATACATGTGACCTAACCCATAAATATATAGATATAAATGCCGATTACAGGTCATAAAAATATTAAAATTGTAGTTTCATTAGCATTAATTAATGATGCTGATGAAATTTTATTATCAAAAAGACCTAAAAATAAACATTTAGCAGGTTTTTGGGAATTTCCTGGTGGAAAAGTTGAAACTGGTGAGGTGCCAGAAAGTGCGCTTATAAGAGAAATTAAAGAAGAACTTGACATTAACATAAACAACACATGTATTGCGCCTTTATCTTTTAGTGAATTTAATTATAAAGAATTTCAGTTGCTTTTGCTTTTATATGTATGCAGAAAATGGGAGGGTGAACCAAAATCTATGGAGAAAAATGAAATTGTCTGGGTTAAACCAAATATGCTAAGAAAATATAAAATGCCTCCAGCTGATGATGCTCTGATTTTTTGCATACAAGACTTATTTTCATAAATTTTGAGGACTATAATGAATAAAAATCTAATAATTTATACCAGTTCGCTGTGTGGATTTTGTTATCGTGCTAAATCTCTTTTAAAAAAGAAAAACATCCCTTTTGAAGAAATAGATATTGATTTAGACTATTCCAAAAGAAATGAAATGATAAAAAAATCCGGAGGAAGAACTTCTGTGCCACAAATATTTTTCAAAGATTTTCATATAGGTGGATGTGATGATTTATATAAATTAGAAGAAGATAATGGCCTAGAAAATTTTGTTAAATAAATAATATGAACCGTAAATTGTCAATTGCCTGTCTCCAATACTCATCTGCAAAGAATGAAAAACATACACTAGAAACAATAAAAGATTTAATTGACAAAGCCCTTGATGCTGAAGCAGAGTTGATTACTTTACCCGAATGTGCAACTTCACTTCAAAAAAATTCTTTTTTAACTAATAAAATGGCCAAGACCGAAGATGAAAACTTCAGCCTGCAAACTTTAAAAGAAATAGCTAAGCTTAATTCAATCTTTATTTTAATTGGTTCTTTACCAATAAAAGTAGATGGTAAATTAGTAAATAGATCTTTTATGGTTGGACCTAGAGGAGATATTTTATACAAATATGATAAAATTCACTTATATGACGTAAATCTACCTAATGGTGATGTTTATAGAGAATCTGATACTTACAAAAGTGGAAATAAAGCAATCATTGCAGAAATAAAAAAAAATAAAATTAAAATTGGTTTGACAATTTGTTATGATTTGCGCTTTCCCCATTTATATCAAGATTTAGCAGTAAATGGCGCTGAAATAATTGTTGTACCATCTGCCTTTTCAAATTTAACTGGACCCGTTCATTGGCATACTTTGCTCAAGGCAAGAGCCATAGAAACTGGTGCATTCATTATTGCACCTGCTCAAACTGGTTATCATGAATGTGGAAGAAATAGTTATGGGCATTCTTTGATTGTATCTCCATGGGGAGAGGTTTTAGAAGATGCAAAAGAGGAAATTGGAATAATTCATGCTAATATTAATCTAGATGAAGTAATGAAAGCGAGAAATGCTATACCTACATTAAATTCAAAAAAAGATTATTTAACCAATTTCTAAATATTTTTTTTCTTTTAATTTTAATAATTCTTCTTTACTAAGCATTGTCAGTTCTTGGAGTCTCCTTTCAATAACATCACCAATACTTTTTATAGTAATTATTGGATCTCTATGCGCACCTCCAATAGGTTCAGGAATAATTTCATCTATAATATTAAATTTTTCCATATCTTGTGCAGTCAATTTCAAGGCTTCAGCTGCTTGATCTGCATAATCTGAACTTCTCCATAAAATTGAAGAGCATCCCTCAGGGGAAATAACAGAGTAAATTGCATGTTCTAACATAAGTGTGTTATTAGCCACAGCTAAAGCAACTGCTCCTCCTGAGCCACCCTCACCTGTAATTACTGAAATAGAAGGAACAGTAATCTCAAGGCTCTTTTGCAAACATTTCGCAATGGCTTCAGCTTGACCTCTTTGTTCAGCACCTTTTCCAGGATAAGCACCTGCTGTATCAACAAACATTAAGACTGGAATTGAAAAATCATTAGCTAATTGCATTAATCTTTCTGCTTTTCTATAACCTTCAGGCCTAGCCATACCAAAATTTTTGTGAATTCTATCTTGAGTGTTTTTACCTTTATCTATACCTATAGCTACGACACTCTTTCCTCTAAAAAAAGCTATACCACCAGTTAAAGCATTATCATCAGCGAAATTTCTATCACCTGACAAAGAAATATAATCTTCAAATAAACTTTTAATTATATCTTGAAAATGTGGTCTTTCAGGATGTCTAGAAACTAAAACTTTTTGCCAAGGACTTAATTGTGAGTAAGTAGATTTTAACTTTTCTGATACACTTGCTTGTAATTTACCAATTTCATCTGCAATATTAATATCACTTCCAGAAGACAAATGACGAAGCTCTTCTATTTTTCCTTCAAGATCTGCAATTTGTTTTTCAAATGCTAAAAAATGCTTAATCATGTTTAAAGACTTTCTTTTTTCTTTAGGTTTATTCTATTCAATGGATGGATGTCATTTACAAGACCTGACAATCTTTTCGATTGGACCTTTGTATAAATCTCAGTAGTACTGATATCAGCGTGACCAAGAAGTTTTTGTAAATACCTTAAATCAGCACCCCGATTTAACATATGAGTTGCAAAACTATGCCTGATTGTATGAGGAGTGACGTTAGCGCTATTCATATTTATACTTTTTGATAATTCTGATAATTCCTTATATATAGATTGTCTGGTAATATGTCCATTTCCATTATTACTAGGGAAAATATACTTATTATTTATGAATTTTTCTATTGAAGACCTATGTAACAACCACATTTCTATCATTTTTTTGGATTCTTTATTAAAAGCAACATGCCTATAAACACCACCTTTACCCTTAATCTGTAGCAAATCATTTATTTTAATAAAATCTGATAAAGGAAGAGATATCAATTCAGAAACTCTCATCCCAGTAGAGTATAGAACTTCTAAAATAGTTAAAATACGCAGAAATTTTAATTTGTTTTTAGAATTATCTCTCTCAAAATTTTTAAGATTTTTTTTGGCTTTTGTTAGCAACAAAATCAAATGCTCTTCAGATAGTGATTTTGGTAAATTTTTAATTTTTTTAAAACTTTCTAAGTTGTTAAGTGGATTAATTTTAATGTGTCCTTCTGCTTTTAGAACATCATAAAATTGTTTTAATGAGGACAACTTTCTGCTTAACGAACTAGGTTTATAGTTTTTTCTTTGCAAAAAAGAAAATAATTCACGAAAGTTTTTTTCGTTTGCAAAAAGAAAATTTATATTTTTATTTTCAAACCATTCAAAAACCAAACTTATATCTTTTGTGTAAGCTATTTTTGTGTTTTTAGACAACCCATTTTCTAGGCAAATAATTCCTAAAATTCTATTGATAAATTCTGGTGTTGTATGTTTTAGATTATTCATAATTAAAATTTAAAGATTTACAATTTTGGATGTCATTATTTCTTGTGTAATTATTTTAGATAAATTTTCTAAGCCAATTAATTTTAGAGAATTCCTAATTGTAATTAAGCTATTCAAATCAAAATCAATCAGTGGATCATCTCCTATTAATCTTGCAATCAACAAGACTGTTAGTGTTTTATTATTATTTTTTGCAGCTTTTTCAATTGATTTAATTAAAAGAAATCTTTTTAAGTTATAATTACTTTCCCATTTAAGATATTTATCTTCTTCTAAATTAATTTCATTAAGATCTCTTAAATAATTCATCCAATTTATTGAATTTGGTTCTATCATTCCAGCCTTTTCAATAATTTGTATTAATGGCCATGCATTTTCTTTTGAAATTAGGTTTAAGTCCCATGTCTTACCTTCAACTAAGGAAATTATATTTGCAAAACTATTGTCAGGATACAGATCAGGATTAGAAGAAATTTTAAGCCTTTCTATTGATTGATTTAGCTCTTGCGGCAAGGAAGAATTTTCAATATCATTTAGTAGATTTAAATATAGGCCAATAACATCATTGAAACGTCCATTATTTGTCTCTGACTTTATCATTTTTAAGATTGAATTAACTTTTTTAATATCATCTTTAATCTTGATTATGCTTAGCCAAACATTAGCTCTATTGTAACCATTTGGTTCTTTTGAAAAGTTAGAAAAAGATTTTTCAAAGTCAATGTTTCCATCTGCAACTGATTTATAATTTTCAATTATTTGATCAACTGAGACAAAGTTATAATTTAATTGCTTGTCTAGTAGAAAAGCTCTTGCTTTTGAGGTTAAATAATTAAGCGACAATAAAGAATCAGTATATTCAACCCCAAGGTGTGCAATATAATTTGTTTTTATTGGGATCTTTAAAGTATCCATCATAACAATATGTATTGGTTGTATTTTGTTTTTTTTATTTTCAATGTTTATAACGTTAACTTCATTATAGATTGATTGAAATAAATCTTCGAAAATTTCATCATTAAAACCTCTAGATTTTATCAAATCTAAAATAAACTCTGATTGATCTCTCTTTCCTTCAATAGTCAAACAGAAAATTCGAGCCATTTGCCAAAAATTTTTAGGATTAGATTTTGATTCTACATTAATAAATTCACAAGCTTTTTTATCTTTTCTATTAATTAACTCATATTCTATTTGCCACTTTCTCCACATATCCCATCGATTACCACTAGGTAATTGCAAGACTAGTTTATATAAATTTTTACTCTGCCCACTGTTTTTGATTTTAAATAATCTAGTTTCCAAAAATTTCAAAATTTGATTTGATTCACCTTCTGGTGGAACAGAGGCAGTAATATAAAGATCATTTAAAAATAGTTGTAAATGTTTGCTAGATAAATTATCTGGAATATAATTTAGATGCTCAATAATTTCTTCTACTTTTAAATTTTGCCAGATATTTAAACCCATTAAATTATTTACTTCAGTTTTTACTCCAAGTGATCCTAAAGATGGCTTCGCAAGTTCACTAACTTTAACTTCAACATTAACTTTTTTTGAGGAAACTTCTTTATTAACATCATTAGTCTGAGAAAAAGACGGTTTTACTTGAAGACAAAAAAACAAGATGCAATAACTTAAAAGAATTACACACTTCATATTTAATAAATCATAGTTATTTAATTTTTTCATCATTAACATCTAAAATCTTGGTTTCTAATTTATCAGGTGCTGGTATATCTAAGTAGGTTGCAACTAGAAAAACACTTAAAACAATTAGACTTAATACAATTAAAAAAAATTTATAATTTTTCATAATGATCCTTATATTTACAATATAACTAAAAATATGGCGAGTTTTTGACTATTTTAAATTATATTGTTTACCATAATTTTAAAAAAGTTTCTAAAAATATGGTGTTTGTATTAGGTTAATATGATATTTAATGTGAATGTTAAAATTTGAAGCAATAAATCCATACTATGAAAAGGTTACATTGATTGGAATGATGGGCACAGGAAAATCTAAATTTGGCCGTCAAATAGCAAATATTTTAAAATTTAATTTTTATGATGTTGATCATTTGATTGAAAAGGAATTCAAAATGACCATAAAAGAACTTTTCCAAAAACATGGTGAAGTTTTTTTTAGAACAATAGAAAAAAAAACAATTAGTAATTTAATTTTAAAAATTAATAAAAATAATGAAAAGGCAATAATAAGTCTTGGTGGTGGTGGATTTGACAACGAAGAAACAAGAGATTTATTATTAAATAATACAAATGTAATTTGGCTAAACACTCCTGTAAATGTTTTAGTTCAAAGAGTTGGAGATGGATCAAAAAGACCAATGATAAAAGGGGGGACCAAAGATTCATTATTAAGACTTTTAAAAATAAGAACCAAATATTATTCTCTTTGTCACAATCAAATAAATACTGATAAACTTGACCAAAATCAAATAACTGAAAAATTAATTAATTTAATTTCTCATCAAAGTAATATAGCAATAAAATGAAACCAAAAATTATTAACGTTTCACTGAACGAAAAATGTTGTAATTTTTCATATCCTATTTTAATAGGCAACGGTTTATTATCTAATTGTGAAGAAATTCTGAAAACTTTTATATCAAAAAGAAAAGTTATATTGATCCATGATAATTTTTTTTCTTTAAATAACAAAAATAATGAACAATTTATTTCATTTCTTAAAACAATTAAAAAATTATCTAAAACCGTAAATTTAATTGGCATTCCAGGAGGTGACAAAACAAAAAATATTTCTCAATTAGAGTATATCCTAGAAGAATCTCTATCATTTAACATAGATAGAAGAAGTTTAATAATTGCATTTGGTGGTGGCGTTATTGGTGACATAGCAGGTTTTGCCGCTTCAATACTACTAAGAGGTATAGATTTTGTTCAGATACCCACTACTCTATTAGCTCAGGTAGACAGCTCGGTAGGAGGTAAGACTGGTATCAATAGCAGTAAAAGTAAAAACTTAATTGGTTCTTTCCATCAACCAATTGCAGTTTTAGCAGACATAGACATACTTAAAACATTACCTAAAAGAGAATTTTTAGCTGGCTTGGTTGAAGTTATAAAGTATGGTCTCATTTACGACGTAAAGTTTTTTTATAATTTAGAAAATAATTACAAAGATATTCTAAATTATGATCAGTTGAAGTTAAATGAAATAATTAGTAAATCTTGTGAAATAAAATCTTTAATAATAAAAAATGATGAAAAAGAAAATGGGAATAGGGCTCTACTAAATCTTGGACACACCTTTGCTCATGCTATTGAATCATTTGGTCAATATGATGGAACAATTATTCACGGTGAAGCGGTATCAATAGGAATTTGCTTAGCATTCAGACTTTCAAGTAAAATGGGTTATTGTCCTCAAATTGAAACAGAGCGAGTAGTAAGTTTTTTTAAGAAATTGACTCTACCTACCTCTTTACAAGGTTTGAAGAATATTCCAATTACAACATCAGAAATGTTAAAAAAATTCAAATATGATAAAAAGAACAAAAATAATCAGTTAACATTTATTCTTAATAAAAAAATTGGAAAATCTTTCATAAAAAATAATATGGATGAAAATATTTTAACTGAATTCTTAAATGATGAGATATAATGCCAGACATATTCATATTTATATGTAACATACTATTTTTAATTTTTTTATCAGGTTTTTTTTCAAGTTCTGAAACTGCTTTAACAGCCGTGTCAGAGCCTAGAATCCATGAGTTAGCACTTCAAGGTAATAAAAGAGCAATAACCATTGAAAGAATTTTAGCTAAAAAAGAAAAAATGATTAGTACAATTTTAATAGGAAATAATTTAGTAAATATTGTAGCCTCAGTATACGCAACAAGCTTTGCTATAATCTATTTTGGAGAGTTTGATCTAATTTTTGTAACCATATTATTAACAATTGTTTTAGTAATTTTTGCAGAAGTTATTCCTAAAACTTATGCTTTCAGCCATCCAGATCAAGTTGCTTTGACCGTTGCTCCAATAATCAACTTTTTTATATTTTTATTGACACCCGCTACATTTATTACAGAGCGTTTTGCAAAAATAGTCTCTGGACCAGTAATTAATGATGAAGAAGCCAAAACTGAAGAGCTTAGAGGAATGATCAGATTACATGCTGGAAATGAAAGTCGTGGAAAAGAGCGTGGAAAAATGATGTCTAGTATGCTCGACATGGATGAGGTAACTATAGAAGCTGTCATGACACACAGAGGAGCAGTTACAATGATAGATTCTAAAGAAGACCCTGATTTCATTTTTAAGGTAGTAGGGGAGAGTCCATTTACTAGAATACCAATTTACTCAGGTAACCCTGATAATATAATCGGTATTTTACATGCAAAAGAATTATTTAGAAATTTAAGAAGAAGGAACTTTAAAAACATAAACTCCATAAATTTATCTGAATTAATGATACAACCATATTTTGCTCCAGAAACAACATTATTATTTGACCAGTTAGAAATTTTTAAAACTAGGAGGGAACACTTTGCTGTTGTTGTTGATGAATATGGTGATTTTAGAGGAATTGTAACACTAGAAGATATACTTGAAGAGATAGTAGGTGAAATCGATGATGAAACTGATTTAAAAGTTAAGGGCCTTAAACCTCAACCAGATGGATCTTTTATCGTAGATGGTTCAGTTACAATAAGAGATTTGAACCGCTCCCTGGGTTGGTCACTGCCGGATCAAAATGCAAATACTATTGCGGGTTTAGTCTTGTTTGAATCAAAAACAATACCAGAACCTGGGCAAGAATTTAGATTTTTTGATATTAGATTTAGAATTCTCCAAAAAAAATCAAATTTTATCTCTCAACTACGTTTATGGAATGAGCTAGGAATAAATAAAAATAAAAGTTAATTATTTTTATATTCTTCCATGGTATATGTTTTTATTGTTACTGAATGGAGATCTGATAAAAATTCTTCTTTTAAACTTTTGTTAACCATTCTATGTCTTTCCATTCTGTTTAAATTTCTAAACTTTTCTGAAACAATGATTATTTCAAAGTGACTTTCTACATCTTCTTTAAAATTTTGATGACCCCTATGTTGTTCAGAAACGTCTAAAACGGAGTAGAATTGTGGTTCATAATTTTTTAAGATTAAATTTTCAATATTAATTTTTCTTTTCATATAGAAACTCTCTAAACAAAAAATTTTAAAAAAATAATTCCTACCTTGCATGGATTACTACATAATTCTATAATTAAAATAAAGAATTAAATTTATGTTACATACGAATGAAAAAGAAAAACAAGAAAGAATTTGTTCTAACCCAAAATGTAAAGAATTAGGGGTATATCCTGCACCTAAGTCAAGGGATCAATTAAGAGAATATTTATACTTCTGTATCAATTGTATTAGGGACTTTAATAAATCTTGGAATTATTTTGAAGGACTAAATGAACAAGAATTAGAAGTAGAAATAAGAAAATCAGTAACTTGGGATCGACCAAGTTGGAAATTTGGGACAAAAAATATAAATTATGATTTTGAAAGAGCTTTTAATAGGTTTGAAAATAAAAAAAATAAAAAAGTATTTAATAAAAAATTAGAAAACGCACTTAGAACATTAGGTTTAAGTCATGACACAAATGTTGAAGAAGTAAAAACAAAATATAAATTTTTAGCAAAAAAATGGCACCCTGATGTACAAAATGAAAATCAATCAAAAAATAATAAAGATAAATTCATTGATATAACAAATGCTTATAAAATTATTTTAGAATCTTTAACAAAACCAGCAAAAACCTAACAGTAACATTTTTGGAGATTACAATATGAACGAAGTTAGTCTAACTAACAATATGGACTTTAATTCTGGGACTTTCCCATCTTCTCAAACCTTAGTAATTGACTCAGAAAAAACCTTCGGTTTTAAAACAAATATGAATATTTTTGGATTTAATGAAAAAACTAAATTTGTACCTGAAATTGATGAATCTTATTTATTTGATGAAACTACTACAAAAGCAATACTTGCTGGATTTTGCTACAATAGAAGAGTTATGATTCAAGGTTACCATGGTACTGGTAAATCAACACACATTGAACAAGTTGCTGCAAGATTAAATTGGCCATGTGTAAGAGTTAATTTAGATAGCCATATTAGCCGTTTAGACTTAGTAGGCAAAGATGCTATTGTTTTAGAGAATGGAAAGCAAGTAACTGAATTTAGAGAAGGTGTTCTTCCATGGGCCCTACAGAACCCTGTTGCAATTGTATTTGATGAATATGATGCCGGAAGAGCTGACGTAATGTTTGTTATTCAAAGAGTTTTGGAAGTTTCAGGTAAACTGACTTTACTTGATAATAACCGAGTTATAAATCCTCATAAGAATTTCAGATTGTTTGCAACTGCTAACACAGTTGGGCTAGGAGACACTACAGGGCTATATCACGGAACACAACAAATCAATCAAGGGCAAATGGACAGATGGTCTATAGTTTCAACCTTAAATTATTTACCAGATAATGCAGAAGAAGAAATTGTTTTATCTAAAGTTCCAAATTTTAAATCTAAGGATGGGAAAGAAACTATCAAATCCATGGTTTCTATAGCTAATTTAACAAGAAATGGATTTATGTCTGGTGATCTTTCTACTGTAATGTCTCCAAGAACAGTAATAACATGGGCAGAGAATACAAATATTATTGAGGATATAGATTTGGCTTTCAAGCTTACTTTTTTTAATAAATGTGATGAAATGGAAAGACCAATTTTGTCAGAATATTATCAAAGATGTTTTGGAAGAGAATTAATTAAAGTTGAAAAAAGTATAGACGCTTAAAATTTAAAATGAGCAAGAATTCAGAAAACACCCAATTCCAAAATGCTACTGCCTCAACTTTAAAAGCAATTTCTGGAAAGATGATTGAAGAAAGAGAAGTAAAATTTTCTGGATCTACAAGCTATTTATCATCTAAAGAAGTCAGATTACCAATTATATCAAAAGAATTGGATGATTCGGAATTATATAAATTAAGAGGTGAGGCTGATAAAATTGCTCTTAAGATTAAGTACCATGATCCTGTTTTACATAGTAAGTATATACCATCTTCAGATTTATCATCCCAAATTTTTCAGTTAGCAGAGGAATCTAGAATTGAAGCTGTTGGGTCTAAGAATCTTGTTGGTATAAAGAAAAATTTACAAAATTTAGTTGTTGAAAAATTTAAAGAAACAATTTTACCCATACCAGGTGGAGAAGATAAGGAAGCATTAGTAAATGCTTTACACTTAGTAATAAGAGAAAAGATTACTGGCTCTAATTCTCCTCCAAACACATCTGTTTCTTTAGAGAAATGGCGACCTTGGATTAATAAAAAAATTGGCAATCTTCTAAACCAACTTGCGAAAAATACTACTAATCAGGAAGTTTTTGCTAAATATACAAAAGAATTGTTATCAGCATTACATGCAGATATTGGAGAAAGAGATCCTAATAATGATGGTGAAAACGAGGATACTGAAGACAACAATCCTGATGAGAATGAAGAAAACGATTCATCTGCAGAAAGTGAAAGTGACAACGATGAAGATGCCGGACTAGATAGTAGTAGCGATGCCCAAGACAATGATCAAGAAATGCAAGGTGAAACTCAAGATGCCGACGCTGATAATGAAGATGGAGAAAGTGAGGGTGAAATCGTTCCTAATCCTTTGTCAGGAGATAACATAGGTAAAAATAATATTAATCATAATTATCAAGTCTTTTCTACTAAGTACGACGAAATCGTCAATGCCACAGAGTTATGTGAAGAAGACGAACTTAGCCGGCTGAGAGGGACACTTGATAAACAACTTGCAAATCTTCAAGGTGCTATTGCTAGATTGGCTAATAAACTTCAAAGAAAATTACAAGCAAAACAGAATAGATCTTGGAACTTTGATCTTGAAGAAGGGATGTTAGATGCATCAAAATTAGCTAGAGTAATTACTCAACCGTTATTCCCACTTTCTTATAAGCAAGAAAAAGATATGAAATTTAGAGATACGATAGTGACTTTGCTAATAGATAATTCTGGGTCAATGAGGGGGAGGCCTATAACCATTGCAGCAATTTGCGCTGACATTATGGCTAGAACACTTGAAAGATGTGGAGTCAAAGTTGAAATCTTGGGTTTTACCACAAAAGCCTGGAAGGGTGGCCAATCAAGGGAACAATGGATAAATGATGGTAAACCAACTTACCCTGGAAGATTAAATGACTTAAGGCATATCATTTATAAACCAGCTGACGCACCATGGAGAAGAGCAAAAAATTCACTTGGATTAATGCTTAGAGAGGGAATTTTAAAGGAGAACATAGATGGTGAGGCATTAATCTGGGCACATGAGCGTTTATTAAGTAGAGTAGAAGATAGAAAGATTCTTATGGTCATAAGTGATGGTGCACCTGTTGACGATACTACACTTTCTTCTAATAGTGGTAACTACTTAGAACTTCATCTTAAACAGGTAATCTCATTTATAGAAAATAGGTCACCCGTAGAATTAGTTGCAATTGGAATTGGTCACGACGTTACCCGTTATTATGACAAAGCAGTAACACTCACTGATGCTGAGCAATTGGGTGGAGCTGTTACCGAACAGCTAGCTGACTTATTCAATGAAGAATGATATTAAGAGGAGCTAACTTCTTTTTTTAAATTTTTTTGAATAGATTTTTTAATTGCTATAGCCTGAGGTGCTAAAACTCTATTGCTTGTCTTTGATAAATAATCATCTAAACCGCCATTTTTTTCAACAGACTTTAGAGCTCTTACAGACACTTTCAAACTAATGAATTTATCTAGGGACTTACTGAAAAACTTAACATTTTGAAGATTAGGTAAAAATTTTCTTCTGGTTTTATTTTTTGCGTGACTAACGTTATTGCCACTCATAACACTTTTACCTGAAATTTCACAAACTCTGGACATTATATACCTCAAAATTAATTAATGATTTATAAAATAGCAAGCCTTGAAGGTCAAGTTAAATGGTATAGGAACCTAATTTTTTTGATTTTTAAAACCATTAATTGCAATATTCATAGCTTCTTTGGGATTATCAATAACACCAACTATATCAAAAATATTTTTTATATTATCTCTTTTCATAAATTTTAATATGCCAATTATTATTTGATTTGCAACTAAAGGTCCTTCAAATGTTAGAGAAGAATATAATTGGACTAAATGTGCTCCACACAAGATTTTTACATATGCAGTTTTACTGTCTGACACTCCACCAGCTGCAATTAAAAATAATTTATAATTATTATTTTTAATTATTATGTTTGCTTGTGATAAAATATCTGTAGATTTTTTAAATAATGGTTTCCCAGACAATCCTCCTAATTCATCAGATTTTTTTGATTTTAAATTAATTTCTCTATCTAACGTAGTATTGGAGATGATCAACCCACAAATTTTTTGCGAATGAGCTGTTTCAATAATAGAGTTCAACGTATGCTTATCTATATCTGGAGCAATCTTCAAAAAAATTGGCAATTTTTTATTAAAAGTTTTGGATGTTTCAATCCCGTCCTTAACAAAATTTATAACTTTTTCTAAATTCTCCTTATTTTGAAACTTTCTTAAATTTGGTGTATTAGGTGAAGACACATTTATAGAAATATAGTCGGCAAACTTTGATAAATTTTTGGCAAGCACTTTATAATCGCTAAACCTGTCCTTACTATCTTTGTTGGGGCCAATATTAATTCCAACAAGAAAATCACTTCCTACTGGGAATTTTTTTCTATAATGCTCTAATTTTTTTTTAGCCTCTAACATTCCTAAATTATTAAAACCATTTCGGTTTATTATAGCTTTATCTTTTTCTAATCTAAAAATTCTTGGTTTTGGATTTCCATATTGAGGCATTGGGGTAATAGTACCAACTTCAGTGAAACCAAAGTTCAAAAAATGAATTTTGTTTATTACTTCTGCATTTTTATCAAAACCAGCGGCAACACCAATAAAATTTTTAAAAATCAGATTACCAATGTTTATTGGAATTCCAATTTTATTTAATCTTGGATGCAAACCAAATTTCATGAATTTAATAGTTATTTTATGAGCAATTTCTGGATCAAGTTTTCTTACAAAAAAAGTAATAAATTTCCAAATCATTGAATCTATTCTTTAACCAAGTTACCTAGAATAACGTTTTCTAATAATTTTTTTGTTGGTTCTATACCATAGAGTTTTATGAAAGTTCCCATTCTAGGACCTTCAGATTGTCCTAGAACAGTCTCATACAAAGCTTTAAACCACTCACGTAAATTCTCATATTCAAGTTTTTTTCCAATTGCAAATACTATAGCCTGAATATCATCAGAGGAGGTTTCATTGTTTAATGTTGATAAGGTATTTATTAATTCTGTAATACCTTTTTTTTCTTTTTCATTTGGAAGCCTATACTTCTTTTGAGGTTCTATTTTCTCTTTATAATAATTAACAGATAGATCAATTAAATCATCTAATTCTTTAGTTCTTTTTGAATTAGGTGAGTAGGTTTTGACATATCCCCATACAATATCTGGATCGCTAGCATAACATACAGACACTAAATTTAACAATAATGTATATGTAACAGGAAGGTCATTAGATTTTGGTGAACCTTTATGTAAATGCCATACTGGATTATCAATTTTTCCAAGAGTGTCTTGTTCAGAATATTTTTTCAGATGCGAAAAATATTCATCAGTGGTTTTAGGTATGACATCAAAAAATAGTCTCTTAGCTCTTTTTGGATTTGTATACATAAACAGACTTAAAGATTCAGGTGAACCATATCTCAACCACTCCTCTATGGATAAACCATTACCTTTTGATTTTGAAATCTTTTCACCATTATTATCTAGAAAAAGTTCGTAGGAAAAACCTGATGGAGGTGTTCCTCCAAGGACTCTCAATATTTTGCTAGATAACATTACACTTTCAGACAAGTCTTTGCCTGACATCTCATAATCTACACCTAGAGAAAACCAGCGCATTGCCCAATCACACTTCCACTGCAACTTACATGATCCACCAAGAATAGAAACAGTAACTAATTCTTTAGTATCTTCGTCAATATAACTTACAGTATTATTTTTAGTATTGATTGAAGTGATGTTAACTTGCAAAACTTTACCAGATTTTGGGCAGACTGGAAGAAACGGGCTGTAAGTTTTTTTACGATCTTCGCCTAAAGTAGGCAAAATTATATTTTTGATTTTTTCATAATTTAATAAAATCTTTTTGAGTGCCTCATCAAATTTACCGCTTTTATAGCATTCTGTAGCTGAAACAAATTCATACTCAAAGTTAAAGTGGTCTAAAAATTCTTGTAGTTTATGGTTATTATGATCACCAAAGCTACTAAATTTTTCAAAAGGATCAGGAACACTGGTTAAGGGATGTTCAATAAATTTTTCAAGTAAAACTTTGTTAGGGACATTTTCTGGAATTTTGCGAAAGCCATCCATGTCGTCTGAAAAACATATTAACTTTGTTTTTCTATCAGTTAAAACTTCAAATGCGTGACGTACAATGTTAGTTCTCGCAACCTCACCAAATGTTCCAATATGAGGAAGTCCTGAAGGTCCATATCCAGTCTCAAAAAGAACAGGGGTATTGTTGTCTCTGAGAGCAGAACTCTCAATTTTATCCAGTCTATCCCTTAAATTTCTAGCTTCAACAAAAGGCCAAGCATTCGATTTCTCTGCAAATTTTTTAATCTCTAATTTTTCCATAACTTAATTTCAAATAATATTTTTATTGCTATATGAGTTAATATTACTAAGCAACAAATAATCAAATAATTAACAAAAAAAAACACCTCTAACTAATAAGGCTAGAGGTGTTAAAATAATAAAGTAGAGCAGAGTTACATCATGCCTGGCATGCCACCCATGCCACCCATGCCGCCCATGCCGCCCATGCCGCCCATGTCTGGCATACCGCCACCGCCACCTGCGGGTGGCTCTGGCTTGTCAGCTACCATAGCTTCTGTAGTTATCAATAGACCTGCTACAGACGCTGCATTTTGTAGTGCTGATCTTACGACTTTAGTTGGATCTATAACTCCAGCTTTAACTAAGTCTGTAAATTCATTGGTTTGGGCATTGAAGCCATAGTTTGCATCAGTTGATTCAAGTAATTTACCTACTATGACAGCGCCATCCTGACCAGCATTGTCAGCTATTTGCTTCGCAGGAGCCTTAAGAGCTCTTCTAACAATATCAACTCCCATTTTTTGGTCTGAATTTTCAACTTTAACTTTGTCTAATGCTGAAATTGCTTTGACAAAAACAACACCTCCTCCAGGTACGATACCTTCTTCGACAGCGGCTCTTGTAGCATGCATAGCATCATCTACACGATCCTTACGCTCTTTAACTTCAACTTCAGTAGCTCCACCAACTTTAATGACGGCAACTCCACCTGCTAGTTTAGCTAATCTTTCTTGGAGTTTTTCTTTATCATAGTCAGAGGTTGTTTCTTCGATCTGGGCTCTAATTTGGTTACATCTAGCACCAATGTCATCTTTAGAACCAGCACCATCAATTATAGTAGTCTCTTCTTTTGTGACTTCTACACGTTTAGCTGTTCCAAGCATTTCAAGTGTTACATTATCTAGCTTTATACCAAGATCTTCAGATATCAAGTCACCCTTTGTTAAAATTGCAATATCTTCTAACATGGCTTTTCTTCTATCACCGAAACCTGGGGCTTTAACTGCAGCTATTTTTAAACCACCTCTAAGCTTGTTAACAACAAGAGTTGCTAGTGCCTCACCTTCAACATCTTCAGCAATAATTAAAAGAGGTTTACCAGACTGAACAACTTTTTCTAAAATTGGTAACATTTCCTGTAGGTTAGCTAATTTCTTTTCAAACAATAATATATATGGATCATCCATAACTACTTTCATTTTATCAGCATCGGTAATGAAATAAGGTGATAGATATCCTCTATCAAATTGCATACCTTCTACAACGTCTAATTCAGTTGCGAGTGTTTTACCTTCTTCAACTGTTATAACACCTTCATTACCAACTTTATCCATAGCCTTTGCTATCATTTCACCAATCTCAGTTTCACCGTTCGCTGATATAGTCCCAGCTTGTGCAACTTCTTCATTAGTAGAAATTTTACTTGTTCTTGTTTCTAAGTCAGCAACTACAGCTTCAATTGCTAAATCAATACCTCTTTTTAAATCCATAGGATTCAATCCAGCGGCGACTGCTTTAGAACCTTCTTTTACTATGGCTTGAGCTAACACCGTTGCAGTGGTAGTACCATCGCCAGCCACATCGTTGGCTTTTGAAGCAACTTCCCTTACCATCTGTGCACCCATGTTTTGAAATTTTTCTTTTAATTCAATTTCTTTAGCAACAGTAACTCCATCCTTTGTAATTCTTGGAGCACCAAAGGATTTATCAATAACGACATTTCTACCTTTAGGGCCTAATGTAACTTTTACAGCTTCAGCTAGTATATCAACGCCTTCTAACATTTGCGCTCTAGCATTAGCACCGAATTTGACTTCTTTAGCAGCCATCTTTTTTTCCTTTCAATTTATAAAGTAATTATTATTTATTAAGGAGAATAATTAATCCATTATTCCCATGATATCGCTTTCTTTCATGATCAAAAGATCTTTCCCATCAAGCTTAACTTCTGTACCGGACCATTTTCCAAAAAGTACAACATCGCCTTCTTTTACATCTAAAGGTTGAATCTTTCCAGTTTCGTCACGTGCTCCGGAACCTGCTGCAATAATTTTACCTTGCATAGGCTTTTCCTGTGCTGAATCCGGAATTATAATTCCACTTGCTGTTTTTTCCTCTGCTTCGAGACGTTCAACAACAACTCTATCGTGAAGTGGCCTAAACTTCATGCCTTTTCTCCCTTTTTAAAAGTGTTAAAGTTAAACAATAAATACATTATTGATGGAGCTTAAATAGTGTACTTCCATTGAACTTTCAAGATAAAATAAAAAAAATATTCAAAATATTGCTTTTGAGAAAAAACATCACATATAAATATTAAACTTTCAAAAAAAAATGATATCAATTCAAAATCGAAAATATATAAACTCATGGCTCTATACTACTATTTTTATGGTAATTTTAATGATTCTAATTGGTGGCATTACTAGACTTACAGATTCTGGTTTGTCAATGGTTGAATGGAGACCAATTTGGGGCTTTTTACCTCCGATTTCAGATAAAGAATGGGAAAGAGTGTTCTCATTATACATGAGTTCACCGGAATATATTTTTAAAAATCAAGGAATGAGCATGATTGAATTTAAGAAGATATTTTTTTGGGAATATTTTCACAGGTTATGGGGTAGATTAATTGGAATTGTTTTTATTATTCCCTTAATTATTTTTTATTTTTTAAACAAAATTCCAAATTCAATTTTATTAAAGTTATTAACTATTTTGTTTTTAGGAAGCTTACAAGCAATTATAGGTTGGTGGATGGTAAAATCTGGTCTTGTAAATGACCCTACAGTTTCACAATATCGTTTGGCTGTTCATTTATCTAATGCTTTGCTAATATTATTTCTTTTAATTTGGACTCTACTAGACTTTAAGAATGGTCATTCAAAAATTAAATTAGATTTCAGTTTTCTAATTTTTTGTTTTTTATTTTCAACAATTATTGCTGGTGCATTTGTTGCTGGTATGGATGCCGGTTTAATGTACAACGAATATCCTTTGATGGGATATAGTTTGATACCAGAAAATTATGGTGAATATGGGTTTTTAGATCCATTTGAAAACCCTGCATCAGCACAATTTCATCACAGACATATAGCTTTATTCACTACAATTTGTACGCTTATATATTGTTATAGAAACTATACACAAAATAGTGATGAAGTTGTTAAGAAATTATCCCTATTTATGAGTGCAATAGTATTTTCCCAATTTCTGTTAGGCATATTTACCTTAATTAATATGGTTCCTGTATACTTAGGAACCCTTCATCAAACTGGCGCAGTTATTTTGTTCATATTTCTTACAGTTATAATGCATAGATTAAATATAATTAAAATCAATTAAGTTTAGTTTTTTTGTCTAACTTAATACCTAATTCTTTTAATTGAAAATCATTTATCTCGTTTGGAGCGTTCATCATCAGATCTTCTGCTTTACCTGTCATTGGAAATAAAATTACTTCTCTTATGTTTGGTTCTTCAGCTAACAACATTACAATACGATCGATTCCTGGAGCTATACCTCCATGAGGTGGTGCACCAAATTTAAAAGCATTAATCATAGCTGGAAATTTATTATCGACAACCTCAGGCTTGTGACCTGCAATTTCAAAAGCTTTATACATTATTTCTGGGACATGATTTCTTATAGCACCAGATGAAAGCTCAATTCCATTACATACTAAGTCATATTGATATGCGAGAATATCCAATGGATTTTCATTCAACAATGCCTCCATACCACCTTGTGGCATAGAAAAAGGATTATGAGAAAATTCTACTTTACCAGTATTTTCATCTTTTTCAAACATAGGGTAATCTACTATCCAACAAAATTTAAATATATTTTTTTCAATTAGTTCTCTGTCTGTTGCAATTTTAACTCTGGCTTTTCCTGCTAAATCAGCTGCTTCACTCTCTGATGCACAAGAAAAGAACAGAGCATCTCCATCATTGAGGTTAAATAAGGTCTTCATTTCAAGAGATTTTTCAATTCCCAATGCATTTGCAATTGGTCCTTTAGCAGAGTTTTCACTAAAAATAATATATCCCATCCCAGGCGCACCCTCTCCTTGGGCCCAACTATTCATTCTATCAGCAACCGAACGTGAACCACAATTCGGACCTGGAAGAGCTCTTACTACAGATCCATTTTCAATTGATTTTGCAAAAATAGTAAAACCAGAATTTCTAAAAATGTTTGTCACATCTTGAATCTCAAGAGCAAATCTTAAGTCAGGTTTGTCATTTCCATATTTTAACATTGAGTCTTTATAAGTAATTCTTGGGAAAATCTCATCAATGCTTTTGTCTGAAAATTTTTTAAAAACTTCTTTAATTACAGGTTCTACAGCTTGAAAAACGTCTTCTTGTTCAACATATGACATTTCTAAATCAAGCTGATAAAATTCTCCAGGCGATCTATCAGCTCTACTATCTTCATCCCTAAAACATGGCGCTATTTGAAAATATTTATCAAAACCAGACACCATTATGAGTTGTTTAAATTGCTGAGGAGCTTGAGGCAAAGCATAAAACTTCCCTTTATTAAGTCTAGAAGGAACTAAAAAATCTCTTGCACCTTCTGGACTAGAAGCGGTTAAAATTGGTGTTTGAAATTCTAAAAATCCTAACTCTAACATTTTATTTCTAATAGTTTGAATTACATTAGATCTTAAGACAATATTTTCATGAGGCCTACTTCTTCTTAAATCTAAATATCTAAATTTTAATCTAGTTTCTTCGCCATAATCTTCATCCGAATTAACTTGCAAAGGTAATGCTTTTGATTGGGAAATAATTTCTAATTCAGATAAATTTATTTCTATTTCACCAGTTGGTAAATTATCATTAATAGTTTCATCAGATCTTTCCACAACTATTCCTGATACAGTTATTACACTTTCTAAAGGTAGGCTTTCAAAAATAAAAAAATTCTTGTTTGACGAATCGACAACCACTTGTGTTAATCCGTAATGATCTCTCAAATCTACAAATATTAATTGTCCATGATCTCTTTTTCTGTGTACCCAGCCTGATAACTTTACCTGGTCGTTAACATTTTCAATTCTTAATTCATTACATTTATGAGTTCTATATTTATGCATTTGAAAATTCCTATAAATTAGAATTAAATTTCTTATAAGATCTTTTTTTGATCTCTTTCATAATCTCTAAAGCTTTTTGATTATCTATCATTGGCCAAATAGCGATTTCGTCTGACGAACGAAGACATCCTAAACATAAATTAGTCTTAGGATCAATTGAGCAAACTCCTACACAAGGACTAATTTTATTCATTTGCCCCATTTCATATCCTCTTTTATTTATTATTTTCTTTAATAGCTTGCGCAAGCATTTCTAAAAGATCAGAAATACCTGATTCACCACTTGTTGCACTTATTAAATTATTATCTCTTACGGTAGGTTTATCAATAATTTCTGCACCAGCTGCAATTAAGATTGCGCTATCAGCGTCTGATGCAGCAACTTTTCTACCTTTTGCCGCATCTATTGTTGTAAGTAAAATTGAAGAAACACCCGCCAAAGCAACCGGTTCATTTTCTCTTAAAAAAGCCCTTAAAATTCTTCTTACATGAAGATCGTTACTCAAAGTTTCAATTTGATTTGCTCCACCTGGTACAATTAAAGCATCAAAATCTACAGCCAATGTTTCAGAAACTGGTTGATCAACAGGATAAGATAACCCCCATTTCTCTGATGCCCAACCATTAGTCGTACCAATATCTCGAGAAATTATAGTGTAAGAACCTTCAGCAGCTAAAATTGTTTTCTGTATTATTAAAAATTGTTCTTCATTAAAACCACTTGCTACCATCACAGCAATTTTTTTACCCTTAAACGCTGATGTATTAGACAAAATGCACTCCTAATTTTTTGTTTTAAATTCTATAAAAGATTTAGATTAGCTTATCAAGTAATCTAATTAAAATTAAATTTGCCACTTTACAGTTTTTCTATTTATGAAGGCAACAGTGAACAATAATAAGGTTGGAAACAATATTTGGAAAAATGTTGCAATGCCCAGGTCTTGTTTAGAACCACTCAAAGCTAAATTTAGAGCCTCGACCGTCAAAGTTGTAACTCTGCCCGCTCCTATAAAATAAACAGGTATATACAAAGCAAAAGAGATTATCATTCCTATTGCAAATGAAGTCAAAAGAGAAGGCAAAACTAATGGAATTTTTATCTTAAACAACCTAACTATTCTGTTTTTTCCTAAGCTAGAAGCTACTTTAATATAATCAGATTTAACTTCTCTCATAGCTGGAGCAAGTATAATAAAACAATATGGTATGACATAAAATAATTGAACAAATATAAGTGGTATTAAAAAACTACTAATATTAAAAAATATCATAAAACTCTGTATTCCAATTAAAAAAGAAATTTGGGGAATAAACAAAGGAGTAAATATAATCCATTCAAATTGAGTTTTTGTTATGTTTAAATAGTCTAATAATTCAACCCACAAAATTATCAATGATATAGACAGTAATGAAACCATCAAAGGAATAAATATAGAAATTAGAATCAATGATTTATTCTGATAATAAAAATTTAAAAAATTTTCTATATTTAAATCATTTGGAAAAAAATTTGGAAAGTACCAATTTTCACTAAATCCCCACAAAATAGAACAAATTATACCCATAAAAGATAATAAAAATAAAATTACGCTAAAACATAAAATAGTAATTTTCAAAAACTCCGATTTAAATGAAGTGATTTTAATAAAAAAAATATAGAAGAATTTTATTTTAATAATTTTCTCAAAAAAAATCCAAACTATCAGTAAAATTATAATTATAAATAATTGAATTAAAGATAAATTTGAAGCAATGAAGAATGAGTCCATATCTGAAGATTGAAAGATTTGCAAAATTCGTACTGATAAAGTGGAAGGAGTTGATGGTGCCAAAAGTAAAGACATATCAACCACTGATGACGAAAATGCAATGATTATAAACACAACAAGTCTAATTTTTTTGTAAATGATTGGAAATATTAATATAAACCAAGTAGAAAAACTCGAATGCTGAAGTGATTTGCCCATATCAAAAAATTTTGATGAAGAAAACTCTCTCAAAGCTGATAAAGACACCAAGATTAGGAATGGAATTTCTTTTAAAATTAGGCCTAATATTAAAATAAAACCATATTCATCTGGAAATAAATAAGAGTTTGGAGGTCTATTAAAACCTGTTAACCAAGGTGAAACAGACCTTAACAATAATCCACTTGGAGAGAAAAGAAAAATTAAACCAATAGCCATTGTAATATGTGGTAGAGCAATTATAGGTGATATAATGATTTTTAGATAATTATAAAATTTAGTTTTAAAAAAATATAAAAGAATGACTTGAGAAAAAAATAACGCTAAAGCAGTTGAAACTAAACCAGTAAATATCGACAATAATATCGACTTATATATCCCTGGAATATTCATTGATATATAAAAATAATTTAAGCTAAGTTCACCTTTTCCTAGAGTTGGTAAATAATTAAATGATGGTAAAAAAAAACCTAAAAAACCAAACAATATAGGTAAAGTGATAATTATTCCAATAAAGCCTATTGAGACTTTGGAAAGGAGCCGACAAAAATTATTTACCATTTATGACCTAATTATTTGAGCCATATTTTTCTATCCACCCTTTTTCTATGATTTTAACCCAGGAGGGATGTGGCTCCTCCAGTTTCATTGTTAACTCTTCATTTGAAAGTGTTGCAACACCTCTTGGAAGAGACGTAAATTTATTTTTCCAATTTTTATCTAATTTTGCTACTGAAATAACACTTGGGTCACCCCAAAAAGTCTTGTCTTGTTTTTTTAATTGAGCTTCCGGTGATATCAGGAAATTAACAAAGATTTTAGCAGCAGTTTTTTTACCAGAGTTATATGGAATTGCTAAAAAATGGACGTTGGCAAGAGTTCCATCTTTATGTATGAAACTTCTTATAGTATTAGGTAACTTTCCTTCAGAAATTGCATTTGAAGCGTGTGCTATATTAAAGGCCATTCCAATGTCAATTTCTCTTTCTGCAACTAATTCTGTCAAAGCTAAATAATTGGGGGGGTATTTTTTGCCTTCTCTCCACAAATATGGAGTTGTCTCATCTAACCATTTCCATAATGGGCTAAGAGCATCTTTATGCTTATGAATAATATACTCTGATTTCAACAAGCTTTTATTATCTGTCAACTCAATTAAAATTTGTTTTAAAAAACTAGTCCCCGTAAAATCTGGTGGCTGAGGAAAAGTAAACCTGCCCTTGTTTCTGATTATATAATCTTTTAATTCAGATGCTGATCTTGGAGGTGATTTAATGTATTTACTATTGTAATAAAAATTTAATTGTGACACTCCCCAAGGCATTTCCATATCTTCTGTGGGAACTCCAAAATCATTTAACAAACTAGGGTTATTTTCAAAATCTAAATACTTAGAATTTGGTAAGTCTCTAATCCAATTTTCAGAAAGAAGCATATTATTTTTCTTCATAACAGCAAAATTTTCTCCATTAATCCATACTAAGTCGACAGCTCCATTGTTATCTTTTTTAACATTTTTTTCTGATAAAATTCTTGCTACTACATTAGCAGTATCAGTAACTTTCACGTGTTTAACTGTTATGTTATATCTTTTTTTAACTTCATCTGAAGCCCATTTGATATATGAGTTAATATTCTTGGCGCCACCCCATGCATGAAAAAAAATTGTTTGTCCAGAAACTCTGTTAGCTTTTATGTCCCAATCATTCTTTTTTTCTGTGGCATTAGTGTAAGTGCTAATAATAAAAAAAATACTAATAAAAAAACACCTTAAAACTATTTTAGCTAAATTATCTGCTAATTTTAAATACATTTAGATTTACCTCAAAGTTTGTTCTTGAATAGACAAATATTGATATTAGATATATTAATACCAATGATAGTTACTATATTCAAAATACTCAACATAGAAATAGTTATGTAATTATGAACGCTCTCTTGATCTTGATAAATGAAATTATAACACTCTACTTATATACATTATTTGTATATGTTATAATGAGCCTTCTAATCCAATTTCAAATGATTAACAGCTATAACAAAATTATTAATACAATTTTTAGAGCATTAATATCACTTCATGAACCTTTTTTAGGAAAAATTAGACAGTATATACCATCACTTTCAGGAATAGATTTATCTCCTGTAATTGTTATTCTTTTATTGAGCTTTTTAAAAAACTTAATTCAAGATTATAGATTAGGATTATAAATTAATTAATGACGATTATAAATAAAATAATTGATGGAAAGATGTATGCTCAAAAACTTTTAGGAGAAATTCACCCTCTAAGCAAAGGGTTTTTACATAATTTTAATCGTAAGCCATGCCTTACTGTTATACTAGTTGGGGACAATCCCGCTAGTAAAATATATGTAAAAAATAAAATCTTAGTAGCCAAAAAAATTGATATAGAATCTAAAGAAATTTTACTTAGTTCTGATATTACAGAGGACGAATTAATAGACCATATCTCAATACTAAATAAAGATCAAAATGTGGATGGAATTCTTGTTCAGCTTCCACTTCCAAAGCATATTTCAGAAAAAAAGATCATTAATATAATTAGTCCATCAAAAGATGTTGATGGCTTTCACCCAAAAAATTTTGGTAAACTTTTCATGGGAGACCCAAAATTTATTCCATGCACACCCTTAGGCTGTCTTTATATGTTGAAGCACGAAATTGAAGATATAAAAGGGAAAAACGCTGTTATAATTGGGAGATCAAACATTGTTGGAAAACCAATGGCGTCACTATTATTATCTTCAGATTGCTCAGTGACAATAACTCATTCAAAAAGTACAAACATTGAAGAACATACCAAAAAAGCTGACATCTTAATAGTAGCAGTGGGTATCCCTGAAATGATTGATGAAAAATTTATTAAACAAGGCGCTATTGTAATAGATGTTGGAATTAATAGATTAGAATCAAAAAATAATGACAATTTTAGTAATAAAGGAGTACTTGTTGGTGATGTAAAATTTGAAAAAGTTTTAAAAATTGCCAAAAAAATTACCCCTGTTCCTGGTGGAGTTGGGCCAATGACAATTGCATGCTTAATGCATAATACTGTTAAGGCCGCCTATATTAATAAAAAAAATGATTTTATTAATGTCTTAGAAGGAATTTTATAATGGATTGGTTAAACATTACTTTATTTATTTCTATGACATTAGTGGTTCTTATTCTTGCCTGGGGCTTGATAACAATGGCTAGAGGTGGAGAATACAACAAGTCACATAGCAATATTTTAATGAGATACAGAATAATTTTTCAAGCTATAGCAATATTAATTTTTATATGCTTATTAATATATAAGAGATATTACAATGGTTAAATTAAATAAAATTTATACTAGAACGGGCGACGATGGATCAACTGGGTTAACCGATGGGACAAGAGTTCCAAAGCACTCACCTAGACCACAAGCTTATGGTTCTGTTGATGAATTAAATTCCTCCTTGGGAATGGTATACTTTTGCTTAAACAAAGAAAATTCAAACTTACTTCATATTGAAATTAAAAATTTAATCAGAGAAATTCAAAATGATTTATTTGATTTAGGTGCAGATTTAGCAACACCAATATCGAAAGAAAAAGAAAAGTATCCAGCACTTAGAATTAAAAAGAGACAAATTGATAAAATAGAAAATAAAATAGACTATTATAATAAGTCATTAAAACCTCTTAATTCCTTCATTTTACCAGGAGGGTCAGAAGCCTCTACTTTGCTACACCAGTCAAGAACAATAGCTAGAAGAGCTGAAAGAGACATTAGTTTACTTTCAAGCATAGAAGATATAAATTTACAATCTTTAATTTACTTGAACAGATTGTCTGATTTATTATTTGTATTATGCAGAGTTTTAAACGAAAATGGATTAAAGGATATATTATGGATACCAGGTTTGAATCAAAAATAATTTGTTTACGGAAGGGAGTTTAGTTTGAAAATTTTAGTGCCTGTTAAAAGAGTGGTAGATTATAACGTAAAAGTCAGAGTTAAAAATGATAATTCTGGTGTTGAATTAGAAAACGTTAAAATGTCTATGAATCCTTTTGACGAAATAGCTGTTGAAGAGGCTTTACGATTAAAAGAAAAAGGAATAGCAAACGAGGTTGTAGCTATATCTATCGGTGCATCTCAAGTTCAAGAAACTATAAGAAATGCTCTTGCAATGGGAGCAGATGCAGGGATTTTTGTTGAATCCAACGATAATCTTGAACCACTTAACATAGCAAAAATTATTTCATCTATTGCTAAAAAAGAAAATATCGATTTGATGATTTTAGGTAAACAAGCAATAGACGATGATATGAATGCTACTGGTCAGATGATTGCAGCCTTATTAGATTGGCCTCAAGCAACTTTTGCAAGCAAAGTGGAAATTGCAGGAAAAACAGCCAAGGTTAGCCGCGAAGTTGACGGTGGAATTGAAAATATTGAAATTTCATTACCTGCAGTTATAAGCACTGACTTACGATTAAATGAACCCAGATATGCTAGCCTTCCAAACATTATGAAAGCTAAGAAAAAGCCAATTAGCGAAATTAAGATTCAAGATCTAAACATAGAAATAAAAAAACATTTAAGTATTTTAAATGTTGAAGAACCTGCTAAACGTCAATCAGGGATTATGTTAAAAACTGTAGATGAATTAGTTGATAAATTAAAAAATGAAGCAAAAGTAATATAAGAAACTGAAGGAATATAAAATGAAAGTACTAGCTATAGCTGAACATAATAACCATGAACTTTTACCTGCTACTTTACATACTGTAAACGCAGCCAAACAAATTGGCGATACTGACTTGTTAGTTGTCGGTCATAATTGCCAAGAGGTTATTGATAATGCAAGAACAATTGATGGTCTAAATCAAGTTCTTTATTGCAATGATGAGATGTATAAAAACTCAATAGCAGAAAATTTATCTGTCCTTATTAAATCTATTGCACAAAATTATTCTCACATTTTATTTTCAAATACAGCAAATGGAAAAAATACAGCCCCTCGTCTAGCTGCTTTGCTAGATGTTATGATTGTTCCAGATATAATTGAAATAATAGATGAAAATACTTTTAAAAGACCAATTTACGCTGGCAACGCCATAGCCACTTGCAAGAGCGAAGATGCATGTAAAGTTATTACTGTAAGAACTACTGCATTTGAAAAAGCTTCATTTAGTGAAAATAAAATTGAAACTGTATCTATTAAAGCTGAGAAAAATACTGAATTAACAAAATATATTAATTCAGAACTTTCACAAAATGAAAGACCTGAATTAACTGCTGCTGATATTGTTGTTTCAGGTGGAAGAGGTCTTGGATCAGCTGAAAACTTTCAAGTTCTAGAAAAATTGGCGGACAAACTAGGAGCGGCAATGGGGGCAAGTAGAGCAGCAGTTGACGCTGGGTATGTGCCCAACGATTGGCAAGTAGGCCAAACTGGAAAAGTAGTTGCCCCAAATTTATATATAGCTGCTGGAATTTCTGGTGCAATACAGCATTTAGCAGGCATGAAAGACAGTAAGGTAATTGTAGCGATAAATAAAGACGAAGAGGCTCCTATATTTTCTGTAACCGACTATGGGCTTGCTGATGATTTATTTAAAACTGTGCCAGAAATAGAGAAACTAATAAAATAAGCTTTTTATTTTATTAATTATTTCATCTTCTCCCCATTTTAAAATTCCTTCATGTTTTGAAATTATAAAACTATTTTGATCAACTATTACTGTTGTAGGTATTCCTCTCAATTTGAGTGCTTTAAAAATTTTCATTTCTTTGTCAAAGAAGTGATCTAAATTTGAAGCACCATTATTAAATAAAAATTTTAGTTGATCTTTAATATCTTTTTTATCTATTGATATAGTAAAAACATCTATATTGTATTTTTTAATTTTAGATTTTAATATACTTAAATCAGGTAGCTCTTCTTTACATGGAACACACCAAGTTGCCCAAAAATTAATTACATAACCTTTTTTTTTCAAATCCTGATTAAATTTTAATATTATAGGCTTTTCTTTATTATCCAGAACATTCAAATTTGGGAATTTTATTTTATCACTTATTTTATCTAGATATTCGAAAGCATAAGCATTCCCAGACAAAACTGCGAGATATAATAATATTATTATTTTTTTATTAAAATTTGATATAAGCATGTTAAATATTACTTTATATTAATAATTTCTTAGTGCTTAATATAGATAATAAAATGAAAAAAAGTAGTTTAGATAAACAAAAAAATAATAAAATTTGGGGTGGAAGATTTTCCACATCTCCTAGCGAGTTAATGGAGGAGTTTAATTCATCAATTCAATTTGATCAGATTCTTTATATCGAGGATATTGAAGGATCATTAGCACATTCAGAAATGTTATCTAAACAAAATATTATTTCTAAAAAAGAGTTTTTATCTATTAAGTCTGGTTTAGAACAAATAAAAAAAGAAATATCCAACAAAGAGTTTAATTTCTCAACTAAACTAGAAGATATACATATGAATATTGAAAATAGATTAGTGGAAATAATAGGAGATACTGGTAAAAAATTACATACTGCTAGATCAAGGAATGATCAAGTAGCAACTGATATCAAATTATGGCTAAGGAAAAAAATTGATGAAATAGAATTAAGTCTGAAAAATTTGCAACGTACACTAATTGAAAAATCCGAAATATATCATGATCTTTTTATGCCTGGCTATACGCATCTTCAAGTTGGTCAACCAGTTACATTTGGACATCATCTATTAGCTTACGTAGAGATGTTTGGTAGAGATAGAGGAAGATTACTTGACTGTAGAAAAAGAATGAATGAGTTACCTTTGGGTTCTGCTGCTTTAGCAGGTACAAGCTATCCAATAGATAGAAACTTTGTAGCGGAAAAACTTGGCTTTAGCAAACCTACTGAAAATTCAATGGATGCTGTTGCTGATAGAGATTTTGCTATTGAATTTATGTCTGCATCATCGCTAATAGCTATACATTTATCTAGGCTTGCTGAAGAATTAGTTATTTGGTCGTCTGACAGGTTTAATTTTGTTAAATTACCAGAAAACTTTACAACTGGTTCTAGTATTATGCCTCAAAAAAGAAATCCAGATGCAGCTGAATTAATAAGGGCTAAACCTGGTAGAATATTTGGTAATTTACTTAGTTTAATGACAGTTCTGAAAGGACTGCCAATGACATATGGAAAAGATATGCAAGAAGATAAAGAGCCAATAATTGATACTGCTAAAAATATTAAACTATGCATTTTAAATATGGAGGGTATGATCGGAAATATTGAACCTATTCCTGAAAAAATGATGGAGGCACTTCAAACAGGTTTTCCAACTGCTACAGACTTAGCAGATTACCTTGTAAAAAATCTTAAAATACCCTTCAGAGAAGCTCATCATTTAACTGGTAAAATAGTTTTATTAGCTGAGACAAAAATGACTCCTTTAGAAAATTTAACTTTAGAAAATATCCAAAGTGTTGTTCCTAATGCAGATTTAAAAATATTAGAAATTTTAAAGATTAAAAATTCTATATCAAGTAGAATATCTTATGGTGGAACAGCGCCAAAAAATGTTTTAAAAGCTGTTAAAAATGCTAAAAAAAGATTTTTAGAAGGATAATAAAGAATGAATTTAAAAATCATACTTCTTGTTGTTATGTTTTTATCGTCTGTTTCTTTTTATGGTTGTGGAAGAAAAGAGTCACCTATAAAACCTTCACAAATCATTGAAAAATATTAGATTTATTATGTTCCCTTCAGGTTTTTACAGAGATGAAAATGGTGAACTTAATGTTCAAGGTATTAAAATAGATGCTCTTACTGCAAAGTATGGCACTCCATTATTTATATACGATACAGGCTTAATGAAAGAAAGATACGAACTCTTTCTAAATACTGTTAAAAGTGTCAAAGGAAATATACACTATGCTGTTAAAGCAAATGATTCTGTGAACATAATAAAATTTTTTGGGAAATTAGGTGCTGGGGCTGACATAGTATCTATAGGTGAATTTCACAAATGTATTGCAGCCGGAATTACGTCAGATAAAATAATTTTTTCTGGTGTTGGAAAAGATAAAAATGAGATTGAAACGGCAATAAAAAATAAAATTTTACAGTTTAACATTGAATCTGAAGAAGAACTTTTTGATATCTATGAAGTTGCTTCAAAGCTCAAGATAACAGCAAATATTTGTTTAAGGATAAATCCTGATATTGCACCAAATACTCATAAGAAAATATCAACTGGTGAAAAAGAAACTAAATTTGGTATTGATAATGACGATATATTCTCAATCTATGAAAAATTGCACAAATTACAATATATAAATCCAATTGGTTTGGGTGTTCATATTGGATCTCAGATTTTTGATTTCAATTTCTTTTACGAAGCTTATTCAAATCTAAAAACTGTTGCTGATAAACTTAAAATCGATGGATTTAAAGTTCCTACTTTGGATCTAGGAGGTGGAATTGGAATATATTATGATGAAAATAAGAACCCGGATTTTGAAAACTATAAAAAAGTTATTTCTGATTTATTTTTAGGTTCTGAATATAAATTAAGCTTTGAACCAGGAAGAATCTTAATAGCTGAAGCTGGAGTTTTAATTACAAAAGTTATAAGAAATAAAAAGAATAAAGATAAAAATTTTATTATAATTGATGCAGCAATGAACAATTTAATTAGACCAACGTTATATGACGCATACCATAGAATTGAACCTGTTAAAAAAATTTCAGGAAAAGAAATTTTAGCAGATATAGTTGGCCCAATTTGTGAAACTGGAGATTTTATTGCTCTCAACAGAAAAGTAATTGAAGTTAATAAAAATGATTTATTAACAATAAGAACTACAGGAGCATATTCATCAGTAATGAAATCTAATTATAATGCAAGGGTCGATGCAGTAGAAGTTTTAATATATAATGGTAACTCATATCAATTAAAACAAACTGACTCTATATCAGATATAATATCAAAAGAAGGTATAATAGAGTTTGTTTAATATTCAACTAATTTTTTTAACAATTTGGCTTTAACAGTAACATTGTCTTTTTGATTTTGATTTTTTACTCTTACTAATTTGTTAAAGCTTATTTCAGAATTTGGAAAGATAATTTTATCTTTTAATATGAAAATTTTTTCCAGAATAATTTTTCTATCTTCTCTTACTCCTATGATTTTAATTCTAGGTACTAACATTGGTCTTTTTGAAATATTTTTAATAGTACCACTAAATTTTACTTCTTGTTTTTGAACTGTAGCAATGAAATTAGTCAAGTTTAAATTTTTAGTATTGGCCAAAATAGGCAAATCAATTTTTATAAAAAAAGAGTTAATCTTTTTAAAATAATTCTGTGAGTGCTTTGGGAAATAAAAAAAACTGTAACTTAATAGAGTCGAACGAAAAAATATTGCCAGGAAAAATATTAAACCTAAGGCAATTATAAAAAATGGTAATATATTTAACTTTTTTATTTTCTTTTTTTCACTTCCATTTTCATTCTTTTTTATTTCCTTTTTTTTAGTTTCATTAAGTTTAGACAATGATAATTCTGAAGCAATTTCTGCAACAGTTTTATTTTTTTGGTCAAGTACAGGATTAGGTTTTTTAGCTAAAATTTTTGATTTATCTTCCACTACTGATTTTATAGAAGCTAACTCTTTTTTAACTTTTTCAGTTTTATTTTTAATTTCAACATCATTTTTAATTAAATTTTCTTTTTGCTTTGAGGATAAAGCCCATTTTTTATGACAAACTCCACATTTTAACCACTGAACATTACTGGTTAAAATACTTTGATTTACTTCAAATACCGTTCCGCATGATTTGCATGATTCATGCATATATAAATTCCTCATGAAATTATTGAAATAATCATATATTGTATACTAACATGGCTTTTATTGCCAACATGTTTAAATCAATTTGAATTGAATTTTTATGTTATTCAGAATTTTTAAAATCTTTTCTATATTTTTATTAACTTCAATGTTTACTTTGTTTTTAATTGAATTAAATAACTTTAAGAACAATATCTTATCTTTAACAAAGTATAATGACACCGAAATCCCTAATATTGTTATATTAACTGGGGGTGCTAACAGGATTAAGGATGGTTTAAAAATTATCCAAGATTTTAAAAATTCAAAAAATATCAATTATAAAATTCTTGTAAGTGGTACGGGTATGGGTTTTACCAAAAGTAGTCTTAAAAAAAAATTAGGACCAAACTTTAATTCTCAGTTAATTCAATGCTGCATTGACCTAGATGGCGTTTCAAAAAACACTTTAACAAATGCAAGCGAAACTTTTAAATGGACTAGTAAAAATGATATAAAAGAATTCATACTGATAACAAGTAATTATCATATGCCAAGAGCTATTCTTGAGTTCAAGAATATAATGCCAAATTTAAAAATTTATACCTATGCCATTACCCCTAAAAAACATGATATTGAAAATTGGCTTAGTTCATATCAAACCTTTAGTTTAGTTTTTACAGAATATTGTAAATTTATTATTGCAGGCCTTAGGATAAAGTTTTTTAGAACATAATTTTTTCTTATATTTGGCCTGCATCAATTATTTTTTTACGTATTGATCTTGTTCTAGAAAAGAAAGAATGTAATTTTTGACCTTGTTTTTTTCTTATAGCTTTTTGAAGATCTGATAGGTCTTCGTTAAATCTTTGTAACATCTCAAGAACAGCTTCAGAATTATTTAAAAAAACATCCCTCCACATAACTGGATCTGATGCAGCAATTCTAGTAAAATCTCTAAAACCTGATGCAGAAAATTTAATTACATCATTCTTTAAATCAACTTCTAAGTCAGAAGCTGTTCCAACAATAGTATATGCAATTAAATGTGGTAGATGTGAAGTAATTGCAAGAATTTTATCATGATATTCTGCGCTTACAGTTTCAACAATAGCTCCCAAATTTTTAAAAAACATTGCAAGTTTTTTTGTATTATCTGTTTCTTTATTACAAATAATCAACCAATATCTATTTTCAAATAGTGAGCTAAATCCAGATTTAGGTCCAGAATATTCTGTACCCGCAAGAGGATGTGATGGTATGAAATTAACATTCTTTGGTATGTGTGGATTAACATCGTTTATAACAGAACCTTTTGTAGATCCAGTATCAGTAACTATTGCATTTTCTTTTAATGAAGAAGCAATTGATATTGCTACCATTTTCATAGAACCGACAGGTACTGCAAGTATAACTAAATCAGCTTCTTTGACTGCATCATGAATTTCATCACAAACAAATGTGGCTATTTTCATTTCTGATACTATATCTCTATGTTTTGAATTAACGTCATATGCAAAAGTTGTAACTAATTCTTTTTGTTTTGCATTAATTCCATGTAAAATAGATGTTCCAATTAATCCTAAACCTATAATAGAAATTTTTTTAAATTCTGATTCCATCTTCATTTTTTAAAGAAAGTTTTCAACTCATTTATAAATTTTATATTATCTTCTTCAGTACCTATTGAAACTCTTAGATAATTTGATAAACCATAAACTTTCATTCCTCTAACTAATATTCCTTTTGAAGCAAGAAAACTTTCAGCGCTTTCTGCACTAAAGTTATGCTCACTAGGAAACTTAATTAATAGAAAATTAGTTATCGAACTTTGAAAATCCAAATTAAGTGATTTCAATTCTGTTTCTAACCAAGACATCCATTTGAGATTATGTTGAACAGATTTTTTTTGAAACTCTAAATCTTCTAAAGCTGCAACACCTGCCAAAATAGCAGCGGCATTTACGCTAAACGGACCACGTACTTTCATAAGGTTTTCAATTATATTTTCTGATGCATAACCCCAGCCTAATCTCAGAGATGCTAAACCATGTAATTTTGAAAATGTTCTTAACATTATTACATTTTCATATTTCTCTGCGAGTTCACTACCATCTATATAATCATTATTAACAACAAATTCTGAATAAGCAGCGTCATAAACTAATAGAATATTTTTAGGAATTGATTCGAGTAGTCTAATGACTTCATTCTTAGATATAAAAGTACCTGTAGGGTTATTAGGATTTGCTAAAAAAATTATTTTAGTTTTCTTACTTATCTTTGAAAGAATATTATCAACACTAGCTGTATGATTTACATCATTTGCTACAACTCCAATAGCACCTGCTATTGAAATGGCTTGAGGAAATTGAAGAAACCCGAATTCTGTATGTATTGCTTCATCATTATAATCCAAAAAAGTTTGAGCTAGAATTGATATTAATTCATCAGAACCATTTCCTAAAATAATTTTTTTCTTATTTAGTGAATATCTTTTAGATATTGCACTTAACAACTCATCACTTACCTGTGGGGGATATCTATTTAAATCATTAGAAATAATTTTAAGAGCTTTAATGGCGTCCAAAGATGCACCCAACGCACTCTCATTTGCAGATAATCTAATTAAATTATTTATTTTACTTTTACCAAAATTTGGCTTGTAAGTATGTAATTTTTCTATATTTGGTTTTGGAGAGGGAAAATCCATGAAATATCCTAAATCTCTTCTTTTTTTAATTTTACAATACTATAATCTTTTTGATTAATATTCTTGTAAAGTGGTACATTGGCAATTACGTCAAAATTTACTCTCATCTCTGTTTGTTTTTTTAATTTATCAATACTTTCACTATCAATGAAACCAAGTTCTATGTCTTTTTTTTCTAATGATGCAAGTAAACTTACCACGCTTGAAAAGTAAGTGGTTTTAAAATAATTTCCAAAATGAGCTAAATAAGCAGATTTAATTTCGTCGTCATTCCCTGCAACACCAATTTTAATAATTTTCTGCATTGACAAATTACAGGAAATGATTTGACGCCAAACTTTTTCAACTAAAAATTTATCTAAGCCTAAATTAACTAATTTCTTTATTAAATCTTCTTCTCTTTTTGGATCAAATGGGAAAATTCCCTTTTTAGCGTCCATAATCTTAGAGGCTAAAGATTGCCTCTCTATTATTAGTTGGCATAAGTTTTTGTCAATCTCATCAATTCTAGACCTAAGTTCATCTAATTCGATATTATTCATGTTTCGCCTTTTCTTTAAGTACATATATATACTTTAATAAAATAAAATAAACTTTTTGATTAAATTAATTTTTATAATACGATAATTTTTTATAAGTTGTTTAATAATTTTTCAATTTTCAAAGGACTCAAATGCTAGAAATCTTCATTATTAAAGCTTTATCAGATAATTATATTTATTTATTACGAAATGAACAAAAAAATATAACTAGTGTCATAGATCCAGGAGAAGCTAAGCCAGTAATAAAATTTTTAAATAATAAAGGATGGCATTTAGATGAGGTTATTAATACCCATCATCATCATGACCATGTTGGAGGAAATAAAGAGCTTTTAGATATTTATAAATCAAAGTTAATTGCTCCCTCTTATGAAAAAGACCGTATTAAAAATATTGATATTCTTGTTTCAGATAATGAAATTGTAAATATTACGGGTATATCTACAAAAGTATTTCATACACCCGGTCATACATTAGGTCATGTATGTTTTTATATGCCTGAAGAAAAATGTTTATTTTCAGGAGATACTCTATTTTATTTAGGTTGTGGTCGAGTTTTTGAAGGAACTATGGATCAAATGTGGTCAAGTTTGTTAAAACTCAGAACTTTGCCAGAAGATACATCTGTATATTGTGGTCACGAATATACTTTATCTAATATGAAATTCGCTAATTATATTGATACTAATAATGCTTTATTAAATAAAATTAGCTTGGAAATTAAAAATAACAGAGAAAATGGATTACCAACTGTTCCATTTAATTTAGGAATAGAAAAAAAAATTAATCCATTTTTAAGAGCAGACGATGATAATTTTATAAAATCAGTTGGTTTAAATAGTAATAATGCTTCTGAATCTTTTGGAGAAATTAGGCTTAAAAAGGATGGTTTTTAAATATTTGATAACTCGTAAGCAACTTCACAATCATTAAAAATATTAGGTTTTGAGATGTTTACTTTTGCACCAACAACATATCTATTTACCATCAAAGTTGAATGTATCTTTTCTACGAGCACTTCTAGTAACTGGAAATGTTGACTCTGAATAATGTCAATAATACATTTTCTAAATTGACTATAATCTTGTGTTGACTCTAGGTTATCCTGTTTTGGTTCAGAATCATTTGAAAGTAGTAATTCTACATTTACTATTAATTTTTGTTTATTTTTTTTTTCGTGTTCATAAACACCTACTGATGCTTGTATAATCAAGTTATTTATAAGTATTTTTCTATTTCTTACCTTCATGATAATATTCTTATTATAATCCAACATCTCTTCTTGGAGGAGCAAGATGCGCTCCACCATCAAGAACAGTCACATGGCCAGTCATAGATTTAGTATTTATAATTAATTGAATTGCATTTAAAATTTCTTCAACTGTAGAGGATGACTTCAACAAGTTTTTTTTATGCGATTTTTCAAAAGCTTTTTGATCTTGTCCTGGTGCTGACAAAGTTATTCCAGGTGCTACACCATTTACTCTTAAACAAGAAGCATAAGTAAGTGCTGACATTTTTGTTAGACCATACATTGCTTGTTTTGATAATGTGTAGGTATAGTAATCTGGATTCAATCCAAAAATTTTTGCATCGAGAATATTTATAACAAAGCCTTGAAAACTATTTTCCTTTTTTTTGATCTTCATGCTGTATTTAGCTAATGCTTTAGTTAAAAGCGAAGGAGCAATAAAGTTTACTGACATATGACGATGAAGCTCTTCTAATCTAAAACTTGTTCCATTATCATAATTAAAATATCCAGCATTATTAATTAGTCCAACCCATTTTGAATCTTGTGCTTCAATTTCATTTACTAATCTTTCTATATCTGAGCTACTAGTTAAATCAGCCTGATGTATGCTTACATTTCCACCAATTTTAAATAAATAATCTGCTGTGTCTTCAGCCAATGTTTTCGATTTATTGTAATGAATAGCTACTTTCCAACCCTTATTTATTAAATCAACAGCTATATGTTTGCCTAATCTTTTTCCTGAAGCTGTAACGAGTATTGTTTTATTATTAGTTTCCAAACTTATTTTTCCTTTTGCAGAACAGAATACGAAGTATCTCTAATTAATTTTAAATAGACATTAAAAGATTTATCTTGCAATGATTTTCTAAGACCTAAATTTTGCCAAGTCTGGTTATTAAAACTTTTGGGAGGATTGAATTTATCTATCACTCTTAGAGGGGCTGTTCCTGTTACCAAAACTTCATCACTTAACAAAGCTGCTTCTTCTATAGAGTGTGTTACCATTAATACAGTAAGTGATTTTTTTTTTATTATTGAAACAAGCTCAGTTGAAATAATTTCTCTACTTAAGTTATCTAGAGCGGCAAATGGTTCGTCTAACAATAATAAACTAGGATAAAATAGTAATGCCCTTGCAATTGCAACCCTTTGTAACAACCCTCCTGATAATTTATGAGGAAA
Organism: uncultured SAR116 cluster alpha proteobacterium; assembly: GCA_902517815.1. Lineage (GTDB taxonomy): Bacteria > Pseudomonadota > Alphaproteobacteria > Puniceispirillales > Marisalimonadaceae > Marisalimonas. Next base: position 44,587 of record CABYED010000011.1, read on the forward strand.
GTACGAAGAAAACTCCCCTAACCCAATGTCTTTTATAAGTTCATCTATATTTTTATAGTTTGTTTTTTTATTATTAGAATTAGCTAATGTAATATTATCATAAACATTTAACCAAGGCATTAAAGAAGGATTTTGTTGGATTAAAGTTATTTGATTAATTACTTTATTCAAAGTCTGATTTTCAAACTTTATTTCTCCTTTTTCAGGTTCAATTAACCCAGCTATTAACTTTAATAAGCTTGATTTTCCTGTACCTGAAGGGCCAATAATACTGGTAAATTTACCTTTTTTAATTTTACAATTAAAATTATCCAAGATAATTTTTTTATTATTTTTTTCATAATATGAGAAAGATATGTTTTTTAAAATTAAATCATTTATTTGATCTGTCTTCATATCTTATGGAGCCTCGACAATGTAATCTGGAAAAATTTTAGTTTTTTTAATTATACTACCTACGTTTGTATTTTTTAATAGACCATATTTTGTCATTAAAATAGATTTCAATCCATAACTATTGGCACCTAAAATATCTGTGTGTAGAGTATCTCCAACCATACCTATTCTTGATAATGGAATATTTCTCCCTGACAGTTCATTTAGTTTGTTTATAGCTAGCTCAAAAATTGTTGGGAAAGGCTTCCCCAGCCAAAAAGGAAGATGAATTCCGTTTTTTATTAAATGTGATACGTAATATGCAGGCTCCATACTAAATTTTTTTTCATGTGGAGCTACTAGATCTGGGTTGGCTACAAATAAAGGTCTAGGATTTGCTTTTAAAGAATTGAACAAAATTTCTTGCCATACAGTATCCCATTGAAGTGTTCCTAGTAATATAAATGAATTCATTACATCAAACATATCAAGGTCTTGTTCAAGTTCAAAACATCTAAGGTTGGGTATATTAAAATTGTTACAAATATTACCCAAAACACCTAAAGGGCCCTCAGGTTGATTAAATGACAAAAAAATTTCTGCTATTTCTCTACTTGAAATTATCTCATCATTTGAAAATTCTAGTCCTAATGAAGCAAGTTGATCTCTTTTTTTAAATGAACTACTACTTGCTCCATTGGTGACAACAAGAAGCGTAATATTTTTTTGTCTAGCTTTTTCTAGTGTTTTAATGATTCCAGGGACTAGGGAAGAACCCACATTTAACACACCAAACGCATCTAATAATAAGGCTTCAAAATTATCTAAAATATTCTCTAATCTAGGGGCTAAAATTATGTCTTGATTATTTTCTTGATATTTTGGAAAAAAATCTCGCATACTTTCATAAATATTTATGACAGAGGCTGCATTCATATTTTTGGCTGGTGGAATTATAAATTTTTGATCAAATTTAAATTTTTCTAAAACAAATTTAGATTTTATATTAAAATTTTCCATATTTATTTTAATTCCTCTAAATTATAACTGTTTTTGAAAGGATAAAATTGTCAAAAAAAGTGATTATAATTGGTTCAGGCATAGCAGGAATTTCTTCATCATTAAAGCTAAAATCTTATGGTATAAATTCAATCATTGTCGATAAAGGTAATTCTATTGGTGGAAGAATAAGCACAAGAGAAGTAAAGTATGCCTCTAGTTCAAGTTTTTTTTTTCATGGTGCTCAATTTTTTACTGCCAAAACACCTGAATTTAAAAAAATTATTAATATTGGGGTTAATAAGAAATATATTAAAGAATTTGGAAGTTTTAATCCTAAAAGATATAGGGGGGAAAAAACAATGAGAGATTTTTTGCTAAATCTTTCAAAAGAATTACACATCCAACAAAAAGTTAAAATTATTGAAATTAAACCTGATAATAATAAAATTTACGTTGTTGATAATAAAATAAAAAAAAGGGTTAGTTACGATGGGGTAATTTCAACACTTCCAGCACCTCAAAACTATGAATTATTAAATCAATTTCCTTCATTACTGAAAACTCTCAACACAGGGTTATATCATGCATGTATAGCTCTAATGTTTACTTTTGATGAAATTCCATTAGGTCTAAATACTTATTATGATTTTTATAAAAAACCTGGAATATTGAGTTGGATGGCCTCTGGAAGCAACCTAAATGTTTGGACTGCTCATACCAATGAAGAATTCTCAGATTTAAACTATCATAAAGACAAAAATTTTCTGAAAGAAAAAATAATGTCTTCAATTAAGCAGTTTTTCTTTAACTCAAAGATAAAGTTTCATAGTTTACATGTTTGGAGATATGCTAAGGTAGCAAAAAAGTGCTTAGGGCCTCAGATTGATCCTAAATACCCAGTTGCAATTGCAGGAGATTTTTTGGAGGGTCCAAATGTTGAGTCTGCATTTATTTCAGGGAATAAAGCAGCTAATTTAATTTTTGATAGATTAAAATAAATTGATTGTTTCATAAAATTTTAAAGAAAGAATAAATATGATTAAAATAAAAACCTCAGTTATGAAACTTGTAGAAAGTGCTAAGAAACAAATAAATAATTTACAAGTAGATGATGCTATTAAAATGCATTCAAACAAAACTAACTTATTCATTGACGTAAGGGATATTAGGGAAATACAAAAATCTGGACGCATATTTGGAGCAAAACATGTTCCAAGATGTATGTTAGAGTTTTGGATAGATCCTGTGAGCCCATATCATAAACAATTTTTTAATGATAATTATCATTTCATTTTTTATTGTGCTTCTGACTGGAGATCGGCACTCGCCACACTTTCAGCAATGGAAATTGGGCTTTTAAACACCTCTCATCTAGTTGGTGGTTTTAATAAATGGTTAAAGGAAAAAGGACCAATTGAAAAACCAAGATAATTTATTATAATTGTTTTTCAAATAAGAAAGTTATAAATATTTATAATATAATACCAATAATTTTTGTTATACTTTGGTCTTCAGCATTTATTACTAGCAAAATAATAGTTGATAATGCCACACCTTTTCTTTCGCTTTCAATAAGATTTGGGATAGTTGCCTTCTTATTTTTCCTGTTTTTCATTTTTTTTTCAAAAGACAAATATATTTCTTTTAAAGCTTTCAAAAATGCATCCATTAGCGGGTTATTATTTCATGGCTTATATTTAGGTGGAGTTTTTTTTGCTTTATCTAGAGGTATATCAGCTACTCTTATAGCGTTAATAGTATCATTACAACCTATTTTAACATCATTTCTAGCAAAAATTTATTTGAATGAAACTTTAACTAAATTTCAGTGGCTTGGAGTTATTTTAGGATTTAGTGGTGCATTGATAATTATAATTTCTGATCTAATTGATGGCCTAACTATAGTTGCCTTTTTTTCTGGAATAGTTGGACTGGTTTCTTCTTCACTAGCTATTATCTGGCAGAAAAAAATAGGATCTGATTTGTCTTTATCTGGAAATAGTTTTTTGCAAGCATTAAGTGCTGCAATTTTTCATCTTTTATTAGCACTTTGCTTTGAAAAATTTTTTATAAATTTTTCAAATGATTTTATTTTAGCTATGTCATGGCAAATATTTGCTGTTTCACTTGGTGCATTTTTAATTTTGATGTGGTTACTAACGAAGAATAAAGCAAATGAAACATCTACTTTATTTTTTTTAGTACCTCCTATATCTGCTTTACTTGCTTTTTTAATATTAGAAGAAACATTTACTTCTTTTGACTTCTTGGGTTTGTTTCTTTCTTGTCTTGGAGTGTTTATGGTTTCAAAAATTCATATAAAGATATAAAGATTTTATGTTATTGTTTTTTTTTAAATCATTGTTAGTATAATTAAATCATATCCTTTTTGTGTGAGAGAGTTATTTATAACCGCCGAAGGAGCAACCACCCCGGAAACTCTCAGGCACCCGAAACACAAAAAGTTGATAATCTGGAGAGTGATGATTTTATCATCCACCGAAGGGGTAAGCCAGTTTTGGTCAATCTTTCAGGTTCCGTGACAGATGGGGTAGTATTTGATTTGCAAAAATTTTGTCACGGAGTTTATTATGAAAAATATAGCAATCATTGGAGCAGGTATAACCGGTATAACCACTGCTTACCAACTCTTAGAAAGAGGTTATACTGTATCTGTTTTTGATAAAAACCGTTATGCAGCGATGGAAACAAGTTTCGCAAATGGTGGTCAATTATCTGCTTGCAATGCCGAAGTTTGGAATAGTTGGTCTACAATAGGAAAAGGTATTCAATGGATGTTTAAAAAAGATGCACCATTACTATTCAGTCCTAAGCTAAACTTTCATAAAATTAGTTGGATAATGGAATTTATAAGCAATATTCCAAACCACAAGAAAAATACAATTTTAACCGCTAAAATGGCTGTTAAAAGTAGAGACGAATTCAAAAGGATTCTAAAAAAAGAAAACATTGAACTAGATCTTGAAGAGAAAGGTATCATGCATTTATGTGAGTGTGATGCTTCATTAGAACATGGTAGAGAGGTTAGCAAATGGCTTTTAGAAGCTGGTTTGGATAGAAGAGAAATTTCTATAGATGAGATGTTATCTATTGAACCTACCTTAAATCTTAAGAACTTTATTGGTGGATTTTTTACAAAAAGTGATATGTCCGGGGATATTCATAAATTTACAAAATTGCTTGCTGATGCTTGTGAAAGAAAAGGTGTAAAATTTTTTTATGAAACAGAAATTGTTAAAGTCAATCATGACAAAAAACAACCAATACTCTCCTTTAAGCAATCAAATGACATTCAAAAACAAAATTATGACGGAATAGTAGTTTGTGCTGGTGTTAACAGTAAATTCATAGCAAATAACTTAAGTGATAGAATCAATATATATCCTGTAAAGGGGTATTCAATTACAATATTACTTGACGATAAAGAGAGCATAAAAAATGCTCCTTATGTATCTTTACTAGATGACAAGGCTAAAATTGTTTCAAGTAGATTGGGAAAAAATAGATTTAGAGTTGCAGGCACTGCTGAGTTTAATGGTTATAATAAAGACATAAGAGCTGATAGAATTAATCCTCTAATTAAATGGTGTAACGATCTTTTTCCTACAGTGTCTACTGAACATGCTATACCTTGGACTGGTTTAAGACCTATGACACCAAGCATGGTGCCAAAGGTTGGCAGTGGAAATTTACCTGGTGTATTTTATAATACTGGCCATGGGCACCTTGGTTGGACGCTTAGCGCATTTACGTCTCAACAAATTTCAGATCATATAATAAGAAAAGATAATATCTTAGACTAATTTTATATATCTAAGTTACTAACTTTAAGAGCATTATCTTGAATAAATGTTCTTCTATGCTCTACAGCTTCTCCCATCAATGTTGAAAAGGTTTCTTCCGCATCACCTTCATTTTCAACCTTAACTTGAAGTAAAAATCTTGCATTTGGGTCAAGAGTTGTTTCCCAGAGTTGGACAGGGTTCATTTCACCTAAACCTTTATATCTGTTAACTTGAGATCCTTTTTTTCCAAGATCAGTTATCCTAGCTGCCAAATCAAGTGGCCCTTTTATTTCATAATTTTTTTCATTAGTGATGAAAATGCACTTTCCAGAAAAATAATTATTTAAAAATTCTTTTGCATTATCAAGAGTTTTTATTTCATCAGAATTCAAATCATCTTCCCCAATAACAAAAACATCTTTAACACCTCTATTGATCCTCCAAATTTCAATATATTTTTTTTCATAATCATCATTTTGGTAATTGTATTTTGAAAACCATTCATTTTTTGAGTTAGCTAAAATTTGATTTAACCTTTGAACAATTTTTGTTAAATTATTTTCATTCTCAAACAAATTTTGATTTAAAATACCTAAAATAGCTAACTGAGATAAAATTTCTGGAAAACCTAGTTTTTTTGCAATCTTATCTATGATCCTTTTTATGTTTATACATTTTTCAACTGATATCTTTAAATCCTCGCCATATATTGTTTCACTTTCTCCTATTAATAAAGAAACATCTTTTATACCTGATGCGATCAGGTAATCATCTAAAGCAGATTGATCTTTTAAATAAACTTCAGATTTACCTTGTTTAGCTCTAAATAGAGGTGGTTGGGCAATATATAAGTATCCAGCATCTACAAGTGGCCGCATATGTCTGAAGAAAAATGTCAAAAGTAGTGTTCGAATATGACTTCCATCTACATCTGCGTCCGTCATAATAATTATTTTATGATATCTTGCTTTTTCAACATCAATATCAGAGTTGCCGACACCTGCTCCAATAGCTGTGATTAAAGTACCAATTTCAGCTGATGATAGCATTTTATCTACTCTCGCCCGTTCTACATTTAGAATTTTTCCTCGCAAAGGCAAAATTGCTTGGTTGGATCTGTCTCTTCCTTGCTTTGCCGAACCTCCAGCAGAGTCACCTTCAACTAAAAATATTTCAGATTTTGCGGGATCTTTTTCCTGACAGTCAGCTAATTTTCCTGGCAAGCTCGCAATATCCATAACACCTTTTCTTCTAGTAAGTTCACGCGCTCTTTTTGCTGCTTCACGTGCGCTTGCTGCCTCGTATGCTTTAGCAACTATTTTCTTGGCTTCTGTTGGGTGTTCATCAAACCACTGATTCAATGATTCTGAGACCAATTGTTCTACAACTGGACGTACTTCACTTGATACTAATTTATCTTTTGTTTGACTAGAAAACTTAGGGTCAGGTATCTTTAGAGACAAAATGGTTGTTAAACCTTCTCTACAATCCTCTCCAGATAATTGGATTTTTTCTTTCTTTGCTATACCAGAGTTAATAGAATAATTATTAACTACCCTTGTTAATGCTGCTCTGAAACCTGCTAAATGCGTTCCACCATCTCTTTGAGGTATGTTATTCGTGAAACAAAGGGTGGTTTCATGATAACCATCTGTCCACTCAAGAGAAATGTCAACAGTAATGTCGTCTTTTTCATGTGTTGTAGCTATTACGTCATGGATTGCATTTCTAGATCTATTTAAATACTCAGTATATGCTTTTAGGCCACCTTCATAAAAAAAAGAAACTTTTTTGTCTTCTCTTTCTCTTTGATCTATCAAATCAATATGCACACCACTATTCAAAAATGCTAATTCTCGAATTCTATGTTCTAAAGTTGAATAATCAAAAATACATTTTGAAAAAGTTTCTTGACTTGGCTTAAAATTAATTTCAGTACCTGTTTTGTTTTTTTCTTCTCCAGTTACCTTTAAACGATCTTTTGCTATACCATTTTGAAAAATAATTTCGTGTACTTGATCATTTCTATAAATTTTTAGACTCAAATTTTCTGATAAAGCATTTACTACTGAAATGCCAACTCCATGCAAACCTCCAGAAACTTTATATGAGTTATTATCAAATTTTCCTCCGGCATGTAGTTGGGTCATTATTACTTCAGCTGCTGAAATTCCTTCTTCAGGATGAATATCGACTGGTATCCCTCTACCATTATCACTAATAGTAACAGATCCATCACTCAATAATTTAACCTGAATAAGATCACAATGACCTGCGAGAGATTCGTCAATTGAATTATCTAAAACTTCATAAACCATGTGATGTAATCCAGAACCATCGTCAGTATCACCTATATACATTCCAGGTCTTTTTCTTACAGCATCCAAACCCTTTAGAACTTTTATTGAATCAGCGTCATAATCATTATTATTTAAATCTAGATTATTTTCAGACATTTAAATATCTCCATATTTAAAGTGATAATTACCATCAAAATTTTCCTTGATCTCTTGAAGATTTATTTTATCAATAAAACTTGGATATTCCGAAAAAGCATCCTTACTAGTGCTTGTAAACCAAGATTGAGCATTATGTCTAGATACCTCTAAAAATAAAGCTCTCCTATGCTTCTTGTCTAAATGCTCAATAATGTCATCTAATAATAAGATTGGGGCCATATTGAATTTATTATTTAGCAATCTAGCATGAGATAAGATAATTGATATTAATATAAGTTTTTGTTCTCCAGTAGAGGAGGTATCTAATTTTTTATTATCAATCCTATTAAAAATTTCTATTAGAGAGTTATTAGGTCCAGAAACAGATAATTCGTAATCAGATCGTGATTTTTTTAATTCTGATTTGACGAAATCTTCAACCTCTACAGCAGGGTTTTCCTTAAGTAATTTTTCTATCTTCCCATTAATAATAATACCAACAGAAGGAAAATGCTCAATTAAGTGATTATTTTTTAACTCAAAATTATATAAATTTTCAAGTTCTTCTAATAAGTCTAATCTTCTAGCTATAATCGAAATTGATAGTTCAGAAATTTGGGATTCTATAGTGTCCAACCATGTCTTATCATTATTAGGTTGCATCAAAATTTTATTTCTTTGTCTACTTAATTTATCGTATTTGTATACTCTATTTAAATGTAGGCTATCTAATGACATGGTGAGTCTGTCAATGAAACGTCTTTTTTCACTCATACTTGATAAGATCAAAACACAAAGCTGAGGCGTAATCCATGATATATTCAAAATTTCTCCTAAAGAGCTTAATGAAGTATAATCTGAATTAACCTTGGCAATTCTTGATTTATTAGATCCAGTATTTTTTAAGCCTGTGCCGATATTAAACTTTCCATTTGGGCTTAAAAAATCAACGTTTACGCCCCAGGTTTTATCGGCGTAATCATGAATTTTATCTTGATTCAAAAAATTTTCTATATTTGCTTTTCTTAGGCCTTTGCCTTGATTTAGAAGAGAAATGGCTTCTAAGATATTAGTTTTACCAGAACCATTTCCACCATATATTAAAACAGAAGAGTTTTGTAAATTAAGATTTAAATTTCTGTGGTTTCTAAAATTTTTCAAACTTACTTTTTTAATATAAAAACTTTTAGCATCTTTTATATTAAAAATATTTTCTTTGAAACTTAAAATATTATTGTTCATCTTTCCCCTGGATTTCTGATTTAAATCAGACAGAAAGTCAAACTCTCATGGGCATTAAAACAAAAATCACACCTTCTTGATCAGGATCTGTTATTAATGCCGGTGAGGCAGAGTCTGACAATAAAATTTCAATTTCTTCACCTTGTATTTGAGATGCTATATCCAAAAGGTATTTTGAATTAAATCCAATTTCTAAAATATCGTAGTTATAATCTATTTCTAAATCTTCTGATGCTATTCCAAGATCGTGGCTGTTTACGTTCAAAGACAATAAATTATTGCTTAGGGAAAGTTTTACAGCTCTTGATTTTTCCATTGAAACTGTAGAAACTCTGTCAATTGCTTTTGAAAAATCTTGGTTTGAAACTACAAGTTTATTCAAATTTTCTCTAGGTATAACTCTTTGGTAATCTGGGAAAGAGCCATCAATCAATTTTGTTGTTAAAATTGAGTTTGGAAAAACAAACTGTGCCTTAGTGTTTGAAATAATAACTTTAATTTTGCCATCTGTTCCATCAGTTAATTTTCTAATCTCCCCTACAGCTTTTCTCGGTAAAATTATCCCAGGCATGTCTGAAGCTCCTTCAGGAAGAGGTATTTCTGCTTGGGCCAATCTGTGACCATCAGTTGCAACAGCTCTAAGTTTATTATTATTTGAGTTAGGGACATGCAGAAAAATGCCATTTAAATAGTATCTTGTTTCCTCTAACGAAATTGCAAATTTTGTGTTATCTATCAAATTTGTAAGATCTATTGACTGGAGACTAAATTCATGATCTTTATCGATATTTGTCATAATTGGATAATCGTCGACAGGTAAGGTTGGGAGAATAAATTTAGAATTACCTGCGGAAATTTCTACATTCAATTCTTTAAGTTCAATTTTTACTTCGGATCCATCAGGTAGTTTTCTTACTATATCATATAATGTATGTGCAGATAACGTTACTTTTCCTTGACTTGAAACTATACAACTTGTTTCTTCTACAATATCCATATCCATGTCTGTAGCAGTAAATGAAACTTTTGATGAATTTGTTTCTATTAATACATTAGATAAAATGGGGATAGTATTTCTTCTTTCTACCACAGAGGATACGTGCCCAAGGGGTTTTAAAAGAGAGTTTCTATCTATAGTAAAATTCATAATCGAACCTCAATTACTTTATGAAACAAGAAAACAACATTTCATTTATAACATGTTTAAAGTTGTTTCATCAAGCACTTACATTTAAGAAACTTATTAAATAATAAAATGATATTTATAGGTTAAAAATTGATTCTTTTAAATGATAAATATGAGTTTTTAATTTCTGATCACTTTCAAGCATTGATCGAATTTTTTTTACGGCATGTAAGACAGTCGTATGATCTTTACCACCAAAAGCTTTTCCAATTTCAGGATAAGAGTAACTTGTTAACCCCTTACAAAGATACATAGCTATCTGTCTAGGTCTAGCAATATTAATAGATCTTCTAGACGAAGTCATATCAGACAAAGAAAGATTATAATAAGATGAAACCTTTTTTTGAATACTATCTATTGAGATGGATTTTTCGCGGGCAGAAATTAAATCAGACAATAAGTTTGTGGAATTTTCTATATTTATTTTTGTACCAGTTAATTCATAATTTGCCCAAATACGATTCAACGCACCTTCTAATTCTCTGATATTATTTACAATCTTATTAGCTATAAACTGAAGCACATCTATTGGTACGTTTAAGTTTAATACTTCAACTTTTTTTTTCAAAATTTCTAATCTCAATTCATAGTTGGGTGGTAGAAAATCTACGACAAGACCTCCTGATAATCTAGATTTGAGCCTTTCCTCGAGAGATAATAAATCTATTGGAGATTTATTAGATGAAATTATTATCTGTTTTCCTTGGAAAATTAAATCATTAAACGTGTAAAAAAATTCTTCCTGAGTAGAACCTTTTCCACCTATAAATTGAATATCATCAATCATTAAAATATCAATAGATCGAAACTGATCTTTAAATTTTATAGTCTCTTTTAATCTTATTGCTTTTATAAATTGATACATAAACCTTTCAGCAGACATCATAGCAATTTTTAAATAAGGAAAGTTTACTTTTAACTCTATTGCTATTGCGTTTAGTAAATGTGTTTTCCCCATTCCTACATCTCCATGAATGAATAATGGATTGTAAGCTAAAGATTTATTTTCACATATCCTTTTAGATGCTGCATATGGCATTCGATTTGATTCACCAACTACAAAATTATCAAAGGTCAATTTAGAGTTTGTTTTCATTGACACACTATCGATAAACGACAAATCACTGTTGGTTATTTGTTGATTTATTTTGATTTTTTGAAAATTGTTTTTTATAGAGATATTTTCTTTTTGCTTAAGAGAAACGGTATGAAATTGAATTTTTTTTAAAGATTTGAAAAAATTAGACGCTTGAAAAAAAATAGTTTCATAGTATTGATTTTCTGCTCTATTAGAAATTATTTTAGAGTCTGATGAGAGATATAGTATTCCTTTTTCATATTTTTCAAGTCTAAGAGGTTTAATCCATGCTTCCCAAAAAATTTCTTTTATATCCTTGGAGATTGAATCTTTAATATCTTCCCAATTTTTTTTCTGAATGAGAAATGTTTCTTTTGAAGAATTTCTTTTTTGGTTATTTTCACCCTCTAATTCAGAATTTATTTCAATTTCAGACATTTATTCAGAAACCTATTTGATAAAAATGAGTGTGTAACAAGTTTATTATTTTAAGACACATAATTAAGCTTGCTTAAATATATCTCCC